>CAKNOA010000015.1 GCA_930990065.1 uncultured Clostridia bacterium | reverse complement strand
AACACCGGCGATGCCGACAATTTGATGAAGTGGGATATCGACATTGATATTTTTGGCGGAAAGTTTGCTGAACACGCGGAAAGCCAGACCGGGCTTATCCGGCACGCCAATGATCGAGATCCGTGCAATATTGCAGTCTTTTGCCACACCGCTGATCAGCATTTTTTCCATTTTGTTCGTCTCCTTTACGATTGTTCCGGGTTGTTTCGTGATACTGGAGAGTACTTCCAGTTCCAGTCCATATTTTTTCGCCAGCTCCACTGAACGGTTGTGCAGCACCTGCGCCCCCAGGGTAGCCAGTTCCAACATTTCATCGTACGAAATGACCGACAGTTTTTTCGCATTTTTCACCTTGCGCGGGTCGGCCGTATACACGCCGTCCACGTCGGTATAAATCTGGCACAGATCGGCTTTCATCACACAGGCAATCGCCACCGCGCTGGTATCGCTGCCGCCGCGCCCCAGGGTGGTCATATCATCATACCGGTTGACCCCTTGGAACCCGGTCACCACCACAATGTTGCGCTTGTCCAGCTCTTTGCGGATGCGCTGCGGGTCCACATTTTTAATGCGGGCATTGCCATAATCCGTCGTCGTCACAAACCCGGCCTGCCAGCCCAACAGCGACACCACAGGGAAGCCCATTTTTTCAATGGCCATGGCCAGCAAGGACGCCGACATCTGTTCCCCGGCGGTCAGAAGCATATCCATCTCCCGCTTGCTGGGATGTTCATTGATTTCGTTGGCTTTGGCAATCAGGTCGTCGGTGGTATCCCCTTGGGCCGACACCACAACGACCATGTCATTGCCCTCTTTATATTTATCGGTGACGATCTGTGCCACATTTCTGAGGCGTTCGGCATTGGCAACCGACGTGCCCCCGAATTTCTGCACGATGAGACTCATAGAAACAACCTCCGGTTCTTATTCAACAGTAATACGCGCCCCGTGGGGGTCGGCGGCCAGAATATCGGTCTGCCAGTTTTCGATCCCCTTCTGGGAAAGCTGCGTTTGTGCCTGCGAGAGGAAGCGGTCGGCTTCATCCGACGGCACCAAAGCGATGATGGTGGGACCGGCCCCGCTGACATAGGTGCCCAGCGAGCCCAGCTCATAGGTGATGCGGAACACCTGGTCATAATGTTCGATCAGGCCGCTGCGGTACGGCTGATGCAAACGGTCCTGCACCGCCACCCGCAAATTTTCAATTTTACCGGAAAACAGCGACGCCGTCATCAGCGCCGACCGGGACAGGTTATATACGGCATCTTCCCGGCTGTAGGATTCCGGCAGCATTTTCCGGGCCAGTTCCGTTTTCAGTTCAAACGGGGGGATAAAGACGGCAAACCGGATTTTGTCGGAAACCGGTACGCTGACGCTATAGACCCGTTCCCCTTCCATGGCGGATGCGACCAAGCCCCCGGAAATAGCCGGGGTCGTGTTGTCGGGATGTCCTTCAATTTGCGCCGCCAAGCGGATCAAATCCTGTTCCGACAGCGGGTTCCCCAGCATGCGGTTGGCCCCCAGAATCCCGGCCACAATACAGGCGGAGCTACTGCCCAGGCCGCGCGCCATGGGGATGTTATTTTCCTGCCTGATTTTTAGTCCCGGCAGGTGATGCCCGCATTCATCAAACAGGCGTTGCGCTGCCCAGTAGATCAGATTGTTTTTATCGGTGGGCACCACCGTGTCATCCAGGGATGCGATATCCACGCTGTCCCATTCTTCCATCCACACCCGGTTGCACAATGTCAGCGCGATGCCCAGAGAATCGAACCCGGAACCCAGGTTCGCAGACGTAGCCGGTACATCAATACGCATCATATAACATCATCTTCTTTCCTACGGTCTATTCTATTCACAAAGGCCGCAAACGGCCCCCGTCATCCTAGCTTTTACAGATCGGCAATGCGTACGGTGGACTGTACGTCGCCCCCCATGGTTTTGAGCTGCTGCAATTTTTCTTCGATCACACCTTCGGGCAACAGCTTTTCGGTGTAGAAGGCCAATTCGTCATCGGGTGCATCGAACCGCGACAACCGCGATACCCCATCAAACAGGGCATCGGCTTTTTCCAGCAGTTCGTCGGGATCGGATGTCTTCACCCGTACATACATGAGCGTTTGATTTTTGCGGTAATCTTCCACATAATCGGGAGAGCCGTCTTCCCAATACAGGTACTTGCGGGCTTTTACATGTTTGACACAGTCGATAATATCGGCCACCACCGCACTGGCGGTGGGCAATTTGCCGGCCCCTTTGCCGTAAAAGACCACGTCCCCGGTTTCATCACCGCGCACCAGAATGCCGTTGAAAACATCATCTACATTGGCCAGCTGGCTTTCCCGCGGGATCATCATGGGAGCTACCAGAATTTGCACTTTGCCTTCCGGGGTCCGCTTGACCGAACCGATCAGTTTGATGACGCCACCCCAGGCATCGGCATATTCCACGTCGCCCAGCGTAATGTGGGTAATCCCTTCGGTATGTACCTGTTCCGGATACACATGGCGGCCAAAAGCCAGGGAAGCCAAGATACAGATCTTACGGCAGGCATCGTGGCCTTCGATATCGGCGGCCGGATTCCGTTCCGCATAGCCCAGCTTTTGGGCCAGGGCCAGCGCATCTTCAAAACTCATGGAATCGCGGATCATCTTGGTCAAAATAAAGTTCGTGGTGCCGTTGAGAATGCCGGCAATTTCCAGCACTTCGTTGGCGGCCAGGCACTGGCTGATCGGGCGGATAATCGGGATCCCACCGCCTACGCTGGCTTCAAACAGGAAGTTAAGGTTATTCTTCTGGGCAATACTCAGAAGCTCGGCCCCTTTGGCCGCCACCAGTTCTTTATTCGAGGTAACTACGCTCTTCCCGTTTTCCAAACAGGCTTTGACATAATCAAAGGCCGGATGGAGCCCCCCCATGACTTCGGCCACAATCGATACTTCCGGGTCATTGAGGATGATCTGGAAATCTTTGACAAAGCGGTCATGCAGCGGGCTGTCGGGGAAGTCGCGAATATCCAGAATGTACTTGATTTCAATTTGTTCTTTCGCCCGGCGGGCAATGCTCTCTGCATGGGTGGTCAGGACTTCTGCCACACCGGATCCCACCGTACCGTGACCAAGGATTGCAACTTTCATCATACTCTTTTCCTCCTTACAGCAACGCGTTCATTCATCGCGGATACTTTGAATGGAAAGAACGCCTTCGACGTTCCTTAATTTTTCCAACAGGTTCTCCACCGGCAATTCCATAGATTCGGTACGGGCTGAAACTGAAATCAGCGCACGCCCATCCACCGGGATATTCTGGTTAATGGTCAGAATATTGGCCCCGACATCGTAAAAGACCGCCATCAGCGCCATCAGCACCCCCGGCCGGTCTAATAGCACAGCCTGGATCGTGAGAATCTGGGATGATTGTTTTTTATTATACGGAAAGACCGCATCTTTATATTTGTAAAACACACTGCGGCTGATCCCTACCATACGCACAGCTTCCGATGTACTGGAAGCTTCCCGGTTCGCCAGGAGCTGCTTGACTTGCAGCACTTTTCCATAGACGTCCGGCAAGGAGGAGGCATCCACCAGCAGATAGGAGGCATTCTTCATTGTCCATCACCTAAAAACGATTGTATTGCCGTGATATACAGATTACCATGTTTTGTTCCATTTTGCAAGGGCTTTTTCCGGTAGGAATTGGTCACTTTTTAAGAAAAAGCTGTGCAAATATGACAAAAGGCGCCGCCGGACGGCTTTTCTCCGTCCAGCGGCGCTTGGTAAAAACGGGGTTCCTTTTCCCTTTTATGGTTCGTTTTCCGGCTCGGCTTCACTTTCTCCCGGCTCCGGCTCCAGAGAGGATTCCGGTTCTTCGGTCGTATCCGGCGTGGGCGTCGGCGACGGGGTCACTTCCGGCGTCGGCGTGGGGGTTGGCGTGGGTGTCGGTGTTGGCGTCGGGGTGGGGGTCGGCGTGGGCGTTGGCGTGGGTGTCGGCGTCGGGGTCGCTACCTGCGACACTTCACTCTCCATCGACGATTCATCCTTATGATTGCCGTTACACACACCCGGTTTATTCGAAGACGTATACCAACCCGTCATGGTCTCTTTACAGCTGGAACTAGCCAGCATGCCGGTTTCCACACAGTACGAAGCCGCAGTAACCGTGGGATCACACGTAAATTCCCGTCCAATGTCCTGATGATTTTCCAGGCAGCGGGTCATGACTTCTTTCCACAGCGTGATGGGATCGCGGGTACTGCTCAGATGGCTGGCCACTTTGTAACCCGACCACACACCAGCCACCGCATAAGTGGTGCCGCCAACAAACCAGGCATCGCAGTCATCGTCCGTCGTACCGGTTTTGCCGTAGACATTCCATCCGCTGATCTGGGCCCGCGTGCCCGTACCGCCGCTGGCATAGATCGGTTCGCGCAGCAATTTCTGCAAAATCGTGGCATTGGCCGAGCTGATAGCCTGTTCGCCAATTTTATTCGTATTATCTAAGATCCGGTTGCCGTCATGATCCAACACGTAGTAATACGTATAGGGTTCATAGTACTGGCCGCCATTGCCAAAAATCTGGTAGGCCGCCACCATATCCCGCACAGTCACACCGTCGGTCAAGCCGCCGATGCCCATGCCGCCCAAGCTGTACTGATCGTCGCTGTTGAGCGTAAAATGCAGTTTTTGGGTCATGAAATTATATATACTGGTGGGGCCAATCTGGTTGGCCAGCTGCACAGCCGGCGCGTTCTGTGAAACGCGGATGGCTTTTGCCACCGTCATTTCCCCTTCATAGGGGCGTCCGGCGTTGCTGGGGCCGGACGAGCCGTCGGGGAAGTAGTTTTCCAGCGGTTCATCCTTTAAGATGGTGGAATAATTGATCGTGCCCTGTTCCAAGGCCGTTGCATAGACACCGACGGGTTTAATGGTCGAACCGGGCTGCCGCTTGGAATCGGTCGCATAGCTCCAAAGCCGGTTGCCCGTCTTTTCCCCACGGGCACCGATGATACACAAGGTGCGGCCGGAATAATCCATCATATAAAAGCCCGTCTGTACCCCGGAATCGGTCGCATACAGATCTTCGTCCGCGAACACTTCTTCCGCGATTTTTTGATCCTGCATGTCCATGGCGCTATAGATCGTCAGCCCTTCGTGGTAGATCATTTCCACGGCTTTGTCTTCGGTAATATCATAGGCTTTCTGCAGATCGCGCACCACATCTTTGAACATGGCTTCGGTGTACCAGTCCCACGTATCGGTCGCCGACAGGGTTTCATCGTCATCGCCATCGTCCTGCCCGGCATATCCCACAAAGGTCATGTTTTCCGACTCGGCCATGGCATTCTCATATTCCGAACGGGTAATCTTCTCCTGGTCATACATGGCCTGCAGCACCACTTGCTGCCGCTCTTTGTTCTGTTCCGGGAAATAAAGAGGGTTATACTTATAGGGGTTCTGGGTAATCCCGGCAATACAGGCGCATTCCGCCAAATCGCATTCCGTAATGGATTTGCCAAAGTATAGCTGGGCCGCCGCTTCCACCCCGCTGCAATTGCCGCCAAAGTTTACCACGTTGAGGTACGCTTCCAGAATTTCTTCTTTGGTATAATTTTCTTCCAGCTGCAAAGCGGAGAAAATTTCTTTGGCCTTACGCAGCAGGCTCACTTCGTTTTTACCGGTAATATTTTTCACCAGCTGCTGGGTGATCGTGGAACCACCGCCGCCGGACTGGCCGGTAGCCAGTTTGAGCACCGCCCCAAAGGTCGTATACCAGTCCACGCCATCGTGTTCATAAAACCGCTTGTCTTCGATGGCGACCATGGCATTCTTCATGTCGGCCGGAATTTCGTCCCAATCTTTCCACACACGGTCTTCCGTGCTGTAGAGGGTCAGATACTTGACATTTTCGCCCTTTTCATTCTGCGTATAGACCATGCTGCTGTAGTCCAGCGCGTACGATTCCAGTTTGACGGTGGTCGTCTGGCTTTTGAGCTGGAACAAAAAGGCAATCACAGAAATAAGGGTAATCGTCCCCCCAATGAGCATAACCAGCACAAACGTCCATATCATCCGTCCCAGCATGCGCAGTACGGATTGAATGGCCCCGCCGGCACAAATCGCCTTTTCATGTTCTGCGGTAACCGGCTGCGTGGTGGTATTAAAGCGATTGATGTCCGTTCGTTTCAATCGGGATTCACACCTCTTTCCTTATGCTAAACATCCATCCGTTTTTCACTTCTTCCCTATCAAGCCGGAAAAAGCGCATATTTTTGTTTTTCAGTGTTCATACTACCCAAAAGGAGGGAATTTTATGAAGCACCTGAAACGAAAAGAAGTTCTTCCCCTGATTTTCTGCCTGCTATGCTTAGGGGCTTCGATCGCGGCTTGCATCGCCGCCAGCCGCGCGCGCGGCCAAACGGAAGAACTTCATACTCAGTCAAATATTACCGCATCTTTCCTTTCAAGTCAAGCTGAAGAAACGGATGCCGGACTTTCCGCCGCCGGGGAAGCCACCTTTGCCACCGTATCCCTATATGGCGGGCAGGTGGCCGCTTTTTATCCCGGCGACACAGAACCCTTCCTGATTTTAGCTGTTTCGGCGGCCGATTTGCCCGAAACGGACAGGCTTTTATTGCAAAAAGGGATCAAGGCATCTTCCCGCGCCGAACTACTGCATATATTGGAAGACTTTGAATCGTAACCCTTCTTTTACACATCTTCGGGCAGCTGCATGCCGTCCCAAGCCACCGTAAGTGGACAGAAAAGATCCTGCTTTTTAAAATACTCCACCAGTTGCTGATGGGTGGATGTCCAGTGACAAATATGAGTGGCAAAGACCTGGGTTGTCTCATCAATCGTTCCCTGATCCCGCAGTACGTTGAGCAGTTCCACCAGCGCAAACGCATGCAGGTGACCGTCAGGGTGCCGGTCCATATTCGGCGTCAGGCCAAATGTGCATTCCGTTATCAGGATGTCCAAATGCCGCCCTTTTAGTGCCTGGAAGGTATCGGGCAAATACCAACCGGTATCCAGCCCGTAATATAGCGTTTTCCCGTTGGCGTCAGTCAGCAGGTAATTGGCGCTGTTTTCGCCCAGGCTGCCTATATGGTTGCCGCGCAGGGGCAGTACGCGGAACCCGGCGATATTCGTTTCCTGCCCAAAATGGAGCTGATGGAACTGAATAACCCCTTTTTCTTCCAGCTGCCGGGTGTTCCCTTTGATCACCGGGGTATCGTTGCGCAAAAACGGCACGATGTCATACGCCCGGTCGGTCCAATACAAATGTAGGGGCTCTTCCTCCCGGTGCGTGGCCATGCCCCGCATTTGCAGCATCATTGGGCAAAAGTGATCTTCGTGGGTGTGCGTATATAATACGTGGTGCAACCCAATCAGGTCTCCCAGCACCGTTGCCTGAGACGCCGCATCCGCTCCCAGATCGATGCACAGTTCCTCATTCACGCGGAACATGGTGCGGTGGCGGATTTCCTTGCCCCCTACCTTTCGGGCATTTTCACAAACCGGACACCGGCAAAACGGATCGGGAATCCCCTCGGCCGCACCGGTCCCGTAAAAAATTCTGTTTTTTGTCATGATTTTTCGCTCCTTCCCCTCGGTATAACACCTGTTCGGTTCCAGTGTAACACGGCCCCCGTCAAAAAGCAAACGCGCCTTTTTTAAAAACTTTTTTGGAACAGTTGCGGGTTTTGTCGGTTTATGGTAGAGTTAAGAGAAATGTTTATGATAACGATTTTAACACAGAAAGGCGCGGTTATAAAGAATGAAAATCGGTTTTGACAATGACCTGTACATGGAAAAACAGAAAGCCCACATTTTAGAACGCATTTCCCAATTTGACGGCAAACTGTATCTGGAATTTGGCGGCAAACTATTCGACGACTACCATGCGTCCCGGGTTCTGCCCGGTTTCCAACCGGACGCCAAAATCCGTTTGCTGCGCCAGCTGCGGGAACAGATGGAAATTGTGTTCTGCATCAGCGCCGGCAGCATTGAAAAAACCAAAATCCGCGCCGATTTAGGCATCAGCTACGACATGGACCTATTGCGCCAGATTGACATGATCCGCTCGATGGATCTGGATGTAAACAGCGTGGTCATCACCCAGTACACCGGCCAGCCCGCCGCCGATTCGTTTGTGCAGCGATTGCAGGCTTTGGGGATTCGCCACTATATCCACCGGCCCATTGCCGGATATCCGGCCAACGTGGACTTTATTGTCAGTGACCGCGGGTATGGGGCCAACCCGTACATCGAAACGACCAAACCGCTGGTGGTCGTCACGGCGCCGGGCCCGGGCAGCGGGAAACTGGCGACTTGCCTATCGCAGGTCTATCACGAATACCGCCGGGGTGTACGTGCCGGGTACGGCAAATACGAAACTTTCCCCATTTGGAACCTGCCGTTAAAGCATCCGGTCAACCTGGCGTATGAAGCGGCCACGGCTGATTTGCAGGACGTGAACATGATTGACCCGTTCCATCTGGAAGCGTACGGCAAAACCGCCATCAATTATAACCGTGACGTGGAAGCGTTCCCCATTGTGCGCACCATTTTGACCCGGATTACCGGCAACGATAAATTCTATTGCAGCCCCACCGATATGGGCGTAAACATGGCCGGGTATGCGATCATCGATGATGATGCCTGCCGCCAGGCCAGCTGCCAGGAAATCATCCGCCGCTACTGTCGTGGACTGTGCGATTTGCGTAAAGGGCAAGAAAAACAGGAAACCGTCGATAAACTGGAACTGATCATGCAGCAGCTTTCGCTGAAAGTAGAGGACCGGCCCAGCGTACTGCCGGCCCGGCGGAAGCGGGAAGCTACCGGCGCCCCGGCAGCTGCGGTGGAATTGCCCGACGGACGGGTGATCACGGGCAAAGCGACCCATCTGATGAGCGCCTGCAGCGGCGCGCTGCTCAACAGTATCAAAGTACTGGCGGATATCCCCAAATCGGTGCTGCTGATCAGCCCGGATGTACTGGAACCGGTGCTGGACCTGAAAATCAATCTGCTGGGCAGTTTGAGCAGTGTACTGAAAGTGGACGACGTGCTGGCGGCGCTGTATATCAGCGCGGCATCCGACAAAAATGCGGCTCTTGCTGTGGAACAGCTGCCCAAACTGCGGGGCTGTGACCTGCATTCCACCCAGATTCTGTATTCCGGTGACGAAGGCACCTTGCGCAAAATGGGGATTCATGTGACATGCGACCCTGTGTTCCCGGATAATAGCCTGTTTATCTGATTTTTTCTTGACAATCTTCCTTTTTTTCTGTTACAATTTCTGTGAACCATCGGAGGGTGTGCACACCGTATGTGCAGGACCGGATAAGATGGCGGGCCAAAAGCCTGCTGTTTTATCCGGTTTTTTGATAGAGGAACCATAAGGGAGGATGTTTTATGGCAACGGTTCATTCCTTTACCCAGGGGAAAATTCTTTCGCCCCTGTTGCGGTTTTCCCTGCCCATTTTAATGGCTCTGCTGCTGCAGGCCATGTATGGGGCCGCCGATCTGCTCATTGTGGGACAGTTTAATTCGTCGGCGGATGTGTCGGCTGTCGCTACCGGCAGCCAGATCATGCAAACGCTGACAACCGTAATCACCGGGCTTTCCATGGGGACCACCATTCTGCTGGCCCAAAAAATCGGCCAGGGGCGGCAAAAAGAAGCGGGAAAAGTCATCGGCAGCGGGATTTTCCTGTTCGGGATGATTGCCCTGGTGCTGACACTGGTGGTAGAACTCGCGGCAGGGCCCCTGGCTTCTTTGATGCAGGCTCCCGCCGAAGCCTTTGATAAAACGGTGGAATATGTACGCATCTGTTCGGCGGGCACCGTTTTTATTGTGGCCTACAACGTGCTGGGCAGTATCTTTCGCGGGCTGGGCGACAGCAAAACGCCGCTTTTAGCGGTTCTGATCGCCTGTATGCTCAATATTGCCGGTGATTTACTCTTTGTGGGGGTATTCGGCATGGCCACCGGAGGGGCGGCGCTGGCTACCGTACTGGCCCAGAGCGTGAGCGTTATTCTGTGTATATGGATTATCCGGCGGCGCGGGCTGCCGTTTCCGTTTGCCTTATCGGACATCCGCTTCCACCGGGAACTGGTCGGGCGCACCGCCCGCCTGGGTGCCCCTATCGCGTTGCAGGATTTTCTGGTGAGCATTTCATTTTTGGTCATCCTGGCCATTGTCAATTCCCTGGGCGTTATTGTATCCGCCGGGGTCGGGGTGGCCGAAAAACTGTGCGCGTTTATCATGTTGGTACCGTCGGCCTTTTCCCAGGCGCTTTCGGCCTTTGTGGGACAGAATGTGGGAGCCGGTCAGCACGCCCGCGCCCGGCGCTCCCTGGTGTGCGGCATGGCCTCTTCCTTTGTGATCAGCCTATTTTTGGCTTATTTGTCGTTTTTCCACGGCGATATGCTGGCCCGCATTTTTTCAAACGACGACCCCGTCATTTTGGCTGCCGCCGAATACTTAAAAGCCTATGCCATCGATACACTGCTGGTTTCGTTCCTGTTTTGCTTTATCGGGTATTTTAACGGCTATGGCAGTACCCGCTTTGTGATGCTGCAGGGCATTTTAGGGGCGTTCTTTGTCCGCATTCCCGTTTCATTCTTTATGAGCCAATTAAAGCCCGTTTCCCTCTTCCTGGTAGGACTGGCTACCCCCTGTTCTACCTCCGTACAAATTCTATTGTGCGTGGGCTGGTTTTTGCTACTGCTGCGCCGGGAAAAACAGCGTGGGGGAGATCTGGCACAGTAAAGGAAGATCATTTTCTAAAAAACTTTTTTGCAGAAAAAACACCGGAAAACGGCTAAAAACCATTTTCCGGTGTTTTTTCTTTATGGGTTCCCCTTTTTTATTCTTCCAACATGGACAAAATTTCGCTCTTTGGCCGCACGCCGACAGCCTGGCTGGCCATTTTGCCATTTTTCATCACAATCAGCGTGGGAATGCTCATGACGCCAAACCGTTCGGCCAGTTCGGGCTGTTCATCTACATTTACTTTCCCCACTTTTTTTCCGGATACTTCCCCGGCAATTTCGTCGATAACCGGCGAAACCATCCGGCACGGACCGCACCAGCTGGCCCAAAAATCCAGCAGCACCGGTTCCTTGCTTTGCAGCACTTCTTTTTCAAAATTTTCTTTTGTAATCGTCAGAACAGACATCGTTTTTCAAACTCCTTTCGATTCTTTCTGGATTTACATTTTTTAGTATACCACGCTTTGTGAAAATCTCTGTAAAAAAGTGATGAAACTTTTTTTAACATATTTCGGCTGCCTGGGCTTGCATGACAATATCGGTGGTGTACACGCCGTTTTCCTCTCCGCATACAAACGACGCCCCCATCAGCTGGGCAATCTTCTGGCAAGTTTTGACCCCGATTTTTGTGCTTTCCACCGGATTTTTCCGTACCAGCACCCGGTTCTCAAAGTGCAGACGGATGCTCTGGTGATCCTGGCGTGCCCACACTTTTACAACCTGCCGGGGGTCGGCATATTTTTCAATATTGGAAAACAAGTTGTCGATCATACGCTTAAACAGCATCACATCCAACTTAATGGGGCAAGACTGTGTGAGCAATTCTTCTTCCATCCAGAATCCTTCAGTGCGCAATCGTGCCACCTGCTCACCGATTAACTGTTCCAGCAAAATTTGGGCATCTACTTCTTCCTGATTTTGCCGGGTATTGACGTTGCCAAAGACCAGAAAATAGCCAAACAGTTCGTCGGTGAGCTCTTTTAATTGATACGCTTTATCGAGGCAGATGGATAGATATTTGCGCTGTTCGTCTTTTTGCAGCGTACCGTCATCATTGAGTAATTCGGTATACCCTATCAGCGACGTTAATGGGTTGCGCAAATCGTGGGAAATCGATGTAATAAGTTCCTGGTTGGTCTGCCAGGCCTTTTTTTCACTTTGCAGCTGTTCCACCAGGGAATCCCGCATGCTGTCTACGCTGCTGGCCAACCGGGACAACTCATCCCGCCCTTTTCCCTGTAGCGGCGCATCCAAATTGCCATCTTCGATCATTTCCACTTGACGGGACAGCCGGGAAATCCGCGCCGTAATGCGACTAGTGTAGATCAGTACAATGAGCAGCACCACTCCCAGAAACACGGCCCAGGAAATATAGTCTGCCAAATCATAATACGAGCTTTCCGAAAAATCGATGATCGAAACCGAATACACACCGTCGGAAAAATGGATGGGGTACACCTGAAAATCAAAATCCCCTTCCAGCAATTCCGCATCGCTGTATTCGCCCCCGCTACTATCACTGCTGTCTTCAAACAAGCTGCTCATGGACTCCTCTTCATCATACAGGGAATTATCTTCCCGGTAAATGGTCAAATACACATCATTTTGTGCTTGGCACCACTGTTTGAGAGATTCGGAATCCGTCGATTGTACGGCGTTTTCTTTGACATATCCGGCAAAGCTATCCAGCAGCTCTTTTTCCCGCTGGGCACAGGCTTCCTCGCTGAGATACACTTGCTCGATATAGGCATACATCACGGTTCCTGCGACCTGAAAGGCCAGCATGCCGGAAAGCAGCGCCAGAAGAAGTACATAGATCATTTTCGCCTTCAGCGAAAAAATCCCGTTTTTCTTAATCAATCTGATACCCCTTTCCCCATACCGTGCGAATAAAAGTAGGCTGGGCTGGGTCGTCTTCCAATTTGCGCCGCAGGTTAAGGATGTGCACCATCACGGTATTGTTGGAAGAAGGCAAGTATTTTTCGTGCCAAACCCCTTCGTACAGGGTGGCAACGTCCACCGGGCGACCTCTGTGATTCAAGAAAAACTGCAAAATGGCAAATTCCTTTTCGGTCATATTGACAAGCGTTCCGTTTTTGCGCACTTGCCGTGTTTCCTCATTGACTTCAATTCCGGCGCCACCGGTCGCGGTGCCTTCCCCCTGATACACCCGGTACCGGCGGATCAGGGACGACACCCTCATCAGCAGTTCATTGGGCGAAAACGGTTTGCCCAAATAATCATCGCCACCGGTCGCATACGCTTGGTATTTATCTTTTTCCTGCGTTTTGGCCGTTAAAAACAGCATGGGCACCAGACTAAAGGACCGAATCGCCCGGCAGGCTCCCAACCCGTCCATTTCGGGCATCATAATATCCATAATCACTAAATCAAAAGGTCCCTCCTGCCTAGCTAGCCGGACGGCCTCGCCGCCGTTTTGTGCCAACCGGGTTTCGTACCCGTTTTTTTGCAGCAGAATGGACACGATTTCACGAATATCCGGTTCATCGTCTACCACCAGAATCCGGTAAGGCATGCATACGCCTCCTTTTCACATACGAATCTGATTGTATTATAAACGATCCTGTCAAAAAGCGAACCGGAAAGCAGGAAAATTTAAGAATTTTTAAGAAGAAAATCCGGCCCGAAAAAGATGCTCTGCTTTTTCGGGCCGGATTTAGTTTTGATGGGATACAATCACCCAGCACAGCACCTGGAATGGCCCTTCCGAATCGCCTTCCCCGGGGTAAAGCAGGTCGCACTGGTCCTTATGGGGACGGACAAAAATTTCGAACATGGGCTGCACCGTGTCAAAATATTGCCGCCACACGCTCTCCCTGGTACGGCCGCGCTGCTGTACATCCCTTTTCAGCCGCCGCTGCAGCCGCACGTGATCCGGTGTTTCCACAAATACCCGGTAGTCAAACGCATTTTTTAGTTCCGGGCACGCAAACAGCAGCGTCCCTTCGGCAAGGATGACCGGGGCGGGAAAGACCGTACCGGTTTCCTGTTTCCGGTCATGCAAGGCAAAATCATAGAAGGGCGTCTGCACGGCCTGCCCCTGCCGCAACTGCATAAGATGCCGGGCAAACAGCGCGCTATCCAGGGCATCCGGATGGTCAAAATTCACCCGGGCCCGCTCCGCTAGTGGCAAATGGCTCAGGCTTTTATAGTAATCGTCCAGCCGCAGGATAGCCACCTGCCCCGGGAACGCCTGCTGCAGGCGGCCTGTTAGCGTGCTTTTGCCGCTACCGGACCCCCCGGCAATGCCTATGACAAACCCAGCCAAACGCATTCCCCCTTTTTCTTTAGTCATCCAGCTGCCAGTGGATCTGGCTGCCGGATACATCCTGTTTTGTGACCAGGATTTTTTTGCCGATGCGGTCGCTCAGTTCCCGCACATGGGAAATAATCCCCACCTGCCGGTGCGCCCCGGCCAGTCCGCTGAGCAGGTCCATGGCCATATCCAGCGAATCGGGGTCCAACGACCCGAACCCCTCATCCACAAACATGGTATCCAGCTGCACGCCGCCGGCCTGGTTTTGTACCACGTCGGAAAGCCCCAACGCCAGCGACAGCGAGGCTTTGAACGATTCCCCGCCGGACAGTGTCGCAACTTCCCGCTGGGTGCCGTTCCAGTGATCCAGCACATTGAGCTCCAGCCCCTGGTCCGAGCTGCTTTCGCTCTGGCGGCGCATCAGCTCGTACTGGCCCCGGGTCATATCCCGCAAATGCAGGTTGGCACAGTACAAAATTTCATCAAAATAGTGCATCTGTACGTACGCTTCAAACTTCACTTTGGCTTTGCCGGTCACGCTGCCGCAAGCCGTGTCGGCCAGTTCCTGCAAAAACCGGACCTTTTCTTCCGCCTGCTGCAGCTGTTCGGCTTGCGTCTGGATATTATTTTGCAGCAATTCGTTATGCTGCCGCCGGGCGTGCAGGGCTTCTTTTTCTTTTCGCAGAGCTATTAGGGCGCTTTTCTGCTCCTGTTCCTGCCGGAGCAAGGCTTCCGGGTCCCAAACAGGTTCCTGTTCCAGCTGGGCCGCCAGTTCCTTGACGGCACCCGCCTGCCGCTGGGTTTCGGTGCGGGCTCTTTCGGCCGCTTCCCGGGCGTCTTTCAGGGCCTGCTCCAGAGCGGACAGCTCTCCTTGCAACGTTTGCCGAAGATTTTCGGCCTGTTTTTGATCCTTACAAGATAGGGTGCGGCTGCGCTCTTTGTATTCTTCGCGCAAGCGTTCGAGTCTCTCCTTTAAAGTAGCCGCTTTTTGCGCCCATTCGGACGCTTCCCGCTGGGCCTTTTGTAGCTCCTCGTCCCGCTCCTTCGTGGAAGCGAGCAGCTTCGTTTCTTCCTGCCGGTCGTTTTCGGCCTTTTCCCGCTGTTTTTGTAAGGAAAGGCGCCGGGCTTCCTGCTCGTCCCGGGCTTTTTGCAGCTTTTCAAACCAGTCCTGCGGTACGTCTTCGCCAAAAAAGCTCGCGAGTTCCTGGGACAGCTGGTTTTGGGCATTGTCGGCCCGTTCTTTTGAGGCGGCCGTTTTCCGGTCCAGTTCCTTTTCCCTCTCCTGCCCGGCAACAATCACGCGCTGTTCCTTAAGGGCCTGTTCTTTCGCCCCTGACGCCTGTTCGGCCGTGGGGAACAGCAGCTGCGCTTTTTGCTGCTGCAACGCCCCTTGGCGGGCTTTTAGCCGGGCACTCGCTTCCCGATAGTCCGCTTCCCGTTTTTGCAGGTTCGTTTCCTGTTCGTCCAGAGCCTGGCGCCGTTTTTGCAGGTCTTCTTCCCACTTTTTCTTGTTGTCGGCATCCTGCTGCCGGGCTTTGCTGGTTTCTTCTAGTTTTCCTTTTTGTTCCTGCAGCCAGTGCAGCCGCTCCGGCACTTTCTGAGCCCATCCCTCTTCGGCCCCCTGGGGGAAAGCTTCCTCTAGGGCCTGCTGCCGCTGTGCTTCACAGTCCCCATACTGTTCCTGCGCATGGCGGGCGGCTGTGGAGGCGGCAATGGACTCTTTTTCGGCTTCATCCCGTTTATGGCGGGTTTCGTCCCACTGGGCCTGGGTGGGGGCCTGCTGGGGCCTGGTAGCCGGCGCCGGGTGATGGATAGAGCCGCACACCGGGCAGGGTTCCTTTTCCCGCAATGTTTCGGCCAAAATCCCCGCTTGGGAGGCCAAAAACAGCCGGTTGCAGCGGGTAAATTCCTCGTCCCATTTTTGTGCCGTTAAAATGGCCTCCTGGGCGGTTTTGGCTGTTGCCTCCCGGTTTTCCCGGGCCTTTTCCCATTCCCGTTGGGCTTCTACGACGTTTTGCAGCCGGGTATCTTCTTGTTCTATTTGCTGCTTTTCCCGTTCCAGGCGCAAAAGGTCCGCTTGGGGGTCATGCAGCTGTTTTACTTTTTCGTCTAATTCCTGTAGGGCGCGGTGAGCGTTTTCATAGTCCGTCTTCTGCTGCTCAACGGCTGTTTTCTCCTTTTCAAGGCGCGTTGCTTCCTGGCCCACCGCCTCTTCTTCTTGCTGTATACTGGCATACTGGGGCCATTCCTGGGTAAGCCTTGCGAGCAGCCCCACCAATTCGTCACCCCGGGAGGAATGTTTTTTGTTTTCATTTTGCTGTTTTTCCAGCGCTTCCCGGTTCGCCTGATGGGCTTTGGCGGCCTCTCGATGATCGGAGTCCCGCTGGAACAGGGTTTCGATCCGTTTGTGCTGCTGGGCGGCGGCTTCTTCTTCCTTTTCCAGGCGGCTGACTTCGGCCTGGGGGTTGCCTAAATCGAGAAGGCGTTTCTTTTCTTCTTCCTGCGTTTTTTGCAGCTCATCCCGTTTTTGTTCCCATTCCTGCCGGGTTTTATCGGCCGATTGCCAACTGGCAGCGGCTTTTTCGCCTTCCTTGCGCCGTTCTTCCAGCTCCCTGTAACGGGGTTCTTCCTGTTTGAGCACCCCCAGTTTTTCCTGAATCGCCCGGCGTCTGGGTTCTTTTTCATTTTCTTCCTGCAGGCTGGCTTCGGCTTGCTGCTCCAATTCCTGCGCTTTTTGTAAGGCTTTCCGCATATCCGCTAGCCGTTTTTCATCTTCTTGATGCTTTTGGGCCTTTTTCCGGTTTTGTTCAGTCTGGCGGCTCTCTTCATCCAGGCGCTTTTCTTCCTGCTGCTTATTCTCTTCTTCCGTCCCATCCTGCAGCACACTGGTTTGCAGCAGCTGTTTTAATTCATCGAGCCGGTTTTCGCTGCCGCTATAGAAGCTCTGGGCCATCATGAGCAGCTGTTCCTTTTCCTCGTCTTTTCGCGGCTGCACGGTTTCGGCGTACTGCCCCAAACTTTGCAGCCTCCGGCGGTAGGCATCTTTTTGCTCCCCTGCCTCCCGGCGCAGGCGGTCCTGTACCCGGCTATAGAGGGTAGTCCCAAAGATCTTCTGCAAAATGGCCACCCGGTCGTTGGTTTTGGCCAGTAAGAGTTGCCGGAACTGGCCCTGGGCGATCATGGCGATTTGCATGAACTGATCCTTATCCAGCCCCACGATTTCGGTCACGCGGGCAGTGGCCTCTTTCAGAGTGGTCACAGGGGGCTGTCCGCCGGAAAACGTCAGCTGCACCGAAGCCCCCTGGTGAATGATCCCTTCCCCCCGTTTTTTGGGACGGACATAATCCGGGGAACGGCGGATGGTATAGGTTTTTTCTTTGCACAAAAACTTCAGTTCCACAAAGGTTTCGGCATCAGGTTTCGCGTACAAACTGCGCAGCGTGCTGCCTTTTCGCTCGCTGCCCGTTTCTCCATACAGGGCAAATACAATGGCGTCAAAAATCATGGTTTTGCCCGCACCGGTATCCCCGGTAATCAGATATAGCCCTTCTTCCCCCAATTTCCAAAACGGGATGTCGCACCGGCCGGCATAGGGGCCAAAGGCCGAAAGGGTCAGTGAAAGCGGTCTCATGATTCTTCTCCCTCCTTTAGCTCGCGCAGCAAAGCATCCATATACGCCTGTTGGCTTTCACTCATAGCCCGGCCGTTTTGCTGGTAAAAAAGCTCCCCAAACAGTTCCAGTTCACTTTTTTCCCGTTCGCTGGTCACATGGGAAAAATCGGCCTGGGCCCTGGTGCGGGTGTTGTCGTATTCCAAAATCATAATATGGGCATACTTTTCCCGCAGCCGGTTATACGCATTGGGAATTTCCGTTTCATCCGTTAGGGTCAGCTGGACATAATCATCGCTGGCCTGTTCCATGAGTTCGGCAAAGGAACCTTTAAGGCGGCGCATATCATACCGCGGGTGCAGGGGCACGGTGCGGATTTGGGTCTTTCCCTTTTCTTCCAGGGTAACCACCGTCACGCTCTTTTGGGCATGGGCTTCGGAAAACGAGTATTTCAGCGGCGTACCGCAATACCGCACGGTTTCCCGCCCCACCTTTTGGGGGTTGTGCAAATGGCCCAGCGCCACATAATCAAACGGCTGAAACAAATCGGTTTCCACCGCTTCCAAGCCGCCAATGTGCTTTTCTTCCGAATCGCAGGAAGAAGCCCCCGACACAAACTGGTGGCATAAAAGCACCTGCCGCCCCCCCGGCTCATCCGGTGGGCAGTGGGAAAGCGCCACCCGCACGGCATCACTGGTGCTTTCCACCGTTTCGTCCGGCCAGGCTGCCCGCACCACCGCCGGCCGCAAAAACGGCAAAAGCGTAAAGGTGACCGGGCCAAACTGGTCTTGCAGCGTGATTTGCTGCAAAGCGCCCGTATACACCGGGGCCATATACACCCGGCTTTTTTCCATCAGCCGGGCCCCGACCGTCAACCGTTCGGCGGAATCATGGTTCCCGCTGATGAGCAGCACCGTGCGCCCGTCCCCGGCCAGTTCCGTCAAAAACCAGTCAAACAGCGCCATGGCTTCCGCCGATGGGGTGGTTTTATCGTAAATATCGCCACACAGCAGCACCGCTTCGGGCGCTTCCTCTTGAATGATCGTTAAAATCTGGGTAAAAATAGCCTTCTGGTCTTCCAGCATGGCGTATCCATTGACATTTTTTCCGATGTGAAGATCGGACAGATGAACGAGTTTCATGTCCTTCCCCCTTCATAAAGTTGATTTTATTATAAAAGGAAACCGGTTTTCCGTCAATCGCTCCCAAAAGGGTGCGGCTTCTACAGAAAACCGGTCTTTTTAATCCGATTCGCTTTTCACAATCAGTCCGTCCTGCTCCCAGAAATCTTCGTCTTCGCTCACGGTAAACTCTTCGGGCGAGCAGCCTTTCGGCAAAAGAAGGGTCAGCGGTTCGTCTTCGTCTGTTTCCAGATACCATGCACACTGGGTGTAATCTTTGATGCCCCGGCTCAGGCGCAGCCAGGTAATGTACTCGCACCCGGCAAAGGCCAAGTCCGCGATAAAGGTAAGGGAATCGGGCAGGGAAAGCTTTTCAAGGCCGGTGTTTTCAAACGCCGCGATTCCGATTTGCTCT
Organism: uncultured Clostridia bacterium; assembly: GCA_930990065.1. Taxonomy (GTDB): domain Bacteria; phylum Bacillota; class Clostridia; order Oscillospirales; family Acutalibacteraceae; genus Heritagella; species Heritagella caecorum. Next base: position 27,585 of record CAKNOA010000015.1, on the reverse strand, counting down.
ACCCCTTCGGGTAAAATCATTTCTTTTAGATTCTCACAGTCAGAAAATGCTTTTTCATGGATGATCCGCACACTGCCTGGCAGCATTACCCGCCGGATCTGCTCAAGATTGGCAAACGCAAACGCACCAATTTCGGTTACCCCATCGGGCACCACGATTTCGGTGGGATTTTGGTCGTCCCGTACCCCTATCACCACATCGTTTTCGATCACGAGAGGCGAAGCGGGTTTCTTTTTGGTGGCCCGCTTTTTTGCGGGGTCAAACCGTACGTCATAGTTGTAGGCCTGTCCTCCGTCTTTCTCGTTCATGCGGGCCAAGAACACATCGCGCCACGAGTCCATTTCATCGATACGTTCCTGCCCAATAAGGAACCGGCCGCCTATAAAATCATACCGCACGTATGAAACTTCCACCGCATGCCCACGGTCATTGGTGGCATAGAGCAGGGCTTCGTCGATTTTTGAAAGTTTTTCTGCTTGCCGGCAGAATTTTGAGAACGCGTTTTCATAGTCAAAATCGCGGATCATGTCCCGGGGCTCTTCGTCTTCTTCATCGTCGGCAGCCGGATCCTCAAAGGCCAACGGTAGCCGCGCAAGCAGTTTTTTTACACTGGTCACTTTGTCAAAGAGGGCCGGATTTTGGGCTACAACCGCCCATTCTTCGTTATCCAGCGCCATACAGAAATCGATCGGTTCTTTCCCCTTTTCTTCTACACGAATTCCCACAGAATTTACGATCATCGCAAAGGACTCCCTTCCTTTTTTGTATATGATAACACAGTGAGGTTTTCGTTTTCAATAAGCTGCCAGCATAGTTTTGAGGCGGGTTGTATTTTGCCCTATTCCGTAGTAAAATAAAAAATGTTTGAATGCCGGAAAACCGGCCACCAAACTAATAAAGGAGGCCATAAACCCATGCAAAAATTTTGTGATCTGCCCTATAAACGCCCCGATGTGGAAGGCGTAGGCCGCCAGCTGGAAACGCTGGTCGAAAAGCTGAAAAATGCCGGTTCCTACGCAGAAGCCCGCGCGCTATTGATGGAAAAAGAAACCATGTACCGCGACCTGCAAACGGCCGCTTCGGTTGCCCACGTGCGCAACACTATCGACACCACCGACGCGTTTTATGAAAAAGAAATGGAATACCTCGACGGCCAGATGCCGCGGCTGCTGCCCATGGAAAAAGCATGGACCCAGGCACTGCTGCATTCCTCCTTCCGCCCCGATTTTGAAAAAGAATTCGGGCACGAGCTGTTCCGTAAACTGGAAGCCGAAAGCCGCGCCCAGGATCCGGCCATTATTGAAGACCGGGTGGAAGAAGCATCCCTGTGCACCGAATATAGCAAACTGTCGGCCACCAGTTCCATCGAATTCCGCGGCGAAACCTGCAATTTCTATGGGCTGCTCAAGCACATGAACAGCACCGACCGCGAAGAACGCCGGGAAGCCTTTGAAAAATGGGCTCAGCTGTACGAGAGTATTTCCGATAAACTCGACGATATTTATGACCGCATGATCGCGGTGCGCTGCCGCATGGCCGAAAAGCTGGAGATGAAAAATTACTGGGAACTGGCGTATTTGGATACCCAGAAATCAGAATTCAATCCCGACATGATGGCTGCTTTCCGCCGCCAGGTCAAAGAAGTGATCACCCCCGCTGCCGCCAAAGTGCGCGCCGCTCAGGCCAAACGGCTGGGCGTGGACAAACTGCGTTACTATGATGAACCCCTGTTCTTTGCCGACGGCAACGCCGCGCCCCACGCTACCACCAAAGAAATGATCGAAAGCGCCCGGCAGATGTACCACGCGCTGTCCAAAGAAACCGGCGAATTTTTCGATTTCATGGTACAGTACGACCTGTTCGATTTGGAATCCAAACCCGGCAAGCGCCCCGGCGGGTACTGCACGTCGCTGGAAAGCTACAAAGCGCCGTTTATCTTCAGCAATTTTAACGGCACCAGCGCTGACGTGGACGTGCTCACCCACGAAGCGGGCCATGCCTTTATGGCGTACAACTCCATGCGCCGGTACGATTTGAGCGAATATGCCTGGTCGAACTACTGCATTGACGAAATCCACTCCATGAGCATGGAACTGTTCACGTACCCCTGGATGGACAAATTCTTTGGCAAAGATGCGGATAAATACCGCTATGGCCACCTGCGCGACACGCTGTCCTCCATTCCGTACCTGGTGTGCGTGGATGAATTCCAGCACAAGGTCTTTGAAAACCCGAAAATGAGTGCCAAAGACCGCCGTACCCTGTGGCGCAGCATTGAAAAGGAATATATGCCCTGGCGTGATTACGACGGCAACGCGTTTTTGGAGGAAGGCGGCTTCTGGATGCAGAAACAGCACATCTTCCTGTTCCCGTTCTATTATATCGACTACGCCCTGGCTCAGATGGGCGCCTTTGACTTTTACACCAAAATGCAGGAAAACCGCGAAAGCGCCTGGCAGGATTACTACAACCTGTGCTGCGCTGGCGGCAGCCGTGGCTATTTTGAATTGCTGCAGCTGGCACACCTGCACAATCCCTTTGAAGAAGGCAGCGTAGCCGCCTGCGCCAAAGCGGCGATTGAAGAAATCGAAAAAACAGAAGTCACCGAATAAACACCGGTGCCAAAATAAAAAAAGCGGTATGGTTTTTCCATACCGCTTTTTTATTTTCCTTCCGTCATGGCACTACGCTGGGTTAGAATCCATTTTTCCCGGTCCAGAGGATTCACGCCCCGGCGGCGGGCTACCGCGCCGCATGCCGGCGGGCACGGTTCATACCCGTCAAACCGGGCGCTCACACTGCCCCGCCCGCCGGACAGCGCCATAAACCGCACGGGATAGGAAAGAAAGGTAGCCGCCGGTATCCGGCATTCCATGGTAAAACGCCCCTGATGGATAACGGGTGTGTCATAGGTACCCCGCAGAGTGATCATATCACCTATTACCTTGCCTAAACACGCTTCCGGCGCGGACAGGCGCACCCGCTGGATCGGTTCCAGTAAAACGGTACCCGTATGGGTAAGCCCGTCCATGACAGCCATGGGGGTAGCTAAAAAGAAATCGAGTGGATGCGTATGCACGGTGTGATGAGAACCACCCGTGAGCGTGACAGACAGGTCGATCACTTCCCAGTTATACAGCCCCTGCTGCAACGCCCGGGGCAAGCACTGGCGGATATGGTTTTGATACCGGTAAAAAATCTGGTCATTGGGAACGTGGGAAGAAAAATGCAGCCCCGACCCCCGGGGACCCGGTTCGATCGCCAGTTCAATAATCGCCCAGCACGGTTTGGGCATGGTATAGGCCGTATACCCCCGCCCGGGGGCGGCCGGCGTTTCTTTATAGATCACGGTGGGGCTGGAAAACGAAGCCGCGAGCCCGTACCGGCTCTGGAGCAGCGCCTGCAAAATTTCTTCCTGCATGGTGCCGGTGATGGCAATATCCAGTTCCCGCTCTTCGGGGATGCGCTCCAATTGCAGTTTGGGGTCTTCGGCCGAAAGTTCTTCCAGTGCTATGCCCAGTGCTTCGTATTCCTCCGGCTTTTGGGGAATCACCCGCACTTTCCATAGCGGCACGGAAAGTTCCATGCCCGTTTGACCGGCGATTTCACCCAAAATATCCCCGGCTTTACAGTGGTGCAGCCCGCATAAGGCGGCCACATCCCCCCGGGATATACGCGGCAAATCCACAAAGCGGCTGCCGGTATACCGGCGGATTTGGGAAATCTTCTCTTCTTCCCCCGACGGCAGTTTTACCGTATCCCGGCAGGCAAGGGACCCGCCAAACAGCCGCACGTGAGCAACCCGTCCCATCGCTTTATCGTGGGTGACCCGGTAGATTATCCCCGACAGGGCATCGTCCGTCCGGTTGCACACGGGCTTTGCAAAGGTTTTCAGCGCAGAAAGCAGCTCTTTTACCCCCATCCCCTGTTTGGCGCTGCCCATGAGAAGCAGTTCGATTTGCCCCTTTTCTACCTGTTCCTGCAAAGCGGCCCATAGCTCTTCGTCGCTGATTGGCGTGCCGGACACATACGCTTCGAGCATTTCTTCGTTCTGCAGGGTCACCGCTTCCATGACTTCTTCGCGAAAATCGGGTTCACTCAGGCTTCGCAAACGTACCCGGACATCCCGGGTCCCTTCCCCTTCCAAATCCGTCAGGCACAAAATAGGCACCGTCCCCATGTGGCGTAATTCTTCGGTAATATCCCGGGTGCGGCTGCCGGTGCGATCGGTCTTATTGAGAAAATAGAGCACGCGGGTGCCGGTTTGCCGGATTGCATCATACAGCACCTCGGTTTGGGGTTCGACTCCCTCCACCGCCGAAATCACCAAGATGGCCATATCGAGTACCTGCAGCGCCCGTTCGGTTTCGGCGGCAAAATCGGCATGGCCGGGGGTATCGATCAGGTTCATCTGCCAGTCCCCCTGGCCCAATACCGTGGACGACGCCCGCACGGAAATCCCCCGGCGGCGCTCCACCTCCAGAAAGTCTGTCTGGGCCGTGCCATCATCCACACTGCCCGCCTGACGCAGGGCTCCGGACTGGTACAAGAGCTGTTCGGTGAGCGTGGTCTTCCCGGCGTCCACATGGGCCAGCAGGCCAACGGTGATCTGTTTCACAGGGTTCCTTCCTTTCAAAAAGAGGGGGCAAAATTTGTTGAACTTTGGTCTGGCATGGCGCAGATTGTATATGGTATACTGAACAAAATCTAATTTGATCACTTATTTTGTGAAAAACAGCACCCTGGCATAGCTTTTGCCGTCTTCCCCGCGCAGATCGATGGCCGCCTTTGTTTCGGTCACTCCCACAAAAGGAAGGACTGTATCGCCCAGCCGGGCTTGCCGGTGGTATTCCACCCGCACTTCCCGCACCGCCGGTTTTTCCGGCAGCGCATCCAGCGCCATTTGTACGTACCAGCCGTTATTGACGTGGCGGTTGGTATCCAGGTGGTGCGGCTGAATGACGACTTCACCAGCCGACTGTAAATCGGACGGCAGGGTGATGCGCCGGGGCGCCCGTTCCATAGGAAGCGGCGCAATCAACCCATAGGGCTCCGTATCTTCCGGTGTGGCTCGTACCGGGCGCCCGGTTTCGGTACGAATCAGGGTCCAGGTAGACGCCGCCTTTGCCCATGGGGTTCCATCCGGCGAAGTAAACAGGAAATCCCGCAATCCTTCCGCCCGGCGAAAATCCCAGGCACCGGTACCCACGGTAAAATCTTCCCCAAACACGGGGAAACGCTCGATTTGTAATTGCCAGGAAGACACTACCCAGATACGTCCTTTTTGCGCAAAATCCTGCAATCCACATCCTACATCCTGCGAATGGAACAGGGCACTATCCTGCAGCCAGGCAAGCAACGCCGGCAAACTCATGTGCCCCGTTTCGTCAAGTTCCGAATACCGTACACGGCTATCGACTGTATACAAAATCATCGTGCCTCTTTTCTTTATTTACATACCCTGGGGGCCGCTACCCCATAGCCCCCTTTTGAAGGAGTTGTATGTTTATGAAACAATTGATTCTCACCGGCCCGCGCAAAAGCGAGGTCATCGATGTGCCCATTCCCGCCATTACCGACGACCAATTGCTGGTAAAGGTGACCTACAGCGGCCTGTGCCACAGCGAATGGTACCCCTGGGCCACCGCAGCCCCCGGGGATATACTGGGCCATGAGAGCATGGGCGTCGTGGCGAAAGTAGGTCAGCATGTGAAGGGCTTCCATGTGGGCGACCGGGTCACCGGGCTGGGCGGCGGTGCCTTTAAGGAATACATCGTGATGGAACCAGCAAAAACCGTGCATGTGCCCGATAACGTGGCCGACGAAGACGCCGTGGCGGAACCCCTTGCCTGCCTGCTCAGTGCCGCCATGAAATTGCCGCCCGAAACTCTGGGGGACCCCGTTGCCGTGGTGGGATGCGGGTATATGGGGCTGGGGGCGATTTCCCTGTTCAAAGCCATGGGCTACGGGGATATTATCGCCGTTGACCCCCGGAAAGAAGCGCTGGAAAACGCCCGACGCTTTGGCGCCACCGAAACCTACACCCCCGATACCCTTCCGCCCTATTACATGCTGACCTGGGACACCATGAAAAAGCCCGACCTCACCCGAGACGGCACCAACGCCGATCTGTTCAATGTGGGATTCCGGCGGGTGATGGAATTTTCCGGCACGGAATCCGGGCTGCGGTTAGCGGGGGATATGGTGTGCGCCCACGGTACGCTGGGGATCGGCGGATACCACAACGACAGCCTGCGTTCCATCGATTACAAACTGTGGAATTTTAAGGCCATCACCACCATCAACTGCCACGAACGCCGGATTGCCTATGAAGCTGGGCTGTGCGAACGGTGTATGATGCTTCTATCCCGGGGCATCTGGCCGTTCACCGGCCTTGCCGATGAACGCCATATTTATACCCTGGAAGAATTCGACCTCGCTAATGAAGAAATGGCCGCCCATACCGACGGGTACATCAAGGGCCTGGTGCGCACCTGACGCCTTTTTACCGGCCGAAAGCGGCCGTAATCAGATTGATCAGTTCCCGGGTCATGGAGACCGTGCCGCTGTCTTTGCGCTGCAGCATCATCAAAAGGGTCAGGTCGTTTTCGGGGTCGTTGGCAAAGTACGGCCCTAACCAGCCGTCCCACCCGTAGCTGCCAACCCCGGCGTTCATAAACGCCCGGCCCGGGTCTTTCAGGACCCGCATAAAATTCCCGTAGGTAAATCCGGCAAGGCCATCAAACTGGGATGTAAAGGACGTTTCCTGCCACGGTTCCAAACGGCCGCTGGTAAAAAAGCGCACGGTGCTGGGCTGCAAAATTACGGTTTCGCCCAGGCGGCCGCCGTTTCGCAGCATGCGGGCAAATTGGGCATAGTCATCCAAGGTGGAAACCAGACCGGCGCCTCCCGATTCGAACGCGGGGGTGCTGTTTTGTTCACAGTAAATCCCCAAGTGTTCTGTATGGATAGGAGTAGCTCCGTTTTCGGTTTCTTCATATACCTTTGTTAAACGCGCGCGTTTTTCTTCGGGCACATAAAACGCCGTATCCTTCATGCCCAGCGGCTCGAACAGTTCTTTTTGCAGGAACTCCCCAAAGCGCATGCCGCTGGCCTGTTCGATGACCGCCCCCATGACATCCGCCGACGTCCCGTACATCCACCGTTCGCCGGGCTGAAAACTCAGGCCGTTTTCCCCCATGCGGTTGGCGATTTCCACCGTTGTCATGGGCGCTTCGCTGTGAAGCCGGCGGCCGATTTCCGCAAACAGCGACAGCGCGCCTTTGCCCGCCTGGGTGTCTTCATCGCCATAAGGCAGGCCGGACGTCATACTCAGCAAATCGCGGATGCGCACCGGCCGGGCGGCGGGTTCCGGCGTTCCGCGGCCCCGCACCATGCAGTTTGCAAAACCAGGCAAATACTGGCTGACGGGCTCATACAGGTCAATCACGCCGCGTTCCAGCAGGATCATCGCCGCACAGCCGGTGATGGGTTTACTCATGGAGTAAAGGCGGAACAGGGTATCGCGCTGTACCGGAATCTGGTTGTCCCGGTCGGCCCACCCGCTTTGGGCATACAGCTTTTCTTCCCCGTGCTGCAAAATAAGTAAACTGCTGCCGGCGCAAAAGCCACTTTGCGTGTAGCGGTCCATAATGGCTTGGGCCCGTTCTTTAACTGCTTCCATATATATGTGCCTCCTTCGATAAAACGGCGGGCCGGACAGAATCCGGCCCGCTTTTTTTACTATCTTTTCTTACACTTCCGGAACTTCGATGGTCACTTCATGACCGGCTTCGGCCGAACGGCGGATGCCGTCCAAAATTGCCTGGTTGTAAATAATCTGTTCCGTGGGAACCGGCGCTTTGCCGCCATCCCGCACCGCATCCAGGAAGGAGCGGATCTTTTTGTAGAACAGGTCGTCGGTGTTGCTGTCCAAAATCGGGATTTCGGTCTCCACCTGAGCGCCGCACACTTCGTGGTAAATCTTCATGGGGCCGCCTACTGTGCCGTTCCAGCATTCCGTGGAAGGAATGCGCAGGCTGCCCTTGGTGCCCATGATAATGGTGTCACCGGGGGTATCCAGGTTCATGGCCCAGGCAATACGGAAATCGAGGATAATGCCGCCTTCCAGCCGGATAAAGGCCGCGGCGAAATCGTCCACCTCAAATTTTCCGGCGTATTCCGGGTGCTTGGGGTAATAATCCGGGCGCGTACCGAAGAACGCCGATTTGTACCCCGAAACCGTCAGCGGGCGGGGATAACCAATGGCATTGAGCACCATATCGAGGCTGTAGCAGCCAATATCGCCCAAAGCCCCCAAACCGGCCGTTTTGTCTTCAATAAACGTGGTGCCAAACGGCGTGGGGATCCCGCGGCGGCGGCCGCCACCCGTTTGAATGTAATAGATGTCGCCCAGTTCGCCGGACGAGACGATCTTTTTGATCATCTTCATGTTTTCGTCCAGCCGCGGCTGGAAACCGATGGACAAAATTTTGCCGCTTTCCTTTTCGGCACGGCGCATTTCCACCGCTTCGTCCATGGTCACGCACATGGGCTTTTCACACAGCACATGCACGCCTTTTTTCAGCGCGTCAATGGTGCACACCGCATGGGTGCGGTTATACGTGCACACGCTGACAGCGTCCAGCTCTTCGTTTGCCAGCAGATCCGTGTGGCTTTCATAGCAGCGCGTCTCTGTCAGCCCAAATTTTTCGCAAAAAGCCTTCGCCTTACCGGGGACCAGGTCAGCTGCTGCGACAATTTCCACATCTGGGCAGCGTTTGTAGCTGTCTACATGCGATTCCGCAATCCAGCCCGTGCCGATAATGCCAATTTTCAGTTTCTTTTCGCCGGAATAATCCCTTGCTTCCTCCGTGTCAAACTTGAAGCGATCCAGGTTCGATCCCATGATACTTGCCAACTCCTCATCCTTTTTTGCGGGCCATCCCGCTTTTTTCATTATACCGAATGAAAGAGGGCAAGTCAACGGACAATCCCCGTCTTCTCCCCCCATTTTTTATGCAACTATAGCAAAAAGGGCGACCCTTTCGGATCGCCCCTTCTGCGGTATAGAAAGAAAAGAAGATGAAGATGTAATCAACTTTACCGGTGGACTTATTGATATTCCACCACGTCGGCCCATTTTTCCAGGAATTCTTTTTCTTCCGGTTTGGCGTCGGGCAGATAAGCCGCCGCCACGATGGGCAGCCAGCGCTGTACATAGCGCTTGTCGGTCTTGGATTTTTCACAGAACAGGTTTAGGTATTTTTCCGCCATGTCGGGGTTGCGCAGCGACAGAAGCAGGTACGTTTTGCCTACGTCGGCACTGGCGTTGCCCTGACGGGCCTGAATCCAGTCGAGGATATACATCTGGCCGTCACGATAAATGATGTTCTCCGGTACAAAGTTGCCGTGGCACAGTTTCACGTGTTTGGGCATGCTTTCCAGCCGGGTGAGCAGTTCGTACTTTTTCGTGTCGTCCAAATCCAGCGAATTGATCTGACGGCTCATTTTATCCTTCAGTTTGCTCAATTTCGGAACAACTTTGGAATGTACCTGCATCTGGATATCGACCATCTGCTCGATGTATTCATCCATTTTATCGGGGTTCTTCTTCATCAGATCTTCCAGTGTTTCGCCTTCGATCATGTCCATAATAATAGCCCAGCGGCCATCGATCACGCTCAGCGCGTGAATGATCGGAACCGGCAGCCCGGTATCTTCCACACGGGCATGGGTCAGGGCTTCGTACAGCGGGTTTGTTTTGCGCACGCCCTCTTTAAAGAGCTTCACGCACATGTCTCCGTCGCGGTAGATGTCTACCAGAGCGCTGCTGGCGATGAGATTTTCCTGTGAAAGATTCATAAACCAATGACTCCTCTCTAAAATGAAATGCTATAGATTCCGCCGCATCCACCGGCGGTTGATTCAATCCGTTCTGGATTTGTCTATATTGTATACAAGAACTTTGAAAAAGTAAAGAGGAATTTGGAAAAAACGCCTTGATTAGAACGCGTTTCTCTTTAAAGTACGAATTTCTTTCCTTCTACTCGGGAACATTGCCAAAAAGCGCTCATGCTAACGCCCTTTTTCTCCGTAATATCTTCGCCTACACAAGCAGGCGGCACAAACGCAGCCGCTTCGTCCAGCGAAGAAAACTCTACTTCGGCATAATAAAAGCTATTGTCGGTGCCTTCGTCTACCAAACTGCACTCGAGTTTATGCCCGTCGGGCAGCGCGTATACCCGGTAATCTTTGCGAATCAGCGGGCCGCACAGTAAATTTTGGAGCTTCTCAAACTTTTCTTTTGTCAGATCGACTTCCACTTCTTCCCGCACTAGCGTGCCTTTGCCTTTCACACACAGCACATACCGCACTCCATCTTCCCCGGTTTCCCGGCGGATGCGTACGGCGGGCGTGACGGACAAATACCCCTGTTCCTGCACACTTTTTTTAAGAAGCGGCAAGTCTGTCGGGAATGCACTCAGTTTATACTTTTTTTCGATTTCCATTATTCTTCGCTCCTTTCCCGGGAAATCCCGGCCAGTTCCTGTAGGGCCTCCCCTTCTGCCCGGTAGCCCACCCACCAGGGCATCGCATGGGCGCCCAGTTTTTCGTAAAAATCGCGGCTGGGCTGGTTCCAATCAAGGCACACCCAGTCGAGCCGCTGGCATCCTTCCTCTACCGCCTGTCTGGCTACCCGGCAAATGAGCCCGGTGCCAATCCCATGGCCCCGCCAGGCAGGCGTCACATACAGATCTTCTAAATAGAGGTTTTCCCTTCCCAAAAACGTAGAAAAATTGTGGCAGTAAAGGGCGTAGCCAATCACCTGTTCGTCCGCTTCGGCCACAAACACCCCAGCCATGTGCCGCTGAAAAATCGAAGCCCGCAGGATGTCTTCGGTGGCCGTTACGTCCTGTTCCATGTGTTCATACGCCGCCAATTCGCGAATAAGCGCCAAAATGCGGCCGCAATCCTGTTCGGAAGCTGGACGGATCGTGATTCCTTCCATATCATTTCATCCTTTTCTTTGTTAGAATCAAAGTTTTTTGTTATTATACCATGGTTTGCCCCTTTGTGAACAGGCGGAAAGCCTTTTGCCTTGTTTTCCTACCTGTGCCGTGCTACAATAAAACAAGACCGTCATACGGCCTATTTACTTTTAGATAAAGGAGCTTTTTTGCTATGGATCAATGGAAATGGTCGCTGCGCGACATGTATCCCACCGATGAAGATTGGCAAGCCGATATTGATGCCTGCCAGAAACTCAGCGCCGATTTGTCGGCCCGCCGTGGGCATTTGGCTGACAGCGCCACTGCTTTGAAGCAGACGATTGAACAGTATATGGCCCTTTCGCAAAAACTGGACGCCGCCGCTGTTTTCGCCTTTTCGGCTCTGGACGTGGATATGAGCGACCCGGTAGCCGGGGAACGCAACGGCCTGTTCCGCAATGTGGCCAGCGCTATCAGCGAACAGCTTTCGTTCATGACCCCGGAACTCATGCAGTATTCCATGGAAACATTTCAGGCGTATTGCGAAGAACTGTCGGAACTGAAGCTATATACCCTGTACGCTAAAGACCTGTTGGACCGCAAAGCCCATGTGCTGGACCCGAAAACCGAGGGACTGCTGGTGCGCATGAGCGACCTTGGCAGCCTGTACAAAAAAGGGTTCGAAGATTTGGTCGTCAATGATATTGTTTTCCCCGAAGTCACCACGCCCGACGGCCAGAGCATGACGGCCAACGAAGCCAATTACCGGGTGGCCCTAGAAAACCCGGATCAGGATTTCCGCAAAGCCTATTATGACGCTCTGATGGGTACCTATGGCCAGCACATCCACACCCTGACCACGCTATACAGCGGCTCGGTGAAAAGCGATGTATATCTGGCCCGGGCCCGGGCTTTCGACAGTGCCCGGAGCATGTCGCTGTTTGAAAACCATATTCCCGAAGAGGTCTATGACAATCTGCTGAAAACCGTCTCCGACAATCTGCAGCCCTTGCACGATTACGTCGCCTTCCGCAAAGAACGGCTGGGACTTTCCACGCTGTATTTTTCCGATTTGTTTGTGCCCATCGTCCGCAGCAAAGCCCGCACCTACACGTATGAAGAGGCGAAGGATCTGGTGCTGAAAGCGGTCGCGGTGCTGGGCGACGATTACACCGCCCTGATTCAGAAAGCCTTCGACGAACACTGGATCGATGTGCTGCCCGGTAAAAACAAAGCTACCGGCGCCTATTCCACCGGTGCCTATGGATATAACCCCTATATCCTGACAAACTTTACCGGTACGCTGGACGACGTGTTCACCCTGGCCCATGAACTGGGGCATTCCATGCACACCTGGTTTACCACCCACACCCAGCCGTTTGTGTACAGCGGGTACAGCCTGTTCTGTGCCGAAGTGGCTTCCACCGTCAACGAACAGCTTTTGAGCCACTATCTGCTCACCCACAGCACCAGCCGGGACGAAAAGATGGTGCTGCTGGATAAGCGCCTGGATGACCTGCGCAGCACCCTGTTCCGTCAGACCATGTTTGCCGACTTTGAATGGCAAGCCCACCGCCTGTGCGAAGCCGGCGAACCGCTCACACCTCAGAAGCTGTGCGGCATTCACCGCCAGCTGAACGAAACGTATTACGGACCGGCCTTTACCGTAACGGATGCCCTGGCGAACGAATGGGCCCGCATCCCCCATTTCTACCGCGCTTACTATGTCTATCAGTACGCCACCGGGATTTCGGCTGCTTATGCCATCGCTGGCCGCATCTTGAAGGAAGGCGCTCCCGCTGTGGAAGATTACAAGCGCTTCCTGAAGAGCGGCTGCAGTGCTCATCCCATTGACGTGCTGCGGTACGCCGGTGTTGACATGAGCTCTCCCGTTCCTGTTCTCGCTGCTATTGAGAGCTTTGCCGATACGCTCGATGAGCTGCGCCGCCTGGCTGCCGAAGAATAAGCCCTTTTCTCAACAAAAGAAAACCGGAAGGTTTCCATGTACGGAAACCTTCCGGTTTTTTCTATGAGGGAATTGACAAAGAACGTCTATCGATTAGGAACGATGAGCCTTGCGGCGCAGGGCATACATACCCAGGGCCAAAACACCGCTAAGCAGAACCGCCACCATGGGGACAATCAGATTGGTCGTGTCGCCCGTAGCCGGCGTATTCGTATCATCGGCCGAACCCGTGGGCGTGCTGCTGTCACTGATGGTTTCGTCGCCGTTACCACCGTTGCTCGTATCGCCGCTATTTACGTCACTATCTTCGCCACCAGCCGGGCCCGTAGGCGTATCGCTATCTTCCACGTTTTCTTCATCGCTGCTTTCCGGTGCTTTCAGCGTGTAGTAGATATAGATCACTTTGTCGCTGTCCAGCACACCGCTGAGCACATCGCCGTCCATAGAGTCATAATCATACCCATCGAATGTTTCCGTGCTGCGGTCCGTCACATCATACGAGGTGCCGCGATCCGCCGGTTCCGACAGATACGAGCCCAGCACATCGCCGGTTTCTTTATCCAGGTAGAAGATCGACACCGTGTACTGCGGGATCGGTTCCACCGTGATCGTCAGCGTATCTTCCTTGGCATTGGGCAGGTCACCGTTTTCGCCGCCGCCGACAACCGCCTGCAGATTGGTGGTACCCACCGCTTTGGGGGTTACATCAATGGCGCCGGTTGCCGTGTTTACCTGCACTTTGGCCACATCGTTTTCGGCTTCATACACATTACTGTCTTCCGCATTCTGGGTCAGCGCCACGCCGTCCAGGTTCCAACGGGTGATCGCATTGGCTTCACCCCACGTGGCCAGAGAAGCACCGCAGTGCCGCGGGTTTTCGTCCGTCCAATAGTCGGCAAAATCGCCCTGATAATTGGTATACGCACCGGATGCATCTTTCGTATTGTAGAAATACGCCGTGCTCTGGCCTTCATCACCCAGGGTGAAGGTCATTTCATTCGTATCCATACCAAAGTCCGTCAGGCACACGCCCACCTGCTTAAACAGGGTGCTGCCGCCGTAGTTGCTCTTGCCATACCGGGTACCCACATTGGTAATATTTTCATTCGCCATGTTGTTGTACACCGTATCATTCTGTGCCTGGCCATCGGGGAACCAAACGACTTCCAGTTCCGCTTTCAGCGCAATAATGACGTTCTGATTCGAAAAATCATTGCCCGACAGTTCCGTCGCCCAGCAATAGCAGTGGTCATCGGTCAAATCGCCGATCTGGTTCGTGGCCATGACCGCATAGGTGCCGCTGTTCATATTCTGGTTGCAGTCGGAAAAATCGTTATTTTTGATCACAACGGATTCTTCGTTATTCGCATTGTAAATATACTTGATCCCGCCGGAGTTAACCGAGTTAAAGTCGCACTTTTCAACCGTCAGGCTGCCGAAAGCCACCGGTGCATGGATGCAATAAATACTGCTGTTACCAGTATTATTAAAAACCGTATCTTTTACCGTCAGCGAGCAATTCGATACATTGGCATTGCCGTTATTCAGGCCAGAGCCAATCCCGTAGGAAGCCGCCGCAATTTCGCAACCCGTAACAGACAGATCAAAATAGTAGGTCGTGCCGCCTTTGTCATATTCAAAGGAAATGGCATCGGCATAACCACCAGAAACCGTTTTTTCCGAGTTATCCAGTTTGCAGTTTTCAACCGAAACGCTCACGCCTTTGGGATCGGTGTTGCACACCCAAAGCAGCTGCAGGTTATTGCCGCTGCCCTTGATGGTCAGGTCCTTAAACGTCACCGTGCCGTTTTCGATGGCCGTACCCATTTTAAACCCATAGATTTCGCCGGTATTATTCCGGTTTGCTTCCGGCGCTACGGTTACAACCACGCCTTCCTGCCCCTGGATCGTCATGGCCGACTTAATTTCCAACAGGCTGTCTACCGTGCAGCTCTTAACAACATCAATCACTGCACCGCTGGTTTGGTTCGCCGCATCTACCGCATCTTTCAGAGAGGTATATTCGGTTTCCCCAATGCGGGCCACCACATCATCACCCACAGCCCATACGCTGGTGCTCATCATGCCCACAATCAGACACAGGGACATCAGCATACTAAGTGCTTTCCGCCATTTTTTCTTCACACTTCTTCACTCCTTCTGACCTATTTTTTTGCAAACAGGCCGTGCATTTACGTTTTTATTATAATAGCGGAACGGTTAGCTAATCGGATATCTGGCGACTAATACTTTTTTGAAAATGGCGAAAAAGCGATTTTGTTTGACTTTTCGCCGAATTTGTCTATCAAATTTACGGAATTTTTCGCTTAACTGCACGATTCAGCTCCGCCCGGCGGGCCGATAGTACCGTGGGCGTGTTGCGAAGCCATTCATCGGCGAAGGCTGCCACATCTTCTCCCACTGCTTCCCGGACCGGAAGTCCTTGTTGGACACATTCTTCGAAAAAAGCGAGCAGTTCTTCCTGCACATGCATCATGTCCATGCCGCTGCCTACGACCAACCCCCACATATAGGTTTGTATTTTCGTAAACATATACCGGTATTCCTCCGGCAATTCCTTTACCCGGCTCATCTGCTGGCGGTATGCCTGCTTTTCCCGAAAAATACGGGGCAGATCCAAATAATCATGAAAAAAGTTCTTCATTTTTATTCTCCATTCTCCACTGACTGATCGTTTGGGTTAAAAAATCCCACCGTTTCCAAAAAGCCTGACGGGCGGTTTCTCCCTGTGCATTGAGGGCATACACCTTCCGCGGCGGCCCTAATGAAGAAGGGTGCTTTTCGACTTGTACCCACCCGTTTTTCTCAAACCGAAGTAAAATCGCGTAAACGGTTCCTTCCACCACTTCCTGCAAACCCATTCGGTGTAATTCCCGGGTAATTTCATACCCATAAGCGCGCTGCCGGCTCAAAATTTCCAGCATGCAGCCCTCCAGCACCCCTTTGAGCATTTCTGTCAAATGATCCATGGCGTGTTTTCCTTTCAGTACTATGTATCACTTAGTACCGGTTATTATAGAGGAAAACTTTGTTTCTGTCAACTTCTTTACGTTCAAAAATAGGTGGATATCCTTTTTTCTCTTTGGCTATTCCCCATGTATAAAAAACAGAGGCCGGTCTTTTCGACCGGCCTCTGCCTTATGCATTCTGTGAGAAAACAAGAGTTTTTATGCAATTATTCGTGATCGCTGGACTTTCTGCGAATGAAATATAGCGTTAATGCCAAGATACCGCTGAACGATACGGCCACAACCGGCACGATCAGGTTGGTGGTATCTCCCGTAGACGGGGTATTCCCATCGGCCGAACCCGTGGGCGTGCTGCTGTCACTGATAGTTTCATCGCCGCTACCACTGTTGCTGGTATCGCCGCCGTTTACATCACTATCTTCGCCACCAGCCGGGCCTGTAGGCGTATCGCCGTCGTCGATGTTTTCATCGTCACTGCTCTCATCACTGCTTCCATCGCTGGTTTCAACGTCGCTGCTTTCTTCGTCCTGAATGGCCGTCCAGTAGCCATACAGGGTCGTATCTTCCGTCAGAGAAGCAATGTCTTCAAACGGGATAGTGCACGCTTCATCCAAATACCAGCCGTTGAACACATACCCTTCCACTTCGTTCGCGTCTTTCAGGTTTTCCGTGGTGTACGAAGAACCGTACAGCAAATCCTGATCGGCATCGGGAACGATAGCCCCTTCAGGCACCGGGTTATTGTCGATTTCCACATACATGTAGTCTACATTGACGGTAATCATTTCGTACAGGTTTTCGATGGCCAGCGTGGCATTTTCGTCTTTGGTCACATCCACCGCATGATCGGCCCCGGTACCCGTCACCGTCAGGGTACAAGCCGGAACGTCCGCACCGCTTTCTACCACATAATAGCGGCCGGTGGGGACAAAGTAGAACGTAATTTCACCGTCGACCATGTCGGCATACGTGAATGTCGTGCACTCCGTACCGTCTTCCATATACACGGTAAAGGTCGTGGTCATAGGAATGTCGACGTCTACGCTGCCTTCGGCCAGTGCCTTTGTAATAGTCAGTCTACCGGTATTGCGGGTGTACGTATTTTCCGCCAGTACACTTACATTTTGGCCATTTTCATCGATGGTCACGGTGTAAACGTCGGTCGTTTCCCCATTATAGGAGACCTTGGTATGCGTGTAATTTTCCACGTCAACCAAACCGGTTTCTTCAATGGTATACGTACCATAAGGCAGGGAAATCGTGGTATCGCTGCCGCCGTCCGCTACCGTCAGGGTATCGACAACTTCACCCTGCGCATTTTTCACCGTGAACGTAAAGTTGCCGTCGACACTGGGCACGTAATCATTTTCGTTGCCGTCCTCTTCAAGGTTCACCATGGGTTCCGGCATACCATCTTTGAATTCTACCATCTTCCCAATCGTGATGGTCCCTTCGATCTTATTATTTTTGACCGTCAGCACACCGTCTTGGAAGTTTTCGCTGGGATCAATACCCATGATCCAGTTATAGATGTTCTGCCAGATATCGCCGTTTTGAACAACATCGATCAGACCACTCTTTGTAATCTCGATGGTGTAGCTTACATCACCAAGAACATACCCTTCGGGGGCCGCCGTTTCAGTCAGGGTGTATGTGCCGCCTTCACTAAAGGTGATGGCAACCGTTCCATCTTCGCCCGTCGTGTAGGTTCCTACTTCTCCGCCATCGCGGGTCAGCGTGAACACCGCACCGCTAAGAGTTTCGTTTGTTTCGCTATCTACTTTCTGTACGGTCAGATCCACGGGATTGATCACATCGTCGCCCATGACTTTTTCGTACAGGTTTTCGACCGGCAGAGTAGCCGTTTCATTCTTTTCAACGGTTGCCAAGGTATCTTCGTCCGCCCCGGTCACCGTCAGGGTATAGCTGGCCACATTGCCATTGCTCTCAATTACATAGTAGTCGCCCGTGGGAACATTTTCGAGGGTGTAAGCACCGTTTTCCATATCGGCATACGTGAACGTCGCATACAATTCGCCGTTTGCCGCGTACACCTGGAACGTAGTGTTTTCCGGAATCGTCACGTTTTCGCTGCCAGCGGCCAGCGCCTTGGTTATAACCAGGCTGCCGGTATCGCGGGTGTAGGTATTCACCGCGTTGACCGTTACATTCTGGCCTTCTTCTTTCACTTCTACCGTGTAAGAATCAACTGCCTGGCCGTTATACGTTACGCCCGTATAGGTGTAGCCGTCTACCGTAGCCGTACCGGTTTCTTCGATGGTGTACGTGCCATAGGGCAGAGAAACCGTCGTGCCGCTGCCATCGGCCGCTACTGTCAGGGTATCTACCACTTTACCGCTTGCATCTTTTACCGTGAACGTAAAATCGCCGTTTGCCGTAGCCTCTCCATTATCGCTGAGCGATACGGTCTTATGAACGGTAATCGTGCCTTCTACTTTCTCATTGGATACGGTCAAAATACCGTCTTCGTAATCTTCCGTGGGATCAATCCCCATGATCAGATTATAAATCTGATGCCACAGGTCGTCTTCCCCAAGAATCACTTCTACCGGACCGTCTTCGGTAACCGTAATGGTGTAACTAGCGCCGCTATTTACATACCCTTCGGGAGCCGTTGTTTCGGTCAGGGTATACGTGCCAGCTTCGCTAAAGGTGATTGTAGCCGTTCCATCTTCCCCGGTGGTATAGGTATTCACCACGATCTGATCACGGCTGAGGGTGAATACAGCACCGGAAAGTTTGTCACCAGTCTGGCCATCCACCTTTTGTACCGTCAGGGAAACCGGGTTGATCACATCGTCACCCATGGTCTTCTGGTAGTTGTTTTCTACACGCAGAGTACCCGTCTGGCCCTTCGCCACATCTGCCTTGGCACCGGCATTTGCACCGGTTACTGTCAGTGTGTAGCTATTTACTTCCGCACCGGATTCTACTACATAGTAGGAACCGGTCGGTACATTTTCGAACGTCTTAACGCCGTCTTTCATATCCGCATACGTAAACGTAGCGTACAGCGTGCCGTCTGCTGCATAAACATTAAAGGTCGTATTGCTGGGGATGGTTACATTTTCGCTGCCAGCGGCCAGCGCCTTCGTTATAACTAGGCTGCCGGTATCGCGGGTGTTGGTAATCACAAAGCCGTCGTCTGCGTTACCCGTTACTTTGGTGGTGTAACCTTCTACATTGATTTCTTCTACCGTATAAGTGTAGGCATTGCCGGCCTGATCGACAACCGGCACATCTTTGAAAACAGCTTGCCAGCTGTTATCTTCGGACAACTGTACCGTTTCATAAACGTTACCATTTTGCAGCAGGTTCACCGTTACAGCCTTTTCTGTACCACCCTGCCATACTTTCTCAACCGAAATATCGGTTTTGGCCGACGTATTCGTAATCACAGCGGGAGCCGAAGCGCCATCTACCGTGGTTTTTCCATACGAAACGACTACGGTTTTGTCGCTCATCGCCGCAAAACCATCGGGGGTCTTGGTTTCCGACAGGGTATACGTACCAGCCGGAATCTTATCAAAGGACACCGTCCCGTTTTGGTCGGCTACTGCCGTCTGGCTCCAGGGTTTATTGGAACCGGTTGCCGTACCGGACAGTGTGAATTTCGCACCGGGCAGGGCCGTTTGACCATCTTCCGCCGTCTTTTTGAAGCTCAAGCTGCCAAAAGACGCTTTAACGGAAGGAACTTCATAATCGACCGTATACAAAGTGGGGTCAATTGCTCCATCTTTGGTAACCATGTAGCTGAGGGTTGTCTTACCGTTAGTGGGATAGGCAACGCCTTCTTCCACACCCGACGTAGTATCCAGCGCAATGCGGTACGTCAGGCTGTAGTGGTACAGCTTTTTGCCACCTTCTTCCGTAACCTGAACCGTTGCGTCATTTTTCAGGTCCCAGGAAACGGTGTTAGTCTGCGGATTAAAAGACCGAACAGCACTGGTGCTGCCATTCGTGGCAAAACCATTTTCATTTGCATTGTAGTCCGTATCGAATACAATATGGTTGCCCATGGGGTCCGTGGTAATCCAGGCCTTAGCGGCATTCTGAATAATCTGCGCAATGTTTTCAAACGACAGCACCAGCTGTTCGTTGTTCGTCGCGTCAAAGTTCTGGTTGGCAAAACTCGACAGCCATTGTTTGATGGATTGTCCCCCTACCGTAGAGTTGTCACGGGACGTCGCATACGAAATCGTGTACAGGGTAGCATTCTGCTGAATTTGCGCTGCAATGCCAGGAACATCTTTGTAGTCGTCATATTCAGCTCTGCTACCGCCGCCCATCGAGCCTTCAATGTAACTCGTGCTCGAGGAATTGCGATCTACATGGTACGTGGGAACACCGTCTGTCAGCATCACAACATACACATTTTTAATGTTGTTAACCGTGCTGTCACCCAACAGATTGCGGGCCATCATCAGACCGCCTTCAATATTGGTGCCACCGTCGTCATAGACCGGAAAACCCCACCAGTCAGTTCCAATCTGGAAATTCACTTCGGTTTTTTCCACAGCACTAGAAGCCGCTGTGCTAACCTGGTTATTCCCGGCATTCGCATTGACCCAACCGCTGACTTTCTTTACATTGCTGCCAAATTCCACCACTGACACCAACCGTTTGGCATCGCCAGCATCTTTGACATAGCTTTCAAGGAAATCCTGTGCAGCCGCTTTCGCTTTCGTAATCCGCTGCTCACTTTCCTTGTGTGTGCTGTTCCCATTGACATCCTCCAACATACTGTTGGAAACGTCCATCACCAGCACAACAGCCGCATCGGGCGAAACTTCCAGTTTTTTGATATCTTCCGTCGTGGTAACATTCAGGGTGATATCAAACACATTTTCTGTATCCGTGGGCGAAATGGTCTTGCTGGCCGAAACCAGCCCGTTATGGGCCGTGACCGTTCCTCCCTCATCCACGATTTGTGAAACATTGGTGGCATTTTTCTCTGTCTCACCGGGTGCAACGGCCCCGACGGACATGGGAATCATGCCGGCGATCAGCAGGGCACTGAGCAATAGCGCCGTAAACTTATGCCATCCTTTCTTCATCGCAAACCTTCCTCTCCTTGGTTGATTCTCCGCGGGGCAGTATAGGGTTTTACACCACCCACCGGTATGGTCTCATTATAAAAGAACTCAGGATACCTGAGAGGATAGTTGCAAGGAAAAACTTGGCTTTATTTTTGACGCACAGTTCTTTTTATGTTATGGGCTTCCCGCCAGTTCATTGGGTTTCTCAAATGTAGAAGACTACTTTTTGGCAAAAATCAGAAATTTTGAGAAAACATAGTTTAGCAGAATCACAATAACCTGTAAGACCAGTTTCGTCAGCATAGTGCCGCTAATGACCAGCGAAAAAACTGAAATCTGTAGATTCCCGGCTCCCCATACATCGATAAACAGCCACAATCCCCCTTCTTCCAATAGGAATGTAAACGCACGGGCTCCGAAGAACGCGGGGATTTCCCGTTTGAGCACAGCCAACGACCAGCTGCGGCTGGTAAACACAAATAGCTTATTGGTCACATACGCAAATAAAATGGCCAAAACGGTAGCGATTATATTGGTAATCAGGTACGCTTCTTCCCCCACCAGGAAATTCAGCCCCCAGAACAGTACCAAATTGACCAAAGTGGTGGCCGCCCCAAAAACCAAATATAAAACCGGTTCCCGGTATTTGGGCCAGTCAAACTTTCGTTTCATCCCATACCCTCCTTTTCTGATCGACACAGCCAAAGTATACCGTATGGCCCCCAAAAAAGCAATCAAAAGAAAGTCCCTTGCAAAAGCAGGGGGCTGTGCTACAATAAGATTATCCGATCAGAAGAAAAAAGGAGGGAAAAACGTGGGACAGCCGCAGGATTTACACGACGACCTTGCCGGTATTCAGTCACTAGCGAATAGCGTGATGGAACAAGTGCGCGCCCGGCTGTATGTGGAACTGCGCTTCCTGGATCGCGCGCTTTTCGGGCTGCAGCCTACGCCGGTGCTCACTTTCCCCACCTTGGGAAGTGACGGGACCCACTTGTTTTACAATCCGGCTTATGTGATCGGGCGCTGGACCGACGGAAAGAACGAGTTGTGCCGCGACATTTTGCACACGGCGCTGCACTTTGTGTTCCGTCACCCCTTTGTGGGGCCAAACACCAACCTCATTTTGTGGGATATCGCTGTGGATGTGGCCGTAGAAGCCGCTATCACAGAGTTAGCGATGCCCTGCCTTCGAAGTATGTTCGAACCGGGGGAAGCGGGTTTTCTTTCCCTTTTGCGGGAACATGTGCCGCAGCTTACCGCCGAGCGGATTTACGCCTTTTTAAAAGAAGGAGGCGTGCAGCCGCCTTTACTCGGGGAAATGGCCGCCGCTTTCCGGCGGGATAGCCACGAGCACTGGTATATGTCACAGCAAGCCTCCCCGGAAAGTGATCCCCTGCGCCCCAGCCAGTGGGAGCAAATCCGCCGCCGGGCCCAACAGGAACTGTCCCTGCACCAGAAGACCTATGGCAACAAAAGCCGAGGGCTGCTGCTCAATATGCGGGAAGCCACCCGAGAGAAAGTGGATTACCGTACATTTTTGCAAAAATTTACCCACCGGGCCGAAGTCATGCACATCAGCGACGAGGAATTTGATCCCATTTTATATACCTACGGGCTACATACCTACGGATGTTTGCCGCTGATCGAACCACTGGAATTCCGGGATGAAAAACGGCTTTCTTCGTTCTGCATTGCGCTGGATACGTCGGGCTCGTGCAGCGAATCGCTTTCCATGCGGTTTTTACAGCATACCTGTCAGCTGCTTTTGCAAAATGGCACCCTGTTCCGCCGGTTTCACCTGCACATTTTGCAGTGCGATGCCGCCGTAACGGGGGACACCGTGATCCGCACCCGGGAAGAGTTGCCGCAAAAGCTGGCTTCCATCCGCCTGCGCGGCGGCGGCGGCACAGACTTCCGTCCAGTTTTTACCTATATGAAAGAGCTAATGAAGAATGACCCCACGTTCCGGCCTCAGGGGCTTTTGTACTTTACCGATGGCAAAGGGCGCTTTCCCCAAACCCGGCCGCCGTACCCCACCGCGTTTGTCTTTCTGCGGGAAGAAGACGACCCGCCAGCGGTGCCCCCCTGGGCCATGGCCGCCACGTGGCGCCAACATGAACTAATCGAACAATGGGAAGAAGGTGCTGCCCTGTGAATATTCAGGACGCCAAAGAACAAATCCGCCGTACGGTTGCGGCTTATTTGAGTAAAGATGCTATGGGCGATTACCGGCTGCCGGCCGTGCGCCAGCGCCCGCTGTTTCTGCTGGGAGCCCCGGGCATTGGGAAGACCGCCATTATGGAGCAGGTCGCCAGCGAGATGCATATCGGGCTGCTCAGCTATTCCATGACCCACCATACGCGGCAAAGTGCCATTGGGCTGCCCATGCTGGTGCAGCGCACGTATGAGGGAAAAACCTATACGATTTCGGAATATACCATGAGCGAAATTATCGCCGCCGTGTATGACGCCATGGAAAACCAACACCAAACAGAAGGCATTCTGTTTTTGGATGAAATCAACTGCGTGTCGGAAACCCTTGCCCCGGCTATGTTGCAGTTTTTGCAGTACAAAACATTTGGCGGCCACGCGGTACCGGCCGGCTGGGTCGTGGTACTGGCCGGGAATCCGCCGGTTTACAACCAGTCGGCCCGGGAATTTGATATTGCCACGCTGGACCGGTTGAAAATTTTGGAAATCGAGCCGGATTATGCCGTCTGGCGCCGGTATGCTGCGGAACGAAACCTGCACCCGGCGATCCTCGCCTATCTGGACCAGAAGAGCGACCGGTTTTATCAAATTGAATCCACGCCTGACGGCCCGTGCTATGTGACCGCCCGCGGGTGGGAAGATCTGTCGGTGATGATGCAGCTATATGAAGACCTCGGTTTTCCCATTGACGAAACGCTGGTAAAGCAATACCTTCACCGGGATGAAACGGCCCAGGATTTTGCCCTATTCTATGATATTTGGCAAAAGTACCGCCAGGATTGGCAGGTGGACGATATTTTACAGGGGCATTTGGCCCCCTCCCTACGGGAAAAGGCCGCCGGGGCCACTTTTGACGAGAAATTGGCGCTGACGCTGCAGCTGACCAGCCGGTGCGAAGAACTCAGCCGGGATGCGCTGGAAACCTACGATGCCCTAAAACAAGGCTTGCCGCTTTTGAAAAAAGCCACCGAAGCCAGCGACCCCGCCGCTTTTTTACAGCAGCAGGCTTCGTCCCTGCGGCAGCCTCCTGTAGCCGGAGAGGAACCTCCTTACAAACGCCGGACCCGGCAAAAATTGTGGCAGTTCTTGTCCGAAGCTGCCAGTATGAGCGCCACGCCGGAAAACGAAACGGGCACGACCCTTCCCGGTTTTTTTACACAAAAAGCGGAGGAAAACGGGCAGCAGCTGGACCGTGTGGGCGAAGCTCTGCACGAATTGTTTGCGTTTGTGCTGTCGGCTTTCGGGGAAGGCCAGGAACTGCTCATTGCCGTCACCCACATGGCCGAAAGTTTGCCGCTGACGCGCTATATCAGCCAGTATGGCTGTGATGATTTTGCCTATTGGAGCCACCGGCTGCTCCTCGATGACCGGGGTGAAGCCCTGCGGGGCCGTCCCCATCCGAAGGGGGCCCTCTCCTAATGGCTTTCCATATTGAAAACGGCGTGTTGCAGCGCTATGAACCCGACGGCTCCCCCACTGTCACGGTGCCCGAAGGGGTACACACCATTGGGGAAAAAGCCTTTTGCTCTTGTAAACAGGTGTTTCGCATCACCCTCCCCCACAGCGTACGGGTACTGGGGGATTGGGCGTTTCTGGCTTGCAGCGGACTGAGCCAACTCACATTGCCTGACGGCATCGAAGTGATTCCCACCCGGTGCTTTTTGGGCTGCACGTCTCTACAGCGCGTGGAGTTGCCCAGCTCTTTACAACGCATTGGTTCCCTGGCATTTCAGGGATGCCGCCAATTACGGGGGTTGGTTCTGCCCCCTGCCCTTCGGCAGATTGCCGGGGAAGCGTTTGCGGGGTGCACGTCGCTACACAGTGTGACGGTGCCCGAAAGCGTCGAAAAAGTGGGGGCTTTTGCCTTTATGGGTTGCTATAACCTGCATACCCTTTCCTTTGCACGCACGGGCACGGTATTTGCCTATTACGATTACGGTACATTCGGCGCCTACCCGGATTTTCTGAAAAAGGCCGGTGCTTCGCCGCTGCCCCTTTCGTATGACCGGGATTTTTCCA
Source organism: uncultured Clostridia bacterium (assembly GCA_930990065.1). Lineage (GTDB taxonomy): Bacteria > Bacillota > Clostridia > Oscillospirales > Acutalibacteraceae > Heritagella > Heritagella caecorum. The sequence continues at coordinate 2,345 of CAKNOA010000015.1, read as the reverse complement.
GGGCTGCCCCCCGTTACCGGCCTTATATGGCTCTCATCCGGTTGCAGCACCCGGTGGCGCTCCAGCCGGAACACCGGGAACAGTATAGCCGGTACCTGATGGAACACACGGAAGAGGCGGCCCGGGTGTTTTTGGAAGATGAACAGGCCGACGGCCTGCGGTTTTTGATGAAATTGGGCGCCGTCACCGAAGAAAACCGCTTTTCTCTGTGCCAAATGGCCGCCGAACTTAACAAAACCAGCTTGCAGCTTTTGCTGATGAACGGAAAAAAGCACCGGCCACCGGCCCTTTCCTGGAACTGAGAGCGCCGCATAAAAAGGCCACCCGCCTATGACGGGTGGCCTTTTTGTTATTCTTCTTGCGATTTTAGGAGCTGCAGCTCCCGGAACGATTGGACAAACAGCGGTTTGGCCCACTCATACTGGCTGTCATCCGGATACCCCCGGTACGCCCCTTCGGTCATCATTACACCGTACAAAAATAGGTCGTACCACAAGATGCGGCAAGTTTCGCCGGTCGAAAATTCCTTTTGTCCGTAACCGGTCAAAAACGCTTCGTTGCGTTCATGACGGCGGAAACGGTCGTCCATCAGCGGGTCGCCCCACAGCGCGCGTTCCCAATCGATCAGGCCGCAAATGTGCCCATCCAGCACAAACACATTCCCGTCCCACAAATCCCAATGGATCAGCTGCGGCACGGTCACGGCCCGAAAACAGTCTTCGTCCTGACGTAATCTCGCGCGCAGGGTATCAAACGGCACCCCAAAATCAATTTTTTTAGCTTCGGCGTCCAGGAAAAGATCGTCCATCATCCGGGAAAACGCAGAAAACCAGTCTGCAAACGTCCGTTCATCCCCCACAAAGCCAAAGGTATCGTGGGTGACCTGATTGATACGCCGTTCCATCTGCCCCAATTCCCAGTAAATTCCTTCCTTGACCGCTGGCGGCAGGGAATCCCGCACCGAAACAAGGCTTTGGCCCTTTAACTCCTTCATAAAAAAGTAGGGGCTTTTGCACACGGTACAGGAATCATCATACTGGTATACCGGCGCCACCGGCACCCGGGTCTTTTCCTGCACTAATTCCATGGCGCGCACTTCGGCCTGCATCAGGTTGACTTCCACCCGCAAAAAACGGCTCTTGTCTTCCGGGGCAATTTTGCAAATCACCCGGCGGCCGTCAGAAAGTTCCATCGCATAGGCCATATTGCAATATCCTTCGTCCAAGGGGCGAAACGAGCGCATCTCGATTTCTTCCCCAAAACATTTATGTACCATGGCGCGCAGCGTTTCGGGCGTTTGTTCTTTTTTCATGGCATTTTGCGGCATAGGTTTTCCCTCTTTTCCTCAGGTCCTTTTTATTCCTTTTCGTTGAGCCGTCCCATCATGGCACGCAATTCGTCACCGCATGCCTGGCGCAATTCTTCCCCCTGTTCTTTAATGTGGCTGGCCTGGGCGGGCGCAATCAGCCCGGAGAGCGAGCACAAATCCAGCCAATATAAGGCCATCGAACACAGCCGCACCGCCCGAGTCACAAAATCCAGCTGTTCCCGCAGCGGCACCCCGAAAGCCCCTTCGTGCAGCACGGCGCCCACCCCGGTACAGCAGCGCACCAACCGGGAGAAAAGGCGGCGCTTTTCTTCGGCGCCCCGCACACGGGGCAGCTGCAAGACGCTCAAGGCAAATTGTTCACTTTTTTCCAGCAAAGCAGGACTCACGGGTTTTCCTCCTCCTTTAAATACGGCAGCACCACACGGTAGGCTTCGATCAGCTCGTCCCGAGATACCCGGCAATTCGCGGGGCTGGTCGAGGGCAAAGTCAGAATGGGGCGGCCCGTTTCCGGTTCACAATAGCGCCGGTACAAAGCGGCCGCCTTCTGCCCGGTGGCAAAAATGGCGCGAATGGGGCACTGGGCCAAAAGCCAGGCCAGATCATTGGGGCAAGCCTGCCGGATGCTGGCGTCTTCCGCCCCTCGAATTTCACAGCTGTGCAAAACATCCCACAGGGCAATCCCATGCCGCCGCACCAGCGCCTCTTTTTCTTCGGGCGTATGGGGCAGTGGTTCATGAAATAATGCGGCCATCACGGGCCAAAAGCGGTTTTGCGGATGGGAATAGTAAAAGCCATTTGCCCGGGAACGGGGGGACGGCATGGTCCCCAAAAGCAGCACCCGGCTATTTTCGTCAAAAACCGGTGCAAAGGTATGCACCACCTGCATTCTGTCCGGCACCGCTTTTCCCCTCCTTTGCATATAACAGAAACCCGCAGGAACGTATGCACATTCCTGCGGGTTATGGAGCGGACGACGAGGCTCGAACTCGCTACCTCCACCTTGGCAAGGTGGCGC
>CAKNOA010000014.1 GCA_930990065.1 uncultured Clostridia bacterium | reverse complement strand
TCCTACATCAGGGGGTACTTTGTCTATTGTCCGTTTTTACTGGACCTGTTCACCAGGAGAAAGGGTGTTTTTTTTACGAAGCGGGCGGTACCATCGACTGGGCCGCACGCTGTTTTTTTGTATAGAGCCGGTACGCTGCCACCACAACCAACCCAATCACGCACAAAAACAGTGCCATGACCCGGTAGGCCGTCTGCAAATCCAACATCTGGGCGACCGAACCGCCCACCAAACTGCCCAAAATGGAGCCAAACCCGGCCTGTACCATGGTAAAAATACTCTGGCCCTGGGACCGGCGATCCGGATAGGTATTTTGACTCATGAACATGACACAGCTATAATACATGGTCATGTATGTTACACTTTGCAGCAGCTGGGACACAATGATGAAAAACGTCGTTTCGCCGGTCATGAGCACCAGCCGCAACGCCATGAAGAAGCACGAAGCACACAGAATTTGCACCGGGGTGAACTTCTGCATCAGTTTTCCGGCCAGCAGCAAAATGGGCACTTCGGAAAGGGCCGAAACGGCATTGGCAATGCCCACCATGTTTTGGTCATACCCCAGTTCTCCCAGGTACACCGACATGAAATTCGTGTTAAAACTCATGCCGATAGTCATAACAAAACACGCAATCAGTACGAATATGTACGTATTATCGTAGAAAATCCGTCCCTTTTCCCGTTTTTCCCCTTTTTGCCGCTTCCTTTTCTCCCGCTTTACCGACGTACCGGCAATAGGTACCTTCAGCGAAACCAGGAACATCACCCCATAGCAACCGGCCGCCACCAGGAAGGAAACGGCGGGGTCCTGCTTCAAAAAGCCGCCGATTACCAGTGCCATCACGGCATATCCCAGCGTACCGCCAATGCGGATACGGGCAAAATTGATGTGCTTTTCGTTGGCGTATTCCAGCGTCAGGGCATCGCTCAACGGACAAATGGACGTAGAAAACGAGTACACCAACATGGACACCAGGAAGAAGAATAAAAAGGAATCCCCCAACCGGTAACACAGCACCGATAACCCGGTTCCGGCAATCACAATGGAAAGGGTTAATTTCCGGCGGCCGGTGCGGTCGCTGAAAATGGCCCACAGCGGCTGCACGCAGATGGAAATAATCGGCCCAATGGCAGCCAAAATGCCGATTTCAAACGACGTCATACCTTTTTCGGCATAGTACATGGTTAAATACGGCGTATACGCAGCCGACGAGATGTACAGCATGCTGTTGACCGCCAAAAACCACATCCACCGGTGATCCCCGTCATCCCACTGGAACCCCCGGGCCCGGCGCCGCATACGATACAGGAAATGGTGCATAGGTGCTTCTCTCCTCCTGTGAAAATTCCTTTTCTATTGTACGGTTGAAAAGCTGGTTTGTCAACATGCTTTTTAAACTAAATTTTACAGATGGAGTTTCTCCGGGTCCCGCAAAAAGACGGGAATTTCGTCCAGGGGGGCCTGTGTTTCAATCCACTGGCCGCCTTCGATACGTTCCCCGGTATACAGCGACTGCCACAGTGCGCCTTTTGGCAGATACAGTTTGCGGGTGCGGGCCCCCAATTCCAGAATCGGAGCCACCAGCAAACGGCTGCCGAATAGATAGGTGTCGTCCACCTCCCAGGCCTGGGGGTCATCAGGGAATTCATAGAACAGCGGGCGCATCACCGGCGTGCCCTTTTCGTGGGCTTGGCGCATGGCTTCCCGGGTGATGGGGCGCAATTTTTCCCGCAGGTGTAAATACCGCTCCAAAATTTCCCCGCAGGCTTCCCCATAGCTCCATACTTCGTTGGGGCCGCCGCTGGGCAGCAAGCCATTTTCAGGGGGCCGTTTAATGGGCAGCGCTCCCTGGCTTTCTTCGGGGTTGAGCCGGTCGCCGTGCAAGCGCATTACCGGACAGAAGCAGCTCCACTGGAACCAACGGATCAGCAGTTCCCGGAATTCTTCACTTTCGGGGTCGCCGCCATGGAATCCACCGCAATCCATGGTCCACCAGGGAATGCCCGCCATTCCCATGGAAAGGCCGATACGCAGCTGCGTCTGCATGGCGCGGAAACTGGAATCAATATCGCCGCTCCACACCAGCGCCCCGTACTTCTGGCTGCCGGCCCAGGCACAGCGAACCAGGTTGACGATCTGTTTTTGTCCCGCCTGTTCCATGCCGTCGTAAAACGTTTTGGCATACATCACCGGGTACAGGTTACCGACCTGCAAATCGGTGCCCAGGTGGTACCGGTAGTTGGGATAATCATACACGGAATATTCCGGTTCCGCTTCATCCAGCCAGAAAATACGGATACCCAGGTCGTAGTAATTCTTTTTAGCCTGATGCCACACAAAGTCCCGGGAACCCGGATGGGTGGCATCATAAAACACCGTATCACCCATGAAATCCATGGTATGCCGCAACCCGTGGTCGCAGCGCACCAGATAGCCTTTTTGCAACATTTCGGCAAAATTGTCGCAGGTTACATCCACCGTAGGCCAAATGGATACCATCAGCTCAATGCCCATGCTGTGCAGTTCGTCCACCATGGCTTTGGGGTTGGGGAAAAAGCGCTCGTCAAAGCCCCAGTCCCCCTGTTTGCGCCAATGGAAAAAGTCGATGACGATCACATCGATGGGCAGCCCCCGGCGCTTATATTCCCGCGCCACCGACAGCACTTCTTCCTGGGTGCGGTACCGCAATTTGCACTGCCAGAACCCCAGCCCGTATTCCGGCATCATGGGCACTTTGCCGGTGACATTGGCGTACTGTTCTTCCACCATGGCCGGCGTATCCCCGGCGGTGATCCAGTAATCCACCCCACGGGTCGCGGTGGCGGTCCATTCCGTCATATTCAGTCCGAAGGTCACCCGCCCGATGGCCGGGTTATTCCACAAAAAACCATACCCCAAACTGGATACATAAAACGGCACGCTGGCCTGGGAATTGCGGTGGGCCAGTTCCAGGGTGCAGCCTTTTACATTAAAAAACGGCTGCTGGTATTGCCCCATCCCGAAAATCTTTTCGTGGGGGTCGGATTCGAACCGCACGGTTAATCCGTAATCGCCCCCCATAATGGGCCGAAATTCCCGCCCGCACAAATTCAGCGCACTGCAAAATTCCCGCACATCTTTGCGGTAGCGCACGTATTCTTCCAGCAACACGTGCCCCTTTTCGTTTAAAAAGGTCACTTTGCCGCCTTCGGTCACTTTGGCCGTAATTTTTCCGTTTTCGATTACGGCTACGGTGTGCCCCCGCCGCTCTTCGTAGCGGATATGCCCTAATCCACTGGGTACGGGTTCCGTCAGCGCCCAATCTTCTTGTGGCCGCTTCGCTTGGCACCAAGCGCGCAGCCGCAGGCTGTTTTCCCCCCACGGTTCAATTTGCAGCGTTTCGCTGTCATACTGCCAAAGAAGGCAGCCGTTCTGTTCCGAAAATACGCAATCCATTTTTGTGTCTCCTCCATAATTATTGTCATAATAGAAAAACGGATCCGTGGGCGGTGTGCCACTTGGCGCACCGCCCGCTGCGATCCGTTTGAAACAAAGGGAAAAATTAGCTCTGTAAAAGCTTTTTATAAAGGCGAATGTATTCGTTAGCCGAACGGCCCCAGCTGTTGTCGCACCGCATGGCACGGTCCATCAGCGTGTGCCAGCCTTCCTTGTTGGCATATCCTTCCAACGCGCGGTCGATCGCGTGACGCATGTCACCGGCATGATACGTGTAGAAGGTAAAGCCGTTGCCCTGCCCGTCGCCGCTGTCCTGAATGGAATCCTTCAGGCCACCGGTTTCGCGCACCACCGGAATGGCACCATACCGCAGCGCAATCATCTGGGAAAGGCCGCAGGGTTCGCTCTTGCTGGGCATCAGGAAAATATCACAGGCCGCATAAATTTTGCGGGAAAGCTCCGGTACATAGCCAATACACGTACAGAACCGGCCGGGATAGCGGTCTTGCATCTCCCTAAAGAAGCTTTCGTACTCCCAATCCCCGCTGCCCAAAATGACAAACTGTACATTGGTACTGCGCATTAGGTCGTCCGCTGCTTCTTTGACAAGGTCCAAGCCTTTGTGCGATACCATGCGGGTGACCATCCCGATCATGGGCACATCCGGGTCCTGCTCCAGATACAGCCTCTCCTGCAGGCGGCGCTTATTTTCCGCCTTGCCGCTCATATCGTCCACCGAATAATGCTGGTAAACATTGGGATCTGTTGCCGGGTTGTAGCTGTCCACATCAATGCCGTTGAGGATTCCCGACAGCTTCCACGAACGCTGGCGCAAAATGCCGTCGAGCCGGTGGGCATACCACGGGTCGAGAATTTCTTCCGCATAGGTGGGGCTGACGGTCGTCACCCAGTTGGCACACTCGATGGCGCCCTTTAAAATATTGACGCAATCTTCGTATTCCAACAGGTGCGCCTGGTTCTGCGGGACACCGAGCACGTCGCTGAGCAGCTCCATGCCATATTTGCCCTGATACTGAATGTTGTGAATCGTGATCAGGGTTTTGATCCCGCGGTACCAGTCCTGATTGGCGTAGAACATATGGTAGTAAACCGGTGTCATCGCCGTCTGCCAGTCATTGCAGTGGATGATATCCGGTTTAAAGTCCACACACGGCAGCATTTCCAGCGCCGCCCGGGACAAAAACGCAAAGCGTTCGGCATCATCATAATACCCATACAGGCCGGGGCGCTTAAAATAATACTGGTTATCCAGCAAATAATAGATTACGCCGTTATATTTGGCCTGGAAAACACCGCAGTACTGCCGCCGCCAAGCCACCGGCACCGACAGCGACGTAATAAACTGCATGTTGTCTTTCATTTCCTGGGGAATATCGTCATACAGCGGCATCACAATACGGCAGCCGATCAGACGGGTACGCAGCGCCTGTGGCAGCGAACCTGACACATCGCCCAATCCGCCCGTAGCGGCAAAGGGGAGCGCTTCACTGGTGCAGAATAAAACTCTCATGGATTTTCACACCTACTTTCCTTTTTCCTCACGAACAAATCCCTCCCGCGGGAATTTTTATACCACGCTCCCTTTGGCGATAAACACCGGGTACGACTGGAAGCCCATCAGGGTACGGTCGTTCTGAATTTGTACGTCTTTATCCGTGACAACATAGCTCAGGCTGCTGTTTTCGCCAATGACGGTATCCTGCATGATGATGCAGTTTTGCAGTTTGGCGCCTTTGGCCACTTTCACGCCACGGAAAATCACGCAGTTTTCCACTTCCCCTTCGATCAGGCTGCCGTCGGCCACCAGGGAGTTTTTGACAACGGAACCCAGCCCATACCGGGTAGGCATGTCGTCACGCACTTTGGTGTAAATCGGGCGCATGGGGTTAAACAGCTGTTCCCGCACTTTGGGCAGCATCAAGGCCATATTCGCTTCATAGAAGCTATTGATCGAGCAGATATTGGCCGCATAACCGGTAAATTCATACCCGAAAATACGCAGGTTATTCAGGTTGCGCTGCATAATGTCGCGATATACGTCATAGGCGTTGCGGCTGACGCATTCATGAACCAGCCGCAGCAGCAGATCCCGGCGCAGCAGGGACATGCTCATGCCATAGTTGCATTCGCCTTCCTGGGTGGGGTTCACAAGCAGTTCTACCACACGGCCTTCCGGCGAGGTGGACAACGTCACCGTGTCGGAATCATGGGTAGGCAATTTGCCGGATTTATACACCACCGTAATATCGGCGTTATTCTTGATATGGGAAGCCAGTACTTCACCGTAATCAATGTTGCACACAATATCGCAGTCGCACAGCAGCACATATTCTTCGCGGGAATTGACAATAAAATTGCTGATGGCCGACAGTGCTTCCACCCGGTTGACATACCGGCTGTTTTCCGTACCAAACGGCGGCAGGATATACAAGCCTTCACGTTTCCGGGAAAGATCCCACGCTTTACCCGATCCTAGATGGTCCAGCAGCGACTGGTAGTTGTTATTGGTGATAACGCCTACCTTGTTGATACCGGAATTGACCATGTTGGAAAGCGGGAAGTCGATCAGACGGTACCGGCCGCCAAAAGGCGCCGACGCCAGCGTGCGTACTTCGGTCAGTTCGTGAACTTTTTCATCATGTACATTGGCAAACAAAATGCCAAGAATGTTGTTGCCTCTCATTTCTTTGCCGCCTCCTCTGCATCGATCATTTCCTTCGGTGCCACTTTGCTTTCAGGAGCCAGCCGGCAGCCGGGTCCCACAACGGCTACGCCCCAATCCTCTTTGTTTTCCATGTTTTCGGGACGTTCGCCCACGACGGATCCGGCCCCTACCACCGACCCGGTTGCCACGATGGCATACTGCACCACGGCGCCTTCTTCAATGCGGGCACCGGGCATAATAATGGAATCGCGCACCACGGCATCGGGTGCAATGTACACGTCACTGGACACAACGCTGAAATCAACCGTGCCATACACGTTGCAGCCTTCGGAAATAATCGAATTCTGCACATTGGCAGTGGCGGCAATATACTGCGGCGGCAAAGCCTGGTTCCGGGCATAGATCTTCCAGTCATTGTCATTCAATTCCAAAGGCACATTGGGATTGAGCAAATCCATGTTGGCTTCCCACAGGCTTTCGATGGTGCCTACATCTTTCCAGTAACCCGAGAAATTATACGCCATCATCTTTTCGCCCGCCGCCAGCATGGCCGGCAGTACGTCATGACCGAAGTCCTTACCCGATTTTTTATCGGCTTCATCGGCTTCCAGATACTGGCGCAGTTTGCTCCAGGTAAAGACGTAAATGCCCATGGAAGCTTTGTTGCTCTTCGGGTGTTTCGGTTTTTCATCGAATTCGTAAATGGAGCCGTCTTCGTTGGTATTCAAAATACCAAAACGGGAGGCTTCTGCCATGGGCACTTCCTGCTCGGCAATGGTGCAGGCCGCTTCGTGTTCTTTGTGGAATGCCACCATCTTGCTGTAGTCCATTTTGTAAATATGGTCGCCGGACAGGATGACCACGTAATCGGGGTTATACCGGTCAATAAAGCGAATATTCTGATAGATGGCATTGGCGGTGCCTTTGTACCAATCCGATCCTCGGGCCCGCTGATAAGGGGGCAGCACATGAACGCCAGCATTCATGGAGTCCAAGTCCCACGGCTGGCCGCTGCCGATGTATTCGTTTAGTTCCAGGGGCTGATACTGGGTCAGCACCCCCACGGTTTCAATACCGGAATTCACACAGTTGGAGAGCGGAAAATCGATGATACGATATTTCCCCCCGAAAGGTACGGCCGGCTTGGCCTGGTTCCTTGTCAGAACGCCCAATCGGCTTCCCTGTCCACCCGCCAACAGCATGGCAACAACTTCTTGTTTTGGTAGCATTCAGATTCCTCCTCAGCAGGTTTGGCCGCTGCATCCATGCACCGCACAAATTCCGGTCACGGCACAGCCCCATTTCATTTCCATCCTTTAGGAAAAGGGCTCCTCCCTTTCTGGCAAAACTGCCGAAAAGGCCCTTTTCGACAAAATAAATTATGGCACTTATAATCATACCACAATCGAAAAAAAGTGCAAGCACTTTTTGTCGATTTCTTAAAATATAGACGACACCAACGCGTGTAATTTAGGTATAATGCCTGTAAAGAAACGGTTTTGGTGTACGGACAAAAAAACCGCGCAGAGCCGAAACTCTGCGCGGTTTTTAAGACGCTTTAATAAACGAGAGAACTCTTACAGTTCAGCGAAGTACTTAATCGTACGAACCATCTGAGAGGTGTAGGAGTTTTCGTTGTCGTACCAAGCAACAACCTGTACCTGATAGGTATCGTCGTCCAGCTTCGCTACCATGGTCTGCGTGGCATCGAACAGGGAGCCATAGCGCATGCCGATAACGTCGGAGGATACGATCGGATCGGTGTTGTAGCCGAAGGATTCGGAAGTCTGAGCCTTCATAGCGGCGTTGACGGAATCAACCGTAACATCCTTGCCCTTGACAACGGCTACCAGGATCGTGGTGGAACCCGTGGGAACCGGAACACGCTGAGCGGAACCGATCAGCTTGCCGTTCAGTTCGGGGATAACCAGGCCGATTGCCTTCGCAGCACCCGTGGAGTTCGGAACGATGTTCTGAGCGCCAGCGCGAGCACGGCGCAGGTCGCCTTTACGGTGCGGGCCGTCCAGGATCATCTGATCGCCGGTGTAAGCATGCACGGTGGTCATGATGCCGCTCTGGATGGGATACACATCGTTCAGGGCCTTGGTCATGGGAGCCAGACAGTTCGTGGTGCAGGAAGCAGCCGAAATGATCTGATCATCCTTCGTCAGGGTGTTTTCGTTTACGCTGTATACGATGGTCTTCAGATCGTTGCCGGCCGGAGCGGAGATAACCACTTTCTTGGCGCCAGCGTTGATGTGAGCCATAGCCTTTTCTTTCTTGGTGTAGAAGCCGGTGCATTCCAGCACAACGTCAACACCCAGTTCGCCCCAGGGGCATTCAGCCGCGTCTTTGATGGCATAGATGGTGATCTTCTTGCCGTCAACCGTGATGCTGTTTTCGTCCGATTCAACGGTGTGGCCCATGCGGACATAGTTGCCCTGCGCGGTGTCGTACTTGAGCAGGTGAGCCAGCATAGCCGGGCTGGTCAGGTCGTTGATAGCAACGATCTCGTAACCTTCAGCACCGAACATCTGACGGAAAGCCAGACGGCCGATACGGCCAAAACCATTGATTGCAACTTTTACTGCCATAAAAATTGAACCTCCTAAAATGTTTTGTAGGTCATGGGTAAAAAATACTGTGCCTTTATTTTATAGCATTTTACAGCAGAATACAAGACCCGGAAACAAAATTTATATGATTTGCTTGGCTCTCTTTCAAAAAAACCGGGCACAAGGCCCGGTTTTTTTCGGTTATCCCCGTTTTTTCCGTTCGTAATCTTCCAGCACCCGGGACAGATCTTCTTCCATCGAAGAAGTTTCCGGTTTCTCCGGCTGCTCAACGGCTTCAGCTACAGGAGTCTGTTCGCTTTCTAGCGGTTCGCCGTCCGGCCCTGCTTCTTGCCCGTCGGTTTCGTCTTGCTTCACTTCTGCGAGCCACGAAAGCGCAAACAGCGCCTGCGCCAAAGTGAGAAAATGGAACATCACCGGCAAAGACGAGACCCGGTCCCCGGAACCAAAATCCGAAAGTAGCGCCATCACCGAAGCGGTCAGTCCCACGGTAGCTGCCCCCACGGCCCACATGCGAGCCCGGCGCAAATAGATACCGCTTTCGAAGGTATAGCTGCGCCCATGATAAAAGAAAAACAGCAGCATCAGGCACGACGGCACCAAATCCACAAAATTGCAGGTGTGGCCCGCCGTAGCGGAAAATTCAACAAACACCTGTAAAAGCAGCACGCACAAAAACAGCGGGTTTGCTAAGTATAAAAGCGGCTGGGAACAGGAAACCCCTTCGTTGACCAGCTGCGGCCCATACAAAACGGCACAGCACACGCCTGCCGCTACGGCCAGAATGGCCGCCGCATACGCGGGAATCATCTGGCTGACTGTCCCCTGCTGGATCATCTCCCATTGCCCAAAGGCACACCCAAACAGGGCCGCCGCCATCAACAGGCCTGTCAGCCCCACGGCCGGGTAGCGTCCTCCCCGGGGGAATCCGGTTTCGCCGGGAAAATGGCCGCCAGACAGCCACCGGGCCACGATCATCAAAACCACGGTGATCCCCGTGGTCACCAACAAACTGTACGGCACAATTTTTTGGCCAAAGGCCATCAACAGACCCAGTACGGCAATCAGCACCGCCCATATGACTCTACGTTTCATAGGAGTGCCTCCTTATCAATCTGCATCGCGTTCATCAATCGGCACGTATTCCGCCGGTGCCACTACCGAACGGTAAGCCGGCCGCATGATCCGGCCGCCGGTGAGCATTTCTTCCATGCGGTGCGCACACCAGCCGGCAATGCGGGAAACAGCGAACATCGGCGTGAACAGGTCCGAAGGAATGCCCAGCATCTGATACACCAGCCCGGAATAGAAATCCACGTTGGCCGATACAATTTTGGCATCCCCCTTGGTGCGGTAAAACACTTCCGGTGCCAATTTTTCCACCCGCTGGAACAAGCGGAATTTAGGTTCCATCTCGGTTCCCTGGGCCAGGGCATACGCTTTTTGTTTCAAAATCGTGGCACGGGGATCGCTGAGGGTATACACCGCGTGCCCGATCCCATAAATCAGCCCGCTGTGGTCGCCAGCTTCCCGGCGCACAACCTTTTCCAGGTACGACGCCACTTCATCGTCGCTTTCCCAATTTTGCACATGGGCCATCAGGTCATCCATCATCATCATGACCCGGTGGTTCGCGCCGCCGTGACGAGGCCCCTTCAGCGATCCGATCGCACCGGCGATCGCGGAATAGATGTCCGTCCCCGACGAACTGAGTACCCGCACCGCAAAGGTGGAGTTATTGCCGCCGCCGTGCTCGGCGTGAATCATCATGCACAAATCCAGCAGCTTCGCTTCCTCATCGGTAAATTTGCGGTCCGGCCGCAGCGCGTTGAGGATGGATTCCGCTGTATGGTGATTGGGGTCCATAGGATGCAGGAACATGCTCTGCCGGTCAAAATGGCGGCGCTTGGTCTGGTAAGCGTACGTCATAATCGTAGGCAGCTGGGCCACCAGCTGAATGGATTGGCGCATATTATTTTCCAGCGACGGGTCGTCGGGATTATCGTCGTAGGAATACAGCGCCAATACAGCGCGCCCCAGTTTATTCATGATATTACGCGAAGGCGCTTTCATAATCATGTCTTCGACAAAATATTCCGGCAGTTCCCGGTTTTCGTATAGCAGCCGGCCAAAACTGTCGAGCTGGTCCCGGGTGGGCAGGCGGCCAAACAGAAGCAGCCACACCACCTCTTCAAAACCAAACCGGTTTTCCCTAATGCACCCGTTGACAATATCGTTGATATCATACCCCCGGTAAGTCAGCCGGCCTTCATCGGGGATTTTTTCCCCGTCGTCAATCAGATAGCCATGTACATTACAAATACGCGTTAATCCGGCCATAACACCGGTGCCATCGGCATTACGCAGACCTCTTTTTACCCGGTACCGTTTGTACATTTCGGGTTCAATTTGGTTATTGGCCCGGTATTCCCGGCATAAACTCTGCATGATGGGGTTGTCTTTATAATCGCGAATCATGGCGCTTTTCCCCTTTCTATATTCATAAAAATACAATCAGCCTGCCGCCTAAAGCGCTACCCGGCTCCTCTCCCCGATTTCGCCGGGAATTTCATTGTACTCTCCCGATCTGATAGTGTCAATGCTTCGCCCTTTTTCTTTCCGTTTTTTTTGCATTTTAAAAGGCAGATTCTTTCATTTTTGTGAAAAAAGAAAACGAAATCCCCCATCAATTCGGAACGTCATGCATAACAAACCAGCAAAAATTGTATAACTTCTCATAAAGGAGGAACCATCTATCATGGCCTTTTCCCTGCGCCATTCCCGGTACCCGGCCGTATTTTTCGGGCTGATCGTACTAGGGGTTTTCTTTACGTTCGGCCTCTTGTTTTGGGGGAGCAAACAGTCTTTCTCTTCCTTGCCGGGGGGAACCTCTCACATCGCTTCCGGAGAGGAAGATTCTTTTCGCATTTTGGACCAGGCAACCGGTACTATCCTAACCGTACCGGACCGGGAATTCTTAACGGGGGGCCTCATTTGTGAAATGTCGCTTTCCTGTGAAGAAGAAGCATTAAAAGCCCAGGTAGTCGCCTGTTATACGTATTACGGACGGCTGCGGGAACAACGCCGTATATCCGGCGGAGAGGAAGCGGATTTTTCCTGCAATACGGAAGAATTCCTCACCTATACCACCCAAGCCCAGCGCCGCGCTCGGTGGGGTGACTCTTTTGATACATACGAAGAAAAAGCCTCCGCCATTGTCGACGCCGTCTATGGTCAGGAATTAGTGACCCCATCGGGTGAAAAAGTGTGCGCCTGCTTTTTTGCTATTTCTTCGGGGCAAACCGATAACGCCGCCGATATTTGGGGCGGGGAAGAAGCGTGCCTGCAAGCGGTGGCCAGCCCCGGCGATGCATATGCCCCCGGCTATATGACCACGGTTACTTACTCGGCTACCGAGCTGTATAAGGCCCTGCATCAAGCGTTCCCAAAAGCCAAACTTTCCACCAGTTCTCCTTTATCCGATGTCACCATCACCTCCCGTTCCGCCGCCGGCACCATTTTGCAGGCCGACGTGGGCGGGGTATCGTGTACCGGCAGTGAACTGCGCATGGCACTGTCTCTACGGTCTGCCCATTTCACCTGGAAGTTGTCGGAAGACGGTGGCGCCACCTTCACCGTACGGGGCTGGGGCCACAACGTCGGTATGAGCCAAGAAGGGGCCTGTGCCCTGGCCCGCTGCGGGCTGAGTTACCGCGAAATTCTGGCTTGGTACTACCCGGGCAGCCGATTGGTAGAAAAAAGCTCCGCCTCCTAAAAGGCGGAGCTTCCTTTATTCCCTGATTTCCTGTAGCCTGGTTAAGTCAATCTGCCGGATCGTTTGCCGGATGACCAAAAGGGAAGGCGGCGCCACACTCAAACTGTGCACACCGATCGACAATAAAAATTCCGTCAATTCCGGGTCGGCTGCCGCTTCCCCGCAAACATCCACCCAAATACCGGCTTTTTGGGCACTTTCCACCGTAATTTTCACCATACGGCGCACCGCCTCGTTGCCCGCCTGGCACAGCGCCCCTACTTTTGGGTTGCCCCGGTCAGCCGCCATGACAAATTGGGTTAAGTCGTTGGTGCCAATGCTGAAAAAGTCCACTTCCTTTGCCAGCTCCGGGCTCAGCATAACGGAGGCCGGTGTTTCGATCATAATGCCCAGTTCATACTCGCCGGAATAGGGGATCCCTTCATTCTGAAGTGCCTGGGCCGCTTCCGTGAGCAACCGGCGCACGGTATGGATTTCTTCCGCGGAAACCACCATGGGAATTAAAATTCCCAATTTTCCCAACCGGGCCGCCCGCAAAAGGGCCCGCAATTGGGTCATCAGAATATCGCGGTGTTCCAAACAAAAACGGATACCCCGCCGGCCCATCACCGGATTTTCTTCCCGGTCCATTTTGACATAGGGCACCTGTTTATCGGCCCCAATATCCAGCAGCCGAATAATCACCCGCTTGCCTTGCATCTCCTGCAGAACCGTGCCATAGGCGGCCGTTTGTTGTTCCTCCGACGGCATCTGGTCGCAGTACATAAACAGGTATTCACTGCGGAACAGACCAATGCCGTCTGCCCCATAATCCAGTACACCGGTCAGGTCATTGGGGTGGCCGATATTGGCCATGAGTTCGATCCTTGTCCCGTCAAGGGTCACGGTTTTTACGTCGCTGTATTGTTTCAGCGCCTGCCGCTCCGCTTCGTACTGACGTTGCAAATCGGCGTAAATCGCTACTTTCTCCTTTGGGGGATCGACCAGAATGTCCCCGGAAAAGCCATCTACAATGACAAACAAATCTTCATCATGGGGCAAATCAGCCACTCCGGCCACTGCGGGAATACCTAGGGAACGGGCCAGAATGGCCGCATGGGAAATTTGGGAGCCCTGGCGCAGAATCATCCCCCGCACCCGGCTGGCATCAATATGTAACGTTTCGCTGGGCAGAATATCGTCGGCCGCCAGAATACACGGTTCTTCCCATACGGGGCTGGTTTCCCGCCGGCTTTCCAGCGTACTGGACGACGCCAATTGCATTAAAACCTGCTGCTTGACATCCTGGACATCCGCTTCCCGGGCCCGCAGGTATTCGTCGTCCATTTCCTCGAACACATGCCGGTACTCATCCGCCGTTTTTTCGATAGCCGATTCAGCCGTATAACCGGCTTCCAAAATACACCGGCGTATCCTCGTGAGTAGATCTTCATCCTGCAACAGGGCCAGCTGAATTTTAAATATGCCGGCATAATGTTCCCCCACCCGGGATAGCGCCTGCTGGTACAGTTCCATCATATGGGAACAGGCTTTCATGCGCGCCTGTAAAAAGCGGGCCCACTCTTTGGGGCGATTTTCCGTTTTTTTCAGTGGGACATTCTCTTTTTGGCTCGACAAATACCGCACGGGGCCAATGGCATATCCTTCTGATACCGCCATGCCACGATATAGTTTCATAAAATCGCCCTCCTTTCCCAACCCGTTGGGAGCATAGGGATCCCCTGCCATTTTGGCAGTTTCTCTATAGTTCTATGATAGCATCCGGGGTAAAGAATGTCAATTTTGTACGATGTTACAAAATTTTTCCTTTCTCTTCGTCCGCTTCCCTTCTTGGGGCCTTTCCCATGCTAAAAAAGAGAAGGATTTTGATAGGGCCTTCTCTTTTTTTTAGCAAAATCTTCAGGTATCTGCCTTATACAGTTTGGCGGAAATATCCGTATCGCACAGCTGTTTAATGCTGTAAAGAGCCATGAGCTGTGTAATCCCTTTTTCGTCAATCAGCTGGTACAAGTCCCCATTATAGGCCCGCAGGTCCACCACATAAATTTCTTCATAGTGCTGCGCCAGGAACGGAACCAGACAGTCGGCATAACTGTCTTTGACAATGAGCAACCGGCTGCCGTCATGAATCGAACTGTTGCGAATCACATCACAGGCGTGGTTCCCGCCAAGGAAGGTGGAATACTTATCCTTTTGCGTCAGGTATTCGTCCCAATACAGGCTGTCTTTTACTTCCCCGGTGATCAGGGTTTGGGTGATCGCCTCTTCCCCTTCAAAATGGGGCAAATAGAAGTCATCGGGCTGCTGGTTAAAGGTGATCGCTTTGGAATACAGCGTTCCATAGAACGGCTGGTCCACTTTTTCCCACTGGATGCTGTCTTTCGAAAGGGGCGTATATCCCAGCACATCCCCCAGCGCCTGGTACGTGGTAAAGGCTCCCATCAGGTTCCAGTGATGGTCGGTTTTGTAGTAAAAGTCGCCGTTTTTCAAATCGAGAGTATCGAACAGATCGATAACCTGGGTATCGGTTTTCCCCTCCGTTGCCTGCTGCAAGGCCTCTAATTCCTCGTGCTGGTCGTGTTCCACCGCAAACGCCGGCAGGTATTCTTTTTGTTCCTGGGCCCCGCTGGGTACCGGGACAATGGTCAGCGGCACCCCCGCCTTTTCGCCAAAATCGGCCAGTGCCTGGCAGTTTTTCGCAAACACGCCGGTTTGGTCATCCAACAGCACTTCGTACAAATGGCCGTTCTGGCCAAAATACACGCCGCCTTCGGCCGGACGGTTGCTGTAATTGCCACCGCTGTCCTTTTTGCCCATGGCAAGGTTTAATTCTGTATTCAGGGTGATGAAAAAGCTGCGCAGGGGGAAGTGGTCGCACATATAGCTTTCCACATTGTCCATCATGCTGCCGCTGATAATGGCTTCCCCGTCCACTGGATCCAGCGTTTCCAACATACGGTTTTCATTTTCCGAAAAAGACTGCTTGGGTAGCAAAATGGTGCCCAAAAAGCCGGCCGCCATGGCCAACACCAGAAACAGCGCGACAAAAACACGCTCGCCCCCGCAACGGCGCAAAAGGTTTTTCCACCGTTTAATGAGCGGCACTTTTTTCTTCTCTTCCATGATTCAGGCACTCCTTTCTCAGAACTGGAAATACAAAAACGGGTTGTAGGAGTTATCGACCAGCATGGCTGTGCATGCCACAAACAGGGCCGCTACCCCCAAAGACCACACCACCTTGGCCACCAGCGGGCCCTGGCGCATTTTTTCCGTAATCCGCCCGGCGTAGGGGGTACTGCAGAACGCCGCCAGCAACAGCATGGGCAAAAACGTCAACAGGTTATAAAGCCCCATATCGTCATACAGCGGCGCGCCGACCCCGAACATGGCGCCCAGCACGGAAAAGGCCTTGGCTATATCGGTATAGGAGAAGAAGACCCATCCGATCACAACCGCCAGGAAACTATAGAGCCACGACAGGAACCGGGGCCACTTTTCCAGCCACTTGCCAAGGAACAGCTTTTCACAGATAATCAGCACCCCAAAATAGGCGCCCCACATGGCATAGTTCCAGCTGGCACCGTGCCAAATACCGGTCAGTGTCCACACGATGGCCATATTCCGCACGGTAATCAGCGTGCCGCGGCGGCTGCCCCCCAGGGGGAAGTACACGTATTCTTTAAACCAGCCGCCCAGCGTCATATGCCAGCGGGTCCAGAATTCCCGCACGCTGTGGGAGATATACGGCAAATTGAAGTTTTCCGGCAAGGTAAACCCAAACATCTTGCCAAGGCCGATGGCCATGTCGGAATACCCGGAAAAGTCGAAATAGATCTGGAACGTAAAGGCCAAAATACCCAGCCACGCTGACAAGGTCGACGGGTCGCCGAAAAATTGCACTTTATCAGCCAGGGCCGCTACGTTGTTCGCCAAAATCACTTTTTTAAACAGCCCCACCAGGAACCGCTGTGCACCCTGGGTAAATTTCTCCAGCGTTTCCTGCCGGTTCATCACCTGCAGGGCCAGCACTTCATACCGCACAATGGGCCCTGCCACCAGATACGGGAAGAAGGACACATACGTACCATAGTCCACAATATGGTGCTGCCGCGGCGCCCGGTTGCGGTAGATATCGATGGTATACGACATGGACTGGAAGGTATAAAAGGAGATCCCAATGGGCAATGTTACTTCCGGCACCGGCACCGAAAGCCCCGTGGCGCTGTTAAACGTGCTAACCAGCAGCCCGCTGTACTTAAAAAAGCCCAAAAGCGACAAATTCACAATCACGCTTTCATAGACAAACGCTTTGGCAATCGCCGGCCGGTCCCGGTAACGGTCGACCATGGCACCGTTGAAATAGTCGATAAAGGCCGTGAACAGCATGACGAGGATATACACCGGTTCGCCCCAGGCGTAAAAAATCAGGCTGCATACAAATAGCAGCAGGTTTTTAAACCGCCGCGGTACCACATAATACAGGCCCAGTACCACCGGCAAGTAGACAAACAGAAAGAAGATACTACTGAAAACCATTGACTTTTTTCATCCTTTCTCAAAAAACGGCGGGATCTCTTTTTTCATACGCCGATGGGGGCATCCTTCGTCGTCTTCCTGTCCGCCGAAAGCGGTATACCCCAGTTTTTCATAAAAGGGAATGGCCGGCAGCTGAGCAAGCAGCTCGATAGTGCCTCCCCCGCGTACTTTCACCTGCTGTTCCAGTTTTCGCACCGCCAGTGCCCCCCAGCCTTGGGACCGGAAGGGCCGGCGCACGGCCACGCGGCCAATGTGCCACGCTTTGCCGGCACACGCGGGCCACAACAACCGGGCGGTAGCTACCGGCTCATTTCCTACATACACAGTCAGGTGCAGGGCCGTTTCGTCGGCCTCGTCAAATTCGTTTTGGAACCCCTGTTCCTGCATAAACACATCCCGCCGCAACACAGCGGCGTCGGGATTAGGGGAAAGGCCCCGGGTGATTTTCACAAAACAGGCTTTCATCCTTTTTCCTCCCCGGCGTGCAGGTGCACATCCATCTGGGGGAAAGGAATTTCGATCTTTTCCCGGTCAAACGCCAACTTCACCTGTTCCTGCATGGCATAATAAAGCGGCCAGTAATTTCCCTTTTCGCACCAAATACGCGCTACGATCTCCACCGAACTGTCCCGGTGCGCTCCCACAGCGACCAGCGGTTCCGGTTCCTGCACCACCATGTCCTGCTGTTCAATCACCTGCCGCACCACCTCTTTGGCTTTTTGCAGGTCGGCCTGGTACGATACCCCATAGGAAAGGTCAATCCGCCGGAGTGTCTGGGCCGAATAGTTTGTGATCACACTGGATGTCACCTGGGAATTGGGGATCACGACTTCCTTATTATCCCCGGTGAACAGCGCCGTTGTCATAATTTCAATGCGCTGCACCGTTCCTTCGAACCCGCCCAGCGACACGTAATCCCCCACCCGGAACGGATGGTTAATCAGAATCTGTACCCCGCTGGCCACGTTGCTCAGGCTGTTTTGCAGCGCCAAAGCTACCGCTACCCCACAGGCGCCCAGTGCCGTGATGATGGTGGTCATGTCAAAGCCGAGCTGTGACATGGCGATGATCACGGCAAACGCTTTAATCAAAATATTGGAAATCGATCCCACAAACGTCAGTACACCGTTTTCTGTCTTGGGGTTTTCCATGGCGCGTTTTAAAAGCCGTCGTACAAATTTCGCGCACCACCAGCCAATCAATATAATCAAGATGGCGGCAATTAGCCGCGGGCCCATACTGAAGACCCAGTCCAGCAGGTTCTGTCCCAGTTTTTCCCACGTCATATTCTTCCTACCTTTCCGGCTTATTATAAGTTTGTCAATCCGAACCGTATCAGTATACCACAGGGAGTTTTGCACGGGCAACTCTTCCCGCATTTTTCTGGCAATTCTTACAAATCTTTTGCATCCGATCCTTTCTATGGTATAATAAAAGAAATGCAGAAGGGGCCGTTTGAGACGTCCCCTCACACGATGTACCGGCCAAGGGCCACAGAGAGGAGCTTTTCGGGATGCCTGAGCAAACTGCCATTCCCTTTTATTATACCGTTCGGCTGGCCCCACGGGACCCGGCCGAAATGCTGCACGGTGCCCTGTACGATTTGCGCCGCGCCTATTATGAATCCGGAAAGCGCGGGCGTGTCTCCAGTCACAGCGCTTATAACGGCTTTCCCTGTCACACCCAGGGCTTTCTCAGCCGCCACAACTTCAAATGGCAGCGCCGCGTGGGCCATCAACTGCGGGAAGAAGCCTTTCGTTTTGAAAAAGGCCATGCCCTGCTGATTCGCAACGAGCAAGGCGCGCTCATGGGCCGCATTGTCTATGGGCCGGATCAGCAATGGCTGCGCAGCGCGTACGTCATCCCGGGCCAAGCGGAGCCCCAGGTGATCTTGCAGCCCGGCCCGGAACCCGGCACCCTTTTGATGCTCACCCGCACCGGCAGCGGCTCGTTTCAGAAGAAGACGCTGTACCCGGCCCCCTTTGCCCCTGGCACACTGGTGCAAAGCAGAATTAACGCCCAATACGGCGAACCCGATGTGACCGCTTCCACCAGTCAGGGCGATTTTTGTTATACCAGCCGGGAGGAAAGCGAAAAACGGGCGCAACTCTTGCGCCAGATCACCAGCGGAACGGTGCCGGCCATGCCCAAATGGCAGGGAGAATCCCCGGCGCCGGCCTCCTTCCACGCTTCCATGCCAACAAACGAAAAAGCGTATCAAGATACGTCGTTCCTTTTTGACGACGAACCGGCTGCCCCCTCACAAAAGGAACCTGTCAGCGAAGAAAAAACTATCGATGAAGAAAAAGCGGCCGGCACTTTGCCGCCCGCATCCGCTGAATCGGAAGGAAAGGAAGAGACACCTTCCGATCCCGCACCGGAACCTGGGGATTCCGTACCGGAACCCCGGATGGCGGAAGGAACGAACGAAACACCGGCCACTCCGGAAGAAATCGTTACGCCGCAAGAGTCAGCTTCTCCGGCGGTAACCACGCCTCCTTCCCGCTGCCGGGTTACCGTGAGTGCCCGGGATAGCTACCTGTATTTCGGTGAAATGTTGGAGGGCCTGCGCCACGGGCGCGGCCGTACCCAACAGAGCAACGGTTATACGGCGTATGAAGGCACCTATAAAAACGGCCAACGGGACGGCTGGGGCGCCTATTATTACCGGTCCGGCGAACCCTGCTATGTAGGTTCGTTCCGGGAAAACAAACGCGACGGCATTGGTGTGACGTTCCAGGAAAAAGAACACTGGATTCACGTCGGTTCCTGGCAGAAAGACGCGCCGGAAGGCGTCAGCTCCCTGTTCGACAAAAAAGGGAATCTGCTCTATGCCGGTATGATTGAAAACGGCAAAAAACAGGGCGCCGGGGCCGTACTGAAAGGGCCGGACGGACGCATGTTTGTCGGCAAGTGGAAGGATAATGAGCCCACCGGGGAAGGTTCGGCCTTCGACCGGGAAGGCAATTTGCTGTATACCGGGTCATGGAAAAACGGCTTGCGGGAAGGGGAAGGCACTTCCTTCGACAAAAAAGGCCGCGTTGTCTTTACCGGATTATGGCATAACGACCGGTACGACACGGGGCTGCACCTGCGCCGCCTGGAAGATGGCCGGGAATCTAACGATGAAATGGACGAAAACGACTGACCCCATCTTTCGCCGAAAGGGGACCTTCGCATGCAATGGCTGGAAATGCAGAATGTGGAATATGGCACCTGTACGGTGCTGTGTGGAAAAAGCCGCACGATTTTGATGGTGGATTGCGGCAGTGTAAACCACCGGCTGCGCGGGGAAGAACGGGACATGTCCCGGCGCTTTTCCGAAATTGCCGTGCGGTATCACGCCATGCAGCAGCGGCAGTTTTTGCTGACCCATTATCACCGGGATCATATGAACGGCTTTTACCAAATCGTGAAAAATTCACCCGATTACTTTGACCGTATCTTTTTACCGGCCATACCGGAAGACCGGGAAGGGCTGTCGCCGCTGATCGATTTTGCGTTATTTGCCCATGTGTTTCTGCCCATGCAAACGACCTGCGCCCAGGTGAATACCAGCTGCCTGTATGCGTTTCAGCGCTTATCCCATCAAACCGGCAGTGACCGGCTCTTTGTATTGGGGCAGGGGGATTCCTTTTCGTTTGACGGTGTTACCTATGACGTATTGTGGCCCCCGCGGGACAACGCCGATTTTCCCGATTTATTTGCCAGCACCGTCCGCGATCTGAACGCGTGCCTGGCGAATCCGTATCTGACCGGGCGGGAACGGGATTTTCTGGCCTTTAAAGACGAATTTTGTCATATGTACACCCGGTGCTGCCGGGATCTTTCTCCCCAGCACCGGGCGGCGCCGGATGTGCGTGAACGGGACATCCGGCGGCTGGATGAATTATTATCGCTGCTCGATGATTTTGCCAAAGAAATGCGCCGTTCCCCCGCTGCACCGGATATTCTTGCGTTGCTCACGGCGCCTTCTGCCCGCACGTCTTACAGTGAAGCCGCCAACGCCATGAGCCTTGTTTTCCACAACCGCCGCTCAAAGCAGGCCAGTTTTGATGATATTCTGATGACGGGGGACTGCACCCCCGATACGCTGGCCCGTTTAAGCGATACCCTTTACAGTGATTATTTTATCGTGCAGGCGCCGCATCACGGCACGGCTTCCGGGTATTCGCCGGTTTTGCGCGACCTAGGCATTTCCCACCTGCTTTTGTCCGGTGGGGATTACCCAGCGGCCGGCAAATTTGCCATGGAATACCTGGATTTTGACTGTATTCGCCACTGTACCAACACGGCCATGTGTCCATTTTTCGCCGCCAGTTCCAGCTGCTGCAACCGGGTACGGTACTGTTACGACCGTTACCCCCATCCAGCCCTTTCCCTGCGGTGTGAAGCGGCCGGGTATTCCCGGAAAAATGCCGGGTGCGGCGTATACGTCATCGATCCCGGCGGCGTGCGGGGCTGTTTTTGTGACGTACCGGTCAGCCGATCATAGCTTTTTCCGCGTCTCCCAGCAACTGGCCCATGGCCTGCAGGGCCCGCGAGGCATTGCGTTTCATGCGCTTTTTGCTGCCGCGGTCCATATGGCGGATCATGGCGGCCACCGCTGTTCCGGCCGCCACGGTCAGGCCGATCCCGGCCATCGCTTTCATTGCACCTTGCATGCGCTTTGTCCACCTCCCTATTTTACCCAAAAGGATTAAAAGCTCGAAGGGAAACTCCCCGGAAAGGAGCTTGCCCGGCTTTAGCATGCCCGCTTTTTTCATGACTTACCCCCCTTTTACAAAATTCCCCCGACGGCTTTTTCGCTGGCCGGGGGACTCTTTTCCTATCAATTTGCGAATAGAAAGGAAGGATTCCTTTTGTCCACACTTAACATTGTCATGGTGGAACCCGAAATTCCCCAAAATACCGGCAACGTCGCGCGCACCTGCGCGGTAACCGGTGCCCGCCTTCATTTAGTAGGCCCGATGGGCTTTGCCATCGACGACCGCAAGCTCAAACGTGCCGGCCTTGATTACTGGCACATGTTGGATATTACCTACTACCAGAGTCTTGACGAATTTTTCGAAAAAAACAGCGGTAATTTTTTCTTTTTCACCTCCAAAGGGCTTCATCGCCACACGGATGTGACCTATCCCGATAACAGCTACCTGTTTTTCGGCAAAGAAACCGCCGGTCTGCCGGAATCCCTTTTGCGCCAACATCCCGATTCCTGTGTACGCATTCCCATGCTGCCGGGCGCCCGGTGCCTAAACCTTTCAAACAGCGTGGCGGTAGGGGTTTATGAAGTATTGCGGCAGTGGGATTTTCCTGCGCTGCAAAACCAGGGGCAGCTCCACGAGGGTTCCTGGCCGGAAGAAGCCCTATGACCCTGCGATTTCCCTTTCGGTTTTCAAACTTTCGTGCCCGAACCACTTGCAACCCTATGCCATTTGGTATAAAATAAACGAAGAGAACTTTGTGTTCTGTTTAACGATCGGCGAGGTTCGTGAAAAAGCCGGTTCTTTTCAAACCATATCTGATAAGGAGTGTTAAGCAACATGAGTCTTCTGAACAAAAAGACTGTGGACGACATCAACGTAAAGGGCAAACGGGTCCTGGTCCGCTGCGATTTCAACGTGCCGATGAAGGCCGGTGTGATCACGGACGAAAACCGCATCAACGCCGCCCTGCCCACCATCAAAAAGCTGATCGCTGACGGCGGCAAAGTCATCCTGTGCTCTCACATGGGCAAACCGAAGGGTGAACCCGTTCCCGAACTGAGCCTGGCTCCCGTAGCCGAAAAGCTCACGGAAAAACTGGGTGTGCCCGTGAAATTCGCTGCTGACGACTGCGTGGTAGGTGAAAACGCCAAAGCAGCTGTGGCGGCTATGAACGACGGCGATGTGGTGCTGCTGCAGAACACTCGTTACCGCAAAGAAGAAACCAAGAACGGCGAAGAATTCTCCCGTGAACTGGCTTCCCTGTGCGACGTATTTGTCAACGATGCTTTCGGCACGGCTCACCGTGCGCACTGCTCCACCGTGGGCGTGGCTGCTTTCGTAAAAGAAAGCGCCGTTGGGTACCTGATGGGCAAAGAACTCAAGTACCTGGGCAACGCTGTGGAAGATCCCAAGCGTCCGTTCGTTTGCATCCTGGGCGGTGCCAAAGTGGCGGACAAGCTCAACGTGATTGAAAACCTGCTGAATAAAGCCGACACGCTGATCATCGGCGGCGGCATGTCCTTCACCTTCCTGAAGGCCATGGGCCATCAGATCGGCAAGTCCCTGCTGGATGAAAGCAAAGTGGATTACTGCCGCGATATGCTCAAGAAAGCCGAAGAAAAGGGCGTGAAACTGCTGCTGCCCATCGACTCGGTTTGCTCCAAAGTGTATCCCGATCCGATCGACGCCAAACTGGATGTCAATGTAGTAAACTCCGACGAGATTCCCGCGGATGAAATGGGTCTGGATATCGGCCCGAAGACCGTGGAACTGTTCAGCCAGGAAATTGCCAATGCCAAGACCGTCGTATGGAACGGCCCGATGGGCGTAGCCGAAAACCCGCAGCTGGCCAACGGCACCCTGGGTGTGGCCAAGGCGATGGCTGCCAACGAAGATGCCATCACCATCATCGGCGGCGGCGACTCCGCTGCGGCTGTGAACCAGCTGGGCTTTGGTGACAAGATGACGCACATCTCCACCGGCGGCGGTGCTTCCCTGGAATTCCTCGAGGGCAAACAGCTCCCCGGCATTGAGTGCATCAGCGAAAAATAATTTTTGGCACGAAAAGGCGGGAGAGGTCTTCTCTCCCGCCCTTTTTCCTAACAAACCTTATCACACTTATCACAAAAGAAATGGAGAACCAACCATGAATAAAGCAAAGAGAAAAGCCGTTATCGCCGGCAACTGGAAAATGAACAAAACCCCCGCAGAAGCGAAAGAACTGCTGGAAGGCATTATGCCCCTGGTGAAGGACGCAGGCTGCGATGTAATCGCCTGTGTGCCGTATGTGGATCTGCAGACCGCTCTGGAAACCACTGCGGGCAGCAACGTACAGATCGGTGCCGAAAACTGCCACTGGGCTGAAAGCGGCGCTTTCACCGGCGAAATCTCCGCTCCCATGCTGACGTCCATGGGCGTGAAGACCGTTATCATTGGCCACAGCGAACGCCGTACGTATTTCGGCGATACGGATGTAACCGTCCAGAAGCGCGTACGCGCCGCTTTGGATGCCGGCATGACGGTCATCCTGTGCGTAGGCGAATACCTGGAACAGCGTGAACAGGGCGTAACGGCGGAAGTTGTCGCGATGCAGACGAAGATCGACCTGCAGGGTGTTTCCAAAGAAGAACTCAAGCGCGTGATCATCGCGTATGAACCCGTGTGGGCCATCGGCACCGGCAAAACGGCTACGGCGGAACAGGCCAACGAAGTATGCGCTCTGATCCGTGCCACCATCGGTGACCTGTATGACGCCGAAGCGGCGGAAGGCATCACCATTCAGTACGGTGGTTCCATGAACGCGAAAAATGCGGCCGAACTGCTGGCACAGCCGGATGTAGACGGCGGCCTGATCGGCGGCGCTTCTCTGAAACCCGCTGATTTCGCTGAAATCGTAAAAGCCGCTACGGTGGGCTGATCAAAAACGATCGCCCCCACAAGCAGACACCCAAAAAAGGGGGGGCGGCTGAGCCGTCCCCCCTTTTTCCTGAGAATGGAGGACTTTTTATGAAAAAACCTCTCGTCCTAATGATTATGGACGGATTCGGCATTGCCCCCAAAGAAGGGAATGCCATTGCTGCCGCCAAAACCCCCAACCTGGATAAACTTTTTGCCCAGAACCCCCTGACGCAGATCGGTGCTTCCGGCCTGGACGTGGGCCTTCCCGATGGCCAGATGGGCAACAGCGAAGTCGGCCACACCAATATTGGCGCCGGCCGCATTGTGTACCAGGAACTTACCCGCATCACCAAATCCATTCAGGATGGTGACTTTTTCCAGAACGAAGCGTTTGTGGACGCCATGGAAAATGTGAAGAAGAACGGGTCCGCGCTGCACCTGATGGGCCTGCTCAGCGACGGCGGTGTGCACAGCCACAACACCCACCTGTACGGGCTGCTGGAAATGGCCAAAAAATTCGGCATTGAAAACGTGTTTGTCCACTGCTTTATGGACGGACGCGACGTACCCCCCACCTCCGGGAAGGATTATGTGGCCGAGTTGCTGAAAAAAATGGAAGAAATCGGCGTGGGCCGTATTGCCACGGTGATGGGCCGGTATTATGCCATGGACCGCGACAACCGCTGGGAACGTGTGGAAAAAGCGTATGCCGCTATGGTATACGGTGAAGGCGAAAAGGCAGCTTGCGGCCTGTGCGCTATGCAGAATAGCTACGACGCCGACGTAACCGACGAATTTGTGGTTCCCACCGTCATTGATGGTGCTCAGCCCATCAAGGCCAACGACAGCGTGATCTTCTTTAACTTCCGCCCGGACCGTGCCCGTGAAATCACCCGCACCCTGGTCGACCCGGACTTCACCGGTTTTGAACGCAAAAATGGTTTCTTCCCGCTGACCTACGTGTGCATGACGCCCTATGACGCCACCATGCCCAACGTGGAAGTGGCCTTCAAGAAAGAGAGCCTGGACAACACCCTGGGCGAATATATCAGCCGTCTGGGCCTGAAGCAGCTGCGCATTGCCGAAACCGAAAAGTACGCCCATGTGACGTTCTTCTTTAACGGCGGCGTGGAAACCCAGTACGAAGGCGAAGACCGCATTCTGGTTCATTCCCCGAAAGTGGCCACGTACGATCTGCAGCCCGAAATGAGCGCGTACGAAGTGACGGACAAAATGGTCGAAGCTGTGGAAAGCGGCAAATATGACATGATCATCCTGAACTTTGCTAACTGCGACATGGTCGGTCACACCGGCGTGTTTGACGCGGCTGTCAAAGCCGTCGAAGCCGTTGACACCTGCGTAGGCCGTGTAGTCGATGCGATTCTGGCTCAGGGCGGCGCCGCACTGATCACCGCCGACCACGGCAACGCCGATCACATGTTTGACGAAGATGGTTCACCCTTTACGGCACACACCACCAACCCGGTTCCGCT
Organism: uncultured Clostridia bacterium; assembly: GCA_930990065.1. Taxonomy (GTDB): domain Bacteria; phylum Bacillota; class Clostridia; order Oscillospirales; family Acutalibacteraceae; genus Heritagella; species Heritagella caecorum. The sequence goes on along the minus strand of CAKNOA010000014.1, from coordinate 22,676 downwards.
GTGCGTGGTTGGGTACCCCTGCACGCTCAAAGAAGGCGGCCGTCTGGCCGACCTGGCTCCCACGATGCTGCACATCATGGGGCTGGAACAGCCGAAAGAAATGACCGGCCACAGCCTCATCGCCGACTGATTTTTCTTCTTTTCCATTATATACAAAGGACTCGTCTGTCATTTGGCAGCCGAGTCCTTTTTTTCTGTGATTTTTATGCATAAAATAACAATTTTACAAAACAATTACTGGACATTTTCCCTGTTCGGCGGTAAAATCTAAAATAGGAATTGGATACTTCGGAGCTATTGTCCGATGTCATCTCAGGGAGGAAACAGAGAAAATGAGTTACAAACAGTTGCTTTCGGATTATTTTGATGGTACCTGCTTTACCGCCTATAACTACTTTGGTGCACACCCCGAAACACGCAACGATACCCCCGGATGGGTGTTTCGTGTGTGGGCTCCGCACGCTGTGAAAGTACAGCTGATGGGCGAAATGAACAATTGGAATGGGGACACGGCGGAAATGGAACGCATCACCCCCACCGGTGTATATGAATATTTCTGCCCCGAGGCCTGGACCGGTATGATGTACCGGTACCGCATTTTCCAACAGGACGGTCAGGTCACGTTCCGCAGCGATCCCTATGCGTTCCGCAGCCAGCTGCGCCCGGAAAACGCTTCCATTACCTGCGACCTTTCCAACTACCGTTTTCAGGATGAAAACTGGATCAGCCGCCGCCGGCTGGGCCATGACGACCCCCTAAACATTTATGAAATTCATCTGGGGTCCTGGCAGATGAAGCCGCACACCGACAAAGACCGGCCGGATCAGGGGTGGCACACCTACACGGAAATCGCCCATAACCTGATCGTGTACTTAAAAGAAAACCACTACACCCATGTGGAATTCATGCCTTTGGCTGAATACCCGTTTGACGGCAGCTGGGGCTATATGATCAGCGGCTTTTTCAGTGTGACGTCCCGTTACGGTACGCCGCAGCAGCTCATGGAACTGATCGATGAATTGCACCGCAACAATATCGGCGTCATCATGGACTATGTACCCATTCATTTTGTGCCCGATAACTTTGCGCTGGCCAACTTTGACGGGACCCACCTGTACGAATACACCGCCAACGATATCGCCTACAGCCAGTGGGGCAGCTGCAACTTTGACTTTGAAAAAGAGGAAGTCCGCTCGTTTTTGCAATCAGCCGCCAACTTCTGGGTGGATCTGTTCCATGTAGACGGTCTGCGGGTGGATGCCGTGAGCAATGCCATCCACTGGATGGGCAACTCCGACCGCGGTGTGAACATGGGAGGACTTTCCTTTATTCGCGGTCTGAATACCGGCATCCACGAACGTCACCCCGGCGTCATGATGATCGCCGAAGACAGTTCGTCGTACCCGAAAGTGACTGTACCGGCCAAATACGATGGGCTGGGTTTTGACTACAAGTGGGATTTGGGCTGGATGAACGATACGCTCAAATATTTTTCCTATGCCCCGTATGACCGGAAAGATCATCACAATATGCTCACATTTTCCATGTATTATTTCTATTCGGAACTGTTCTTGTTGCCGTTCTCGCATGACGAAGTGGTACACGGGAAAAAGACCATTGTGGATAAGATCTTCGGCACATATGAAGAAAAATTTGCCCAGGCCCGGCTGTTGTATGCCTACATGTACACCCACCCCGGCAAAAAACTCAACTTCATGGGCAACGATCTGGGGCAGCTGCGCGAATGGGACGAACGCCAGGAATGCGACTGGATGCTGCTTTCGTACCCGCAGCACGATGCGTTCCACCGGTACATGCAGCGCCTGAATGAAATTTATACGACGTCGAAACCTTTGTACATCGGCGAATATAATTCCGAATGTTTCCGTTGGACGGAAGCCGATAACCTGGACGATGGTACGTATTCCTATATCCGCATGCACGGCAACGAAGTGATCGGATTTGTGATGAATACCTATGGCATGGACCGGCCGGAATACCGGTTTGCCCTGCCCTTCCCTGTTAAAGATATTAAGGAAATCCTATCCAGTGACGAAGACATTTATGGCGGCAGCGGCGTTGTAAACCGCGATCCCATTGTGTGCACGGATACGCCCCACAACGGCATGGATTATTCCTTTACTGTGCATGTTCCCGCCTTTGGTGCGCATATCTTTACCATGACGCGGGTACCTGAAAAGAAAAAGCCCGTGCGCAAAAAGGCAGCCGCCAAAACAACGGCCAAAACGGCAACGGCGAAAAAACGCACCACCAAAAAAGCGCCGGCTAAAAAGACATCACCCAAGCAGTAAAGCATCTTAAAAAACGGCGGCGAATAGCCGCCGTTTTTTGAAATTTGCTGCCGCTGCCCAACCGAAAAAGGAGTTTTTATGATTTGTCAGTATTGTGGAACACGGTATCGGGGGAAAATTTGCCCGACTTGCGGAACCCCGGCCGGAAAAAAGCAGCCGCCCTCCTGTGATGAGCCTTTATATGGTGACTATCGGTGGGAACAATCGGTAGCGCGCAGCAAAGCATACGAAAAACAAGTGAAAAAGGACACAACCCCTCCGCCGGATTGGGCCAAACGGGAAGAGCCTGCTACCCCGCCTTCTGAAAAAAAGGAAAAGAAAGCCGCACCCGGTCAAAAAGCCAGTTGTGCTGGCTGTCTGGTCGCTGTTGTCCTGGCCATTGCAATTTTGGTGGCCGTGGGCATGGCTTTTTCGGGGATTCTGGGGCAAAATGACCCCCAGGCGGGCATGCTCTTGCTGCAAGCCGGATGTGCGAAAGGAGGATTTTTGTGGTAAAACGTTTTGTCTGTTTGCTGCTGTGCCTGTGTCTGATTGGTGTACTGGCCGGTTGTCAAAACAGCGATACCCCCCAAAATGCCGACGCCACGTTTCGGTACCACCTGGATCAGGAACCTACGTCCCTGGACCCGCAGATTTCTTCCAATGTATCCACCGATATTGTCATTGAAGCCCTGTTTGAGGGCCTGTGCCGGCTGGACAGCAACAATGACCCCTACCCCGGCGTGGCCCTTTCGTGGGAACACAACGCCGATTATACCCGGTATACGTTTACCCTGCGGGAAGACGCAGCGTGGAGCAACGGCGACCCGGTGACAGCCCAGGACTTTGTGTTCGCCTGGCAGCGGGCGATTGACCCATCGACCGGTTCTCCGGCTGCTACGTCGCTATATTCGCTGAAAAATGCGCGGAAAATTGCGGCCGGGGAATTGCCGGCGACCGAACTTGGCGTCACTGCCGAAAGTGACACCCGCCTGGTGGTGGAAATGGACGAGCCCGACGAAGACTTCGTGCGCAAAACGGCCCAGGCCGTCTTTATGCCCTGCCATGAATCTTTTTTTGAAGAGACCAATGGCCGGTATGGCCTTTCGGCCGAATATACCTTGGGGAATGGGCCGTTTGCCTTTTCCAACCGGTATGCCTGGGAAAAGGGCACCCATTTAAAGCTCAGCCGTTCTTCCACCTATGTGGGGGAAAAGAAACCATTGCCGTCGGTTTTGTATCTGCTGGTAGGGAATGCGGAAGCCGATGTCAGTGATCCGGTGGCCGCTATTGAAAACGGGGCTGTGGATGTGATTGAACTGCCAGGCAACCAGCTCGATAAAGCGGAGGATTCCAGCGGGAAACTGATTACTTTTTCCGATGATTCCACCTGGGGGCTATGCCTGAACCTTCAGGACGACGTACTAAAGCACAAAGACGTCCGGGCCCTATTTATCAAAACACTGAACCGGGAAAATCTGTTGCAGTACTTACCCGCCCACTCCCGCCAAGCCGACGATATCCTGTCCCCCGCGGCGACATGGAACGGCGAAAATTATCGGGAACTGGCCGGGGAAGATTTCTATGTCCAGCAGGACGACACGGTGCTCGCTACCCTTTCCTCGGTTTTAAAAGAACTGGATCTTACCTCTATGCCGTCTTTGACGGTACTGGGGCCCGACACCGACAACATGAAGCTGCTGCTCAACGAAATGCTGGTGGTCTGGAACGGCCGGCTGGGGAACTATTTTAATATGAAAGTCCTGCCCGAAAATGAGCTGGCCCAAAAAGTCAGCAGCATGGACTATCAGGCGGCTGTCTGCAGCTTGACCCCCGACGATCAGGACCCGCTGAGCCTGCTATACCTGTTTGCTTCCGACAGCGACAAAAACCCGGCCGGCCTGCAGAGCAAAGAATACGATGCGCTGCTGCAACAGGCTTCGGCCACCATGGGGGACGAAAGTTTGCAGGCCATGAAAAACGCCGAACAGTACTTAAATAACTCGTACGTTTTCTATCCCCTTTATTATACCGACCGGTATTATCTCACGGGTGAAACGGTCACCGGGCTCGTGATCCATCCCTGTGGCGCCGGTATCGATTTTATTGGGGCCGGGAAAGAATCATAATTTCTGAGTTTCAAACACAGAAAAAAGCACCGTCATGTTTGACGGTGCTTTTTCATACAGGATAAAACCTTAGGGTAATTAGCCCTGATAGGCGCGGCCATAGGCATCGGCAGCCAAGATCGCGTCGTACACACTCTTGGGCGTCACTTCGAACGGCATATTATGCAGCGTATCGTTTTCCGCACAGGCCGCTTCGGCCACTTTCATAATCTTTTCTTCGGTAACTTCTTTAATACCCAGTTCCGCCAGCGTTACCGGCAGCCCTACATCGACGCAGAATCCGATGATGTCTTCCAGTTCTTCTGCCGGTACGTTTTCCAGCACCAGCTGCGTCAGCGTACCAAACGCCACCTTTTCGCCGTGATACATGCCATGGCATTCTTCCAGCACGGTCAGCCCATTGTGAATGGCATGGGCCCCGGCCAAGCCGCCGCTTTCAAAGCCGATCCCACTGAGCAGGGTATTGGCCTCGATCACTTTTTCTACCGCTTTGGTGCAGGCACCGGCATCCAACGCGATTTTCGCTTTGACGCCTTCTTCCATCAGGGTATCAAAGCACAATTTTGCCAGGTTCATGGCCGCCATGGTGCACAGCCCACCGGCGCAGGTCGTGGCGCCGCTCTTCTCGCAGGCCCGTGCTTCAAAGTACGTAGCCAGCGCATCACCCATACCGGATACCGTCAGGCGGACCGGCGATTTTACGATGATATCCGTATCCATCAGCACCATGTTGGGGTTGGCCGGCAGGAACAGGTATTCTTCGAATACGCCTTCATCGGTATAAATCACCGACAGCGCGCTGCACGGGGCATCCGTCGACGCAATGGTGGGGCAAATCAGAACCGGCGTACCTACATAATAGGCGACCGCTTTGGCGGTATCGAAAATTTTCCCGCCGCCAATGCCGATGACTACATCGCAACCGTTTTCCTTTACCACGCCCTGCAGGCGATTGATTTCGGTTTTGCTGCATTCCCCGTGGAAGTAATCGAACACCGGGGTGATGTTCGCTTTGGCAAAGCTTTCTTCCACCTCAGCGCCAATACGGCGGTACCCGCCTTCACTAATCAGAACCAGGGCTTTTTTCCCGTACACGCTGGTGTACTCGCCCAATTTTTTCATTTCACCTGCGCCCTGCACATATTTGCTGGGGCTGATTAAAATGTTTGCCATAAAAAGTTCCTCCTGTCCCAAAAATTCGCGCCACAGCCACACCGGCCCTGCGCCTGTTTGTTATAAGTATAACGAATTCGCTCTTTGCTGTCAAACCCTGATTGGTTATAATTTATAGGCAAAAACCAGCGCCACCGCCAGCACGAACAGCCCCCCCATAATCCGGGTGCTAATCTTCCACCACAGCGGTACCGGGCCATCCAGCTTGCGGGCCGGGGAGCATTTCCACAACCATTTGGGGTAAATAAGTAAACTCAGCCCAAAAAGGCCAATTAAAGCAAACCCCACGATTTTTCCGGTTGGCATGTCAAAAACCTCCTGTTCTTTTTGGCACTATTGTAGCATAGAATCGTATTTCATTCAATTGACGCTGCATTTTTGCCCATGCTATAATGACGGTAATCGAACTTTGATTCGGAAAGGCGGCACATAATGATGGACATTCGAAAACTGAAAACCTTGGACGAAAAAGTGCAGGCACAGAAAATCTCGATGCTTGCGTTCGTCGTCCCCATTGACATGGAAAAAGAAGCCGAGCGGCTGCGCCAACTGCCGGAAAGCAGCGAAGAGTATGGGGTGGAACGCTGGGGCGCTTTTCTGCCCGACGGCCAGCTGACAGCCGGGCTGATGAACTACCACTATACGATTACGTTTGACGGCCACGAAGTGCTTTGCAGCGGCATCGGCAATGTATCGTCCCGGCCGGAAAACCGCCGGAAAGGCGCCGTGCGCGGAATGTTTGATGCCATGCTGCGGGATATGCGGGAAAACGGGTTTGTGTTTTCATACCTGTACCCGTTTTCCCACCGGTACTACCGCAAATTCGGGTATGAGCTGTGCGAACAACCCTTACGCCAGTGGGCCAAATGCGAAGATTTTGCCCATTTGCCCTGTGAGTTATCCGTCACCATGCAGGAAAAAGACGAAGGCTTTTCGGACATGCAGGCGCTAAGCCACACGTTCATGAAACGCTACAACCTGGCGGTGCTGCGGCGGGAAAACCAGTGGGCTTTTCTGATGGGGGATCCATACCAGAAGCGCCAGTTGCGGTATTTGTTCCGGGACCAGCAGGGCGTTTTGCAGGCCTATGTCTGTTTTGAACCGAAAGAAGAAAACGGCGTACGCCGGGCGGAAATTCGCGACATGGCCTATAGCGGGAAAGAAGCGCTGTTTGCCATTTTCTCGTTCATGAGCCGTCTGTCGGCCCAGTACGAAGAAGTAGGCGGCTGTCTGCCGCCTGACATTGATTTGCGCTGGCTGGTAACGGAACCTTACCGGGTCCGGCAAGAGCGCTCCTGCGGCGGTATGGGCCGTATTGTGAACGTTGAAACGGCTCTGTCGCTGATGAAGGCACCGTTCCACCCGGGCCACGCCATCCTTCAGGTAACGGATGATTTCCTGCCCGAGAACAGCGGCTGTTACCGGCTGGATTTTGAAAAAGGGCACATGAAATCTGTGACCCGTACCGAAGAAGAACCGGATCTCTGCTGTACCATTCAGGATCTGACCCGCTTGGTATTGGGGGTTGCTTCCCCGGAACAGCTGTTTTTGTCGCCCACATTGACGGTGAAGAAAAACCGCGACATGCTCCTTCGCCTGTTCCCCCAAAAGATGCTCCATATGAATCAGCCCTTCTAAAAAAAGAAAAGACCGAAGCCGTATTTTCCCGGCTTCGGTCTTTTTTATTCTGATTTAGCTGGCCCAATCTTCCTCGCGATACCGGGCCCCTGTTTGCAGGCATAATTCCTGGCAGGCTTTTTTCTTTTCTTTGGTACTGGACTCTGGCACCACCAGGTATACTTTGGGCACAAACAGCCCCGCTGCCACGGCAAAGTGGCGGATGGCTTTGCGCTGCTCGTCGGTCACAGCCTGTTCTTCTACCGGCAGGTAAATGGCCACCACCTGAAAATATTGTTCCAGCTGAAACGCCGTTTTTTCCCTGCGCAGCAAATCTCCCAATCCGGTGGTATCCAGCCGCAGGTCTACCGGGCTCTTTTCCCGGATTTTTCCACACAGCCACATCATATCTTCCAGGCGGTACATGGGTTCCCCTCCCCCACCAAAGACAATCTGCCGGTATTCATTTAAATCCAGCTGCTGCAATGCCTGCCAGATTTCCTCCCGGCTGGGGTCTTGCCCAGGTGCGTCCTCATGAAACGGATGGCGCCCGGTCAGCCGGATATGCAATTTCCCATCACGGGCCATCAAACAAGAATCCATGGTTTTTACTCCTCCTCATACGAAAGGCCGAACAGCGTGCAGGCATTGCGGCACCCCATTTTGAGCACTTCCTCTTCGCTGATCCCCCGGCACACCCCGATTTCGGCGGCCGAGAAGGGAATCAGGGACGAATCGTTCCGTTTGCCCCGGTAGGGCACCGGCGCCATATACGGCGCATCCGTTTCGGTTAACAGCCGGTCGGCGGGCACAATCGCGGCCACTTCCCGGCTGTGGCGGGCATTTTTAAACGTGACAACGCCCCCTAGTCCGACATACATGCCCAAAGAGACCAGTTCTTTGGCCATTTGGGCACTGCCGGAAAAACAGTGCATCACACCCCGGGGGCGGAACCGGCGCAAGAGTTCCATGGTGTCACCGTGGGCTTCCCGGTCGTGGATGATGACCGGCAAACCCATTTCCTGTGCTAATTGCAGCTGCCGGATAAACACGTCTTTCTGCTGCTGCCGTGGGCAGGCGTCTTCATAGTGATAGTCAAGGCCAATTTCACCGATAGCCACCACTTTGGGGTCTTTTGCCAACCCACGGATCTGTTCGGCCCAATCGTCCGGTAAATGGGCGGCGTCTTCCGGATGGACCCCCACCGCCGCATAGATATACCCGTACGTATGGGCCAGCTGCACACTCTGCCGGGAACTGTCGATATTCGCCCCACAGTTGATAACCCGCCACACACCCTTTTGGGGCAAGTCCTGCTCCAGCAAGAAAGCGCGGTCGGCGTCAAACGCTTCGTCGTCATAATGGGCATGAGAATCAAAAATACGCACGTTCGTTCTCCTTTATAGGCAAAAATCCGGCGGCTGAAAAGGCCGCCGGTTTTTTTACTTTTTAGTGAATGCGGCTGCCGGCCGGTACGCCATCGAGGAAAATGACGCGCACATCATTTTCTCCGGCATCGGCCGCCAGCAGCATGCCGTTGCTCTCCACACCGCACAGTTTGGCGGGTTTGAGGTTCGCTACCAGCACCACGGTTTTGCCGACGAGTTCGTCGGGTTTATAGTACGGCGCAATCCCGCTGCAAATCACCCGTTCGCCTTCGCCGTCATCCAACGTGAGCTTTAACAGCTTTTTCGCGCGCTTGACGGGTTCACAGCTGAGAATTTTCGCGGCCCGCAGTTCCACCTTGGCAAAATCGTCAATGCCGATCTGGGCCAGCCCTTCGGGCTTTTTCGCTTCTTTCTTATCGGCCGCTTCCGGTTCTTTCTTAGCCGTATTGCCAATAATCTTCGTCAGCTCTTCGATCTCCTTGTCCACGTCAATGCGGGGGAACAGGGTTTCGCCCTTGCGAATCACGGCATCCGCCGGCAATACGCCAAACGTAGCGGCGGATGCGTAGGACACCTGGTCACCGGATACGCCCAGCTGCTCCTGAATCTTCGGCGCGGTTTCGGGCAGGAAGGGCGCAAGCAGAATCGATACAATGCGCAGGCACTCGCACAGGTTGTACATGACGCAGGCCAGCCGGGCTTTTTTGCTTTCGTCCTTGCCCAGCACCCACGGCATGGTTTCGTCGATATATTTGTTGCAGCGGCCGATGAGCTTCCAAATTTCGCTCAGGGCGTTGCTGAACTGGTATTTGTCAATGTGGTGGTCGCAGTTGTCCCGCAGGGCTTTGGCCATCGCAATGAGCTCGTCGTCCATAGGATCGCTTTCGCGTTCACTGGGGATCACGCCGTCAAAGTACTTCTGCACCATGGCCGTCGTACGGCTGAGCAGGTTACCCAGATCGTTGGCCAGATCGGAGTTGATGCGGCCGATCAGCGCTTCGTTGGTAAACAGCCCATCGCTGCCGAATGGGATTTCCCGCAACAGGTAATACCGGATGGCATCCACGCCATAGCGTTCGCACAGCACATACGGGTCGACCACGTTCCCTTTGCTCTTGCTCATCTTGGTACCGTCGCCAAACAGCAGCCAGCCGTGCCCGTATACCTGGTGGGGCAGGGGCAGGCCTAGTGCCATCAGGATGGCCGGCCAGATGATGGTATGGAACCGCACAATTTCCTTGCCCACAAAGTGGACATCCGCGGGCCAATACTTTTTGTAGTCCGAATCGTCGCCGTTGCCATACCCCAGGGCCGAGATATAGTTCGGCAGCGCGTCGATCCACACATATACCACGTGTTTCGGGTCGAAGTCCACCGGCACACCCCAGGTAAAGCTGGTACGGGATACGCACAAATCATCCAGCCCCTGGCGGATAAAGTTGATCATTTCATTTTTGCGGCTTTCGGGCTGAATAAATTCCGGGTGTTCTTCATACAGCTTCAGCAGCCGGTCGCCATACTTCGACAGCCGGAAGAAGTACGCTTCTTCCGACGCTTTCGACACCGGGCGCCCGCAGTCGGGGCACTTGCCGTCTTTCAGCTGGGTTTCCGTCCAGAAGGATTCACACGGCGTGCAGTACCAGCCTTCGTACTTGCCCTTATAAATTTCGCCCTTTTCATACAGATCGCGGAAGATCTTCTGCACCGTCTTCATATGGGGCGCATCGGTGGTGCGGATAAACCGGTCGTTGCTGATATTGAGGAGCTTCCACAGGTTTTTGAACACCTGGACCTTTTCGTCCACATATTCTTTCGGCGTCACACCTTTTTCGGCCGCTTTCAATTCGATCTTCTGCCCATGCTCATCGGTGCCGGTGAGGAACATGACATCATACCCCTGCATTCTCTTATAGCGGGCGATTGCGTCGCTGGCCACGGTGCAGTAGCTATGGCCAATATGCGGATTTCCCGACGGATAATAAATCGGGGTGGTGATGTAGAAAGTTTTCTTATCCATGTTGAACCTCCAGATGACACGGCATCGATGCCGCGATTCTAACTTATTTATTATACCAAGCGCCCGCCTATTTTTCAAGAAAAACGCGGCTTTTCCTTACAGGGCCAGTACCCCGCTGTCGATCATGGACTGGGCCCCCAGCAGCACGCCGACTTTGCCGCTGTGGAAATTCAGCCCCCCCTGCATCCAGGCGGCATACGGTTCCCGCAGCGGCGCGTCTGCCGACAGTTCGATGGAAGCCCCCAGGGTAAACGCACCGGCCGCCATGATCACCTGGCTGTCATACCCGGGCATATCCCACGGTTCCGGCACCACAAAGGAGTCCACCGGCGCGCCTTTCTGCATGCCCTGGCAGAAAGCCACCAGGGATTTTTCGTCCCGCAGCATCACGGCCTGGATGATATCGGCCCGCGGCTCGTCGAAACGGGGCGTCACATCATAGCCCAGCAGGCTGAAAAGGGCCGAAGCAAACACTGCCGTTTTCAGCGCTTCACCGGTAACATGGGGCGCATGGAAGGCCCCCATGAACAGTTCCCGGTTGGCCTGCAGGGTGCAGCCCACTTCTTTGCCCAGCCCCGGCGTTGTCAGCCGGTAGGCGCAGCTTTGCACCAAATCGTGGCGCCCTGCGATGTAGCCCCCCGTGGGCGCAATGCCGCCGCCGGGGTTTTTAATCAGGGAACCGGCCATCAGGTCGGCCCCGCGGCTCACCGGTTCCTCTTCCTGCACAAATTCCCCATAGCAGTTATCCACCATCACGATGCAGTGCGGGTCCACTTCCTTGGCGGCGCGGGCAATGGTTTCGATTTCTTCCACCCGCAGCGACGGGCGCAGGCTGTACCCACGGGAACGCTGGATGTACACCATTTTGACCCCTTGTTTGACGGCTTCGCGGATGGCGGGCAAATCCGGCTTCCCTTCGGGGGTGAGAGCCACTTCTTTATACTGAATGCCAAAATCCAGTAGCGAGCCGTTTTTATCCCCCGTCAGGCCGATAACGGCCTGTAGGGTATCATACGGTTTTCCCGTCACACTGAGCATCACGTCCCCGGGGCGCAGTACGCCAAACAGCGCCACCGTCAGTGCATGGGTACCGCACACAAAGTTGTGGCGCACCAGGGCATCTTCGGCCCCCATGGCCATGGCAAAAACCGCGTCCAGCGTTTCCCGTCCGCGGTCGTCATACCCGTACCCGGTGCTGCCCACAAAGTGGCTTTCGCTCACGCCGTTATGGATAAACGCCGCCAGCATTTTCTGCTGGTTATATTCCTGCATCTCTTCAATACCGGCAAACGCCGTGCGGGCCTCTTCCACGGCCTGCTTCCCCAGCTTCACCAGACGGCTGTCCAGTTTAAAAAAAGGATGGTTCATTCTTTCTTTGCTCCTTCTGTCTATCAATCATCCGGTCCCACCGGCACAGTTTTCCAACGTCCCACTTCGATAAAGTCCAGTTGCCGGTAAAACGCCCGGTTTTCCCCGCTGCCGCGCAACGCCCAAAACGAAACGCCCGGGTGCCTGGCCAAAAGTTCTGTGATACACCAGCTGCCCAGCCCTTCGCAGCGGGCCCCGGGCACCACGGCCACCGCTGTCAGCACGGCTTCTTCCCTCGTGAGCGCCCCCAAAATGGCACAGGCTTTCTCCTCCCACAAAACGGCATCCGCCGCCCTGTGGCGCAGCCGGTGGTTTAGATCGAGATAAAACGCTTCAAAATCCGGCACCGAAAGCCCCGCCGCCTGCAATACTCGGTATAGACTTTGTACCGGCGGCTTTTCATCTGAAGCGTTGCCGGAAGACGGGGCCGCCGGGTGATACAAAATGACGCCGCCCTGGCGGGAAAACGGCATCCATCCGGCCAGATCTTCCGTACGCCCGGTCACCGTGGATGCCCCCACCATGCGGGCAAAAGCGGCGGCTTCCTGCCCGTCTGCCGGGCGGCCGCATATCGTCAGGCTGCTGTCCTGCAGGGCATAGACGGCGCTATCATCGCTCCAAACCCGCAAAAAGGGCCGGTCCCATCCGTATGCCTCAATGGCCGACAATAGACGGCAGCCAAACGGGTTGTGCCGGGTTTTCTCTTTGAGCCCTTCTTCGTCCTTTTGCCCTAATAACCGGATCATGTCAAATCGAAAGCGGGCAGCGCCCCGGCAAGGGCCAGCGCCAGTTTTTCATACCCGGCATAATCCTGTTCGCTAATCAGGGCCATGGGGGCGTGCAGATACCGGCACGCCAGCGACAGCGCCAATGTGCGCACCCCTGCGCGGCTGCGGTGAATGCTGCCCGCATTGTTGCCGCCGGCCACCGCCTGTTTATACTGGATTTCGATTGCTTCCTTTTGGGCCAGTTCCCCGGCAAAGCGCAAGAGGGCCGGATCATATACGGTGCTGCGGTCCATGAAGGACAGCACCGGTCCATGCCCCACTCTACACACCTGGCGGTTCGGGGCCACCCCGGGAATATCCGCCGCGGTGGTGGCTTCCAATACCAGCGCAAAGTCCGGTTTAGCGGCAAAAGCCGCCGTAGCCGCCCCAATCAGGCCCACTTCTTCCTGCACCGAAAAGCTGGCGGTAATGTCATACGGCAAGTCCTGCTCCAACAGGTGGATGAGGGCGGCACACCCGGCCCGGTCATCCAGCGCGCGGCCCATAATATGGCCCTGCCCGGCTTCGAAGAAGGAATCAAAAATCGCCGTATCGCCCAGCTGCACGGCCGTCATTGCCTCATTCCGATCCATCGCGCCCATGTCGATCACCAGCGCGTCCGGGGACGGCGCTTTGCCGCTTTCTTCCCGGCCCGTCAGGTGAATAGGCCGCACAATCACACTGCCCGGCACGCGGTGGGAACCAATCCATACCCGTTTGCCCGGCAACACCCGGCGGTCAATGCCGCCCACACACCCAAACGAAAGGAACCCTTCGTCATCGATATGGGTGATGATCAGCCCCACTTCGTCCATGTGGGCATCGATCATCAGCCGGTGTTTGGGGCGGTTTTGGCCGCGTTTTTCGGCCAGAATCCCCCCCAGCGGCGTAACCGTTACGGTATCGCAAACCGGACGGATCATCGCAAGGATCTTGTCCCGTACTTCATCTTCCTGACCGGATACCCCGGCCGCTTCACACAAGGTTTGCAGTCTTTCATACGATGCCATACGCTTTACGCCTCCTTCGCATAGGCCGCCAGCAGCTGGGCCGCCTGTTCCATATCCTGTAAATCACACACTTCGGCCGGCGTGTGCATGCTGCGCTGGGGAATCGAAAGTAAGCAGCACGGTACGCCCTGCCGGGTGGTCAATATCGAGTCGGCGGTGGTGCCGGTGCGGCCTTCCATGACTTCGGTCTGCACGGAAATTTGCTCGCGCTCTGCTAAGTCAAACAGTTTTTGCGCCATACGCCGGCTGAGCACCGGCGACAGCCCCACCATGGGGCCGCCGCCCAGTTTGCCGCCTTCTTTGTCCGACACACCGGGCTGGGTCGCAAACGTCACATCCACGGCAATACAGGCATCCGGCTGCAGGCGGAAAGCTGCCGTCTGGGCCCCCTGGCTGCCCACTTCTTCCCGGGAGCTAAATAGTACCGTCACTTTCCGAGGCAAAATCTGGCCTTTGAGCAGCTGGGCACACCGCAATAGGACCGCGCACCCGGTGCGGTCATCGAGCGCCGCCCCCGTTACACGGTTCCCCATTAGCTGGGTAATGGGCGCCAAAAAGGTTACGCTATCCCCCAGCCGGACCGTTTTTTCCAGTTCGTCATCGGAAAGGCCCGTATCGATCGCCATGTCTTCCAGTTCCGATACTTCGTCTTCGCCGCCCTTTGTCAGGTGCGGAGGCATACAACACACGATGCCCCGCAGCGTTTTGCTTCCGTGGATGACCACCGGCGTGCCCAGCAGCACCCGCCGGTCGATCCCGCCGCTTTTTCCTACCCGCAAAAAGCCGCCTTTTTCAAAGCCCGTCACCAATAGGCCGATCTGATCCAGGTGCGCATCGAGTAGCAGGTGTTCGTCCCCCTGCCCAAAGGTGGCCCACACGTTGCCCATGGCGTCACTCTCCGGCATGAGCCCCATTTCTTTGAGGATCCGTTTTATTTCATTGGCGGCCGCTTCTTCCCGCCCGGGCAGCCCCTGAGCCTGGCACAGACGCCACAAATTGTTTTTCATTGCTTCCATGTAGGTTCTCCTTTCCGGATAAAAGAAGGGAACAGCGCCGCCGTTCCCTTTTTCTGTTTGTTACAGCTGTGCCACCAGCGCTTTAAAGTGGCGGCCCCGTTCTTCAAAATCACGGTACATATCAAAGCTGGCCGACGCCGGCGACAGCGAAACAATATCGCCGCTTTTTGCCAGGTCATGCGCCAATTTGACGGCCTGTTCCATGCTACTGACATGGTAAATAGCCGGTTCCCCTTCCCGGTAATCCGGCGCTTTGCGCACGGCTTCTTCAATCCGCGGGCCGGTATCGCCCATCAAAATCAGGGTTTTGACCGTGCGCGGAATCACTTCGCCCAAATGGTCATAGGGGATATGTTTATCGTACCCACCGGCCAACAGAATGATTTTCTGTTTAAACAGGGACAGCATGCCCTTTTCCGTGCGGGTGGGGCTGCTGGCAATGGAATCGTTATAATACCGCACCCCATCGAGCACCCGGGTCAGTTCCGCCCGGTGTTCCACCCCGGCAAACGTGCGGGCCACTTGGGCGCAGGTTTCCGGCGGCACTTCACCTTCCACCGCCGAAAAAGCCGCCAGGTAGTTTTCTACATTGTGAAGGCCGGGAATCAGAATGTCCTCTTCCCGCAAAAATACCGGCCCGTTGCCAAACCGGATTTGACCTTTTTCGTCGGCCCAGGCCCCGTACTCACTCGGTTCCTTGCGGCTAAAAAAGCGCACCTGCCCTCTGGCCAGCGGGGCAAAGGAACGGGTGATCTCATTATCGGCATTGAGCACTGTCACACCAAAGGCATTCTGGTGCAAAAAGACGTTTTTCTTGGCGTCGACATACTCCTGCATGTCTTTGTGCATATCCAAATGGTTGGGGGATACGTTGGTCACCACGGCTATGTCGGCGCTTTTGCGCATGGAAATTAGCTGAAAACTGGAAAGTTCCACCACCACAACATCGTCTTCCCGAATATCGAAAATATCCGGCAGCAGCGCCCGGCCGATATTACCGCCCAAATGGACCCGTTTGCCCGCCGCTTTTAACAGTTCACTCAAAATCGACGTAGTGGTCGTTTTGCCGTCGCTGCCGGTGACCGCATAAATTTTGCAGGGGCACAGTTCAAAGAACAATTCCATTTCGCTCAGGACCGCACTGCCCCTCGCCCGCGCAGCATCCAGTTCCGGTAGGAAGAATTTCATGCCCGGCGTGCGGAAAATCATGTCTTCCGTTAAATCCGACAGGTACCCGTCGCCCAGGATCAATTTCGCGCCGCAAGCCTCAATTTGATTGGCCTCTTCGCCCAATTGTTCCCGGCTTCGTTTATCCCGTACGGTCACTTTGGCTCCGTACTGACAAAAGGTGCGAATAATCGCCAGGTTATTGCTGCGGCCGTACCCGCAGAAAGCTGCGGTTTTCCCCTTCAGGTTTTCAAAAAAGAGCTGGGCTTTGCGATTCATGGAAATACTCCCCTTTCCTTTGGGCCGGTCAGGCGGTTTTCCGCTGCTTTTTACTGCCGGCTGCCAACGTTTTATTATAAGCTTCTTTCCCGGATTATGCAACCGCCCGCCCCGCTTTGGGCGGGGAAAAACCGGCTTTT
This sequence comes from uncultured Clostridia bacterium, assembly GCA_930990065.1. GTDB lineage: Bacteria > Bacillota > Clostridia > Oscillospirales > Acutalibacteraceae > Heritagella > Heritagella caecorum. The sequence continues at coordinate 6,314 of CAKNOA010000014.1, read as the reverse complement.
TTCAGCCTTTTCCCCCGGGCAGAAACGGGAAGAAGCACCGGAACGCACTGGGAAGGGCCCACTGCTCCCTCAGGCCCTTTTGATCCGTCCACAAAAAGCCGCCGCCCTCTTTCTCTACTTCACAGAGTACGCCTTTCATCTGCCAGCGCACATGGGAAAACACATGGACGCCTTCTCCGGCGCTTTGCAGCGCTGTCACCTGCAGGCCCATGGCCGACACCTGTTTTTGTACTTCCGTCTCGGGTAAAAAGCCATCCCACCCCGGCAGTTCCCACAACCCGGCCAGCAGGCCCTTATCCGGGCGGCGGCGCAGGGCGACTTTGTCCCCACACCGCAAAATCAGCACCGTGCGCTCCTGGTTTTTGGGTGGCTTTTTAGCAGTACGGCAGGGAAGCTCCGCTGCTGTCCCCTGCCGGGTTCCCTCGCACAGCGCGTTTAAGGGACAGATTTCACACCGCACAGCGCTCCCGGGCAGGCAGATCACTTCCCCTAATTCCATCAGCGCCTGGGTAAAATCACCTTCCCGGCCGTCGGGGTACACCTGACTGAGTGCTTCCGATACCCGGCGCCGCACCGCCGGCTTCATCACATCGTCGTGATCATTCAGGTACCGGGCCACGACCCGCAACACATTGCCATCCACCGCCGGTGCCTTTTCGCCAAAGGCGATGGAGGCAATAGCTCCGGCGGTATAATCACCGATCCCCGGCAGCTTTCGCAGCTCACTAGCGGTATGCGGAAATGTGCCGCCCTGTTCCATGATGACCCGAGCGGCTTTCTGCATGTTGCGCACCCGGCTGTAATACCCCAGCCCCTGCCACAATTTCAGCAATTCGTCCTCCGAAGCATTGGCGAGTGCCTGCACGTCGGGCAGCGCCGCTAAAAACCGGGCAAAATAGGGCTTGACCGTTTCAATCCGCGTTTGCTGCAGCATGATTTCCGACACCCAAATGCGGTACGGGTCTTTCCCCACCCGCCAGGGCAGTTCCCGCCCTACCTGCGCATACCAGGCGAGCAGCGGTTCCACCCCCACTTGTAGGCGATGTATGATGTCCGGATTTACAGCATTTGAAGAAGGGCTCGTTTTTTTCATCGGGTTCCTTTCTGGCCGGAAACAAAAAGGGCCGCTTTCTCAGCAGGCCCTTTCCCGGCTGTTTACTTTGTTAAAAACGTTTTGTAGTCGGCCAAATTGCGCAAAAGCAACGCCGGTGTATCCAGCCCATACGGGCAGTGGCTGGTGCAGTGGCCGCAATGCACACAGTTTTCGATGCGCATCATTTTTTCCTGGGCTTCGGGCGTCAAATGAGCCGCACTGGGTGACCGCCTCAACAGCAAGCTCATGCGGGCGGCCGTGGGAATGTCGATTCCTGCGGCGCAGGGCAGGCAGTAGCCACACCCGCGGCAGAATTCCCCGGCCAGCTCCCGGCGGTCCTTTTCGATCAGCGCGCGCATTTCGTCGTTCAGTACCGGTTTTTCTGTCTGATACCGCAAAAATTCATCCAGTTCCCGCTGGCGCTGCATGCCCCAAATGGGCAGGGCGTTATCAAACTGCATGAGGTACGCATACGCCGCATCCGACCGGGTGATCAGCCCCCCGGACAGGCCCTTCATGCAGATAAAGCCCACCTGCTTATCCCGGCACAACTGCACCAGCGCTTTGTCTTCTTCACTGGCGAGATAACTAAACGGGAATTGCAGCGTATCATACAGCCCGCTTTCCACGGCTTCCCGGGCAATGGGCAGCCGGTGGTTGGTAATGCCAATAAACCGGATTTTCCCCTGCTTTTTGGCTTCTACCATACATTCGTACAGCCCCGTGCCGTCCCCAGGCTTGGGACAGAAATCGGGGTTGTGGAACTGGTAAATATCAATATGGTCCGTCTGCAAAAGGGATAAACTGGTTTCCAAATCTTTCCAAAAACCTTCCGGCGTTTTGCTGGGGGTTTTGGTGGCCAGCACAATGTTATCCCGTACGTCGTGCAGGGCGTACCCGACTTTTTTCTCGCTGTCGGTATACGACCGGGCCGTGTCAAAAAAGTTGATGCCGTTTTCGTAAGCACAACGAAGAAGCCCGGCCGCTTCTTCCCGGCTGATACGCTGAATCGGCAGACAGCCGAACCCATTTTTGTTTACAACCAATCCCGTTCTGCCCAGTATAACCTGTGTCATCATGGTGCCATCCTTTCTTTTTTGTTATTCGGCGGTTTCCTCGGCCGGTTCGGTTAAATCGGCCGAATCTTTATATAAGTGGTAATAAATGCCTTTCTTCGCCATCAGTTCTTTGTGTGAACCGCGTTCGGCAATGCCGTCTTTGGTCAATACCAGAATCAGGGTGGCATTGCGAATGGTGGTCAACCGGTGGGCGATGGTAAACGTGGTACGGCCTTTGGCCAGTTTTTCCAGGGAATGCTGCACCAGGCGCTCGCTTTCGTTATCGAGGGCCGACGTGGCTTCATCCAGCAGCAAAATCGGCGGATTTTTCAGGAACGCCCGGGCAATACTCAAGCGCTGTTTCTGCCCACCGGACAGTTTCAGTCCCCGCTCGCCTATATACGTGTCATACCCGTTTTCCAGCTGCATAATAAACTCATGCGCTCCGGCCTGGCGGGCCGCGATCTCCACTTCCTGCCGGGTGGCATCGGGTTTGCCATACACAATATTCTCATACACGGTGCCGCTAAATAGGTACACTTCCTGCTGTACCACACCGATTTGCGTCCGCAAAGATCGCTTTTGCAGGGTACGCACATCTTGTCCATCCACCAACACCCGGCCGGCCGTGACGTCGTAAAACCGGGGGATTAGGTTGCAAAGGGTGGTTTTGCCGCCGCCCGAAGGCCCCACCAGCGCCACGTTTTCCCCGGGGCGCACATGCAGGTCGATGTGGTGCAAAACCTCTTTGCCGTCGTCACCATAGTGGAAACTGACATCCTCAAAACGGATATCACCTTTTACATCGGTGAGAGCTTTCGCGTCGGGCGCATCCTGAATTTCTACCGGTGCATCCATGATTTCAATGAACCGTTCAATGCCCGTCATGCCCCGCTGGAACTGTTCCATAAATTCCACAATCCGGCGAATGGAGGTTAATAACGTGGAAATGTACAACAGATATGTCACCAGTTGGGGTGCCGTCAGGGTGCCGTTAATGATAAACAGTGAACCGGCAATCACGCCAATGGCGTACATCAGCCCGTCAAAAAGGCGGGTCGACGTCTGGAATCCGGCCATATACCGGTAGGAAAGCTTTTTAATCGATAGGAATTTATTGTTGCCTTCTTCAAATTTTTTGTTTTCAATCGCTTCATTGGCAAAGGACTGAACCACCCGTACCCCCAAAAGGCTGTCTTCCACCTGGGCGTTGATTTCGCCCACCTGTACCCGGGAATTTTTAAACTGTACCCGCATTTTGCGGTTGAAATAGACCGAAACCACCAGCATCACCGGCAGCACTGCGAAAATGATCAGCGTCAGCCACAGGTTCATCGGGCACAAAATGCAAAACGCCACCACAATCTTTAATCCGGCAATAAAGAACTCTTCCGGGCAGTGGTGGGCAAATTCCGTCACATCAAACAGGTCGCTGGTGATACGCCCCATGATCTGCCCGATTTTCGTTTCGTCAAAATAGGAAAATGAGAGATGCTGCAAGTGGTCGAATAGATCCCTTCGCATATCGGTCTCAATCCGCGCCCCCATTACGTGGCCCGTATTGGCCATAAAATAGTTGGCCACCCCGTCAATTACACGCAAAAACAGGTAAAAGCCACCCACCTGCAACACCAAACTTACGGTCAAAGACGCCGGATCATTGGTCCCTTTATCGGTGATAATTTGAACAAGCAAGGGCAATACCAGTTCACACACCGTGGTAAAGGCGGCACAAATCAGATCCAGCACCAAAATCCACCGGTACTTATGAAAATAGGGCATAAACCGCCCAATCAGGTAGGACACTTTTTTCTGCCCCGGATTTGTTTCATACTGCACGTTTTTGTCCCCTCTCTTTGATTTTGCAAAAGGATTCCCGCTCTTTGCCTGCGCAAAAAGCGGGAATCCCATTTTTCCCTCTGATGTACACGCCGTTTATCCTTCGGCCTCTAACCAATCAATAATACTCTGGGCCGCCATATTATTCATCTTCACAAAAGCATCCCTGGTAAAGGTCGCGATGTGGGGCGTTAAAATAACATTCTCGCATGAAAGCAGCGGACTGTCGGTTTCCGGTTCCCGGGGGAATACATCCACCGCAGCCCCGCGAATAATCCCCTGCTGTAGGGCCCTAGCCAGCACCTCTTCGTCACACACCGGCCCACGCGCCGTATTGATTAAAATAGCCGTCGGTTTCATACTATGCAGTTCTTTTTCCCCAATCATGTGGTACGTCTGCTCCGTCAGCGGGCAGTGCAGCGAAACGAAGTCGCTCTCCCGCAACAGCTCGGGCAATTCGACATATTCGGCCCCCAGCATTTTTTCTTCCGTCATGCGGCGGCGGCGGGAATAGTAAATCACCCGCATGCCAAAGGCACCGGCCCGCCGCGCGACTTCCTGCCCAATACCACCAAAGCCTACCAGGCCGATGGTTTTCCCCGAAAGGCCGGTCGCCAACATGCGCTTCCAGTGCCCCTGCTTCATGGCCATGTCCTGCTGGGGAACTAGCCGGGCAAAATCCAACACGAACGCCATGGTCAGTTCGGCCACAGCTTCTTCCACCGCTCCGACGGTGCGCGTCACCCGAATGCCCCGCTGTTCCGCTGCCGTAACATCCACATTATCAAACCCAACACCCCGGCGGGCAATCACTTTCAGGTTGGGCAGTTTATCCAGCAGGGCGGCATCGTACCGTTCCGACCCGGCAATGACCGCATCGGCTTCGCGAATGAAATCATAGACCTCTTCCTGAAGCAGCGCGCGATTGTGCGGAATTTCTTTTACTTCAAAATCATGGTCCCGCAGCAGCGCTACGGTGCAGGGATCGACCGACGAAACATCTTCGGCCAAAATACATACTCTGCGCATTGTTCCGTATCCTCTTCTCTGATTGATTCATAAAACACATGATTCTTTCTTATGTTCATGCATTTTTTATTTTGCCATAAGACGGTACAAAAATCAAGGAAACATGCACATTTTCTCGTGGAGGAAATGGCCCTTTTATGCTACAATAAAAACGATATTTTATGAAAACCAAAATGGAACAGGGCCGCCTTGTTTCTTTTTGTACTTATTGTATTATTTCTATTTAAAATACATATTGGAAGGATGATACTTATGCGTATTGCGGTACTGGATGGTCATGAAGCCAACCCGGGGGATGTCTCTTGGGAACCCCTCATGCAACTGGGGGAGACCACCATTTATGACGAAACGCCCTCCGACCAAGTGGTGGCCCGCCTAAAGGGCCAGGACGTATTGGTGCTCAACCGCATTCGCGTGGATGAAGCCCTGCTTTCCCAGTTACCGGATTTAAAAATGATCACAACCCTTGCCACCGGTTATAATCAAATCGACCTGGCGGCTACAGCGGCCCGGGGGATTCCGGTATGCAATGTGCCGGCATACTGTACCGAAGCGGTATCGCAATTCACTTTCGCCCTCATTCTGGAAATGGCCAACCATGTAGGAGCCCACAGCCAACTGGTCCGCCAAGGCCAGTATGAGCAAAGCCGCGATGCCGTCTATTCCACACTGCCCTTCTTGGAGCTGGACGGGCTAAAATTGGGCATTTTGGGGTACGGGGAAATCGGCCGGAGGGTCGCCAATTTGGGGCTTGCCTTCGGTATGCAGGTGCTATTACACAGCCGCACCGAAAAGCCCGCCCCCCAAGGATGCCGATGGGTGGACGAAGAAACCCTATTCCGGGAAAGCGATATTCTGTCTCTGCACTGTCCCCTCACCGAGGAAACCCGTGGTTTTATTAACCGCGAGCGGCTGGCTCTGATGAAACCCGGCGCCCGGCTTATCAATGTGGCGCGGGGCGGCGTCTGGGATGAACAGGCCGTGGCCGATGCGCTATATAGCGGCCATTTGGGCGCAGTGGCCGCCGACGTATTGACGCAGGAACCTCCTAAAAGCGATCATCCCTTGCTGACAGCTCCCCGGTGCCTATTGACCCCGCACATCGCCTGGGCCTCCCGCAAAGCCCGCCAGCGTGTAATCGAAAAGGCCGCCGGGAATATCGCCGGGTGGTTTTCCGGTCATCCACAGCATGTGGTCAACGGCGCTTTACCCACCGCCCACTGAAAGTATCCCCCGGCTTTTTGAACCGCCCCAGATTGTGCAGACAGCACAAAAAGAGCCCCCTGTGCGGGAAT
>CAKNOA010000013.1 GCA_930990065.1 uncultured Clostridia bacterium | reverse complement strand
TTCCTACACAGGGGGCGTTTTGTCTATTGTCCGTTTTTACTGGTTCGGTCCACTTCCCGGCGGGCTTTTTTACAGGCGGTTCTGTTTTATAAAAAAGTAAGAAACGACATGGAAAAGAGGAATTTCTTAGGCAAAACGCGGAAAAATCAAATCCATACAAAATTGGTAGACATTAACCGTTGACAAATCGGAACCCCGTATAGTATACTGAGACCAAGGTGATCATATGACTGACGGAAGTGGAGAAACCACATGGAATATGATCCGAAAAAGCCGACCGTCTGGGCGAAGAACACCCGGGCTGTCGGCTTTTTTCGACGGACCGGGAATCGGAAAGGAAGTGTTTGGCATGGAAGAAAAAAAGGGGTTTGTGCATTCCATTGAAAGCATGGGCCTGGTCGATGGCCCCGGAATTCGGGTCGTGGTTTTCCTGCAGGGGTGCCAACTGCGATGCCAGTTCTGCCATAATCCGGATACCTGGAGCGGGCAGGGCGGCACACCTATGACGCCAAGCGAGCTTTTGCAGAAAGTCGAGCGCTTTCGGGCGTACTTTGCCCGCAGCGGCGGCGGCGTGACGTTTTCCGGCGGCGAACCGCTGATGCAGCCCGAGTTTCTGTTAGCCTGCCTGAAGCTTTGCCGGCAGGAAGGAATTCACACTTGCCTGGATACGGCAGGGTGTGGCCTGGGGGATTACGATGAGATTTTACAGTATACGGATCTCATCTTGTATGACGTCAAGGAGATCACCGAAAAGAAGTACAAAGCTCTCACCGGCCGGAGTTGGGACGAAACAACCCGCTTTTTGCAGGCGGTGCGCCGTACCCAGACCCCAGTGTGGGTGCGCCACGTGGTGGTACCGGGCTTAACGGACAGCGATGAACATATGAAGGCCTTGCAGGCCTATATTCGCGATGTGGTACCCAATGTGACTAAAGTAGAGCTGCTGCCGTACCACAAACTGGGCGAAAACAAATATCACACCATGGGGATTCCGTACCCGCTGGAGGGAACGCCCGCCATGGATCGCAAACAGGTAGAAAAACTGCAAAAAAGATATTTTGATGTATAAAAGGCACGAAGCTAAAGGAGGATTTTTTCGGTATGGAAAATAAAACGGCTTGGGCAGGATTCCGCCCCGGAATTTGGCAGGAAGAAATCGACGTGCGCAACTTTATTCAGAAGAACTACACACTGTATGAAGGGGATGATAGTTTCCTGAAAGGGCCCACGGAAAAAACCCGCAAAGTGTGGGATACATGCAGCGATCTGCTCATGCAGGAACTGAAAAACGGCGGGGTACTGGATGTAGAAACCCACCGGATCTCGGGTATCTGCAATTTTGAACCCGGCTATATCGATAAAGAAAACGAAGTCATCGTGGGGCTGCAGACCGATGCGCCTTTAAAGCGGATGGTCAACCTGTATGGCGGCATGCGCATGGCCGAACAGAGCCTGAAGGCGTACGGCTATGAACTGGATCCCGAGATTCGCCGCCATTTTACCGAATACCGCAAAACCCACAACGACGGTGTGTTTGACGCGTACCCCACCCGGGTACGGAAAGCCCGTCATGCCGGGCTGCTCACCGGGTTGCCCGATGCCTACGGCCGCGGACGCATTATCGGCGACTACCGCCGGGTGGCCCTGTACGGTATTGATTTTCTGATTGAACAGAAAAAGAAGGATCTGGAAAAACTGGACGGGCCCATGAATGACGAACGCATCCGCTTGCGCGAAGAAGTGAGCATGCAGATTCGCGCCCTGCGCGACATTGCTACCATGGCGGCTTCGTACGGGGTGGATATTACGAAACCGGCTGTCACGGCTCATGACGCCGTGCAGGCCGTGTATATGGCTTACCTGGCCGGTACGAAGGAAAATAACGGCGCGGCCACGTCCCTGGGCCGTACGTCCACGTTCCTGGATATTTATATCCAGCGCGACCTGGTCAACGGGGTGATTACCGAAGAAGAAGCCCAGGAACTGATCGACCAGTTCATCATCAAACTGCGCCTGATCCGCCATTTGCGCACCCCCGATTACAACGAACTGTTCGGCGGCGATCCCACGTGGGTGACGGAATCCATCGGCGGTGTGAGCCTGAACGGCAAACCGCTGGTGACCAAAAATAGCTTCCGGTATCTGCACACGCTGATTAACTTAGGCACGGCGCCGGAACCCAACATGACGGTGTTGTGGAGCGAACACCTGCCCAAAGCTTTCAAGGAATACTGCGCGAAGATTTCCATCCAGACCGATTCCGTACAGTATGAAAACGACGATGTGATGCGTCCGGTGTATGGCGACGACTACGCCATTGCCTGCTGCGTGTCCGCCATGAAAGTGGGCAAGCAGATGCAGTTCTTCGGTGCCCGCTGCAATGTGGCGAAATCCCTTTTGTATGCCATCAACGGCGGTGTGGATGAAAAGCTGGGTGAAGTGATTGTGCCCGGTATTGAACCCATTACCGACGACGTACTGGATTACGACAAAGTGTGGGACAACTACAAAAAGGTGCTGGAATACGAAGCCGAACTGTATGTGGATGCGAACAACATCATCCACTTCATGCATGATAAATACGCCTATGAAGCCAGCCAGATGGCTTTGCACGATACCAATGTGCAGCGGCTGATGGCCTTTGGTATTGCGGGCCTTTCGGTGGCGGCGGACAGCTTGTCGGCCATCCGGTATGCCAAAGTAAAGCCCATCCGCAACGAACAGGGTGTGGCCATTGACTTTGAAATTGAAGGGGATTTCCCCAAATACGGCAACGACGACGACCGTGCCGATGATTTGGCCGTTAACATCGTGACCCGGTTCAGCAACGAACTGAAAAAGCACCCGTTGTACCGTAACGCCATTCACACGCTGTCGGCGTTGACCATCACCAGCAACGTGATGTATGGCAAGAAGACCGGTTCCACCCCCGACGGGCGCAAAGGCGGCGAGCCGCTGGCTCCCGGCGCCAACCCCATGCACGGCCGCGATAAATCCGGTGCGCTGGCGTCCCTGAACTCGGTGGCGAAGATTCCGTACCGCGATGTGTGCCAGGATGGGATCAGCAATACGTTCTCTATTGTGCCCGATGCGTTGGGCCATGGGCTGGAACAAAGGGTCAGAAACCTGACGTATATTCTCGATGGTTACTTTGCCCAGGGCGCCCATCACCTGAATGTAAACGTGCTCAGCCGTGAAACGCTGGTCGATGCCATGGAACATCCGGACAAATACCCGACGTTGACCATCCGTGTGTCGGGGTATGCCGTGAACTTCCATCGTCTGTCCCGCGAACAGCAGCTGGAAGTCATTGCCCGTACGTTCCACGAATCCATGTAAGAAAAATACAAAAAAAGAGCCCGCCGTCTCCTGGGAGACGGCGGGCTTTTGTACTTTGGGTTATTCATCGGCATGGGTACACCATGCGATAGCCTGGGTAAGTAACTGCCGGAACATGGGGTGGGCCCATATGGCGCCGTTGTGCCCGGGCGTCAGGACACATAGCCGCCCTTTTCCGATTTGACGGGTGTAGCCACCCACTTGGTCGGAACAGGCATCGCTGTGGGTCGTGAGGAAAACCTGGGCGTCGTCACACAATAAGCGCAGGTTATAATGTTCATCCTGCAAAGTAAACGGCATGATCCCCTGGGTAATGGGGTGGTCCCCCTGGGGCAGCATGGTAATCGGGCATTGACGGGGATGCCCCAAAAAGGAATTGCCCAGTAATTCCGTCATAGCCGGTGTCTTTTCCTGCCGGAAACAGTTTCCGGCGTGCACGCTCAAGATAGCGCCGCCCTGCTGCACATACTCGGCAAAGTCGGATGGCTGCACCTGGGTAACACCGTCTTCAAACCAGGGACTCTGGTTCGCAGAGGTCAAAGTATCGCCTTTTGCAAGCAAAATGAGTGGGTATTCCCGCAGCATAGCCGGGGTGAGAATATCCTTGGCGTCTTCCACAAAGTCAAATTCTACTCCCGGCAGGCCGGACAGCCCGCGGCGCACCACTTCCAGCGGATGCCAGTAGTCGCCGCCAATGACCAAAATGCGCATTACAGTCCCTCCGTTTCGGAATACGAAAAATAAGCAAAATCCGCCGCTTTTTCGTAACGGTCCAAATCGATGCAGAAAATACCCAAAAAGGCGCCGGTAAAGCGCATTTGCCCGATCTCTTCATAGGCGTCATCGGATAGCAGGGTCGCATCCAGCTCCGGTCCAATGGCCGTCAGAGGGCCCGGCCGTACGGCATAGAAGAAATGGGCCGTCTCTTTGCGGGTGCACACCTGCAGGCGCACGTCGCCTTCTTCCGGCAGAGGGATTCCCGCCCCCAGAGGCAGATCGCTTTCCCCTTGGCGGGTGCGGATCATGGTCAGGACCCGGCCCAGTGTTTCGTGCCGGGTAACGGCCAGGGAAATATGATTTAGTTCGTCATAAAAATAGGTAAGACCCGCCAAATGCTGGAAGTGGTCGGGGGCAAACGACAGCCTTGTTTCCGCCTGGCAATAAAAGCTCTGCTGCCGGTGGGCCAGCAGGCTGACACCATAGTGCGAAAACAGGGATTGTCCGCCACGCAGCCGCAGCCAACCGGGGCGTGCGGTCAAATCGGCCCGGCTGCCCAGCGGTTCCCGCAGGGATTGCAGGTGTGAGCTGATGAACGGGCCGTCGAAATCTTCGAGCAGGTTCCGGCCGGTAGGGGTACTGTCCCCACCGATAGGCAGCGCCAGTTTTTCGGCGGGATAATCGGTGCCGTTTTTCATGCGCAGCCAGCCGTCATCGGTAAAATACACCTCTTGTAGGGCGGTTTCCCGGCCTAAGATACAGCGGCGCTTGTCCCCTACCGGGCGCGCGCACAGGTGCGCAAGATACCAGTGCCCGTTAGCGCCTTCCACCAAACTGGCGTGGCCGGCCTTTTGCAGCATCGCCCACGGCATGTGGCGGGACGAAAGCATAGGCCCGTTGGGGTCGGGCTCATAGGGGCCGAATAAGGTGCGGCTGCGCGCGACCGTGACCCCGTGGGCGTATCCCGTGCCGCCTTCGGCGCACATCAGGTAGTAGTATTCCCCGTGCCGGTACAGGTGAGGGCCTTCGGTACAGCCCATAGAGGTGCCGCCGAAAATAACCCGGCGTTGGCCGATTAGCTGTTGTTCCTGTTCGCTATACTCCTGCAGTACGATCCCGGAAAACGAGTTTTTATAGGGCCGGTAATCGTGCAGCATGTTGATAAGCCACTTGCGCCCGTCCCGATCGTGGAACAGGGAGGGGTCAAACCCACTGGCATTGAGGAAAATCGGTTCCGACCACGGGCCGGTAATGGCAGGGGCCGTCACCAGAAAGTTGGGGGTATCGTTCATCAGACCGCGGCTGTTTTTGACGTCGGTATAAATCAGATAAAATGTGCCGTCACAATACGATAGGCACGGCGCCCAAATGCCGCAGGACGGGGTTTCGCCCCGCATGTCTAGTTGGGACAGCCGCTGCAGCGGGTGCGCGACCAGTTCCCAGTGAACCAAATCGCGGGAATGGTGAATCTGTACCCCGGGGAACCACTCGAACGTGGATGTGGCCAGGTAATAATCATCCCCCACCCGCAAAAGGGACGGGTCCGGATTAAAACCAGGCAGAATGGGGTTTTGTATGATGGCAGGTCGTTCCGACATAACCACATGCCTCCTTTCTATGTAAAATCATTGTACATGAAAAAAAGTCCGGCTGCAAGCAGAAGAAAGCATGAAAAAAACCGCCTGATTTCAGGCGGTTTTCCATGTTGATGAGTAGATGCGGTTTAAATCAAACCCTGTTCGCGTTTTTTCAGCAGAGCGGCAATCTTTTCGTGGGGATCGAGCACGCTGGAGAACGACATGTCGTGGTTCATACCGGCTACCAGATAGGCGGCATATTTGGAAACATCCACTTCGAAGAACCATTCACGGTTCTTCAGTTCTTCCGTGCGGTACGTCAGGTTGCTGCCCAGCACGCCGTCGATCATGCCCTGTTCATACGCTTTGTCGTAGGTTTCCAGGCCATTGGTAAAGATAGCGTAGGTAGCATAACCGAAGATGCGCTTGGCGCCTTTTTCTTTGAGCTTGACGGCGATATCCAGCATGGATTCACCGGACGAAATAATGTCGTCAGCGATGAAGATATCCATGCCATCCACGGAAGAGCCCAGATATTCATGGGCAACAATGGGGTTGTGGCCATTCACAATGCGGGAATAGTCGCGACGCTTATAGAACATGCCCAAATCAACCCGCAAAACGGAAGCGTAGTACATATTCCGGTTCAGGGCGCCTTCGTCGGGGCTGATGATCATAAAGTGATCGCGATCCACTTTCAGATCCGGCACATGGCGGAACAGGGATTTCAGTGCCTGGTACGTGGGCATAACATTGTCAAAGCCCATCAGCGGCACGGCATTCATCACCCGGGGATCGTGCGCGTCAAACGTAATCAGGTTGCTTACCCCCACATCCCGCAGGGTCTGCAGCATGAACGCGCAGTCCAGGGATTCCCGGTAAGCGCGGCGGTGCTGGCGGCCGCCATACAGCATGGGCATAATGACATTGAGCCGGTGCGCTTTCCCGCCGGCAGCCTGGATCAGACGAAGCAGATCCTGAAAGTGATCGTCGGGGGACATGGAGTTCGCCTGCCCGAAGAGGTTGTACTTGATGCTGTAGTTGCCCACGTCAATGACAAAATACAAATCCATGCCACGCACAGTGGATTTGATCAGCCCTTTGGCGTCACCGGAAGAAAAACGGGGGCATTCCGATTCGATAATGAACGTGTCTTTTTCGATGCCGGCTTCTTTGGCCCATTTGACCAGGTAAGCATCAATGCGGCCGGCCAGTTCTTTCGCGCCTTCCGTCGCGATAATACCCAGGGGAGCTGTGCCATTCTGGCGGAAAAACAGTTGCGATTCTCTCGTTCCCATGTTTGCTAAACACCCTTCTCCTGAAGATTTGCGCCCTTTTCCCAAAGGGCTTTGTCCGTTTTTTTCAAATTTATTATAACACAGGGAATTTCGCCTTACCACAAAAAACTTACAAATTCCGCCCAGTTTGGCATCTTGACTGAGAATCACGGCGGAAAGGGGATGTTTTTTGAAAGAGCCTGTCTTTTCCCGTTTTCCATGGTATAATAGTTGTACGAACCGAAAAAAGGAGGTTTCTACTATGAAAGTACGCCTGCAACAAGAAAAGCTGCTGGTGTTTCTTCCGGCGGAAAATGCCCGGGAACTTTGTGATCAACTGGAAAAAGTATGTGCACGCTGCCATGTAACCTGGCAAGTGGTGCCAAATAGCTGTTTAGATCAGCCCATTGAAAGCTGGCTGACCGCCGGCTGGCCGGAAGGGGGGGAAAACCGCCCGGCGCTATCGGAACCCATGCTGCTTTTTTGTGGGCTATCTTCGTCCCGGCTCGGAAAAGTGCTGGAAACCATGCGGCAGGAAAACATGAAACCGATCCGCCATAAGGCGGTGCTTACGGACCACAACCGTACCTGGACACCGCGGGCGCTGTATGAAGAACTGGAAAAAGAAGACCGGGCGGTGCGCCAGGCAGCCAATGGACCGGAAGCAGGGGGGAAAAATACATAAAGGTGATGGTTTTTCCCATTGACCGGGTTGCCAAACGGGATTATCATGAAAACAGAAATGATTTTGTGAAAAGGGGAGCCTTGTATGTGTGAAGAACTGAAAAATGGGTCGCTTTTTGATTTGTCCCATTCCTTAGCCGGTGCGGCGCTGGCGCAGTGTGAATACCCGTGGGAGATTCTGGATCAGATCGGTGCGCTGATTATCGCGCTGGGCCAGGAATTGCCCCAGGATGAGTATACAAAACAAGGAGAAAACGTGTGGGTACACAACACGGCAAAGCTGTATCCCAACGTATACCTGGAAGGTCCGGCCATTATCGGGCCCCGTACCCAGGTGCGGCCCGGGGCGTTTGTACGGGGCAATGCCCTGGTGGGGGCGGACTGCGTCGTCGGAAACTCCACGGAACTGAAAAATGTGATTTTATTTGACCATGTACAGGTGCCCCATTATAACTATGTGGGTGATTCGGTGCTGGGGTATCACTCTCACATGGGGGCCGGTGCCATTACCAGTAATGTCAAACAGGATAATACCCATGTGACCATCCGGTTCCAGGGGACAGTCATCGACACCGGCCGCCGGAAGTTCGGCGCCATTTTGGGGGACTTTGCCGAAATCGGCTGCAACAGCGTGTTGAATCCCGGTTCTGTGATCGGGCAGGGCAGCCGGGTGTATCCGCTTTCCATGGTGCGGGGGGTTGTGCCTGCCGGCCATATTTATAAAACCGCTGGGGAAATCGTGGAAAAACATGCTTAAAGGGGGACTTTCACATGAATATCAACCGTGAGATTGCAAGATTGGTACAGTACGGCGTGCAGCGCGGGCTGCTCGGAGAAGAAGACCGGGTATATGCGGCCAACCGGCTGGTAGCGCTGCTGCATATCACCGATTATGAACCGGAACAGGCCCCGCAGGAATGGCTGGAAAATCCGGCCCAGGTGCTGGAACCCATGCTGGATTGGGCCTGCGAAAAAGGGCTGGTGGAGAATAATTCGCCGGTATACCGCGATCTGTTCGACACCGAAATCATGAACTGCCTGATGCCCCGGCCGTCGGAAGTGGTACATAAGTTCCGCAAACTGTACGAAACCGACCCGGAAAAGGCCACCGATTACTATTATGATCTGAGCCGCAGTTCCAACTATATCCGGGTGGACCGGGTGGCCAAAGATGAAAAATGGACGGGGATGACCCCCTATGGCGAAATTATCATCACCATTAACCTGAGCAAACCGGAAAAAGACCCGAAGGCCATCGCGGCGGCCCGCCTGCAGAAGAGCAGCAGCTATCCAAAATGCGCGCTGTGCCGGGAAAACGAAGGGTTTATCGGTTCGGTTTCTCAGGCGGCCCGGGGCAACCACCGGTTGATTCCCGTGACGCTGCTGGGCGAAGATTGGTTCTTGCAGTATTCCCCTTATGTGTATTATAACGAGCACTGCATTCTGCTCAATGCCCGCCACACGCCCATGAAGGTCAGTCGCGAATCCATGGCGCACCTGCTGGATTTTGTGCGGCAGTTCCCCCATTATTTTGTGGGGTCCAATGCGGACCTGCCCATCGTAGGCGGTTCGATTCTCAGCCATGACCACTTCCAGGGCGGCCGGTTTACGTTCCCCATGGCGGTGGCGCCGGTGGTGCATCCGCTTACGTTTGAAGGGTTTGACGATGTGCAGGCCGGCATTGTGCGGTGGCCGCTGTCGGTCATCCGGTTGTCGGGCACCAACGCCGACCGGCTGTGTGATTTGGCCGACAAGATTCTGAAAAAATGGCGCGGCTATTCCGACGAAGCGGCCGACATTCTGGCCTTTACCGACGATACCCCCCACAATACCATTACCCCCATTGCCCGTATGCGCAATGGCCGGTATGAACTGGACCTGGTGCTGCGCAACAACCGCACCACGGACGAACATCCCCTGGGGCTGTTCCATCCCCATGCCCAGTACCACCACATCAAAAAGGAAAATATCGGCCTGATCGAAGTCATGGGCCTGGCCGTGCTGCCGGCCCGGCTGAAGACGGAACTGGCCCAGGTGGAAAAAGCCCTGTGCTGCCCCGAAGAGGAAGCGGCGATCTTTGCCCAGGATAACATGAAACCCCATTATGATTGGTTTTGCCAGCTGAAGGCGAAGCACCCGGATGCTTTCACCCCCAAAAGCGCCCGGGAACTGATCCACCAGGATGTGGCGGAAATCTTTGCCCACATTTTGGAAGACGCCGGTGTGTACAAAAATACCCAAGAGGGCAAAAAAGCCTTCCTGCGGTTTGTCGATGCCGTAAACGAATAAGAGACGCGCAAGAAGGCCCGAAGGCGATTGCCTCCGGGCCTTTTTTCTTTTTCCCCTGCTTGTTCCTCGTTCCCTTTCATGATACAATCAAAACCAGAAGGAGAACGAAAGGAGACGTCCCCCCATGAAAATGTTATTTGAACGGACCGGCCGTCTGCTGCAGGAATTGCAGCAGCGGTGTTACCCGAAGAGTATCCCCGTAACCGGGTGGCAAAAGAAACAGGTTTCCACCCGCCTGACGTTGCAGCAGGCCATGGAACCGGACGGCTGGGAAAATATGCCTCAGCCCTACTTGTGGGGCGGGCACCGGGCCCGGTTCTGGTTTCGGGCACAAGTGACCCTGCCCGAGGAATTTGCCGGCCAGTGCGTCGTCTTCCAGCTGGCCACCGGGAAAGAAGGGGAATGGGATGCCTGCAACCCCCAGTTTGCCGTGTATGTCAACGGGGAACGGCGTCAGGGCTTTGATGTCAACCACCGGGAACTGTTTTTAAGTGATTGTGCCAAAGGCGGCGAAACGTATGACCTGACACTGTCGGCGTTTACCGGTGACCAGAATTTCACCCTGTTTTTGCGCGGCATTGTGGCCGTGCTGGACCGGGAAACGGAACAGTATTACTATGATGTAAAAGTCCCCTATGAAATTGCCCGGCTGGAAGACCCGGAATCGGACGCGTATGGGAAAATCCTGCCGGCGTTGACGCATTCTCTCAATCTATTGGATCTGCGGCAGAGGGAAAACGGGGACGAATACCGCCGTACGCTGTCGCTGGCACGGGAAGCACTGCAAAAGGATCTGTATGAAACGGCCTGCCGCCCGCAAGAGGGCCCGGTGGTGATGTGCGTCGGGCACACCCACATTGACGTGGCGTGGCTGTGGACGTTATCGGTTACGCGGGATAAAGCCGTGCGCAGTTTTTCGACGGTGCTGGAACTGATGCGCCGGTACCCGGAATATACCTTCATGTCCAGCCAGCCGCAGCTGTACGAATATGTGAAGGAAGATGCCCCCGAGGTGTACGAAGAGATTCAAAAGAGGGTGGCCGAAGGCCGGTGGGAAGTCAACGGCGGCATGTGGTTGGAAGCGGACTGCAACCTGGCGTCCGGCGAATCTTTGGTGCGCCAGTTCCTGCTGGGAAAACAGTTCTTCCGTCAGGAATTCGGCAAAGACAACGATACCCTGTGGCTGCCGGATGTATTCGGCTATTCGGCGGCTTTGCCCCAGATTATGCAGAAAAGCGGCGTGCCGTATTTTATGACCACCAAGATCAGTTGGAGCGAATTTAATAAACTGCCCTATGATACATTCCTGTGGGAAGGCATTGACGGCAGCCGGGTGCTCACCCATTTTGTGCCCACCCGGGACGACGTGCAGGTGGATACAAGCCACGGCGAAAACGACCATTTTACCACATATAACGGCATGATCAACCCGTCCCAGGTGCGGGGCGGCTGGAAGCGGTACCAGCAAAAAGACCTGAATCACGAAGTGCTCAACAGCTTTGGCTATGGGGATGGCGGCGGCGGTCCCACCCGGGATATGCTGGAACAGCAGCGCCGGCTGCAAAAAGGCTTGCCGGGCTGCCCGCGCACGGAAATGACCACGGTTTCCGGTTTCTTCCACCGGTTGGAACAGGCCGTGGCCGGCAATCCCGATTTGCCCGTGTGGGTCGGGGAACTGTACCTTGAATACCACCGGGGCACCTATACCTCCATGGCGCGGAATAAAAAGTATAACCGCCGTTCGGAATTTGCCGCACTGGATACGGAAACGTTCGGTGCGCTGGCTTCTTGCCTGGCCGGGCAGGATTACCCCGCTCAGACACTCCACGACCAGTGGAAGGTGATTTTGCGCAACCAGTTCCACGACATTCTGCCCGGTTCCTCCATTTTGGAAGTATACGAAGAATCAAAGCAGGAGTACGAAAAGGTGCTGCACACGTTGCACACCCTGATGGGGCAATCGAAAAACGCGCTTCTCACAAAGATCGAAGCGCCAAAAGGGGCTGTGGCCGTGTGGAACCCGGGCCCGTTTGACCGGGGCGGGGTTGTGGTGTGCCCATTGCAGCCGGGGCAGACGTTGCAGGACAAAAACGGAACGCCGTTGCCTGCGCAGCCGGGTAACAATGGCCAGGTGCTGGTTTCGGTCCCAGCCGTACCGGCTAGAGGGTACCGGGTGTTTACCCCCTGCCAGGCGAACCGGGAAACATCGGACTTGGTGGTGACGCCTGCGTTGATCGAAAACCGCTGGTTCCGCATCCGCCTGAATGAAAAAGGGCAGTTCACTTCGTTTTATGATAAACGCGCCGAACGCGAACTGCTGAAAGAAGGCCGGTGCGGCAATGTGCTCATGAGCTATGAGGATAAACCTCACAACTATGATGCCTGGGATCTCAACTGCTACTATACCGAAAAGAGCTGGCCGGTGGATGAGGTCAGCGCCACTACGGTAGAAAGCAGCGGCCCGGTGCAGGGCAGCTTACGGATTGAGCGGCCGTACCTGTCGTCGGCGGTTTGCCAGATCATTACCGTGTACCGGGACATCCCCCGGGTGGATATCCGCCACGAGATCGATTGGAAGGAAGCCCAAATTTTCTTAAAGCTGTGGTTCCCCCTGGATCTGCACGCCAACGAAGCCACCTACGAAATCCAGTACGGCAACGTGACCCGTCCCACCCACCGCAACACGTCGTGGGATTACGCCCGGTTTGAAGTGTGCTGCCACAAATGGATGGATGTATCCGAAGACGGGTATGGCGTCAGCTTCCTGAATGACTGTAAGTATGGGTGCAGCGTGCTGGGGAGCGATGTGGGGCTGTCGCTGTTAAAATCGGCCCTATACCCCAACCCCGAAGCGGACAAAGAACACCACAGCTTTACGTTTTCGGTATATCCCCATGAGGGCTCCTGGCGGCAGGCCGGTACGGTGCCGCAGGCATACGACCTCAATGACCCGCTGTTAGTGTCTATGAAAGAAAACGAAGGCGGCTTTTTGCCCGGTACCTTCTCGCTGGTCCGCTGCCTGCAGCAGAATGTGGCCGTGGAAGTGGTCAAACAGGCCGAAGACGGAAACGGCTGGATTGTGCGCTTGTATGAATTTGCCAACCGCCGCACAAAAGCGAGTTTGCAGTTTGGTTTCCCGCTGCGGCAGGCCACGCTGTGCGATATGCAGGAAAACGATCTGGCGCCCCTGTCGCCGGATGGGTATACTCTTCATGTCGAAATGCGCCCGTATGCCATCCAAACCGTGCGGGTAATGTTTGCATAAAAGTTTCAAAGGACATACAAAACCCCCGGAGGAGGCTGTTTATCAGCCTCCTCCGGGGGTTTTTATGCGGAAAGATTATTTTTCAAAGTAAGCGGCCACATCTTTCAAATACTGAATGATGGGCAAATGCTGGGGACATACCCCTTCGCACTGGCCGCAGGCGATACAGTCGCTGGCTTTCCCAAAGGTTTCGGTCAAATTCTGGTAGTATTCGCCCTGGGGTGTCCAGCCCTTTTCTTTGACTTCCTGCTTGTCGGCATTATATAGCGAGAAGTAGCGGGGAATCGCAATGTGCCGGGGGCATCCGTCGGTGCAGTACGAGCAGCCCGTGCAGGGAATCGCGATCGTGCGGTTAATGGCAGCCACCGCTTCATGGATCACGGCGTATTCTTCGTCATTGAGCGGCTGGAAATCAGCCATAAAGCCGGTGTTATCCAGCAGCTGTTCCATGGAGCTCATGCCGCTGAGAACCATCATCACATTGGGCAGGCTGGCCGCAAAACGGATGGCCCAGGAAGGCACCGACATGGTGGGATGTACCTTTTTAAAAGAGGTTTCCACTTCTTCCGGGACTTTTGCCAAGGTGCCGCCCTTGACCGGTTCCATGACGATCACCGGCACATGGTGCTTTTCGGCGACTTCATAACATTTTCTCGACTGTACCCCCAGGCTGTCCCAGTCCAGGTAGTTGATCTGCAGCTGAATGAAGTCCACATCGGGGTGTTCCGTCAGTACCTGATCCAGAAAATCGGCGTGGTCGTGGAAAGAAAAGCCGATTTTTTTCACCAGCCCCTGGGCTTTTTTCTCTTTCAGCCAGGTAAAACAATCCAGTTCCTTATATACCTTATAGTGGCTGGTGTTTACGTCGTGCAATAGGTAATAGTCAAAGTAGCTGACCCCGGTTTTCCGGCGCTGTTCATCAAAAATGCGGTCGCGGTCTTCCAGGGTTTTGATAAACCCGGCGTGCAATTTGGTGGCCAGGGTAAAGCTGTCCCGGGGATGACGGTCTACCAGGGCTTCTTTGGCCGCACATTCGCTTTGAAAGCCGCAGTACATCCACGCAGTGTCAAAGTATGTAAACCCGCGCTCGAGGAACGTATCCACCATTTTCTTCGTCTGTTCCATATCGATCTTCGACGGATCGTTGGGGTCCAGCGACGGCAGCCGCATCAGGCCAAAACCCAGTTTTTTTGCACTCATGACAATTCCTCCTTATGTTTTTCTATAGCCTATCCAATCAATAGGGGAGCTTTTCCCACCCGATGACTTTCTACTTTTTAGTATACACGAAATAAAGCAAAATGGCCAATGCCTGTTTTTTATGGAGAAAGGAAAAAGAGGACATGGACTTTTCCACCGAAAACGGAAAAGATGTGGAAAAGATTAAGCGGCCCCGTTTACAAAGGGCCGCTTTGTCTTTTTTGCTATCAGGCTAATTGCTGCAAAAGCGATACAATAATCGGCATAGCGACGCTGCGGCCAAAGCCGCCTTCTTCTACCACCGCCACAAAGGCATAGGGGGTGTCGGGGTTTTGGCAGTACCCGACGAACCAGGCGGTATCTTCTTTGCCGCCGCCCACTTCGGCCGTACCGGTTTTACCGCATACCTGCATGCCCGAGGGGAAGTTTCCGTCCCCGTAATCGCTGACAACGTCATTGCGCAGCAAGTCGTTGAGCTGGGCCGCCGTGTCGCTAGTGAGCAAGGTGATCCGGCTTTCGTCGGGCTGAGAAACAGAGCCGTTCGCGTCGGTAATGGACTGGATAATATGGGGTGTTACGGCGCTGCTGCCGTTAGCGATGGCATTCATGGTGAGCATCATATGATACGGGGTGACTTCGGTGGTATACTGGCCAATCCCGGCCCACCCGATCTGGTCATCGGTAGCCCCGTTTAAATCCAGGTGGCTGGCCTGTACGGGAATCCCGTCGAGATCCCACGAACGGTTAAAGCCCATTTCGTTACAGGTTTCGGTCATGTTACCGGCACCTAAATCGATCGCTAAATCCGCAAAGTAAATGTTGCACGAAACCGCCAGCCCCTCCCGAATGTCCAGTTCCCCGTGTTGGGACATACAGGTGATGGTGTTGCCGTTGATAATCTCTTTGCCCATACAGGAATACGTGCGGGTACCCCAATCGGTCAAATGTTCAATGGCACTGGCCGATGTGAAAATCTTAAACGTGGAGCCCGGGGCATATGTGACCGACAGCGTGCGGTCGTAATAAGCGCCTTTGTACGCGTCGTTGGTTTCAATATCCGAGGGGATATTTTCCGGGTCAAAGGTGGGGGTGCTCACTTTGCACAGGATTTCGCCGGTTTTGTAATTCATGAGCATCACGGCGCCCTTATAAGACCCCAGGCCCTGCAAAGCCGTTTCGCACAAATCGGAATCGATCGTTAAGGCAATGGTGCTGCCTTCTGTGTTATTGGTTACCCCACTCACACCGGTTAACGCATTATACCCTAAAAGCTGGGCGCGGTATTGCAGCTGGATGCCCGTAGAGATACTGCCGTTGAGGTCGCCCACGGTGTGAACCGTGGCTTCCCGAACCGATGAATCTTCGTTATAATGGCGTTCGCCGTCGTCGCTTTCCACCAACACGGTGCCGTCGCGGTCCACAATGGTACCGGCCCACACGGCTTCGCCTCCACCCTGGGTAGTGCCGCCTTCGGTTTTTAAGTGGCGGTTATACGGCTGCATCGCCCAGGAAGCGCCCTGGGTGCCCAGCCGAAAGGCAAAAACGCCCATGCCCAGAATGAATAAGCCGGTTAAAATATACAGCGTCAGGGAACGCCAACCTTGTGTTCTCATGCGCTTTTCCTCCTTGCGGCATATGTCCGCTCGTCGCTGGCCTTAATAAAGGCCAAAAGCCCCCACACCGCCATCATGGATGAACCGCCGGCACTGATCCACGGCAGCGTCACGCCCGTTAGCGGCAGAATGTCGGTGGGGCCCAGTACATTTAGGGCGGTTTGGAATAACAGTAGGCCGGCCGCTGCGCAGGCGGTGATGGAATAAAACGTAGACCGGCTGCGGGTGACATCGCTGCGGGCATAGAAGATAAACAGCACAATGGCCAGCAGCACGATAAAGCTGAGCAATAGCCCCTGCTCTTCGCACAACATGCCAAAGACCAGGTCGCTGTTGCCTTCGGGCATATTGACCAGATATCCACGCCCTAACCCCACGCCGAATAATCCGCCGCTGGCAATATATGTGAGGGTGCGGCTCTGCTGGTATCCAAGGCCGTTGACATCATCCCATACATGCCCCCAAATGGAAAACCGGTCGGCGGCATAGGGCTTTAATTGCAGGAACATGAATAGCCCCAAAGCCACCAGCGCCGTTGCCAGGAATACGGTGCGCAGGCTGCCGGAACGCATAAAGGCAATGAGCAAAAAAGTGATAAAGAAAATGGCCGCCGACCCCATGTCGTGCATCAGCACAAAGCAGGCACCGCAGGCAATGCCAAAGATAATAAATTCCGTCAGGTTTCGCCGGGTTTGCAGCCGGTCCAGGGTGGCGGCCCCTCCGAAGATAAACGCAATTTTGACAAATTCGCCCGGCTGAATGCTGAATTTGCCGATATAAATCCAGTTTTTGGCGCCGTTAATCGACGTACCCAGCACCAGCGTGGCGCACAATAGCAGCACCCCCGCGGCGGCAATGTATTTGCGCCACCGGTTCACGCGGTCCAGGTTCCCCATAAACCAGATCATCAGCGTAAATAGGCAGATCCCACCCACCAAAGCCACCAGCTGGGTAATCACCACGTCAAAGCTCATACTGGTTTGCAAAAAGAGGCCGATACCCGAAAGCAGCAGCCCTACGGTTTCCACTTCGAATGAAATGTGGCCAAACACATGGGTGCAAAAAAGATAGAAGAAGATGTCCACCAGCGCCAGCAGCCCAAACAGCAAAAAGGCTTCGGGCCGCCACGGATCCGTTCCGCAGCAGGCTTCCACCGCTAAAAACAGGTGAATGAGCACCACCAGCGCCAGTAGCCCGGCCGGGGACGGAATCCGGCGGAACGGGTCGGTGCTGGTGCGGGAATCAGCGCCTTCGGCCCGGATCAGCATCAGGGTGGTGCTGCCAAACGTCAGCCGGTCGCCGGGCAATACCATGTGCGAACCTTTAATTTTCACACCGTTGACCCGGGTACCGGATTTCGAGCCGGTGTCGATCACTTCCCACCCGGCTTCCCGGCGCATGAGCACCGCATGATCCCGGCTCATGGTCCCGTCGGGGACGGTAATATCGCAGCTTTTGCTGCGGCCAATGGAGTTTTCCCAGTACAAAACGGGAATTTTCTTGTCCGTTGTGATATCTTGCAGCATCACCACCGGCGCCGCCTTCCGGCGGGAACGCCGCACTGAACGGAAACACTGCACAATGACCAGCAGGCTGAGCAGAGGAACCAGAATCCGCAATACGAGCAGCAGAATGTCTTCGGTTCCGGCCAGAAAGGTCAGAAACTGATCCCATCCGTCTAACGTCCACATGGTTTTTCACTCCTTTTTCTCACGATATAGCCCCTTTATGGTGGCTTAAAGCTCTAGACAGCCAATTTTTCTTATTGTACCACAGAGTTTTGAAAAAGCTATGAATTTTTTTCAAATGGCCGGGCGGGCCCGAAATCAGCCGGCCATCCAGAGAAAAACACCCTGCGGCCGCAAAAAAGCCGCAGGGTGAAAACGAAAGCCTTATGATTTGGTATCGGGTTCGCCGCACAACACCGACAGGGCCTGTTCCAATACCGTTAAGGGTTCCTGGTTTAGCAGGCGCACACTGATATACGGACGGCTGCCGGCGCTGAAAAGCACCTGCCCTTTTTTCATGCCGCCCACCAGACGGGAAACCTGCTGCATATCCAGCGATTGGGGATATAAAAGCAAAGTGGTCTGCTGCTGCTTTACTTCCGCCAATCCGGCGCGGGTAGCCATATTGCGCAGCAAGGCTACATCCACCAGCCCCTGCACGCTGCGGGGCGGTTCGCCAAACCGGTCGATCAGTTCGTCGATGACATCGGCGGCATCTTCGTGGTCACGAATATCGGCAATGCGCCGGTAGATTTCCAGCCGCTGCGAGAGGTTTTCGATATAACTTTCGGGAATATGGGCCTGTACCTGCAAATCGATCAGGCAGCCACCGTCTACGGGGGCGGGTTTTTCGCCTTTTTCCAAGTTGATGGCTTCGCTCAATAATTTTACATACAGGTCATACCCCACCGATTCCATGTGGCCGTGCTGTTCGCCGCCCAGAATATTCCCGGCCCCGCGGATTTCCAGATCGCGCATGGCGATTTTAAAACCGGACCCGAATTCCGTGAATTCGCGAATAGCGGATAGGCGCTTTTCGGCGATTTCTGACAATACCTTGTTGCGTGTGAAGGTAAAGTAGGCGTAGGCCCGGCGGGTGGACCGGCCTACCCGTCCACGGATCTGGTGCAGCTGGGAAAGCCCCAGCCGGTCGGCGTGGTCAATGATCAGGGTGTTGGCGTTGGGGACATCCACGCCGGTTTCGATGATGGTGGTGCACACCAGCACATCGATTTCGTGGTCGATCATGCGGCGCCACACTTCCGACAGTTCGCTTTCGCTCATTTTGCCGTGGCCGATGCCAATGCGCGCTTCGGGAATCAGCGCTGACAGCCGTCCGGCCAGCTGTTCAATGGAAGCCACGTCGTTGTGCAGGTAAAAGACCTGCCCGCCCCGGCGCAGTTCCCGCCGGATGGCTTCATTGATGATTTGGTCATCGTGTTCCAGTACATAGGTTTGAACCGGGTGCCGGTCATGGGGGGCTTCTTCAATTACCGACATATCGCGGATCCCGGAAAGCGCCATATTGAGGGTACGGGGAATGGGGGTAGCCGACAGAGTCAACACATCCACATTCTGGCACACCTGTTTGAGCTTTTCTTTTTGCGCTACGCCAAAGCGCTGTTCTTCGTCGATGACCACCAGCCCCAGGTTGCGGAACTCCACATCTTTGGAGACCAGCCGGTGGGTGCCCACAATGATATCCACATCGCCCCGGCGCAGCTGCCGCAGGATCTCTTCCTGTTGGGCGGGGGTGCGGAACCGGGACAAAAGTTCCACTTTGACGGGGAACCCCTCCATGCGCTGGCAAATGGTCTGGTAATGCTGCCAGGCCAGAATGGTGGTGGGCACCAATACGGCGCACTGCATGCTGTCGCTGACGCATTTAAACGCGGCACGCAGCGCCACTTCGGTTTTGCCAAATCCCACGTCGCCGCACAGCAGCCGGTCCATGGGGGCCTGGCGTTCCATATCGTCTTTAATTTCATTGATACACCGCAGCTGGTCGTCGGTTTCGTCGTACGGAAAATGGGATTCAAAATCCCGCTGCCATTCCGTGTCCGGCGAAAACGCATGGCCTTTGGCGTTCATGCGCTGGGCATACAGCTGGGTAAGTTCTTTGGCCATGTCCTTGACGGCTTTGCGCACCCGGGTTTTGGCTTTTTGCCATTCCGTGCCGCCCAGCCGGTTCAGGCGCACCGTCGAATCTTCCCGGGGGCCAATATATTTCGAAACCAGGTCCAGCTGGGTGACCGGTACGTATAAGACGTCATTTTTGGCATACCGGATTTTGATATAATCCTTCACAACACCCTGCAGGTCCAATTTGCGGATGCCGTCAAAGACCCCGATCCCATGGGTGGCGTGAACCACGTAATCCCCGGGGGTCAACTCATTGAGGGAATAGACGGTTTTGGCGTTGCGGTTCTTTTTGCGGCCCGCGGTCCGGCGGCCTGTACCGGCCGACTGTTTGCCCTGGGTAATCAGGCAAAAGCCCGCTTCCGGGTATTCAAAACCGGCGGATAAACTGCCGCCGGTGACAACCACGGTGCCCTTGGGGACGACTGTGGGAGATTCCTGATATGCGGCGGGCAATCCGGCTTCTTTTAAATCGGCGGCCACAATCCGCGCATTTTTTTCGTTGCCGGCCAGCACCACACAGCTTTCCCGGTTGTGAAGAGCGGCCCGCAAATCTTCTTCCAACAGCTGGGTGCTGCCGCCCCAGCAGGATAATTGCCGGGCCGATGCACTGGCCGCCATACGAATGGGGGTATCAAACCCGCCGTGCATAAAGGTGTCCAGATAGACGGTATAGCGCTGCTGCAAATAGCCCAACAGGTCGTCGGCGTCCTTTGTGTAACGGTCCAGCCCGCGGCACAGTACGCCTTCCTCCAGCAGCGCTTTGACTTCCTCATTCCACTGCCACTGGGAAGCCCGCACCCGTTCTTTTATGCGGCTGTATTCCGACACCAGCAAAAACGAATCATCGGGGAAGTAGTCAAACAGCGAGGCCGTTTCTTCGTACAAAAACGGAAGAAATTTGTCTTTGGAGGTAAGGGGCAGCCCTTCGTCCAGCCGGTCGGCTTCCTGCTGCAAAATGCTGCGGGCCTGCGGGGCTGTTTTCCCCCGCAGGGATTTGGCGTGGTCGCGAATGCGCCGGGATAGGGCCTTCCGGTCCGAAATAAGCGCTTCATTCGACGGCGTTACGCGTACCTGCGGCAAGTTTTCCGTGCGGCGCTGGGTTTCCGGGTCAAAATGCGCCAGGGTATCAATTTCGTTGCCCCAAAATTCCACCCGCACCGGAGTGGGACTGCCGGGGGTACAAAAATCCACAATACCGCCGCGCACAGAAAAAAGCCCGGGCCCGTCAGTTAGCTCGCTGCGCTCACAGCCGCAGGCCATGAGCAGGCGGCTGAGTTCTTCGGGAGTGAGGGTTTGCCCCGGTGTCAGCGTCAATGTGCGCTGTTTCAGTTCCTTGGGCGGAATGGTGTATTGCAAAGCGGCATCGGCACAGGTCACCACGCACCGCAACGAATCGTCTTCCAGCAGGGCGCATAACACTTGCAGGCGCTGGTGTTCATATTCGTGGCTGCTGCCGTCGGTCTGCCGCAGCGTAAAATCCCGCAGGGGATAAAAAAGGGCCGGACATCCCATGGTGTTCAGGTCGTCCACCAGACGTGCCCCTTCGCTCTCTTCCCCCGCCAGCACCAGGGCGCGTCCGGGAAAGCGGGTGCACAAAGTCGCAATGACATGGGCTTTGTGTATGGAAGAAAGGCCGGACACGGCGGCGGGCAGGGTGTGCGCCTGCAGGGCGGTTTCCAGCTGTTTATAAAAGGACTGAGTTAGGAGCGCTTCTTCGAAAAATTTCATGGGGTTCCTCCTGTTCCCAAAAACGGACCCGGATGCCCGATTACGAATTATACCGGTTCATGGCTTCGTCGATTTGTCCGGCCACGATCAACCGGCACACGTCGGGAATTTTCTCATAAACTTCCTGCATTTGGGCCGTTTCTTCCTTTGTATAGTGGGACAGCACCCAATCGGCCAAATCCCATTGAGGGTTTGGTTTTTTGCCCACGCCGATTTTCACCCGGGGAAAGGTATCTTTTCCTGTCAAATACAGGATATTTTTAATCCCGTTGTGGCCGCCGTCGCTGCCCTTGCGGCGAATGCGCATATGGCCGCAAGGCAGGGAAATATCGTCAAACAGGATTAGGACATGATCGATGGGGATTTTATAAAACTGCATGGCTTCCTGCACCGACTGGCCCGACAGGTTCATGTAGGTGGTGGGCTTGAGCAATAGCACCCGGTGGCCCGACAGGGTGCCGGTAGCGGTGAGCCCCTTGAATTTTAACCGGTCAATGGTCACACCCATGTCATGGGCCAGCGTGTCAATCGCGGCAAAACCGGTGTTGTGGCGGGTGTTTTCGTATTCACGACCGGGGTTGCCAAGCCCTACAATCAGCCATTCCACAGGGCCGGACGCAGTTTCGTTTTTGCGGGAGAAGAACATGGGAAAATACCTCCTGTTTTCAAGCGTAGACGGTTTTCAGTGGGGAAAAAAGGGGATTTTGTCACAGACTGGAATTTTCGGCAACAAAATCGGGCGGGACAGCCGAGCTGCCCCGCCTGCGGCGGATCTAAAAAATACGATTATACAGAAAATTGAACACCAACCCAGCTACGGTGTAGACCGGAATTGGTGTTCAATCATGGTGCGGATAACAGGATTTGAACCTGCACGGTTTCCCACCAGAACCTAAATCTGGCGTGTCTGCCAATTCCACCATATCCGCGCTTGTATCCTTTATTATAACGGGAAAAAGGGAAAAAGGCAAGGGAAAACCGGAGAAAAAATAGAGAGAATACCGTTTGAATTAGTCACAAAGGAATCCGTACACACCCTGCGTATGCAAGGTGTCCCGCATGGCAGGATCGGCTACACCGGATAAATAGACGAGTATACCATGATCACTGAAAACTCTCTGTATCGATGTGTTCCAGTGTTTCATGGACAAAAGGGCCACGGGGATATGGGTTTTCTGACAGAAAGCGGCAATTTTTTCGTAACCGCTCATGGTCCGTTCTCCCACGACAGAATACAGGTAATTTGAAAAAGGATATAGGCCCAGCAAGGTGTACAGCATCGAGGCACGGTATACTTCTGGAATCAGCCGCTGCAGCACATTGAGGGCATTTTTCTTTTTAGCTAACTGGACTATCGCCCCATATTGGTTCGTCACATCGTCGGTTTCTTTGCAGCTGCCGCGTAACATAACAAAGCAATCCGGATTTTCTTGCAGCAGATCCAAGAGATCTTCTAGGGAAAGAGGGGTCATGGACCCATAATAAGGCAGAGATAGGAATTCTTTTTCATTGGGAATTTTCCCGGGTTCCAGTTTTTGACCGGCGGCTCGGGCCCACGTGCTGCCCCGCAGCACCCATTTGCCGTCCGAAGTTTGCTGCAGGCCGGTTTCCAGCAGATAGTGGCCTTTTTGGACGGACTGCTGCCAGGCTTCTTTGGAGCAAGTGTTGCGGCGGCCTTCACACAGGCCAAATCCTTTGGCAGCCAGATTGGTTTGGTACCACAGATTGTTGGTGGCTTTTTGCTGCAGCTCTTCAATCAGTTCTACAATTTTCGAGGATTCCCGGTTAAAAATGCGAGAGCACTCTGTGCGATGGTCATGAATCATAATCATCATTTCCTGCAGCAAATAGCGCAAACCACTGCCCTCAAAGTTAAAGCTGTAGCGTTTGAGGGTAGGGCTGCCTTCCACCATGGCTTCAAAATATCCCATGTGCCACCAATTGTCCGGAATCATCACGCGTCCGCGCGTACCGATGACTTCCATTTTACTGGTGCTTCCCGCTGCGGTCCCCACCTGAATCGTACCAATACTATTGGGGAAATGCAAGAAGATTTGCTGATAGACCATGCGGCCGTCTTCGTCATACAGTGGCGTTTTCGAAACGGACAGACAAGAAAGCCCCAGCAATTTCAATACGACAAAAATAGAAACGGCCAGCATCGAAGTCATATCGTCCGATTCATATTCGCGGCTACTGATCGAGCAGGAAACATTTAAGATACTGCCTATCAGACCCCCACGAAGCAGCCAAACCAGCTGGGTAAAGGCCCGCAGATAGGCCAGCACGATTTTGTCCACCATGACGACCTGGTTTTTACCGGCCAGCTGCAAAAGGTCTTCCTGCTGCCAATGAAGTAAGGTGGCAGGACCGTCACAGATGACATATTTTTTCTTCATCAAAGCCTGGCGGGCGTAGGCATATCGCGTCGAAATAGGTGTGTGAATATAAACCAGATCAACACAGTCAAGGAAACTGTCCATGGAATCGTGCCAAGAATCCAGTTCAAAAGTATCACAGAATTTCTTCGCATTTTCGGGATCTTCCGAGAAAACACTCTCGACATGCAAGCCGCTGACAAATCGGGTTTCCGAAATCATGTCACCATCGTCCTGATTATCGGTAATAATCCCAATACGAAAAATTTGATTGGTTTCTTCGCGAATTTGCGTACTGGAAATATTTTTCGTACGTTCCAGATAGACCACATTGCAGTAATTTTTTAGGTAATCAAATTTACCGCGCCAGTCAGACCCTACCACCAGGGTATCAATGTTGTATTTGATGACATCATTGATTTTTTGCCCCTGGTATTCCTCGACAATAATTTCGTCAGCCAGTCCGGTTTTGCGCACATTTTCAATCCGAGTTAGCAGGCTGTCCCGTACATTGAGTTTTCCGCGCTCGATGTCATAACTTTCGCTGGTTACCCCTACAATCAGGTAATCCCCCAGATCTTTGGCGCGTTTGATAATGTTGTAGTGCCCCTGATGAAATAGATCAAAGGTACCATACGTGATGACTTTTTTCATAAGAGAACTCCTCACAGACCCCAATTAGAAGTAATCGTATCCCCCGGTGACTTCCACCACAGTTCCGTTTACGTAATTATTTTTCAGAATACTGATTGCCATAGCGGCTACTTCCTGTGGTGTTCCAAAGCGGTGAGCGGCAATTTTTGCATTGATACGCTGGCGGCTTTCATCGGTGCGGTCTTTTTGCCAGGGGGTTTCAATAAAACCAGGAGCGACCGCGTTGATACACACATGCTTATCATCGAAATATTTCATGAGCGAGCGAGCCATGAAATGAACCGCTGCTTTCGACGTACCATATACCAGCGATGAAGAGTAAGGAACATTGCCAGCGTGAGACCCCATAAAGAGAATTTTTCCATTTTCACGCATATAGGGCCGTAGTTTTTGAACAAGAAATGCCGGCACCGTTACGTTGGTGGTCATCACTTTATTCCACAATTCAAACGTATACTGTTCAAAAGGAAGATAAGTGCCAATACCGGTATTCAGAATCAACCAGTCCACGTGATCCGTATAAGACAAAAGCTCTTCCAAGAAGTGAGTTAACCCGGCTTCGTCCGACATATCACTTTTAATGAAAGTAACACGCTGAGCATCTGCCGGAGACAGGGAAGAGAGAAGATCCTGTGCAGCCTGATCGTGATGCCCATAATTAACAAACAGCCGTTCAATCTCGTCACCGGTGGTCTGAAAGAGCTGTTCAACAATACCCCGGCCTATACCGGATGTACCAGACGTAATCACTATCGTTTTTTTCATGCATGCATCCCCCGAAATGTCTTTAATTTTTTTCGCACACCTTGCGGTAGTCAGCAAGAAACATGTCAAATTCCGAAGAAACTGTCAGTGGAATATGCAAGTTATCGCATTCCTTTTTGGCCTGCATATAAGGTGCCAAGATTTTTTTCACCGATAAAATCTCTCCAGCTTGCAGTAAATCCTGCAGTTGTTCCAAGTGTTCCATGCAGTACGTACGCAGGGCGTAATTGTCATTCACACGGTTGACAATCCGGAAAGCTCTGCGAATCTGCGTCCGGTCATCTTTGACCTTTTTCTCCATGGCATTAAAGCGCTTGAGCAGATGAAAATGTTTTTTCAGGGAACCACCGACAAAGGAATGGTACTCTTCGAACGAGATATGAGCGCTTAGCACCAGAGAAGCGGGCAAAGCGGGATCTTTAGCAGCGTTTTTCTTCCAGTTCTTGTTGTATCGGGAAAGGAAGGTTTCAGGACGCGCCGGTAGCGAGAAGGAGACACTTTCCAATTGGCAGGAAACACGAGATTGCAAAAGTCCATTCGCAAACAAAATGCGCTTTTGCATGCCACGGCGCAAAAACTGTTTGCCTCCTTGATCCTGCCCGTAAAAAGAGCTCCAACGGGCAAAAAGAGTACAGCTCTTCTTTTGGGCCGGTCCTATCATCCACAAGTTCGCAAACCATTTTACCAGCCGTCCCTTCAACGTGACGGCAGAGGCATAGCAGGCACGTTTATATAGGCCGCTTTCCAAGATGCTGTGGAATTTTCGTTTCCACCGGTTGGGCTGCTCGTTGCGAAGAGGAAGAATTTCAACACAAATCCCCGGGTATAAAAGGCTTTCTGTACTATTGCGGGAGAAACACAATGTATCCCTGTTTCCGACCCGCAGGAAAAAGCCGGGAAAATGGGGGTTGTTCCGCATGGATTCTACAAATAGCGTATCACCGGCTTGACTTTCCAGTGCCTCAGCCAGTCGAACCATATCACTGGCCGGTACGATCATAGAAGCTTTGTAGGTATTTTCCCGAAAGGCCTGACGGCAGTAAGCTTCCATAGCTGTTTCACCAGCCAACACACAGGGAATCTGCATCGATGTGCACACCGTTTGAATGTGTGTCAACAGGGAAAGTAAAATTTCCTGCACCTGATTCATAGTACCATTTCCTTTCTTTCACACGCTTCAGACGTTCCAATTGACAGCAGATCCTGCGGGAATGGCTCGAGACCCAGCTTTGACAGCAGGGATTCATAGTCCTCGACAGAACCATGCTTCTGTACCAGCCGTTGCAGGGAGTGCGGACCAATATGTGTCAGCCCGTATACTCTGTCCCTTTCATAGATACTCTTCAGTTCTGCCAGGATAAACGGCGAACAAGAAGTGCGAAGGGCCTGGTGAAAGTGGGTAAATGCATCGGCCGTAAAGCCCATGGAAAATTCCAGTAATCCCAGCAATTCCCACCAACCGCCATCTTCGGAGGTTTCTTGTAGACGAGTTTTGATCTGCTGGCATAGTTCCTTCTTTTCCGTATAGAGGGTGGTAGAAAGGAACAGCTTTTTTCGAGCCTCGATTTTTTCATCAGATTCTTCGGCGACACGCCAAACGGTAGCCGCCAAAGCACTCCAATTTTCTTCCGGAAATTGCTCATTCATCTGTTGTAACTGAGTAAGCAGTTCAATTTTTTCTTCATCGGTATGAGGAATATTCACACGGTGTTCCCAAATCTTTTTTTGCCAAGCAGCATTCTCAGGCCAAGCATTGGCAAACAGCAGCAGGAGTTTTTCGGCGCGTTCCCGGTCGCCGGAAGATTCAAACTCGCCGGCTAATTTCATGACTTTCGGCTCTTCCTTCATGAGAAAGTGGCGGATTTCCAAAAGTGTAATTCCATTCCGGGTATTCATCGATGCATCAGCATACCATAAACAGGCCTTTACAAATTGATTTTGTTTTAAATACAAATCGCCCCGGAATTTCATAATTTCTCCATCTTCAGGCCACAGTGTATAGGCTTTATGCAGAAGATCGGATAGATTTTCCCTAGGATTTTGAGGGTTCTTTGTTCCTTCGCATAGCAAGCGGATATATAGCTTCATACAGCAAGCATTGTCTTTCCACTGTGCCATAACCGGAAGAAGCTGCTCCATGGCAGAATCCGGTTCTTTTCGGCCATAGGCCGAAACAGCAGAACGGAACTGAAGAATTAGCGCCCGTTCTTTTTCCATAAGAACTGTTAGGCGTCCATTTTGCTGCTCAAAAATGTCCATATACCGCATGGCATAGGCTAACCGGCTGCTGTAGAGCAGGGCCATTATAGCAGCATCGGAAGTGCTGTCATCCAGTTTCACCAAAATAGGGTGATAAAACCGGTAAGCACCGGAAAAATCTTCGCGTCCAATGATAGGACGGCTTAACTGAGTTTTAAAGAAATCCGCAAAGAGAGGAACCAGATTTTCGTATTTTTCTTCGGCCATCCATTGGTGCCAAGGAGCCGACGCCAACTTTTTATCCAATTCGATTTTCGCCTTGGCCAACACCAGTGCAGAACTGCTGTCCCGGTAAGCATGCCGCTTTTTAGAGGTGCGTACCATATGCATTTTGTTGTGGCGATAGGCATGAGCGAGAGAGGAATGATTCAAAAAAGGGCGGTAATCACGACGGACCTGCTCATAGGGGATTTCAAAATTATGAGCGGCCACATGTCCCTGCTGTTCATCATGCGGCGGAATATACATCCAGTCGTCGCCATAATGCCAAGTAAGATAATCAGGGGTATGTTCCGGAATCTGAAAGGCGCTGGTTTCGTATTTAGCATACCGGGATTTTCCGTAGTATCTCTTGTCAGAGATCAGTGGAATGCCACCCCACCGCAGGGCATAACAGGTGCTTTCCTCTTCCGAATAACAGAACATTTTCTTTTCCAAATGGCGCAGAAGCCGCTGCCTGCCTACAAATAGGGAAAGAATCCGGTACAGTGGGTAGCGAAAACTGTTGGCATTATACCGATAACTATAGGTGACATAAGGATTGACCAAGTCGGAATACAGCATCATATCCCGGCAGTAGGAGGGAAGAATAGACGCGTTCGGGACTGGGTCAAGCATAAGAATATCCAGTACGACACCGGCAGGATCGTCTGATAATACCTGATTTTGGTGGATAGCCGTAGTTTCTGTATCTATATAGCGGCCGAACATATTGGGAAAACGGGGGTCCGTTTCGGGAGAAACCAAGGCACGGTTTTTTGGCGCTTCTTTTTGAAAGGCTTGCACAAATTTTTTCCATTCATTGCGGGTCATTAAAACATCCGCATCATCGTCCCAAGGCACAAACCCTTCGTGACGTACAGCCCCAATGGTGGTACCGCCCCCTAAATAGTAGGTGATATGGTATTTTTGGCATATATCATCGATTTCTTGGAGAAGTTTTAATAGGAATTTTTGATGGTCAGTCATGATCAGACCCCTTTTCTAAAAAAGAAGATACAAAATAGTCAAGTGGCGGTATGGCACAGTCTGTCAGCCGCAAGTGTTCATATCCGTTTTGCAGGTGGTCTTTTGCCTGCGTGTACAGACGAATGGCTTCCTCTTGTTGCCCCACCGCTGCCAAATAATCACCACGAAAGACGGAAATATCCGGATTTTCTGGGTCCATACATGCCCACTGTTGGATTAACTGCCTATACAGAGGATCTTTACAGCACTTAGTAAAGCGCAGTGTGTATAGGTATAATTCAATCACAGCCGGACACATAGGTTGTTGTTGATACAAATCGCGCGCTAAATTTTGGGCTGGTGCGAATCGATGGTCAATAAGATAACGGATACAAGTATAAAAATCTTGTAACCACTGGGATAGTTCCCGGGCTTTTTCGCCGATAGGTGATGGGCCGCTTTCAAAAAGAGCATACAGGCGTTGAGCCTGACGGATGCGGCCCTGCCGCAATAGAATCTCCAGCATATCTTGCTGCATCTGTGAATTATAAGGCGCCACGACAGGGTACAAATACCGCCATGGATGATCGTAGTCCTCTCGTCCAGCCATTTCAGGGGATAGCTGTAATTGCAGGCATTCCTGATAAACAGGTTCCAGTTTTGCAATATCCCGTTTCTTTTGTGCCGTTTGATTGTCTGGTTGCTGTAGGGCCGCACGCAGCTTTCCGTAACAAAGCAGCATGCGGGTACGGCTAAGGACATCCCGGGTTTCCTGACGCATAGGAGCGTTGGCCAGAAAAGCCTGTTTGCGGTTTTGGTAAGCCGTGCGAAGAGAAGGTATATCCAGTACAGCTTGAAAATCCTGTCGCAGGGTATCTCCGGGTACAGAAAGGTTTACAGCAGCGTTATGAGAGTCCCGTTCGCTATGGGGAGGCAGCATCATAAAGTCAGCACCATAATGCCACAGCAAATAAGAAAGAGCTTTTTCAGGTACCAGAAGAGTTGTATTTTCAAAAGGGACCCTAATAGCCCGCCGGTAAAAGTCGCGGGGGGAAACAAGCGGCATACTACTCCATCGCATAATGGTTTGCGAAGAGTTGGAAGAACCAAAGGAACGCAGTTTCTTTTCTAAGCGTGCCAATACAGGCCGGCGGCCCACCCGTTTCATCATGTGTTGATAAACAGGGTACCGGTTGCTCCCTAAAGGAAAACGGTGTCCGTAGAGTGAATAGAGATTGACACAGTCGGCATACAACATCACGGTTTTTATATAGCGTAGGTAGTCTTTCCGACTACCGTTAAAACCGTCCAATATAAAAATATCAATGATCATACCGGGAGGATCCTGTGTCAGAATTTGGTTGGTGTGTACACAGGCACTGGTCGTCTCTCCATAGCGGGGGAAAATGTTGGGATAGGTAGGATCATCTTCTGGTGAGGAAAGAAATCGATTGGCAGGTAATTGTGT
Organism: uncultured Clostridia bacterium; assembly: GCA_930990065.1. Taxonomy (GTDB): domain Bacteria; phylum Bacillota; class Clostridia; order Oscillospirales; family Acutalibacteraceae; genus Heritagella; species Heritagella caecorum. The sequence continues at coordinate 23,660 of CAKNOA010000013.1, read as the reverse complement.
TTGGCAGGCCTTTCGAAATTTTTGCCAGTTTTCCTCATCCATTAGAATATCAGCGTCATCATCCCAAGGAATAAAGCCCCGGTGCCGGATGGCTCCCAACAGGGTGCCGCCAGCTAGAAAATACGTGATATGATTTTTTTGGCAGATTGCGTCAATCTCAGTGAGCAGTCGCAACAGATGTTGTTGAAAAGAAGTCATTATTGATACGCCCTCAAAACAGACAAACAGCAGGGTTGTCACAGATCATGATTTTGTCGCGGAATGCTTTTTTTCTTTCCAGGCATCGAATAAGGTTTTCGGTTCCAGTATAGGCCGAAAAATGCGCCGTACAGGTGGGCTGGCCAGCAGAAAAGCAAGCGGAACGCTTAGCAGGATATAAAGGAACGATAGAGAAACGGAAGAAATGGGAGGTAACAAACGTCGCAGTGTATAGGCAATAAATAAATGTAAGCCGTATACATAAAGGGAATGGGTACCAATATAAGAGAAGAACACTTTCCTGCGAGGCAAAAGGCCCATTACCATGAAGAAGCAAACAAAACTGAGCGCATAGTGGGTAAAGTACTGGAAAGCCAGCGTCTCTTCGGTTCTATCGAGATCCCATATAACCCATTCGAACGTATAGAGGTTCGTAGGAATGGACCGTCCGTTTCCTATCATAAAGAAAAGGAATAAACAAGCGAAAAAAAGGACACTAATCCAACGGAACCATGGTTTGGAACAAACGGAAAATGAACAATCCGACAGATAATAGCCAAATAGGAAGAATGGATAGAATTCAACGGCCCGTTGCAGGACAACAGGAAGGGGATCAGCCAGGAAAAAGCAACCGGCGGCTACCAACACAGCAGCGGTGAGTAAAAATCGGAATTTGCGTAAAAGTGGTGTAATCATCAAAAACAGGAATAACACCGGGAAATACCAGGAACCGTATTGGGGAACGATGACATGGGAAAATGTCACAGATAATCCGAGTGCGCCCCGCAAAAGCAAAAGCAGGGCTTGTAAAATTACGAAAGGCACCAATAGTGAAAGAAACGCCTTCCCATATTCCCGGCGGTCTACTCTTCCACGGGAAAAGCGGCCCGAAATAACCATAAAAACGGGCATATGAAAGAAGTAGATAAACCGGGCCAGATAATGGGCCCAATCCTGATCCTGTACGACAGGTCCCGTGCTCAAGTGTCCCATCACAACGAGGATAATCAGAATAGCCTTGGCATTATCAAACCAATAATCCCGTTCACCTGCATGGACAGGGGAAGAAGTTGGTTGAGGAATAGACGATGCTTCTGATTTTTTCCACAGGGATGAGGGCTCCAAAAACGGGCGGAATATCCAACGAACAGGAGGGGACGTGAGCAAAAAGGTGAGAGGAATACCGGCAAGCAGCCATAAGACAGCGGCTAAACGGCCTGATACCGGTTCCATGGTAGCACGCAAAAAGACAATCAGAAATAAGTGCAGTCCATACGCGTAGACGGAGTGGGTGCCTACATAGCTGAAAAACATCTTTTTTTGCGGACTGATGCCCATGATCAGGAAAAAGCAAAAAAACGCTAGAATATAGTGAATGACAAATTCAGCGCTGAGCCAAAAGCCACTGCCCTCGATATCCCACACAACTTCTTTCAGAGTAAACAGGTCTGTTCGTACCGATGTGCCCTTCCACTGCATAAAAACGAACAGCCCCAGCAAAATCAGCACACTGAGCAAGCGAAACCAGGGTTTCCGGCAGAAAGAAAAAGAATAGGATGACGTATAATAGCCCGCTAGAAAGAAGGGGTAAAACGAAACCATACGCTGCAGCCCATAGGGCAGCGGATCTGTGAGAAAAAAGACGCCAATGGCACACAAAAGGGCCGCGGGAAACAGAAACCGCCATTTTTTTAGATAGGGTGTAATGATAATATAAAGAAAGAGAGTCAGAAAATACCAAAGTCCAAATTGAGGGGAGAAAATCGACTTAGCCGATATGGTAGACCCCAAAAAACTATTGAGCAGCAGCATCAATAATTGCAGCGTGCCATAGGGAAGCAGTAGCTGGCAAATCGCTTTTTCGGTTTCTTTTCGATCGACCCGTCCCCGGGAAAACCGGCCCGAAATCATCATAAAGACCGGCATATGAAAAAAGTAAATGAATTTGGCAATATCATTGACCCATTCCTGGCCATTTATTTGAGAACTGGTGGCGAAATGGCCCACCACAACCGATATAATCAGGAGGGCTTTCGCATTATCAAACCAGTAATCCCGTGTCTTTATCGATGGAGCAGCAGTCATTACGGTTTAGCCTCCTCTTTTGCCGGTGCCTGCAGCGGAGTTTCATACAGTTCGCCGCGCAGATCAGCTCTATGGAACGGTCCGTTTTCCGTTTCTTTCAAAAGCCGGTGGCCCAGGTCTATACGAATCACGTCGTGTACCGACACACGTCCGGAAATAGGCAGCAGTTCCATATAGTGATTCCCATACCAGTGACGCAAATACTCATCATAGCGTTTGGGAATGGGATACCGATGACCACAGAAATCTACATCGATGGTTTCGTCAAACCATTCGGCCGGGAAGGCGCCGCATTTCATGAGATTAAAGCCGCTGTCAATGCGGTAGTGGGTGTTCCGCTTTTCATAGAGGTTCAAAAGTTTATTGTAGAACAAATGATACCAACGGAAGGGGATCAGCCGCATAAAGGGCAGCAGAATTTTCGAGGCTGTGTAATGAAACCCACGGCGGGGACGGTCCGCCCACCGGATTCCCAATATCCGCCGCCAAATGCGGATGAGATTCAAATGGATTTTTTGCATGAAGGGCTTATCGCTGGTTTTATAATAAACGAAAATATCAATGTATACCCCGTTTGCCATCCGGTATTGGTTGGAATATCGAGTGGAGAAGAACGTGTCATTGATACGGATTTTATCGTGAATATAATGGCTGGTACTTTCGGTACCATAATTCTGATAAAAATAGGATTCCGATAGTTCGCCAGGGCATATTTTTAAAAACTTTTCGTAATCTTCCGGCAGCATAGCCACATCAACATCATCATCCCACGGAATAAATCCGCCATGCCGGATGGCCCCTAACATACTGCCGCCTGCCAAAATATAACGGATACCGTGTTTACGGCAGATCGCATCCAGTTCGTCCAGTTCTTGCAGCTCCATTTCACGGATGCGGTCAATCCGCCCATAATACACATCCAAAGCGTTTCGGGGAATATAGGGGGCATGCTGATATAGGTATAAAAATTCCTGCTTACAGGCCTGGGAAAATGGGGTGCGAAACAGCAAAGCTTGCCGTTCCGAACACACCAAACGGAATTTTTCCGCATTTAGAACATGATAAGAAGGCTGGTTTTGGCTGCCGTTTTGCGCCTTTATATGAATATCCAATTCGCCAGCGGCATGCAACAGGGCCGTTTTCATATCCAGTAAAGAGTAGGCGTGGGAACTAATGTGATAGATATTCCCTTTGCGTCCGCGAAGCGACAGTAAAAATAAACTGCCGACGGCATCCGGGGCATAGGAGGCCGAATAGTACGTGCGCGCATCATTGGAACCCAGCGTGATAACCTGATCGTGAATCAGGCTGTATGCCGTTTCATAGATGGACGTACCGTCATTTTCCTCAATGCCGGGGCCATAGCAGGCATCCACTCGCTCAACAAGAACATGACTGTTTGGATTTTGATTCACAAAAATACGGCAGATTTCCTCCATGTCCAGCATCATGCGTTCCATGGAATCCGCCGGCTGATTGCGCCATATGACCTCTACTTCCCGTTCGGCTACCGCTGTACTGGCACACGGAAGGGCGGGCAGTGTCGGTATAAAAGGAACAAAAGCAAAAACAGAATGAGGCTGTCCGGCCAATTGTTCCAAACAATGCTGAAAATGCAATTTGCGGTGCTGACGTTCCTCTTCCGTTTCATAGTACGAAGCCCGGAAGTTCGTAAAGTAATAGAATAACGTATTCGTTTCATCATGAGGCAACGCAGCCTGCAAGTCCTGTAAGGAAGAGAAATACGAAATCGGCTTCTGCGCCAAATAAGCAGGAACATGTTCCCGGTACCCATGGGAAGAGGAATCCGTCAGAATAAAGAGATGGGCCCCGGCATGTTTCGCAGCGGCCTGACAGAAAGTACCCGCCATTAGAAAAGCAAGATCGTGTTCTGGGCATACCAAGACTACGCGCCGGTAGCTGGATGTTCCAGGGGTTAGATCCATTTTCTCCAGTAACTTTCCGGTCTTATAAAACAGGTCAAGAATCCATTCATTTGTGCTCATGCCGGGACTATTCCTCCATATTATTCATGATTTGACAGAATCTGAATTGTTTTGGCAATTCCTTCGTTCATTGATACCAGAGCTTTCCAGCCCAGTGTTTCCAATTTATCGGCGCACATCACGCCATCTTTTAAATGGGAAAACCCAGCCGATTCCGATTGGGACGGGATATCGTACCGCACATGGCAGTGATTCTGTTCGGCCATTTTTTCGGCCAAACCGCCTAGTGTAACGATAGAAGCGGGATCGGCAACATTGTAGGCCTGCCCATCTTCACCTTTGAGAAGAACAGTCAAAAAAGCAGTGGCAACATCCAGCATGTATGTGTAAGAATACCGTTGTTTGCCGTCGCTTTTCAGCACAATGTCTTCGCCGCGCAATACATTGTGGATAAACTGGGCCGTCGCCTTGTTATCTTCTTGCAGCATGGTGGGACCATAAACCCGGCTGGGCCGGGCAATACAGACGGAAAGACCATACTGGTTACGGTAGGACTGACACAGCGCTTCGCATACCCGTTTGCTTTCGGGGTAACCCGCACGAGCTGTATTACAATCAATAAATCCGCAGTAGGATTCATCAAAAGCCTCGACATCGCCACGGTTTTGTCCATATACTTCGATCGACGAAATTTCCAGCACTCGTTTTGTGCCATGGGCGACCGCGTGAGACAATAACGAGGTAAGCCCCTGAATGTTGATCAAAATAGTACCCACCGGGTCTTTGGCATAAGCCGCCGGATGCGCATTACTGGCGCCGTTAATCATATAGGTAAACGTAAGATCATCGGGCAGCGGGGCGCGAATATCTTGCACGACATAGTGAAAAGAAGAATCCGCTTCATAATCCGCAAAACGGAGGTGCAGCCGTTCCTGGCTGCGGCCCAGTGCATACACCGTGATGGGATCACTTACGTTCATGCGGTTGTGTTCCATCAATATATCAATCAGGCAGGTTCCAATTAGGCCGGTCGCACCGGTAATCAAAATGGACGTGCCATGCAGCTTGTCCCAAGGAATAAAGGAAAGCGAGGCAGCTGTCTGAATATCGTTCCGGTACAGCGAATGATTACAAAACATGGGTTTCTCCGCTCCTTTTTGAAAAGGTTAGCCTATTTTACAGGCGGTCTTCCTCAATCGCCAACAGTGCTTTGAAAATTTTCAAGTCAGCCTGCGTGGTCAGTTTTACGTTGGTTTCGGAACCAATGGAGAAGTAAACCGTTTCGCCCAGTTCCACCATCAAAGTACAAGAGGCAACGGAATTGGTAATACCGCGGTTGAGGGCTTCCCGATGGGCCCAGCTCAACTTTTTCAGCGGGAATCCCTGGGGCGTCTGGGTCATGCCCAGCAAGTCACGGGAAATAACGTTATGGGAGCTGTCTTCCGTGTTGCGTTCCAAAACCGCCGTAGTGCAGGGAACACAGGAAATAGCCGAGCCTTTTTCCCGAGCCGTGATGATGCAGTCCGAAATAATGTCTTGGGAAACCATGGGACGGATCGCATCATGGATGAGGATGATGTCATCGGGAGCAAAATCCTTTTCCAGTTCAAAAATGCCATTGCGAATAGAGCTCTGGCCATTTTCGCCACCGTTGATGACCCATTTTAGTTTGGTAATACCGAACTGACGGGCATATGCCTTTAAAATATCGTGCCAACCTTTGATGCATACGACACAAATAGCATCAATGTCCGGATGTTTCTGAAAAGCCTGCAGCGTATATACAATAATAGGCTTGTCGTTTACATTGATAAACTGTTTCGGAATTTGCTGATGCATACGCTGTCCGCTGCCGCCGGCAATAATCAGGGCAATGTTCATAAAATAGCCACCTTTCTAGATGTTTTGAATCCTAATAGACATAAATTCCTTTTTCAATAAAAAGATTTACTTAACATAGATTATAATTGAATCAACCATTCCAATTTATCTTCCGGAATATAGGGACGCTGGTTGTAAACCGGTTTTCCCAAGAATGTTTTCGGTACGGCAGAAGTGTCATCCGGCAGCATGATTTCGATCAAAACTGGATCGGGAGAATGCATCTCATCCTGTAAACGGTCCAGTTCATCGGGATCGGTTATTTGAAAGCTGCGAATGCCATAACCCTGAGCAACTTTCACAAAGTCGCATGGGGTATAATCAAACCCGCGGGCTGCTCCACCGTAACGGCCTTCAAAATAGTCATTTTGCTGGAAACGAATCATGCCCAATACATGATTGTTTAGCACAAACATTTTAATGGGAAGATGTTCCCTAGCAACCCACTGTAATTCTTGAATATTCATCTGGAAGCTACCGTCCCCTGCAATTAAAAAAGACGGTTTCCCCGTATAGTAGTAGGCACCTATGGCAGCGGGTAAAGCATACCCCATGGCACCGTGGCCGCCGGAAAACAATATACGTTGTCCCTTCTTGACAGCCAACGATTGGCCCACCCACATCATGTGCTGGCCAACATCGCTGGCAACAGCACTTCCTTCTGTAGTAAGGGCCGCAATTTTTTCCACGATTCGATTGGGTTCTCGGCCGGGAGCCGTGTGGTCAAATTCTTCCAAATACGACCGGCACTTTAGGCAAATAGAGAGCCAGGAAGAAAAATCAGGCACATGCAGCTGGCTCAGGCCAGCGATGATCGAATCGGCATCGACAGCAAAACACAAATCATTGCTCTTTACTTTACGACGCAAGGCATCCGGGTCAACATCAATGCGGATCAGCTTCGCATGGGGAGCAAATTGTTCCACTTTTACACCGGTCTGGCGGGTACACATGCTGATACCAATGCAAACCAACAAGTCGGCTTTTATTCCGGCCAGCAAATTGGCGATCCGCATACCGTACGTGCCCAAATATCCAAAATTCAGCTCGTCCCCATGGGGCAACAAGCTTTTTCCCAACAAGCTGGTCACGATCGGAATATGATGAGCGCGCGCAAAGGCAAGCAGTGGTTCTTGACTGGCCGGATGCACACCGCCCCCTACCAGCAATACCGGACGGGAGGCTTTTTTCAGTTGCTCTTCGATGGTGTGCAGACAGTCTGTACACGAATCTGCCTTCGTGATTTCTGGTTCATAGCCCCGTAAAGTGTCCGGATGAATTTCACTGCGCTGGATATTCATGGGAATATCTAGTAACACGGGACCAGGCCGCCCCGTTGTTGCTAGATGCCATGCTTTTTCCAGATGAAAGCGTACGTCTTCTACCGTGGTAATCTGCACACAGTATTTCGTGACGGGTTTTGCCATCGCTACCACATTCAATTCCTGAAAGCTCTGTTGGCGCAGCTCAGGAATATCCGTGTACTCGTACGTGTTCACTTGCCCTGTCAGAAAAAGAACGGGTTCTGAGTCCATATAAGCATTGGCCACCCCGGAAAGCAGGTTGGCCGCACCAGGACCACTGGTGGAGTAGGCAACCGCCCCATGTCCGCTGGCTTGCGCCATGCCACAGGCAGCGAAGGCAGCTCCTTGTTCGTTATAACAGGAATGATTGTGTACGCCGGGCGTACGGTACAGGGCATCCACAAAATAGGAGATCATCGTTCCCTGATACCCAAAGTAATGAGTAACGCCCTTTTGCTTTAAATATTGGATGATATATTCTGAAACATTCATAAAATAGTAGCCTCCAGTTTATAAGAGGTAGAGCGAATGAAATTTACGTAAGGATGGGTACAAAAAGAGCATACCCATCGAGTATATTCATTACTCAATTATACCAGCAATACATTTCCCCTGCAAGTAAATCATACATCTTCCCCCTAATATTTACAAAACATTGTCTTTTTGTATCTATGTAAAAAAGAGGAAAAATCGGCGGGAATGCCTTTGAGTTTGCTGTTTAGGTGTGATATACTACGGGGGAATAAGTAAAAAACTGAGGCCGAAGCCGGATGCAGGATACAGCAGAATGTATGATTGTATCCTTTTTAAATAAATGGAAGGGATGAATGACCATGAAGCAGAAAAAAAGAACGGCCCGCTATTCCTATAATCCGAAAAAACGCACCCTATTTGTCCGGGTGGTAGCCATCGTATTGGCAGCGTTTATGGTTTTGACCTGTTTATCGGTTCTAATTTTTGGTTCATAACGCCGGAGGGAGAAATGACAGAGCCGAAAGAAACCCTGCGGGTCACACTGGTTTCCAAAGAAGAAAGCGGCCGGTTGTGGCGGCTTTTGCAAAAATACCTGTGCGAATTTTCCATGTGGGAAAAAACAGATGTAGAAGAAGACGGTGATTTTGCGTACCCGTATTTTTCCTGCTATTGGCAAGAAGAAAAAAGATGGCCGCTCCTCTTTTGGTATGAAGGCCATATTGCCGGGTTTGCGCTTATCAACGATTACCCCGAAAGTGGAATAAAAACCGATTATGTCATGGGGGAATTCTTTATTTTGCCCAAATACCGGCAAAAAGGAATCGGTAGTCAGGCGGCCGGGCAGATTTTTACCCGGTTTTCCGGTTCGTGGCAGCTGAAATATCACCCCCATAACCGGGCTTCCGTCGGTTTTTGGGAAAGGCTGGCGGCCCAGTACGCAAAAGATGGCGTAAGGTGCGAAGAACATCTTCCAGAAGCCCGCTATGAAGATGGTACCGACGGAGTCGTTTTATTTTTTACGACCTAATTTATAAAATTGGCAAAATGGCATCCCCTTTGCGGGCTGCCATTTTTCTTTTACTTAGAAAACAGAACGGGGTGGATTGACAAAACGGGGAAAATCCGGTATGCTCATTATTGCAAATCATTTGCAATAATGAAAAGGAGTCGCTCCAATTCATACCGTTTGCCAAAAGGGAGTTAAAGTATGCGAGTCTATCTGCGAAAAGCCATTGCGCTGCTGCTATCGGTTTTGCTGCTGGCGAGCAGCGGCTGTGCACTGCGGGAGAGGGAAGAGGGGGAAGACTTTTCCATTGTGGCGTCATTTTACCCCATGTATATTATTCTACTCAATATAACAGATGGTATTGACAATGTGCACGTGCACGTCATGGCACAGCAGCATACCGGGTGCTTGCACGATTACCAGCTGCAAAGCAGCGACATGCAGGAACTGACAAAAGCCGATGTATTTGTGGTCAACGGGGCCGGTATGGAAAACTTTCTCAGCCGGGTGACGGAGCAGTTGCCAGATCTGCCGGTGATCACGGCTACCGAAGGCATGAAACTGCTGCACGAGGATGGAACGGCCCACGATCATGACGAGGACGAAGACCACGAGGAAGAAGACGTGAACCCTCACGTGTGGGTCAGTGTGGAAGGCGCCATGCAGGAAGTCGAAACCATTACCCAGGGGCTGATGAAAACCGATCCTGCCCACGCCGAAGCGTACCGGCAGAATGCCGACCGGTACTTGCAACAATTACAGGCCCTATCCGATGAGATGCACGCAGCCTTGGACCCCTATGCGGGAACTTCCATTGTTACGTTCCACGAGGCGTTTCCCTATTTTGCCGAAGAGTTCGGCCTGAACATTGCGGCGGTGGTCAACCGGGAACCGGAAAGTGAGCCCAGCGCCCGGGAGCTGGCCGACACCATTGACCTGATCCGGCATAGCCATGTCAAAGCGGTATTTGCCGAACCGCAGTACAGTACCGATACGGCCCAGACGGTAGCGCAGGAGAGCGGCGTGCCCGTCTATCTTTTGGACCCGTGCACATCCGGTGCTATGGACAAAGAAGCGTATCTAACGGCCATGCGGCAGAATATGCAGGTGTTGCAGCAGGCGCTGCAGGGATAAAACAGAGAAGAGGAGAACCATAATATGCAGGAAAAGTCATGCCGCTGCAGCGTTGAGATCCGCGATTTGACGGTCAAAAAACACGACGGCGTTATTTTAGATCACATCAACCTTTCGGTGCATCATGCGCAGATTTTGGCTTTAATCGGCCGCAACGGCGCAGGAAAATCCACGTTGCTCAAAGCACTTTTAGGGCGCATCCCCTATGAAGGAAACGTCACGTTTCAAGATCACGACGGCCGCGTGGTAGAAAAACCCCATATCGGGTATGTGCCGCAGCAGCTCGCGTTTGACCGGTCGGCGCCGGTGACGGTGTGCGATTTGCTGTGTGCCGGGCTGCAAAAGCGGCCGGTATGGCTGCGCCCCAAGCGGGCGATGAGGGAAAAGGCCGCTTCCATGCTGCAAATAGCCGGCGCCCGGGAAGAGATTCTCGATAGGCGGCTGGGGCGTTTGTCCGGCGGAGAACTGCAGCGGGTGCTTTTGGCCTTTGCCCTGGAACCTATGCCCGATTTGCTGCTGCTGGATGAACCGGTATCGGCGGTGGACCGCAAAGGGATTCAGCAGTTTTATGACCTGGTCACATCCATGCGGGAAGAATATCACATGCCGGTGATCCTGGTATCCCACGATCTTTCCCATGTGCAAAAATATGCCACCCGGGTAGCTTTGCTGGATCGCACGATCCTCATGGAGGGCGACCCGGACGACGTGCTGCGTTCCGAGCAGGTACGGGATATTTTCGGCCTGCCGGTGGGACTGTGAGAAAGGAGGGGGCCAGGTGGATGTTATTTATAATCTGATCGATACGATCTTGCCGTTTGACTGGACGGCCTATATCTTTATGAAAAATGCCCTGCTGGCGGTACTGCTGATTACGCCGCTTTTCGGGCTGGTGGGCACCGTGGTCGTGAGCAATCACATGTCGTTTTTCAGCGATGCGTTGGGGCACTGTGCTTTGACGGGAATTGCCGTCGGTGTGATGATAGGCATCGGCAACTACATGATTTCCATGATGGGGTTTGCCCTGTTATTTGCGCTCTGCATTTCAGCGGTGCTGGAAACCGGCACATCATCGGCCGATACGGTGATTGGGGTATTTTCCGCTACAGGCATGGCACTGGGCATTGTGCTCTTGTCAGCGTTTGGCGGGTTTTCCAAATATTCCGCTTACCTGGTGGGGGATATCCTCACGGTACAGCCTGCCGAAATCGCGTTATTGCTGGGTGTTCTGGTTGTCGTCCTTATCTTGTGGGTATTCTTTTATAATTCCCTGCTATTAACGGGCCTTAATGAAGACCTGGCCGCCGGAAAGAAAATACACGTAAAATTTGTGTCCCGGCTCTTTTCGGTGATTGTAGCGGTGATCGTCACCATTTCCATTAAATGGGTGGGCATTCTGATTATCAATTCCCTATTGGTGTTGCCGGCGGCTTCGGCGCGTAATGTGGCGAGCTCTTCCAGGGGGTATATCGGGTACAGTGTTTTGTTTTCCATGATCGCGGGAATCAGCGGGTTGATCCTCTCCTATGAACTGGGCACGTCGGCCGGGGGCACGATTGTGCTGGTTTCGGCGGTGCTGTTTTTCCTTTCCTGGCTGTGGGGCCGCTGCCGCCGGGGCGTACGATGAATTTTTACTTGCAAGAGTCCGTGTGTCGCTTTACAATAAGGGTAAAGAGACACACGGGCTCTTTTTATGAGCCTGCGAAAGGAGACAGAGAAAATGAGTGAACCATTGATTACCGGTATGCACCATGTGGCGCTGGAGGCCTGCGGCGAAGAGAGCCTGGAGAGGGCCATCGCGTTTTACACCGAAAAACTGGGCATGACCCTGGTGCGCACATGGGGCGAAGGCGCCGGCCGGGCCGCCATGGTGGATGCCGGCGGCACGATGTTGGAGATTTTTGCCAGTGGTACGACAGATGACCCGAATCCCGGTAGTGTGGCGCATTTTGCCCTGCGCTGCACCGATGTGGACAAAGCGTTGCAGATTGCCCGTGAAAACGGCTGTGCCGTTATCATGGAACCGACGGATGTCTGTATCGATTCGCAGCCGCCGCTGCCGGCGCGCATTGCGTTCTTTACCGGTCCTACCGGCGAAGAAGTGGAACTGTTCTGCGAAAAAGGATAAACACACAAAAGAAGCACCGTACTGTGGAAGATTCCGGCAGGGCGGTGCTTGTTTTGCAAAAGGAGACATTTGTTATGCTGCAAGAAAAACTAAAAGAACGGGCCCTGCCGCCGTTACCGGTGGTTTCATCGGAAGAAGAGTGGGAAGACGTACGGCAAAACCTGCTTCGTCAATTTTGCCGGGAGGAATACGGCGTTCCTTTGCCGGAAGCACAAAGCGTTACGGTACAGGTGATCACTGAAGACACCAACTGCCTGGCGGGCAAAGCCCATTTTTATAAGCTGTGCCTGACAACCCGGGTGCAGGGGCAGGAATTTTCTTTCCCGGTGGAAGCGGTGGTTCCCTATCGGCCCGAACCGGTTCCGGCTTTTGTGTGCATCAGCTTTTTTGAACATGTGCCGAACTTTTCCCTGCCGGCTGAAGATGTGGTGGACGCCGGTTTCGCGGCCTTTTCGTTCCATTATACCGATATCACCACCGATGACGGGGATTTTTCCACGGGTATAGCGGGGCTATTGGGGAAAGGGGATCGGAATAAAGAAGCGCCCGGCAAACTGATGATGTGGGCCTGGGCGGCCCAGCGGGTCATGGACGCCCTGCAAAATTTCCCCGGTATCGATCCGAGCCAGGTGGCCGTGGTGGGCCACTCCCGGTTGGGAAAAGCCGCTTTGTTAGCAGGGGCGCTGGATACGCGCTTTACTCTGGTTATTGCCAATGAATCGGGCTGCAGCGGCGCGGCGCTGTCCCGGGGCAAAATCGGGGAAGACATTCGTGCGATTACGAAGACCTTCCCGTTCTGGTTCTGTCCGGTGTACGGGACATACGCCGGGCGGGAAGAAGAGCTGCTCTTTGACCAGCATGCGTTATTGGCGCTGTGCGCGCCCCGGTATGCTTATGTATGCAGCGCGCAGGAAGATTTGTGGGCCGACCCCACCTCGGAATTTCTCTCCTGTGTAGCGGCTTCCCCTATCTGGGAATCGCTGGGAAAACCCGGTTTTTGTACCCCCGACCGCCTGCCCGAGGTGGGCGACGCGTTTGGGGACGGTTCCATCGGTTATCATCTGCGCGCAGGGGCCCACGGGTTATTGCGGGAGGACTGGCTGCATTTCCTTGCCTTTTTCCGCCACCATCTGACATGAAAAAATCCCGCTCCAGATTTCCTGGGGCGGGATTTTTTATCAGCTATGGTGTTCGGGCAGCATCGCGGCCAATTTTGCCAGCCGGTCGAGGGCCTGCTGCAGCACATCGCGGCCCCGGGCAAAATGGAAGCGGATAAGATGGTTCACGTTTTCCCGGAAAAAGCTGGAACCCGGCACAGCGGCTACGCCGATTTCCCGGATCATCCATTCGCAAAAGGCCAGGTCGCTCCACCCAGCAAACTGAGGCAATGCGAGGAAGTCAGAAATATCCATCAGCACAAAATAGGTGCCCTGGGGTACGGTGCAGGAAAGCCCCAGTTTTTTCAGCCCGTCGCAGAAGAAGTCCCGCTTTTCGGTGTACAACGCTTGCAGGGACCGGTAATAATCATCGCCAAAGGAAATCCCGGCCACAGCGGCTTCCTGCAGCGGAGCAGGCGCACCCACGGTGAGAAAATCGTGGACTTTCTTGGCGGCTTCGGCCACTTCGGGCGGGGCGATCATGTATCCCAGCCGCCAACCGGTGATGGAATACGTTTTCGACAGGGAATTGCATACAATCGTGCGTTCCGCCATCCCCGGCAGGGTGGACATGTATTCGTGGTGGTACGGGGCAAATACAATGTGTTCATACACTTCGTCGGTGATGACGAACGTATCAAATTCGATGGCCAGCCCGGCGATATAGGCAAGTTCTTCCCGGGTGAATACTTTCCCCGTGGGATTCGAAGGGTTGCACAAAATCAGTGCTTTGGGTTTTTGGGCAAAAGCGGCCTGCAAGGCTGCCCGGTCAAACGAAAAATCCGGGGGCGTCAGCGGCACGTAGATGGGGTCAGCCCCCGACAAAATGGCATCGGCGCCGTAGTTTTCGTAAAACGGGGAAAACACTACCACTTTATCCCCGGGGTTGCACACGGTCATCATGGCGGTCATCATGGCTTCCGTGCTGCCGCAGGTCACCACGATCTGGGTGTTGGGGTCGACTTTCTGCCCGCTGAAATGTTCGTGTTTGCGGGCAATGGCCTCGCGCAGGTTTTGGGCACCAAAGGTCACGGAATACTGGTGCGGGCCGTCATAGGCCACCCGGGCCAGTTCGTCCAAAATGGCGCGGGGCGGGTCAAAATCGGGGAATCCTTGGCTTAAATTGATGGCGCCGTATTGGTTGCTGATGCGGGTCATACGGCGGATGACAGAGTCGGTAAACGTCATCACACGGGCACTGAGTTCGGGCATGGGTTTCGCTCCTTTTTAACCGGGGTACTGCCGGCCGGTTCCAATTTCTTTTTTATACAGCATAGCCCAAAGGAAACCGGGGTGCAAGCTTTTTTGTGCAAAAAGGGGAATGAAGGGGAATTTTCTGCCGCCGCCCCCTTCAAAAAAAACCAGAAAACCGGTATAATAAACCTTATATGGAAAAACGGGATCGGGCAGACCGGCCGACCCGGGAAACAGACCCCGGCTTTTGGCCGGCCCTTTGCAAAGGAAGAAGGAATCAGATGAAACAGTACAGCTATTTCCCCGGCTGCACCCTGAAGGAAAAGGCCCGCGAACTGGACCTGTATGCCCGCCAGTGTGCCGAAAAGCTGGGCTTTTCCCTGCAAGAATTGCCCCAGTGGCAGTGCTGTGGGGCTGTATACCCCATGGCCAGCGACGAAATTGCGCCAAAGTTGTCGGCGGTGCGGGCCCTGGAAAAAGCCCGGCAGCAGGGGCAGGATCTTATTACAGTATGTGCCGCCTGCCATCACGTGATCAAACGCGTAAACGACGATATGAAACAGGGCGGCGACATTGCCGACCGCGCCAACCGGTACCTGGGGTTCGATACGCCCTATGAGGGGCAGACCAAGGTGGTGCATTACCTGGAAGTACTGCGGGATGAAATCGGGTTTGACGCCATTCGGGCCCGGGTGGAAAAGCCCCTGACCGGGGAAAAAATCGGCGCCTATTATGGCTGTATGCTGTTGCGCCCGTCGGGGGTTATGCAGTTTGATGATCCGGAATCCCCCAGCGTTCTGGAAAACCTGCTGGCAGCCCTGGGGGCCGACCCGGTGGAGTTCCCCATGCGCAATGAATGCTGCGGTGGTTACCGGGTGGTGGATGATGCGCAGGCCGCGGGCCATACAGCCCGCCGGGTTATTGAGAACGCCCTGAAAAACGGGGTGGAAGAACTGGTGACCGCATGCCCGCTTTGCCGGTATAATTTGAAAAAAGTGGCCGGAGGGCAGATCCGCGTCAGCTACTTTACTGAAGTACTGGCCCGGGCCCTGGGCCTTTTAAAGGAAGGGGGCATAAACGCATGACAGTGACGGAAAAGGAAGTTTCCAGGCAGATTTTGCAGCTGAGTGGGGCTAACGCGAATTTATGCATCCGCTGTGGGCGCTGTACGGCGGCCTGTCCCGTAGCCGGGCAGATGGATCAAAAGCCCCACCGGTTTGCGTCTTTGCTGCTCCACGGGCAGGCAGATACGCTGCTCAGGAGCAACAGCATCTGGCTGTGCCTTTCCTGTATGGCATGCAGCGAACGGTGCCCCCGCGGGGTGGATCCGGCCCGTTTGGTGGAAGGCGTGAGGCAGTATGCGGTGCGCCCCCGGGGCATGGCGCATTTTTCGCCGGACCAGGTGCCCGATGTGGTGGATGACGAAATGCCCCAGCAGGCCTTGATGGCGGCGTTGCGCAAATACCGGAAATAAGGGGGAGGAAAAAACAGTATGCCGAAAATTGGTGTTTTTGTCTGCCACTGCGGTTCCAATATCGCCGGTACGGTGGATGTAGAAAAAGTAGCGGCGGCTGCCAGGACGATCCCCGGGGTCGTCGTCGCCTGTGATTACCGGTACATGTGTTCCGAAGCCGGACAGGAGACGATCACAAAAGCCATTCGGGAGTACGGCCTGGATGGGGTGGTGGTATGTTCCTGTTCGCCCCGTATGCACGAAGCCACGTTCCGCCGGGCAGCCGAGCGGGAAGGGCTCAACCCCTATATGGTGGAAATTGCCAACATCCGGGAACAGTGCTCCTGGATTCACAAAAACCGGGAAGAAGCGACCGAGAAAGCCATTGTCCTGATGCGGGCGGCTGTAGCAAAAGTCAAGCGCGATACGCCTTTAACCGCCGGGCGCAGCGGGGTGACCCGCCGGGCGCTGGTGATCGGCGGCGGCATCGCCGGACTGTCGACGGCGCTGGATGTGGCTAACGCCGGGTACGAAGTGGATATTGTGGAAAAGGAACCCACCATCGGCGGCAAAATGGCACAGCTGGATAAAACCTTCCCCACATTGGACTGTTCGGCCTGTATTCTCACCCCGAAAATGGTAGAAGCGGCCCAAAATGAAAACATCAACCTATATACCTACAGTGAAGTGGAAAAAGTGTCGGGTTATGTAGGAAATTTCACGGTGACCATTCGCAAAAAAGCCCGGTTTGTGCGGGAAGACCGCTGCACCGGGTGCGGAGCGTGCATGGAAAAATGCCCCAGCCGCAAAGCGAAAAATGAATTTAACTGCGGTCTGAATACCCGCAGCGCCATTTACATTCCGTTTGCCCAGGCGATTCCCAATGTGGCGGTGATCGATGCGCAGCATTGCCTGAAATTACAAACCGGCAAGTGCGGCGTGTGCGAAAAGGTGTGCGCCGCCGGGGCTATCGATTACACCCAGCAGGATGAACTCATCCAGCGGGAATACGGTGCGATCGTGGCGGCTACGGGCTTTCAGCCCATCCGGCCGTATCAGTTCGGCGAATATGGCTACGGCCGGTATCCGGACGTGATCACCTCGTTGGAACTGGAACGGCTGATGAATGCGGCAGGGCCCACCGACGGCGAACTGCGCTGTCCGTCCGACGGGCGCAAGCCGAAAAACATTGTGTTTATCCAGTGTGTGGGCTCCCGCGGCCAGACTTGCCGCGATAAGAGCTATTGCAGCAAGATTTGCTGTATGTATACGGCCAAACACGCCATGCTGATCCGCGACCACTGGCCCGATATGGACGTGCATGTGTTTTACATCGATGTGCGCACCCCCGGCAAGAATTTTGACGAATTTTACCGCCGGGCGGCCGAAGAATACCAGGTGGATTACCGCAAAGGCCAGGTCGGCAAAATATATGAAGAAGACGGGCACCTGATGGTGCAGGGCAGTGATCTGCTGGAAGACCGCCAGGTGCTGATGCCCGCCGACTTGGTGGTACTGGCGGTGGCGGTGGAACCGTCGCCCGATGCCCGAAAACTGGCTACCATGCTCACCGCCAGTATGGATAATAACGATTTCTTTACCGAAGCGCACCCCAAACTGCGCCCGGTAGAATCCCCCACAGCCGGTATTTTCCTGTCGGGCATGTGCCAAGGGCCAAAAGATATCCCCGAAACCGTGTCCCAGGCCGGGGCGGCGGCGGCCAAGGTGATTGGGCTGCTGAGCAAAAAAGAACTGACGGCCAATCCCTGTACTGCACACCCGGAAGAAGTGCGTTGCAACGGGTGCGGTGAATGCGAAAAGGTATGTCCCTATGGGGCCATTTCCTATGAAGAAAAGGAACTGCGCGTGATGGGCCGCCGGGAAAAACGGCGGGTTGCCGTCGTGAATACAGCCCTGTGCCAGGGGTGCGGCGCCTGTACGGTGGCCTGCCCCAGCGGCGTGATGGACTTGCAGGGCTTTTCCAATCGACAGATTTTGGCGGAGGTGGACGCAATATGCCGGTAAAGGAATCGTTTACGCCCAAAATTGTGGCGTTTTGCTGCAACTGGTGCAGCTATGCCGGGGCCGATCTGGCCGGCAGCAGCCGGCTCAGTTATCCGGCGGATGTGAAGATTATCCGGGTGCCCTGTTCCTGCCGGGTCAATCCCATGTTCCTTCTGCGGGCCTTCCAAAAAGGGGCCGATGGGGTCATTTTATGCGGTTGCCACCCGGGGGACTGCCATTACAGCACGGGCAATTATTATGCCCGCCGCCGGATGACGCTGCTGTTTTCCATGCTGTCGTACTTGGGCATTGAAAAAGAGCGCACCCGGGTGGAATGGGTGTCGGCCGCAGAAGGCGCCCGGTTTGCGAGTGTGATGAATGACTTTGTGGGGACTGTGCAGAAATTGGGGCCCTGCAGAAGGCTGGAGGACGTGCGATGCAAAGAATAAAAGAAACGCTGACGCACTGGCTGCAAAGCGGGCAGGTCGATCGGGTGCTGGGCTGGAAAGAGGGCGACATGCCCGGGCTGCGGGAACCGGCTTTTTTCGAGAACGCCGAGGAACTAAAATCGCTGTGCTATGATGCGTTCTGTGGCCCGAACCTGAGTAAATTCCTCATCGCGGCGGGGGAAAAGGACGGCGTGACCGCTGTAGTGCTCAAACCCTGTGACAGTTATAGCCTCAATGAACTCATCCGCGAAAACCGCGTCCAGCGGGACCGGGTGAAAATTCTGGCTGTCCCCTGTGAGGGGAATATAGACCCGCGGGTTTTCGAAAACCGCGGGGTACTGTCGGTCAGTATAGAAGGCGATCAGCTGCATCTGACGACCCTCTATGGCGAGGAAAACGAACCGCTTGCCCGTTGTTTCTTAGAGCGGTGCACGGTGTGCCGCGGCGGCCGTCACGCGGTTTACGATGAGCTGCTCTGCCCCGAAGCGGAAGAAACGCCCCAAAAGGGCGACCGGTTCGAGGCAGTGCGGGAACTGGAAGAAAAAAGCGAAGAAGAGCGGTATGCGTTCTGGCAAGAGACGTTTTCACGGTGTATTCGCTGTAACGCCTGCCGCAATGCGTGCCCGGCGTGCAACTGCCGGGAATGCGTGTTTGACGGAGCAGCCCTCGATAGCCGCCAAAAAGCAGCCGCCGTACCGTTTGAAGAATCGCTGTTCCATATTGTGCGGGCGTACCATGTGACGGGCCGCTGCACCGATTGCGGGGAATGCAGCCGGGTATGTCCCAGCCACATTCCGCTGCATCTGCTCAACCGGAAGATGATTTTGGATATCAATACGCTGTATGGCCCCTACCAGGCGGGGGATTCCGATAAAGGGCGCAGCCCGCTGACGGATTACACCCCCGATGACTGCGAACCCAATCAAGGGAAAGGAGCGTGATCCCCGTGAAAAAATTGGAAAAAGACCGGCTATCGGCTTTTTTACAGCAGATCGGGGAAGAAATGCCCCTATTTGTGCCGGTACAAAAAGAGGAAGGCGCGGTATTTACCCGGTGGAGCCCAGAAGTAACACCGCAACTGGGGGCCGTGCGCACCGTGCGCTCGCCTAAAGACCTGTTTTTCCCCCAGTGCGAAGCGCTGTACACCCTGAAAACGGAGCAAGGGAAACTGCAAATCGCGCCCCAAAAGCGGGCGGAGGAACCCTTTGCCGTATTTGGCATGCGCGGGTGCGATGCACGGGCGTTGCAGGTGCTGGACCAGGTGTTTTTGACGGAACCGGTCGATACCTTTTATAAAGCCCGGCGGGAAAACGGCGTGCTGCTCACGCTTGCCTGCCGCCGCCCGGATACGGCGTGCTTTTGCACCGTGTTTCAAAATGACCCGGCGGACCCGCTGGGGGATGTGTGCCTGGTGGAAGGGGATACCTGTTTCTTCCTCATGGCCAAAACGGAAAAAGGACAGGCGTTCCTCGACCGGTTTGCTTCCTTTTTGACCCCTTGCGAGGAACCGGACGAAAACGCTTGCCGGAAGGAACAGGCAAATATCCGGGCCATTGCCGCCCGGCTGCCCCTTCGAGATCTGTCGCTGGAAGGATGGGGCCCGGGGCAAACGGACGCAAGGTTTTCCGACCCCCGGTGGGATACCCTATCGAAAAACTGTTTAGGGTGCGGTACCTGTACGTTTGTGTGCCCGGTGTGCCAGTGCTATGACCTGCACGATTATGATACCGGCCATGGGGTGATCCATTACCGGTGCTGGGATTCATGTATGTACGAAGACTTTACCCGTATGTCGGCAGGGAACAACCGCCCTACCCGCATGCAGCGGTACCGCCAGCGCTTTATGCACAAATTGGTGTACGGCCCCGAAAATAATAACGGGATGTATGGCTGTGTGGGGTGTGGGCGCTGTGTGGTCAAGTGCCCGTCGTCGCTGCACATTGTGCAGGTGCTGCGGAAAATGCGAAAGGAGGAAGAGCATGCCAAGCTGTAACGAACCGCTGATCCCTCAGGTGGGGGTCATCACGGCCATTACGGAACAGACGCCCGATGTGCGTACGTTCCGCATTGAAAAGCCGGAAGGGGGCAAACTGTTCCTCCATCAGCCCGGCCAGTGCGCCATGATCGGTGTGCCCGGGGCGGGGGAAGCCATGTTCTCCATCACCTCGTCGCCCACTCAGGAAGATTACCAGGAATTCAGCATTAAGCGCTGCGGCAGTTTGACCGATGTGCTCCATGCGTTAGAGCCCGGCGACTGTGTTACGGTACGGGGCCCGTATGGCAATGCGTTCCCGGTGGATACGGCGCTAAAAGGGAAAAACCTGTTATTTATCGCCGGGGGCATTGGCCTGGCGCCGCTGCGTTCCGTGATCCGCTATGCCATGGACCGGCGTGAGGAGTACGGCACCATCCAAATCGTATATGGGGCCCGCTCCAAAGAAGATTTAGTGGACCTTGCGGAAATCGAAACCATGTGGAAGAACCAACCCGACGTACATGTGTACCTGACGATTGACCGCCCCCAGGAAGGATGGGACGGCCATGTGGGCTTTGTGCCCGATTATGTGCGGGAACTGCCCGTGGATCTGAGCCAGACGGTGCTGGTATGCGGCCCGCCCATTATGATCAAATTTGTGCTGGCGGCTCTGACGGATTTGGGGTATCGCAAGGACCAGGTGTACACCACCCTGGAACTGCGTATGAAGTGCGGCATTGGCAAATGCGGACGCTGCAACATCGGCGGCAAATATGTGTGTAAGGACGGCCCGGTCTTCCGTTGCGACGAGATCGGTGAGCTGCCTGATGAATATTGACGGGGGGAACAACATGAGCGAAACAGTCAACGTTTTCTTTTTTGGCAAACGGTACGAAGTGCCCGCCGCCCTGACCATTATGGAAGCCATGGAATATGCCGGGTATGAACTGGTGAGGGGCTGCGGGTGCCGCCACGGCTTTTGCGGGGCATGCGCGGTAATTTACCGGATCAAGGGCCACAACGAACTGCGCACGGCGCTGGCCTGTTCGACCCAGGTGCAGGACAACATGTATGTGGCGTCCCTGCCGTTTTATCCGTCGGATAAACGTACCTATCAACTGGAAGACCTCACCCCTGGCAGCCGGGTCATGATGGACCTGTATCCGGAGATTTACAGCTGTATCGGCTGTAATGCCTGCACCAAGGGCTGTCCCCAGGGGCTTTCGGTGATGCAGTATATCGCCTGCGCCCAGCGGGGCGATTTGGAACAGTGCGCCCGGCTGTCTTTTGACTGCGTAGGGTGCGGCATTTGTATGTCCCGCTGCCCGGCGGGCATTTCCCATCCCATGGTCGGGGAACTGGCCCGGCGGCTGACAGGGCGGTATATTCTGCCCCAGAGCGGCCATGTGAAAGAACGGGTGGCAGAAGTCCATGCGGGCCGGTTCGACGAGGAAATCGAGCGCATTATGCAGAAACCCATTGACGAGATCATGGAACTGTATAACGGCCGGGATATTGAAAAGTAAGGAGGGCCAGTGGGTATGGACAAACAGGTTACACAGGAGATGAAAACGGAGATTACCCGGGATATGGCCCTTTCGATTGGGCAAGTGGAGAAAACCCGGGAAGCCCGTATGAAAACAGAACCCCGGCGCATGACCGCAGAGGAAAAAGACGACCTATTGCGGCAGTACCACCCCGATTACCGGGAGGACGGCTTTGTCGTTTTGCAAGCCGGCCCCAACCGGGGCAGCAAAGTGCCCCGGGAACTGGGGGCACTGTTGCAGGGCGAAAGCCGGGTGCTGAACCTGAAGCAAAACTTTGATTCGGCTGATTATGAAGCGGATGTGCTGATTATCGGCGCCGGGGGCGCGGGGTGCTCGGCCGCCCTGGAAGCCCAGGCGGCGGGTGCTTCGGTACTCATGGTTACGAAACTGCGTATGGGCGACGCCAATACCATGATGGCAGAAGGCGGCATTCAGGCGGCGGATAAACCCAACGACAGTCCCGTGCGCCATTATCTGGATGCTTTTGGCGGCGGCCATTTTGCCGCCCGGCCGGAACTGCTGCGCAGGCTGGTCATGGAAGCCCCCGATGCCATTGCCTGGCTGGAAAAACTGGGGGTCATGTTCGATAAAACCGAAGACGGCACCATGGTAACGACCCACGGCGGCGGTACCTCCCGTAAGCGTATGCATGCCTGTGCCGACTACACCGGGGCCGAAATCATGCGCACCCTGCGGGACGAAGTCCAAAACCGGAAAATTCCGGTGCTGGAATTTACGTCGGCCGTGGAACTGCTCAAGGATGAAACGGGCCGGGTGACCGGGGCCGTGCTATTAAATATGGAAACCGGCGAATGGCTCATAGTGAGGGCCCGCACGGTGATTCTGGCCACCGGCGGGGCAGGGCGCCTGCATTACCAGGGTTTCCCCACCAGCAACCACTATGGGGCCACGGCCGATGGGCTGGTGTTGGCCTACCGGGCGGGGGCGCCGCTGTTATATCCCGATACGATTCAGTACCACCCCACCGGGGCCGCATACCCGGCCCAGATTTTCGGGGCACTGGTCACCGAAAAAGTGCGGTCCCTGGGGGCCATGCTGGTCAACCGGGAAGGCGAAGCCTTCATGCATCCGCTGGAAACCCGCGACGTGGCAGCCGCTGCCATTATCCGGGAATGTAAAGAACGGGGCAACGGCGTGCCTACCCCCGGCGGACAGGCCGTGTGGCTGGATACCCCCATGATCGAGATGATCCACGGAGAGGGCACCATTGAAACCCGCATTCCCGCCATGCTGCGCATGTTTATGAATTACGGCATTGATATGCGCAAAGAGCCCATTTTGGTGTATCCCACGCTGCACTATCAAAATGGCGGGGTCGAGATCAATGGGGACGGATTTGTGCCGCAGGTCGAAAACCTGCTGGCGGCCGGGGAAGTGGTCGGCGGCATTCATGGACGCAACCGGCTGATGGGCAATTCCCTTTTGGATGTAATCGTCTTTGGCCGTCAGGCGGGACGGGCCGCCGCCGAAAAGGCCAAAACCGTGCAGCCCGGTGCGCTCAGCCTTGTGCATGTACAGGCGTTTGAGGAAGAACTCCGGCAGGCAGGGGCTCTCTCCGGCGAAGTATCGCCGCGGCTGCTGCCGCATTATGCCCGTAAGAGCGCCGATAACTGCAAAAAATATTTATAAAGGTTCCCGTGAAAAAGGGCCCTGTGAACCGCCCCAGATTGTGCAGACAGCACAAAAAGAGCCCCTGGTGCAGGA
>CAKNOA010000012.1 GCA_930990065.1 uncultured Clostridia bacterium | reverse complement strand
AAACGGTAGCCATAAAACAAACGATAGCCTGCTGCTGCCCAGCGCCTTTGCGGACTGGGTAGGCGGCAGGCTATCGCTTTGCATGAGGGCGACTGGGGCCGATAAATGCCCGGAAGCCCTTGAAATCAGGGCTTTCAGGCAAAAAGAAAGAACTGCAATCCTGATACCCATTGTATCAAAATTGCAGTTCTTATTTGGTGGACTTGATAAGTCTAAATCCGAAATAGTAGCGGTATTGTTTTCGCCGCTGTAATTGTAGGTTATGACAATCTTATCATCATAGACGAAAACGGCGTGAACAAAGGTATCAATAAGCTGCTGGCGGTATTTTTCGCTTGTTATGTCGCCGTCCTTGAAACTGGAAATCCAATAAATAATTTGTTCCCTGCTGATGATCCGCCGCGCAATGCTTTCTTTTGCGATCTCTATTTCAACGTTGCGCTTTTCGTCCTCTAATTCAGTCAAGCGGGTTTTCGTGCTTTCGGTTATGATCCCCTTTTCAATCGCGGTCATAATGTTTTTGATAGAAACTTGAATTTCAGCAAGGGAGTTTTGCAAATAAAGCATTGTCCCGCTTTCGGCGGCTTCCGCCTTCTGCAATTCAACAAGCCGATCCGCGATCTTCTCTATAACATCGTCTTTCAGAATGTCCGTAACGGTACGCTGGATTACTAAATCTTCGATCCAGTCTTTTTTCACATTGCTTTTGTCGCAGGCCTTTTCACGCTTCTTCTTGACGCAGGCATAGTAATAATACTTCTTGCCCGTCTTGCTTGTGCCGCTTTCTCCCACCATAGCGGAGCGGCATTTACCGCAAAACAGCTTTGTTGAAAGCAAATAGTTTATTTCTGCCTTCGCTCTTGCGGGGGCTTTTTTGTTTTGCTCCATACGCAACGCCACCATTTCAAACAATTCTTTGTCGATGATCGCTGGAATGCCGCCGACGATCTCCCCATACTTTGTTTTGTAAATGCCTATGTACTTCTTGTTCGTCAAGATAGTATGCAGGCTATTTTTATTGAACGCGCCGCCGCGAGCCGTTTTCACGCCGCGAGCGTTGAGAATATCGCATATTTCTTTTACCGTCTTGCCGCTGCTGTACAGCTTGAAAATATCAACGACAACGGGCGCGGTTGTTTCGTCGATCTCAAAATAGCAATCGGAATTGACCTTGTACCCTAATACGCGCTGACCGCCCAGCGCCTTACCCTTCAAGGCGTTTTCTCTCATGCCGCGCGTGATCTTCTGCGACAATTCAACGCTGTAATATTCCGCCATGCCTTCAAGCAGGCTTTCCATGATGATACTTTCCGGCGATCCGTTCAAATTCTCCATAGCGGAAAGAACCTTCACGCCGTTTTTCTTCAAGCGGGCTTTATAAATTGCGCTGTCGTAGCGGTTACGGGTGAAGCGGTCGAGGCGGTACACAATGACGGCTTGAAACTGACGCTTTGCGCTGTCCTCTATCATCTTTTGAAAGGCGGGGCGGTTGTCCGTCTTTCCGCTGATAGCGCGGTCGATATAGGTATCAATTACGGCTATATCATTCGCTTTCGCAAATGCGTAACATTCCCGCAACTGCCCTTCTATGCTTTGTTCTGTCTGCCGATCGGAGGAATAGCGGGCATAGATAACCGCGTTTAATGCCTCTTGCATTATTTATCCCCCTTCCCGCCTTTGCCGAAGTGCATAGCCTTAACAAGATCAAGAACCGCCTTCTTTTGTTCGGCGGCTAAATCCTTCATAATGTCAATCATTTCCCGCGTTACTTCGTCAACCGTTTCGGCAAATGTTCCGGCTACTTCGCGGACAACGGGAACAACGGTTCCTTTCCATACATCGGAAGAAATCGCGCGGGCATATTCCAGCGCCGCCCGCTGTTCTGTTGACAGTTTAGAGGGGTTTTCCCTCTCTTCTTCTTCAAGTTCTGCAAGGGTGTTTAGATCGTAGTCGCCTACGAGTTCTTCTGGCTTTACGTCAAGAGCCTTGATAAGCAGCAATATTTTATTTCCGTCCGGTACATTTTGATCTTTTTCCCAGTTGCTTATAGAATTATTTTTTACGCCTATCAGGTCGCCTAACTCTCTTTGAGTTAGGTGTTTTTCTTTTCTGCATTTCTTTAACCGCTCTCCGAAAGTCATAATATCACCCATATTTAATATACCACAAAAAATCGATGTTCGCAATAAATATTTCTCGAAGTTTGAAAAAATATACTTGACAAACTCGATTGTCGAGATTTATAATAAAGATAATCTCGAACGTCGAGATTTTAGAAAGGAGCGATCAGAAATGACAGTTGAAGCGAAAATCAAAAATTACCTTCAAGAAAATGGCATTAAGCAAAACTGGATCAGCGAAAAAACGGGCGTTCCGGCTGGAAAAATCAGTTTGACGCTAAACGGACACAGGCGCTTAACCTTTGCGGAATATGAATTGATTTGCGGGGCGCTTGATATTCCGGTAGACACCTTCTTGCAACCGAAACGCTATGAACCGCAAGCAGTCTGAAAAGGAGGCGCTACATATGAACGCGATTGCGGTTGAAATTGCGGCTATTCCAGAACCCGTCATAACGGCGCATTGCCGGGGGCTACTGGAAGCAATCGGAAGTTTCTTCGATGATCCGGACAATCAAGCGAAGTTCGAGGCATGGCACAAGAAGAAATACGGCTGCTTGCCGAAAGAAACTTCATACGGCAGGCCGTCAGAGGCGAAAGGAGCGTAAACAATGAGCAAGCGGAAAAAGAAGCACGGCGGCGGTTGCCACCCGTATGAAGGCTACGAAACGGAAGTGCTGGGGACGGATTGCATACAGATGGCGGCACTTGCGGCAGCGTATGCGGGTATGGAAGAAGATAGCTACACAATGGGAACATTGCACCGGAATTGCAAGCGGAAGGCTATTCCCTATCTTGAATTTGCCCTTGACTTTGAAGAACTGTTCTTGCCGCCACCAATGAAAGCGGATATTGTGCGGGCGAATTACGCAACGTACCTTGACGCGATCAAAGGCAAGGCGTTCAAAGCGCATATCACGTGCAAGGTTATTTAAGGGGGCGGGAAAATGAGAAGCACAAAATTCAATTTCCGCTTTCAGAGTTACCCGAACACGATTGAAGAGGAACGCAGGAAACGCGGCTGGGCGCAAGGGACGCTTGCAGAGCGGGCGGGTATTAGCAGAACAACGATCGGAAAGTTAGAAATATGGGCGGCTGGCGGCGTCCCGTGTCGCGAAGATATGAAAACAATATCGGACACAACCGCGCAGCTTATCGCGGACGCGCTGGGGGTAAAGCCGGAAGAGCTATTCGAGCATTACGGGGCAGCGGCGGCGGAGTATAAACCGCGCGTAAAGCCGTTCGCAACGAAGGCGGAGCGGGACGCGGCAATCATAGCGGCGTTAGAACCTGTCAAATATACCGCGCTGAAAATGTCGGGCGCTCTTCGCTGCAAAGATGTGTGGTACGAAATGGAAGATATTATAGCGGAAGCATACAACGAACTTGTTATAGTTGCGGAAGAAGCGTTTACAAGAGGGATCAGCGCGGGGGCGAGTTTTGAACCGTATGTATGCGGCGCAGTAAAGAAAAGGCTTTTGCGGCTGAACCGGTATCACGGGCAGCAATGCAGGAAAGCGGAGCTTGTAAGCTATGAAGCATATTTCCCGCTTCACGATCCAGCTTCTTCCTTCAACCTTGAAGAGCGGGTATGCTTGCGGGAAGAGTGCCGCGAAGCTGCAAAGACGCTTTCGCCGGAACGCCGCCGCGATCCGTACATAGCGGGCTTGCTGGAGGTAGTCGGAATATGAAAACAGACAAAAAAATAACGCCCATCGGCGGCAACCGATGAACGTTAAGTAGCTGCACAAATGCAACATACAACCATATATAGTATAGCATTTGTGCGGCTTCTTGTCAATGCAGGAGGTCGAAAAAATGAGGGCAAAACGCCGCATTTTCGCGGGGAGCGTATGCGAACAGGAGGTTTACACCGTGCCGGAGCGAGTAAAGGACGCGGGCAAATACGAGCCGCGCCCGCGATTTAGCAGCAAAGAGGAATACGAGGAATTCAAAAGGCAGATCGCCCGCCGCAATTTTGCGCGGAAATTCAACGCGACGTTTTCCCCGCAGTCGCTATATATCACGCTGACGCTGGATCGGGAAAACGAAGCGCATACATACGAGGAAGCGGACGCGATTATAAACCCGTTTTGGCGGCGCTTGCGGCGGCTTAATCCGGATATGCAAGCCGTTCTTTCAAAAGGGCGCGGGAAATCAACGAACCGCATTCATTTTCACATGGTAACAAACGGGATCACCGAAGAGCAGATACGGGAGAAATGGAAAGCCGGAACGGTTTTGCGGATCGAACACTTGCGGGAACACAATTACTATAACGGCGTAGATCACGGGCAGGATTACACAGGGCTTGCAAATTACCTTTTCGACCATTGGGAACCGGAACAGGGCGTGCGCCACTACAAGGGAACGCGGAATTTATGCGAACCGGAAGTGGAGGAAGCAACCGAGGTAAAGCGCGCCTATTCCGAAAACAAGCCGCCGAAACCGCCGAAGGGATATAAACTTGTGTCGGCAAAGATAACGCCATACGGGTATATGAATTTCAAATATGTAAAGAGCGAAGAGGACGAAACTGCGCCGCCGAGAAGCGGGCGGAAGCGGGTTCTAAAATGCTGATTGATAATCAGCGTGGAACGCCTTGTAAATGTGTAAGGTTAGGCAACCAAAGCCGATAAGATTAGATTTTTGTTCAATTCCCCGTCGCCTGTTTCTCAAAGATCACGAAGGCGGCGAGCCGTCAAGAGGAACGTGGAATACCGGAGCGGCGCAAAGCGGCGCGAGGATATGCCGCGAAAGCCTCTTTACGGTGAGTTGCCGGAGTGATAGGAACAGGGCGGCGACGGGGATAACAAAAATCATATAGGCGTATTCAACGGACGATCGGCGCGCCTGTTTGCCGGAAATTCAATTCCTTTGAGCCTGTCCCCCTCCCAGCGGGAGGGGCGGAGGGGTGGGAGAAAGCAGCGGGCATTATTAAACGTGAAGGGAGAAAACGGAAGTGTATTACAGGACTTGCCCGCATTGCGGGAGCAACCTTGATCCTTCGGAAACTTGCGATTGCGAGATTGAACGGAGGAATGAGCAGGAAGAACAGGAAAGGGGGCGGCTGTATGGCGCAATTCAAAGTAACGGGGCTGGACGTGATCCGCGATCAGTTGAAAGAACGCGGGGCGAAGGTTGAAGGCACGGTAAACCATATGTTATATGCCGGTGCAAAGGTTATGCGCGAGGAAATGAAAGCCGCCTTGAAGGAATACAAGATCAAGGATACCGGCGATCTTATCAAGTCGATTAAATCCGGCAAAATCAAAAAGGCGGGCGGCGCAAAGTATGTTACCGTTTCGCCTACCGGATACGACAGGCACGGCGTACCGAACGCGATAAAAGCGTATGTGTACGAATTGGGAAATTCAAAGCACCCAGCACGCCCGTGGAAAACTCTTGCCGATGAACGCGGCGGAAGCAAGGCAATACAGCGTATGCGGGAAGTGTTTGAAGAAGAAATGTCGAAAGCAGGAGGGGACGCGGGAGAATGGGAAGAATAAGCATTTTTCAACGGATTTTTGGGAAGGCAAAGCCGCCGGAAAGCAGTATTGCCCGCGCGGAGATTATCGGTGGCGGGAATTCGTTTGCGGCGTGGAGCGGGGACGCTTACAGCAACGATATTTACCGGAGCGCTGTTGACGCGATCGCCCGCAACGCGGCGAAAATGAAGGGATCGCACATTATCAAATACCGCAACCATGAGCGGGTGGAAGGCGATTGCAGGATAAACCGCATTTTGCAGATTGAGCCTAACCCGTATATGAGCGCGTTTGATATGCTGTATAAGCTGATTACCCACTATTACCTGTATAACAACGCTTTTGCATATATGAAGCGGGACGAACGTGGGCAGCTTGCCGCCGTATTCCCGCTTAACCCTGTTCACGCTGAATTTATGAGCGACGCGGGCGGCGTTCTCTATGTACGCTTCATTTTTTCGGGCGGGAAAGAAACGCTTTTGCCCTATTCCGAGATAATCCACCTTCGCCGCAATTTCAACGGCAACGATATTTTGGGCGATCCGAACGACGCACTTTCCCCTGCTTTGCAGTTAGCGCATACGCAGAACGAAGGTATCATATCCGCGATCAAGAGCGGCGCAAGCCTTCGCGGTATTTTGCGCCGGACGCAGATAGCAAGTCCGGAAATGTTAAAGCAGATCAAAGATAACTTCGTAAAAGACTATCTTGATGTTACGAACAACGGCGGCGTGGCGGCGATTGATAGCGGTTCGGAATATATACCGCTTGACAATAAGCCCTATTCCATAGACGAAAAGCAAATGCAAGCGGTAAAGGATAAGATTTACAACTATTTAGGCGTATCGGAAGCGATCGTAAACAGCAGCTACAATGAAGATCAATGGGCGGCGTTTTACGAAAGCACCATAGAACCGCTTTCCCTGCAATTAAGCCTTGAATTTACCCGCAAGCTGTTCAACGACAGGGAACGCGCCTTCGGCAACTCCATTATGTTTGAAAGCGGGCGGCTGCAATTCACCAGCAACGCAACGAAGGTAAATATTATCCGCGAATTTATGCCGATGGGCTTACTTACGGTAAACCAAGCTTTGGAAATCCTCAATCTTCCGAGCGTCGAGAACGGCGACAGACGCATACAGTCGCTTAATTACGTAGACGCAGACAAAGCGGAGGAATACCAGCTTGCAAGGGCGAAAGCGCCCGCCGTGCTTTCGGCGGCTTCCGGAGAGGGAAAGGGGGCGGCAGACAATGAATGACCGCTATATACAAGTAATGCTTATGGGGACGAAGGACAACAAAACAGACGAATTCCCGTTTATTCCGCTGTATGCAAAAACGGGCGACCTTTCCGGAATAGCGGGTTTTATGCGTCGGGATATAAGCGGGATACCGGAAACGCCGGAAGAAGATTACATACCGGCTGGCACAATGGCGGTATTTGATCCGGAGCAAAACAGCTTTATACCCATACAGCTTTACGCGCTGTTCAAAGAATGGCTTGACCTAACTATTATCGCAAGCGAACATATCACGGAAACGGAGGACAGCGGGAATGAAGGAAATTAGAGTATGCGAAATAAGGGCGGCAGCGGCGGCAGACGCTTCAAAAGCCCTTAGATTAGAGGGTAGACCGATCGTTTACGATCAGCCTACCAAGATAGGCGATCCGGCAGGATCGTATATCGAAATTATCCGAGCGGGCGCGCTGGATCATGCGGATTTATCCGACGCGCGGTTGTTTTACAATCACGACTTGAACAAAGTGCCGCTTGCAAGGACACCAAAGACAATGCAACTCACGATTGATCCGGCAGGGTTGAAGATGGTTGCAGAATTACCCGACACCGAGGAAGCGCGAAGCGTCTATACGGCAGTACAGCGCGGCGATCTTTCCGGAATGTCATTTGCCTTCAAAGTGCCGGAAGGCGGCGACAGTTACGACGCGGCGACCAATACGCGGACGATCTTCACGATCGAAAAAGTGTATGAAATCAGCGTCGTCCCCTTCCCTGCCTACCCGCAAACAAGCGTTGAAGCGCGATCCGCTTTTAGCGCGGCGGCTTCCGAGCAGAAGAAGGCAGCGGCGATTATTAAGGCAAACAAAATCTTGATGAAAGAGGTTTAACACGATGGACGAAGAGAAAATGAACACCGAAGCGGCGCAGGAAAACGAAGTGCCGAAGCAGGAGCCGGAAAAAAAGCGCCGCCGCTCCCTCACAGATCGGCTATATGCTCAATTAGAAATTTTGGAGCGGGAACAAGAGAAGATCGCTTCCGGCTATGACGGCAGCAGCAACCCGAAATCGGCAAGAAGCGAATATCTTGCTTTCGCAAAACAGATCACCGATACAGCAAATACCATTATCACCATTAAACGGGGAGGAAAATAACAATGAAATTCAAGACCATTGCAGAAGCTTTCAACCACTACCGCACTTCTACGCTGGAGGAAATCGAGCGCAGGGCGGCGGAGATCAAAAACACCATTTCAACAGACGCGGGCGCAGACGTGGACGCGCTGAACATCGAGCTTGACGGGCTGGCACAGGCGAAAGAGAACATCAAGCAGCGCAGCGCCGGAAACGGCGGGCAGACGGGCAGCGGCTTCAATCCAATTTCCGGAGCGGGTATGACCTTTGAGCGCCGCGCAAGCTATGACGCGACCGAAGGCGACGTGCTTAACAGCGCAGAATACCGAAGCGCCTTTATGAAAAAACTGCTGGGGCGCAAGCTGAACAGCTTTGAAGAAGCGGCTTTTAACCGCGCTATGAACGAGCAGCGCGCGGACGCTTTCGCAACCGGAACAAGCGCGGCGGCGGTTCTTCCTACGCAGACGCTTAACGAGGTTATCAGCAAAGCCCGCGATATGGGCGGAATTATGAGCGTTTGCAGAAGCTTCAACGTGCCGTCGAAAATCGCTATTCCCGTGGGAACGCCTTTGACCGCCGCAAGCTGGCATACCGAGGGCGCGGCGGTTGACAGCGTTGCGCCTTCCGTCGCAAGCATCACTTTTGACGGGTACGAAATTATGAAGGTGCTTTCTATCAGCGTGAAGGTGCAGACAATGAGCATTGCGGCGTTTGAAAGCTACCTTGTGGAAGAGCTTTCTAATTGCGTGATGGCTTGTATCGCAAACGCCCTTGTAAACGGTACGGGTACTTCGGAAGGCACGGGCGTTCTTTCGGGTATTTCGTGGACGGCAAACACCAACGCTTTCACTTTCAGCAAGACAGACGGGCTTGTATATGCCGACGTTGTAAAGGTTGTCGCCGCATTGAAGCGCGGGTATGCTAACGGCGCTTGCTGGGCTATGAATAACGCGACGCTTTACAGCCTGTTCTATGGGCTTGTAGACGCGAACAAGCGCCCGATCTTTATTGCCGATCCAAAGGCTGAAACAATCGGGAAAATTTTAGGCTTCCCCGTTGTGGTTGATGATTACCTTCCGGCTGAAACAATCATTTTCGGCAACTTCAATTACATGGGCTACAATATGCCCGAGGGTATCACGATCGAAGCTTCCAGAGAAAGCAGCTTCAAGAAAGGGCTTATTGATTACCGCGCAATGGCGGTTGCCGATTGTAAGCCCATTGTACCGGAAGCGTTTATCAAGCTGACACGTGCAACAGCGTAACGGGGAGCGGGTACAATGCTGAGTTTAGAGGACGCAAGGGAAGCTTTGCGGCTGGACGGCACGGACAACGACGATATTATAACGGGCTTGTTAAACGCCATTCCGGATTATATCGAACTTTGCACAGGGGTAACGGAAGAACAGCAAGCGCAAGAGCCGTTAGCGGATACGGCGGGAAAATTCCTGTTGATCCTTTGGTATAACGCGGAGCGGGTGGACGCTGAAAAGATACAGCGGACAATAGACAGCCTGTTAAAGACACTTCAACTGAAAGCGGAAAGGGGTTAAGATATGGCGAAGGACTACGCGAGGGCGTTCTATGACAGTCCAGCATGGCGCAGGACGCGCGAAGCTTATTTACAGAGTAAGCATTATATATGCGAAGATTGTGGCGGGGCGGCTTCCGTAGTCCACCATATTACTTACATAAAGCCGTGGAACGTGAACAATCCGGAAATAACGCTGAATTGGGATAATCTGAAAGCGGTATGCGAAAAGTGCCATGCACAGGAACACGCGCAGGATTTGAAGAAGCGCGGCGGAGAAGCAAGGCGGAACGGGGTTGCCTTCGATGAAGAGGGCAACTTGATAAAGCAAGCGAATGTGTTTCTTATATGCGGCAGTCCGGCGAGCGGGAAAACAACCTATGTAGCGGAGCATAAAGGGGAATGCGATCTTGTCGTTGACCTTGATTATATTTGCGCTGCATTAGCGGGCGAAGCGGGAAACGTGCATACAGACCGAAAGCCCGTATTGTCTGTTGCGCTGGAGGTTCGGGAGCTTCTTTATCAGATCATAGCGGAGCGGCGCGGGAAATGGGAACGCGCGTTTGTTGTAACCACTATTGCAGACGCACGGGAAATGAAGGCGGTTGCCGATGAGTTGCGGGCGGAAGTTATCGTAATAAAAGCGACGTTGCCGGAGTGCTTACAGCGGATCAAGAGCGATCCAAGCAGGAAGAACAGGACGCTATACGAAAGATTAGCGAAAGAATGGTTTGAAAAATATAACAAGTCGCTGGAATGCGGCGCAATCCCCCCCACTTCTCATTTTTAAGGGGAGGGAAAACACCGGCGGCGGGGAACCTTTCTTTTCCCCTCTAAGGGCGCGCGTATGAGGGGAGGGGTAAAGCGGGCGCAGCGGTTTTGAAATGGGGTGTTTTGGCTTGACGGTAAAAGGAGATAAAGAAAGATTGAAAGATTTGCGGAAGCTTCGCAGGATATTGAAGCTTGTTCCGGCAGACCGCAAACACATAGGTGAAGAACTCATAGAACGCATTACGTTTATGGCGGGCGTTCTTGATGATTTACAAGCGCAGATACAGGAACACGGCACAACCGACCATTTCAAGCAGGGCGTACAGGAATTTGACCGCGAAAGCCCAGCGCTAAAATCCTACAATACAACGATCCAGCGTTACAGTCTGTTGTATAAACAGCTTGTTGATCTGCTTCCCCCGCCAGAGGTGGACGAAAAGAAGAAAAACGACGTGCTGGAATTTATCACAAAGCAGGGATAAGGCGTGAACTACATTACCGAGTATTGGAAGGAGATTGAAGGCGGGAAATGCGTTGTTTCGCGGCGGGTTAGGAAGGTATATGAACAGCTTGCGCGGCGGATCGAACAGCCGGAAGCGGGCGGGCGCTATATCTTCGATGAAAAGAAGGCGCTTCGCCCGATTGAATTTATAGAGCGGTTTTGCAAGCACTCAAAAGGCGAATGGGCGGGAAAGCCCGTAACCCTTGAATTATTCCAAAAGGCTTTTATATCGGCGCTCTTCGGCTTCGTCGATAAAGAAACCGGCTTGCGGCAGTACCGCGAAGCTATGTTCTACGTAGCCCGCAAGAATGGTAAAAGCACCATGCTGGCGGGCATTGCGTTATATATGCTTGTCGCCGATCTTGAAGCGGGAGCGGAGATATACAGCGCAGCGACAAAGAGGGATCAAGCGCGGCTTATCTTTGAAGAAGCTTATAACATGGTAAAACAGAGCGCCCAGCTTCGGGAATTGCTAAAAAAGCGCAAGGGCGATCTATATTTTGCGGCGACCTTCTCCCGCTTTGAAGCATTGAGCAAGGATAGCGGGAGTATGGACGGGCTGAACGCGCATTGCGTCATAATCGACGAATTGCACGGCGTGAAGGATCGCAATTTGTACGAGGTTTTGAAGCAGTCGCAGAGCGCCCGCCGCCAGCCGCTCTTGATTATGATAACGACGGCGGGAACGGTGCGCGAATGTATCTTTGATGAAATGTATGCGACCGCTTGCAATATCGTTGACGGCGTTTTCAAAGATGATACCTTCTTGCCGATCCTCTATGAATTAGACAGCCGCGAGGAATGGACGCAGCCGGAAGCGTGGCAAAAGGCTAATCCGGCATTAGGCACAATCAAGAAGCTGGACGATCTGAAAACAAAAATTGCCCGCGCACAGAATAACCCGAGCGAACTTAGGGGCTTGCTTGTTAAAGAATTCAACGTAAAGGACACGTTAAGCACAGCGTGGCTTACCCTTGACGATATAGAAAATCCGGAAACCTTTGATCCTGCCCGCTTCAAGAACAAGTTTGCGATCGGCGGCGCGGATTTGTCGAAAACGCTTGACCTTACGTGTGCTACCCTGCTTATGGTAGACAAGGAAACAGAAAAGCGGTATGTAACGCAAATGTATTGGATACCGGAAGAAACGCTTGAAAGGCGCGTACTTGAAGAAAAGATACCGTATGACAAGTGGCGCGATCGCGGCTTGTTGCGGACGTGCGCCGGAAATACGATTGATTACAGGGACGTTACAGCGTGGTTTATCGAAATGACGCAGGAATATAAAATCATTCCGGCGTGGGTTTACTATGACGCATGGAGCGCCCGTTATTGGGTTGAGGAAATGAAAGCGAACGGGTTTAGTATGATCCCGTGCAGACAGGGCGCGCAGACGCTTTCCCTTCCTATGCAGCAGTTAGGGGCAGACTTACAGGCAAAGCGGGTTGTTTACAATAATAACCCGATCTTGAAATGGTGTTTGACAAATACAGGCGTTCAGACAGACCGCAACGGGAACATAACGCCGGTAAAAAATCAAGCAGCGAAGCAACGCATAGACGGCATGGCGAGCCTTCTTGACGCTTACGTGGGCTTGACCGAGAAATACAACGAGTTTATAGGCGCATTGTAAAAAGTACCATTGAAAGCGAGGGGGCAAGAGGAATGAAGTTGAAAGATAAAAAAATACGGTTCATTGCCGAAACGCGCACAGTAAATGAAAACGGTTTTGCTACATACGTATGGAAACCCGTACATAGCGGGCGGCTTTGGGCGTATTACAGGCAGCTTTCCGGAAGTGAATTCTTCGCTTCGGCGACGGTAAACGAAACGGAAGAAGTACTGTTTGTCGTAAACTACCGTACCGACATTACAGCCGATATGCTGATTGAATACAAGGGGCAGTATTACGAGATTACCCGCATAGATGATTTTGAAGGCTACAAGGACGATCTAAGCGTTTATTGCAAGCTTGCACAAAATCAAAATATTGAAATAGTAGAGCCGGAAACGCAGGAGGGCGGGCAGAATGGAACAGTTACCGCAAAACGTTCTTGATATAATCGCGGCGGCGGTTGCACAGGCGACGCGGCAGACGGTGGAAGTTTTGCAGCAGCAAGCGCCGGAACGAAACTACTTCAAAATTACGGAGAAGCTTTTATACAGCTATCCGACGTTAAAGCGCATTGTTTCAGACAAGGCAGCTTATACACGGGTAGAGTTGCAGGGACGAAGCGGCGTTGTCCGCTTCAACGCGAACAAAGCGTGGAAAAGTACGGACGATATTTTAGAGGATATGGAGAAGGACAAGGAAGCGGAATATGATATAACCGCAAAGGAATTCAAGCGGCTGGATCGCGTAATACAGGCGTTCAAAGACCGGAAAGAATTTGCCGTTATCCGTTTGTATTACTTCAAGGAGCGGGCGGACGGAACGCCGCTACCCGAGGACGCGCAGGAAATGACGTGGGAAGAAGTAAGCTTCCAGATCGACAAAGGGTTAAAAACCGTAATTCGCTGGCGAAACGATATTATAAACGATATGGCTATTTGCCTTTTCGGGATTGACGCAGCTATACAGGCTGGAACAGAACGCAAGAAGAAAGAATAAACCCGCTCGCCCGAAAGGGTGGAGCGGGTTTATTTCTTTAGCGTTCAATCTGAACGACTAACCCGAACACGTCAAGCGTTACAAAAATGTTCGGATTAGATTGTAATGGTGGACCTGAAGAGATTCGAACTCTCGACTTCTACAATGCGAATGTAGCACTCTCCCAACTGAGCTACAGGCCCGTGTTTCTCACAGCGTTGTCTATTATAGCACGGTGTGAGAAAAAATGCAACGGGTATTTCCAAATTTTTTTCGGTCAGCGCTTTTCTTTGTTCTTTTTGGCTTTTTGGGCCGCCTGTTTTTTGGGGTCAATCGTACCGCCGCTTTCCACATACCGGCAAAAATCCTTCATGCAGCAAGCATCACACTGCGGTTTGCGGGCATCGCACACGGCCCGTCCGTGGAGCACCAGCCGGTGACAGAAATCGCTGCCTTTTTCCGGAGGCAAAACGGCGCGCAAATCCATTTCGACTTTATAGGGGTCGGTTTCGTCCGTCAACCCCAGCCGCCCGCAAATGCGGATACAGTGGGTATCAGTCACCACCGCCGGTTTGCCGAATACATCCCCCACAATCAGGTTGGCGGTTTTACGGCCTACGCCCGGTAGCTTGACGAGTTCTTCGATGGTATCCGGCACCACACCGTGGTAGTCATCCCGCAATTTGCAGCACAATAGATAGATGTCCCTTGCTTTAGTTTTATATAAGCCGCAAGAACGGACATATTCGGCGATTTCTTCCGGGGACGAAGCACAGTAGTCGTCCAGGGTGGGGAACCGGGCAAACAGCGCCGGGGTCACCTGGTTGACGCGGGCGTCGGTACATTGGGCAGCCAGCCGCACCGAAATGAGCAGCTGCAAGGGGTCTTGGTATGTCAGCGAACACTGGGCGCCGGGGTATTCCTTTTCCAGCGCTTCCACGGCACGCAATGCTTTTTCCTGTCGATCCATAGAGGAAAACCTCCTTCTTTTTCGCATTCTGTCTTTTCATTGTACCGCAGCAGGCCCTTTTACGCAACCGGAAACTTTTTTGCATGATACTACTTTGTTTCTTGCAAAACAAGCCGGAAATTTGGGGCAAAATGCATTTATTTGCAGATTCGAGGAAAGGGACATGCATGCTTTTTGAATATGTATTGCAAATATTGGGAAATCTGTGTATAATCAGGGTAACGTACCGCTGGCAGATGGCGGGCGTGTGGTGACAGGAAAGAAAAGGAGGAAAAACGTATGTATCAGGATATGCTCGATACCATTGGGTTTGTGGAACAGGCGGACCCCGATGTGGGGGCCGCGATGCGGCAGGAACTAGGCCGCCAGCGCCAGAATTTGGAGCTGATTGCGTCGGAAAACATTGTATCCCCGGCCGTGATGGCAGCGATGGGCTCCATTTTGACCAATAAATATGCCGAAGGCTACCCGGGCAAACGGTATTACGGCGGCTGCCAGTACGTGGACGTGGTGGAGGACATCGCCCGGAAGCGCGCCTGCGAACTGTTCGGGGCCGAACACGCCAATGTGCAGCCTCATTCCGGCGCCCAGGCGAACACCGCGGTCTATTTTGCGCTGCTGCGGCCTGGCGATACGGTCATGGGCATGAGCCTGGCGGAAGGCGGCCATTTGACCCATGGGTCTCCGGTGAACCTGTCGGGCAAATACTTCCATTTTGTTTCCTATGGGGTCGACGCGGTTACCGGCCGGATTGATTACGATAAACTGTATGAACAGGCCATGCAGGTGCGCCCGAAAATGATCGTGTCGGGGGCCAGCGCGTATCCCCGTGCTATCGATTTTGCCCGCATCCGCGAAGTCTGCGACGCCTGCGGGGCATTGATGATGGTGGATATGGCCCACATTGCGGGGCTGGTCGCCGGCGGTGTGCACCAGAGCCCGGTGCCCTATGCCGACATCGTCACGACCACCACTCACAAAACCCTGCGCGGTCCCCGTGGCGGGCTGATTTTGTGCAAAGAAGCCTATGCCAAAGCGATTGATAAGGCGATTTTCCCCGGTACCCAGGGCGGCCCGCTGATGCATGTGATCGCGGGCAAGGCCGTATGCCTGGGCGAAGCGCTCAAACCTTCTTTCCGCCAGTACGCCCAGCAGATCGTGAAAAATGCCGCTGCCCTGGCCGAAGGCCTGCAAAAGCGTGGGGTCAAATTGGTTTCGGGCGGTACCGATAACCACCTGATGCTCATCGACCTGACAGGGATGGAGCTGACGGGCAAAGAACTGGAACGCCGTCTGGATGATGTGCACATTACCGCCAACAAAAACACGGTGCCCGGCGAACAGCGCAGCCCGTTTGTCACCAGCGGCGTGCGCATCGGGACCCCGGCCATTACCACCCGGGGCCTTGTGGAAAGCGACATGGATGAAGTGGCCGCCTGCATCGCCATGGCCATGGAAGATGACTTCGAAGCAAAGGCCGAATCCATCCGGAACCGGGTCGCGGCCATCTGTCAGAAATACCCGCTGTACGAGTAAAATTTTGGGGTTTCCCAGCGACAAAGTGGCCGCGTGTTTTTCCGCGCGGCCACTTTTGTTTTTTCTTTTAGAAAAGAGAAAAGTACATTTACAAGCGCCGGGAAAACGTGTACAATAAAACTATCGATTTCAGAACGATAGTTCTACACGGGAGGAGAACCAAATTTATCATGGCGCTATTGAAAGAGCTTTTAAAAAAGATACGCGGCGAAAATGAGCCCGATGATTATAGTGAACCGCCGGTTTCGGAACCGGTGGAAAAACCGGCCGAAGCCCCGGCTTCTCCGGCCCCTAAACCGGTGCCGCCGGTAGCCGACCCGGCTGCGGTGTACCGTAAAATCCGCTCCCAGGCACTGGGGGCCGCGCCGCCTGTGGCCGTCAGAACAGAAGGGGAACCGCCGTTTTACAGCGCGGTGATCGACATTGCTTCGGCGGAGGGTTGCACCACCATGGTGTGCCGGTACCCTGAGGAAGTCAACCTGTATACCCGGCGGGGCGACGTGATGATGGGCGTACAGAAAAACGCGCCGGAAGTCGAGGAAGCCGCCGGCCTTCTGTGGAAAGTCATGGGTCACTTTGCTTCGCAGATCGCCTTTATGAAAGACGAAGATTACCAGCTGCCGGGCGCCGGCAAACACCGGGTGTTTTTGCTGGCCCGGGACGGCATCGGCCGGCTGGATATTGATCCCACGGCGCCGTACGAATCGGGCAGCATGGAGCGCACCGTTTTGTATGCGTACTACCATTTGTTCCGCTGCATTGCCAAATGCCGGGCGGAGCACGAAGCACCGGTGCAGCCGGATGAATCGGCCGCGCCTGCGGAACCGGCCGAACCGGAACAAGACGAACAAGCATAAGCACGGGCCATTTTTGGTACGCCATCAGGAAAGGGGGAAAAGGGAATGCCGGCACCACTGGCCGATCGCATCCGGCCAAAAACGCTCGACGATATGGTTGGCCAACGTCACTTATTGGCGCCGGGCATGGCCCTGCGCCGGATTGTGGAATCCGGGCAAATCCCCAATATGGTCTTTTATGGGCCTTCCGGGGTGGGGAAGACGACGCTGGCGTCGATTATTGCCCGCAACACGAAAAAGCGGCTTTGTAAGCTAAACGGTACCACCGCTTCCACCGCCGATATTCGGGACGTGATTGCTCAGACCAATACCCTCGATGGAGTCAATGGCGTGCTGCTATATTTGGACGAAATCCAGTACTTTAATAAGAAACAGCAGCAAACGCTGCTGGAATTCATCGAAAACGGCAGTATTACGCTGATTGCCTCTACCACCGAAAACCCGTACTTTTATGTGTACGGTGCGATTTTAAGCCGCAGCACGGTGTTTGAATTTAAACCGGTCACGCCGGAGGACGTAATCCCCGCCGTGAAACGGGCGTTTGCGTTTTGTGAGGAAGAACGGCAGCAGGCGATCGAAATAGACGAAGCGGCCGTGACGGTGATCGCCCAGGCCTGCGGCGGCGATGTGCGCAAAGCCATGAACGCCGTGGAGCTGTGCGTGCTGTCGGCGATCCCGGATGAAGACGGCGGGCTGCACATTACGGAACAGCAGGCCCGGGAACTGACCCAGCGCAGCGCCATGCGCTACGACCGGGAAGGCGACGAACATTACGACATTGTGTCGGCTTACCAGAAGAGCATGCGGGGGAGCGACCCCGACGCCGCCGTCCACTATTTAGCAAGGCTGCTGGAGGCGGGGGACTTGCCGTCGGCCTGCCGTCGGCTGATGGTGTGCGCGTGCGAAGATGTGGGCCTTGCGTGGCCGCAGATTATCCCCATTGTGAAAGCGGCGGTGGATATCGCCATGATGGTGGGGTTGCCGGAAGCGCGTATTCCGTTAGCCGATGCGGTCATCCTGGTGTGCAACGCCCCGAAATCCAATTCGGCGTATAACGCCATCAACGCCGCCATGCAGGATGTGAAAAAGGGCAAAGTGGGCGCGATTCCCCGGCAATTACAGAATATGCATTACGACGGGGCCGATGCCAAAGTAAAAGGGCAGCACTATTTGTATCCCCATGATTTTCCCCATCACTGGACAGAGCAGGCGTATTTGCCCGATTTACTCAGGGACACGCATTATTACACCTTTGGCGACAATAAAAATGAACAGGCGTTTAAAGCCTATTGGGATAAAATCAAACAGCCGCATACGGCAGGAGGCACAACATGAATCTTGCGATTTTGGATCAATTTACATATGGGATGTACGCCGTTGGCGTGAAGGGGGAAAAGGGGCCTTCGGCTTGTATCTGCACGTCGGCGGCCCAGGTGTCGCCCGCCCCGGATTGCCGCATCGCTGTGTGCATCAGCCGGGAAAACTATTCCCACCAATGCATCGAACAAAACGGGCTTTTTTCCGTTTCGGTGCTGTCCCGCAATACCAGCGGCGCCGTGATTGGGGCCTTGGGCTTTACCAGCGGGCGCTGCGGAGGCAAGCTCAATAACATTCGCCACCGGGTACTGCGGGAAGGCGTGCCGGTGATTAAAGAAGACACTTGCTGTTGGGTCTTGTGCGAAGTGGTGGCCAAAGTGGACGCTGGTACCCACACGATCTTTATCGGTAAAGTATTGGCGGGCAGCGAATCCTTTGTGGGGCAGCCCATGTCGTATGACTATTACCGCACCGTAATCAAGGGGGCCCCGGCCCGCAATGCGCCGCTGTACCGTCCGCTGCCCAGCAGCCGCGGCGCCGACGGGGAATCGTTTATCTGCCCGGTGTGCGGGTACCGGTTCAGCGATCCGGACATTCCGTTTGAAGAGCTCCCCGAACAGTGCCCCAGCTGCGGCGCGCCCCGCCACGCATTTGTGCGCGGCTGACCTTTTTCGATT
Organism: uncultured Clostridia bacterium; assembly: GCA_930990065.1. GTDB lineage: Bacteria > Bacillota > Clostridia > Oscillospirales > Acutalibacteraceae > Heritagella > Heritagella caecorum. The sequence continues at coordinate 37,801 of CAKNOA010000012.1, read as the reverse complement.
CTTCATGTTTTGTTCATTTTTTGCTTGCAATTTGATAAAAAACATGATATGATTGTGCGGATCGAAAAGAAAGGTGGCGAAAAACGGTGAAAGTCAGTTATGTTGTGAGCAGGCTAAGCCATTTTCCCTTTCTTTTCCACTTTCAGAAAAAACGGCAGGATCGTTTTCGGTAAAACCCGAAAGCGAGAGCCGTTTTTTTTTTGCCGTTTCAATCTATCATGAAGGAGTCGAAGTGTATGAGCGAAAAAAACACGGGCGCGATCACGGACGCCAGAACGCTGGGCGTTCCGAAGATGCTGATCCTGGGCATTCAGCACACCTTCGCCATGTTCGGGGCTACGGTGCTGGTACCCCTGCTGACGGGGCTGGATGTTTCCACCACGTTGCTGATGGCCGGGCTGGGCACGCTGCTGTTCCACCTGATCACCAAGGGGAAGGTACCGGCCTTCCTGGGTTCGTCGTTCGCCTTTTTGGGTGGCTATGCGGCCGTAGCGCCCGCAGCCGGCAAAGATGGCATGACGCAAGCCGAACTGCTGCCGTACGCCTGTTTAGGTGTGGCCTGTGCCGGGCTGCTGTACCTGGTGCTGGCAGCCATCATTAAGCTGGTGGGCATTTCCCGCGTGATGAAGTTCTTCCCGCCCATTGTGACCGGGCCCATCATCATTGCCATTGGCCTGAGCCTGGCGGGTAGCGCCGTGAGCAACTGCCAGACCTGCTGGCCGGTTGCGATCCTGGCCCTGCTGACCATCGTGATCTTCAACATCTGGGGCAAGGGCATGGCGAAGATTATCCCCATCCTGCTGGGTATTCTGGTGTCGGTGGCCGTGGCCATTGTGTTGGCAGCCACCTGCGGACAGACGGTGTCGTTCCCCCAGGCGGACGGCAGTGTGCAGAATTATATCTGCCTGTTCGGTAACGAAAGCATGAAGCTCTTCAGTGTGGAAAAAATCACGGCCTTGCAGAATGCGGCCTGGATCGGCTTCCCCATTGACAGCCACGAAATTGTGTTTGGCAACGTGGGCAACACGTCCTTGGCGATTAGCTCCATTATCGCGATTATGCCCATTGCCGTTGCGACCATGATGGAACACATCGGCGATATTTCCGCCATCAGCGCCACGGTGGGCAAGAACTTTATCAAAGACCCCGGCCTGCACCGCACGCTGCTGGGCGACGGGCTGGCTACGATCCTGGCTTCCCTGTTCGGCGGCCCGGCCAACACCACCTACGGTGAAAACACCGGGGTGCTGGTACTGACGAAAGTCCATGACCCCCGCGTCATCCGCATTGCGGCCTGTGTGGCCATTCTGCTTTCCATGTCCCCGAAAGTGGCGGCTTGCATCACCCTGCTGCCCGATGCCGTGATCGGCGGCATTTCGTTTGTGCTGTATGGCATGATCTCGGCCATCGGTGTGCGCAACGTGGTAGAAAACCATGTGGACTTTGCCAAGAGCCGCAACTCCATTGTGGCGGCGGTCATCCTGGTTTCGGCCCTGGGCCTTGGCACCGTAGCCATCCCGCTGGGCGGCGTGACCATCGAACTGACGGCCCTGGCGGTGGCTTCCATCGCCGGTATTGTGCTCAATGCGGTACTGCCGGGCAAAGATTATGTATTCGATGAAGAAGTGCCCCAGGAAACCGGCGTGAGCTTTGAAATTCACGATTCGGTTCACGGCAAACAGGGCGCTGGCGACGAAGAAGAATAACATGCAAAAAGCCTGTATCGTACAAGATACAGGCTTTTTTCTTTTCTAAACCAAGGCCTTACGTGCCCTTTTCGGTACTGGGCAAATCGGCCAGGTTGCGCCGGTCTTCCCCCGGCAAGGTGCGCAAATATTCGCTGCCGTTGCGTTCGGCTACGGCAACCCCCAGAATGCCTCCCTCTTTCGCGAGGGCAATCCCTTCTTCTTTGGTCAGCTTTTGTCCGTCGGCCAACTGGTAGCCGCTCACCCGTCCGCCATGGCGGATCAAGGCGGTGATCGCCTGGGCATGGGGGCCCGGAGTGGGAACCAGTTTATTGATCGAACGGGGCAGATGATTCTGGGACCGGGATGGAGAAGACGGTTCATGCATAGCGTTTTCATCTCCTTTCCATAAAAAATCAGGAATCCGGTTTTATTGTGGGGAAATAGGGGCAGGAATATGCATAGAAGGCCAAAGGGATTTGATTGCAATTTCCCGGGGAATGAAGTATAATAAACCTGTCGCTCGACAAATACGAAGCAGTTGGAGGAACTATGATGAATGCCTGTGAAAAAAAGCAGCTGCAGATCAACGCCTGCAAGGTAAGAATGGGGGCTGTGGAAGGCGTCTATTGCGCCAAATCCGGCCATCCCGGCGGGTCTCTTTCCGCCGCCGATATTTTCACGTATCTGTATTTTAAAGAAATGCACATCGATCCCAAAGATCCCAAAAACCCGGATCGCGACCGGTTTGTGCTGAGTAAAGGCCACTGCGCGCCCGGGCTGTATGCGGCATTGGCGCTGCGCGGCTATTTTTCCATGGATGAATTGAAAACCCTGCGTCATATTGGCGCCATGCTCCAGGGCCACCCGGACATGAAGGGGACCCCCGGTATTGATATGAGTTCCGGCTCGCTGGGCCAGGGCATTTCGGCCGCCTGCGGGATGGCCAAAGCTGCCAAGATGGATGGCAAAGACTACCGGGTATACACGCTGCTGGGTGACGGCGAATGCGAAGAAGGCCAGGTTTGGGAAGCCGCCATGTTTGCCGGCCACCAGAAGCTGGACAACCTGTGCGTGATTGTGGACTTCAATGGCCTGCAGATCGACGGCCCCATTTCCGAAGTGGCCGGTCCCGAACCCTTCGACAAAAAGTTCGAAGCGTTTGGCTTTGATGTCCAGGTGATCGACGGGCATGATTTCGACGCGCTGGAAGCGGCGTTTAACCATGCCAAGACCGTAAAAGGCAAACCCAGTGCCATTATCTGCAAGACCGTGAAAGGGAAAGGCGTTTCCTATATGGAAAACCAGGTGGGCTGGCACGGTACGGCTCCCAACACGGAACAGTACGAAGTGGCGAAGAATGAACTGTGCGCGCAGCTCAGCGAACTGGAGGCAGAATAAGATGGCAGAAATGGTAAAAAAGGCGACCCGTGAGAGCTTTGGTATGGCTCTGACTGAACTGGCCCGGGAAAACCCCGATGTGGTGGTATTGGATGCCGACCTGGCAGCTGCCACCAAGACCGGTATTTTTAAGAAGGAATTCCCCGACCGCTTTATCGATTGCGGCATTGCGGAATGCAACATGATCGGCATCGCCGCCGGTCTGGCTACGTGCGGCAAGATCCCGTTTGCGGCTTCGTTTGCCATGTTTTCGGCGGGCCGCGCGTTTGAACAGGTGCGCAACTCCGTTGGCTACCCGAAACTGAATGTGAAAATCGCCGGGTCCCATGCCGGTATTTCCACGGGCGAAGACGGCGCGACCCACCAGTGCTGCGAAGATATTGCGCTGATGCGCACCATTCCCGGCATGGTCGTGCTCAACCCCAGCGATCACTATGAAATGATCGCGGCGGTGAAAGCGGCAGCTAAGCACCAGGGCCCCGTGTATATCCGTCTGGGCCGTTTGGCGGTGGAAAGCATCAACAATAACGACGATTATCATTTCGAACTGGGCAAAGGCATTACCCTGCGGGACGGCAAGGATATCACCATTGTGGCCACCGGCCTGATGGTAAGCGAAGCGGTGAAAGCCGCCAAAGCCCTGGAAGCCGAAGGCGTGGATGCCCGTGTGATCAACATTCACACGATCAAACCCCTGGATAAAGAACTCATCGTGAAGGCCGCGAAAGAAACCGGCCGTATTGTCACGGTGGAAGAACACAACATCATTGGCGGTCTGGGCGAAGCCGTGGCGGCTGCGGTATGCGAAGAATGCCCCGTGCCGGTTACCCGCATTGGCGTCAATGACGTGTATGGCCATTCCGGCCCGGCCGTGGACCTGCTGAAGGAATTCGGCCTGTGCGCCGACCACATTGCCGAAGTGGTAAAAGACGTACTGAAAAAGTAAGAGCAAAATAAAAAAGAGCGTCCCTTTGTAAAAAGGGGCGCTTTTTTATAGAAAAATCCCGCCTAGCGACAGGACGCCGGCGGGATTTTTTGTTAGTCAGAGGACTTATTTACCGTACCGAAAAACGATAAATCGTGGTGGTTTTCAGCGGATGGCCCGGTTCCACCCATTGGAACGGGAATGCAGGGTGATGAACCGCATCGGGGTAAAATTGGGTTTCCAGGCAGAAAGCCCGATGCTCGTTGCCGTTATCGGTATACAGCTGCATGCCGGGCAGATCCGTGAAGGTTTCCATCACGCGGCCGGAAACGGGTTCATAGGCTTCCGCTACTTTGCGCAGTCCTTCGCCATCGAGTACGTAGTTGTGGTCATACCCCTCTACCCGGCGAATGGAAGGCTCATCGGCATTGATGTCGCGGCCAATGGGTTTGGGAGTCGTAAAGTCCAGCGGGCCGCCGGTGATATCCAAAATGGTGCCGGTGGGAATCAGGCCGTCGTCCACTTCGGTTACCTGGTGCGAGGCAATTTGCAGTACTGTACCGGAGACAGGCTGCTGGATATCGTCCTGCAAATTAAAGTAGCTGTGGTTTGTCAGGTTTACCGGGGTTTTCTGATCCGATTCGGCCGTGTAGGTAATATGCAGGGCATTATCGGCGGTAACCTGATAAGTAACCGTTACCGTCAGGTTGCCCGGGTACCCTTCCGTACCGTCGGGGTCCAGGTGCGTGAATGTCACGGAAGGCTCCGCCGTATCGGATATATGTCCGGTTTCAAACACCACGGCGGAAAAATTCCCCGGGCCGCCGCCGTGAATGGCATTTTCGCCTTCATTTTTCAGCAGGGAATAGGATTTCCCGTCCACGTCAAAGCAGGCGTTGCCGATACGGTTGGCGAACCGGCCCACCAGCGAACCGTGAAAGTTGCGGAACTTGGCGTAATCTTCCACACAGGAAAACCCGTGCAGGACGTTGGAAGCGTGCCCATCCCGGTCAGGCGCCAGAATGGATACAATGCGGCACCCATAGGGGGTAACCGAGACGGAAAAACCATTGGCATTTTCCAGCGTATAAAGGGGAACTTCCCGGCCGTTTTGCAGGGCCCCAAAGGGTTTTACATAAACGCTCATTTGGATATGGCTCCTTTCATAAAAAAGGCGGGAAAGAGCGCGTTGGCCCTTTCCCGCATGTGTACAGAAGGGGATTATTCGCCCAGCAGCGCGGCGCCGATGATCCCGGCGTCGTTTCCAAGTTCAGCACGGCAAACTTTCGTCTTCAGTTTGGCGTTCATCGCATACTGTTCTTTGTCGATGTAAGCGCGTACCGGTGCCAGCAGCGTTTCGCCTTCGTTGCAGATCCCGCCGCCAATGCACAGGATGTCGGGCTGGAAGGTGTTGATAACATTGACAAGCCCGCAGCCCAGGTAGTTGATGAATTCATCCACGACCGCTTTGCCGGAAGCGTCGCCTTTGCGCATGGCATCGAACGCCGTGCGGCCGCTGGCCTTGTTGATGTCACCGTCGCACAGTTCCCACATCACGCTGTCTTTGTCTTTTTCCATGTATTCTTTCGTGGTGATGATCAGGCCCGTGGCGGAAGCGTACCGTTCCCAGCAGCCTTTACGACCGCAGTTGCACTGACGGCCGTCATATACGATGACCATGTGGCCCATTTCACCGGCCGCATAGTTGTTGCCTGCGTAAATGTTGCCGTCGATGATGATGCCGCTGCCGATGCCCGTGCCCAGGGTAATGGCAACCGCGTTCTGAGCGCCCTTGAGCGCGCCGGCCTTAAATTCACCGTAAGCGGCGGCGTTGGCGTCGTTTTCAATGATTACCTTTTTGCCGCCCATGCGTTCTTCCATCATTTTGACCAGCGGCCAGTTGGAAAAATGCAGGTTGTTGGTAAATTCAATGATGCCGGTGCCGCGGTTTACGGTACCGGGACAACCGATGCCCACCCACGGAATATCATCAAGGGTAATGCCAGCTTTTTCCATGGCCTGACGGGCCGTGAGCGCCATGGTATCGCAGAATTCATCCATGGTGCAGGGAACAGGCGATTTGTTGGAGGTTTTGGCGACAATTTCTTTGTTTTCGTTTACGACGCCTACGGCAATGTTGGTGCCGCCGACATCAATTCCAAGGTACATCATGTGGCTTCGGTTCTCCTTTTTAGTAAAGTAATAGGATAGTTATAGTATAGCGAATCGATTCCGAAAAGTAAACGGATTCGCACAATTTTTTCTTGCTTCTTTTCGCGTTTTTGGCCAATGCGGTGCGTTTTGCCCTGTTTTACGGAATGGTTTGAATGTATACGGGGAATATGGTATAATACCCTCACAGATTCGTCGGGTTTCCCGACAAGACGAAAAAACAGCCGGCGCCCGGCCGGCGGGGAGCTGATAAGACGCATGATTGCCTTTGAAAATTTGCCGGCCTCTTTTCAAAATCCCGAAACCAGGCAGGCGTATGAATCCCTGAAAAAACAGCGGTTCCACCTGGTGGCGAAACGGGCTTTTGATATTGTGGTGTCATTCCTCATCCTGCTGGCGCTATCGCTGGTGTTTCTGGTGCTGGCCATCGCCATCCGGCTGGATTCCCCCGGACCGGTCTTTTACCGCCAGGTGCGGGTGGGGCGGTACGGCAAAGAATTCCGTATTTTTAAATTCCGTACCATGGTGCAAAATGCCGACCATATCGGGCTTTCCATCACCACGGGGGGCGACAGCCGCATTACCCGGGTGGGGCACGTGATTCGCAAGTGCCGGCTGGATGAAATTTCCCAGTTGCTCAACGTATTGTGTGGGGATATGAGCCTGGTGGGGCCCCGGCCGGAAGTGCCCCGGTACGTAAAGGAGTACCGGCCGGCCTATTTTGCCACGTTGCTGGTGCGTCCGGGTGTTACGGCCCAGTCCAGCATTGCGTTTAAGGACGAAGACAAAATTCTGGCGTCCGGAGGCGACCCGGAAACGATTTATGTGGAAAAAATCCTGCCGCCCAAATCGGAACTGAATTTGCAGTATCTCCGTCACATTACCGTGTGGGGGGATATCCGCATCATGGGCCGTACGGTGGCAGCGGTACTGAAAGGCTGAACGTTTTGATGGACGACATGTTTATGCGCTCACGCATTCTGCTGGGGGATGCGGGTATGGAAAAATTACAAAATAGCCGCGTCTTGCTGTTTGGGCTCGGCGGTGTAGGGGGTCATGCGGCCGAAGCCCTGGCCCGCTGCGGCGTGGGACACCTATCCTTGGTGGATCACGATGTGGTGGCGCCCTCCAATTTAAACCGGCAGCTGATCGCGACCCGGGAAACCATTGGGCAGAAAAAAGTCGATGTGATGGCCAAACGCCTTTACAGCATCCGGCCGGATATTTCTTTATCGCTGTATCCCGTCTTTTACCTGCCGGGCAGCGGGGAACCGGCGCTGGATGGGTACGACTACATTCTCGATGCCATCGATACGGTATCGGCCAAAGTGGATTTGGCGAAAGAGGCCTTCACAAAAAACATTCCGCTCATCAGCTGCATGGGTACCGGCGGCAAACTGGACCCCACCCAGCTGGAAGTAGCCGATATTTTCGAAACCAGCGTGTGTCCGCTGTGCCGGGCCATGCGCCAACAGCTGAAAAAAGCCGGAGTGCCTCACCTGAAAGTGGTCTATTCGAAAGAACCCCCGGCTCCTCGGGCCGATGTGCCCGAAGCCGAAGGCGACAGCCAGAAGCGCCAAACCGTGGGCAGTGTGTCGTTTGTGCCGTCGGTGGCGGGGCTGATCTTAGCCGGCGAAGTGGTGCGTGAACTGACAAAAGGACTGCGCCCGGTACGATAAAGACAAAAAGAAAAGGACAGACATTAGAGTGTCTGTCCTTTTTCTTTTGGAATTTTACATTTATCCGCGGCTGAATTCCGATAGCTTCAGCCCTTCGTTGTGCTCTTCGGCCCAGCGAATGCTCCATTCACCGGCAAACAGCAGCAGTTTGCGCCCGCGCATGTCTTCCACCTTTTTGGTGTCGCTTGTCAGGCTCAGTTTTTTCAAGTCCACGTCTTCATTATCGATCCAGCGAATATACGAGTAGGGCAGGTTTTCCATGCGCACTTCCACATTATATTCGTTTTCCAGCCGGTAGCGGAACACGTCAAATTGCAGCGTACCTACTACGCCTACAATCACTTCTTCCATGCCGCCGCCCACTTCGCGGAAGACCTGAATGGCGCCTTCCTGGGCGATCTGGGACGTGCCTTTCACAAACTGTTTGCGCTTCATGGTGTCTTTTTGTTCTACGCGGCAGAAAAATTCCGGGGCAAAGGTCGGAATGCCGTCAAACTTCACTTTCATGCCCGGCGAACACACCGTGTCGCCAATGGAAAACACACCCGGGTCAAACACACCGATAATATCACCGGCATAGGCTTCTTCAATGATTTCCCGGTTTTGGGCCATCATCTGCTGCGGCTGGGACAGTTTCATTTTCCGCCCGCCCTGCACGTGCAGCACTTCCATGCCTTTTTCGAATTTGCCCGAGCAAATCCGCATAAACGCAATGCGGTCCCGGTGGACTTTGTTCATGTTCGCCTGGATTTTAAACACAAAAGCCGAAAAGCCGGGATCGAACGGGTCCACCACCGTGTCGCCGCACTGACGGGGCAGGGGGGATGTGGTCAGCTGCAAGAACGATTCCAAGAACGGCTCTACACCGAAGTTGGTCAGGGCCGAACCAAAGAACACCGGCGACAGCTTTCCGTCGCGTACAGCCTGTACGTCGAATTCATCCCCGGCGCCATCGAGCAGTTCTACATCATCCCGCAGGGTGTTGAGCAAATTTTCCCCCAGCTGCGGCAGCAGGGAATCATCGTCCACCCGGCTTTCGTGGGCGGCCACTTCGTGCTGGCCGTTGTTGGCGTCGAATGTGATGAGGCGGTGCTTTTCCCGGTCATACACGCCTTTAAAATCATGACCGCAGCCCACAGGCCAGTTCATAGGGTAGGTGCCAATGCCCAGCTCGTTTTCGATTTCTTCCAGCAGTTCATACGGGTCCCGGGCTTCGCGGTCCATTTTATTGATAAACGTGAAGATCGGAATATGCCGCATGGTGCAAACTTTAAACAGTTTGCGGGTCTGGGCTTCTACGCCTTTACCGGCGTCAATGACCATCACGGCCGAATCGGCAGCCATCAGGGTCCGGTAGGTGTCTTCGGAAAAGTCCTGGTGCCCGGGGGTGTCCAGAATATTGATGCAGTACCCGTCATACTGGAACTGCATCACAGACGACGTAACCGAGATACCACGCTGCTTTTCAATTTCCATCCAGTCGGACACCGCGTGACGGGCGTTCTTTTTGCCCTTGACGGCGCCGGCCAGGTTGATGGCCCCGCCATAGAGCAGGAACTTTTCGGTTAAGGTAGTTTTACCGGCGTCGGGGTGCGAAATAATCGCAAACGTGCGCCTTTTTTCAATTTCACGGCGAAGATCAGCCAAAGTGAAGATCCCTCCTGCATGTTGATCGGGCCAAAGCCCAGTTTTTCATTCCATTCACAACCTTTTTATTTTACCATAGGAAAAGAAAAAAAGCCACAGGAATTTTCGCGTTCCTGTGGCTTTTGGCCGGGAAAAATCAGGTTTCTTTGCCGGCAAACTGGCTGTTATATAACTCGGCGTAAAATCCGCCGCGGGCCAGTAAATCTTCGTGGGTGCCTTGTTCCAGAATGTGGCCGTCCTTCATCACCAGAATGCAGTCGGCATTGCGAATGGTGGAAAGCCGGTGGGCCACAATGAAGCTGGTGCGCCCTTCCATCAGGCGGGCAAACGCTTCCTGAATCAGCACTTCGGTACGGGTATCGATGCTGGAAGTCGCTTCGTCCAGAATCAGCACCGGCGGGCGGCACAGCATGACCCGGGTGATGCACAAAAGCTGTTTCTGTCCCTGGCTCAGACTGTCTTCCTGCAAAACGGTATCGTATCCCTGAGGCAGACGGCGAATAAATTCGTGGCTGTGGGTCGCTTTGGCGGCCGCGATCATTTCTTCGTCGGTGGCGTCATCCCGGCCCATTTTCAGGTTTTCCCGCACGGTGCCGTTTTTCAGCCAGGTTTCCTGCAGTACCATGCCGTAATTGCGGCGCAGGGAATGGCGGGTCATCTGGCGGATGTCCACGCCGTCCAGGAGCACCGCGCCTTCGTTTACATCATAAAAGCGCATGAGCAGGTTGATAACCGTGGTTTTTCCGCAGCCGGTGGGGCCGACGATGGCCACTTTCATGCCCGGCTTTACGGTGAGGTGCAGATCATCGATGAGCGGGCGCTGGGGAGTATAGCGGAAATGCACGTGCTCGAGGGTGACTTCCCCTTTGGCTGTCGGCATCTCCATAGGACCATCGGGCGCCTGGGAGGGCGCTTCAATGAGTTCGAACAGCCGGGAGGCGCAAGCGAGGGAGTTTTGCAGTTCGGTGATCACACTGCTGATATCGTTAAACGGTTTGGTGTACTGGTTGGCGTAACTCAAAAGGCACGTCAGCCCGCCAACGGTCAGCCCGCCGGTCAGTACGGCAAAGGCACCGGCCAGCGCCACAGCGGCATAAATCACACTGTTGATAAAGCGGGTGGAGGGGTTCGTGATGCTGCTGTAAAAAACGGCTTTAATGCTGCAATCTTGTAGTTCCTCGTTGATGACGTCAAACCGGTCGACGGCTTCCTGTTCGTACCCAAAAGCCTTGACGACTTTCTGGTTACCGATCATTTCGTCAATCAGTGCCGTTTGACGGCCACGGGTTTCGCTCTGTTTGCGGAACAGGTGGTAGGTACGCCGGGCAATAAACCGGGCCATAAACAGGCTAAGAGGCGTCAGGACGACCACCAGCAGCGTAATGCCCACATGCAACGTCAGCATGAAAATGAGGGTGGCAATGATGGTGACAACCCCGGTGAACAGCTGGGAAAAGCCCATCAAAAGCCCGTCGGCAAAGGTGTCGGCGTCGGCGATCACGCGGCTGACAATATCGCCGCTGCTGTGGCTATCCAGGTACGAAAGGGGCAGTTTCTGAATTTTATTGAACGCATCGCGGCGGATATCCCGCACCACATGGTAGGTAATCCGGTTGTTAATCACGTTCATCAGCCACTGCAAAAGCGCCGTCACACCGCACAAAATGCCAATTTCCAGTAGTAGCGAACCAATTAAGGGGAAATCGACCTGGCCTTTTCGGATAATACCGTCAATGGCATCCCCAAACAAAATGGGCACATACAGCGTGAGTACCGCCGTGATGGCAGCAAACAAAATACTCAAAACCAAATACACACGGTGTGCGCGGATATACTGAAAAATTTTCCGCAAGGTCGTATTGCGTTTGGGAGAAAAATGTCTCATACCGCATGGCCTCCTTTCACAGCAGAAACCGGCGCCGGGCTTAGCGTATCCTGCCAGCCTTCCGGCCGTTCTTCGGGGAACTGGGAATAGTGGATTTCCTGGTACACCCGGCAGGTTTTCAGTAGTTCTTCATGGGTGCCGGATCCTACCAGTTCCCCGTCATCCAGGACCAAAATCCGGTCGGCACTGCGCAGGCTCATGGTACGCTGAGAAACCAGGAACACGGTAGAAGAGCCGCGCAACGTGCGCAGCGCTTCCCGCAGGGCCGCGTCGGTAGCGAAGTCCAGCGCACTGGCGCTGTCGTCCAAAATTAGAATGGAGGGGTCACGCAGCAGGGCCCGGGCAATGGTCAGCCGCTGGCGCTGGCCACCGGACAAATTGCGGCCGCCCTGTTCCACTTCAAAATCCAGGCCGCCTTCTTTTTTCTCGACAATTTCTCGTGCCTGGGCAATGTCCAGGGCCTTATAGATGTCTTCGTCCCCGGCGTCTTTTTTGCCCCACTGCATATTTTCGCGAATGGAACCGGCAAACAGCACCGCTTTTTGCGGTACCACGCCGATGGTGTCCCGTAAATGGGAGAGCGGCAGATCTTTTACATTTTGGCCTAGAATTTCCACCTGTCCATCGGTGGCGTCATAAAAACGGGGAATCAGGTTAACGAGCGTACTCTTGCCGCTGCCTGTACCGCCGGTAATGCCGATGGTTTCACCCGGCCAAGCGGAAAAGCTCACATGCGACAGGCTGGGAGCACCGGCGCCGGGGTACGTCATGCTGACATCGTGGAACGATACCATGGGGGCCGCGTTGTTGGGGGCAGCGCTGGATGAAGCAGAAGGCGCTTCCATACTGGGCTCTGTATCCAACACTTTTTCTACCCGCTGGGCGCAAGCGACCGCTTTCGTAATGCTGATAATCAAACTGGCCATTTTGATCAGTTCCGTTAGGATCTGGGCCATGTAGTTATAGAGCGCGACCACGCTGCCCTGGGTCAGGGCACCGCTGTCCACCTGTACGGCGCCTTTCCAGATCAGCCAGATGGTGGCCGCGTTGATAATCACATAGGTGACCGGGTTCATCAGCGCCGACAAGCGCCCCACAAATTTCTGCATGGCCGTCAGCGCTTCGTTTTGGCGGCCGAACTCTTCTTTTTCATTTTCCTCTTTGCAGAAAGCCCGGATCACCCGCACACCGGTCAGGTTTTCCCGGGTGGTGTTGACAATGCGGTCCAGCCCCGCCTGCACTTTGCGGTAAAGCGGGATCGATAATAGCATAATGCCAAAAACTACGACGCACAAAACCGGGATGGCCACGGCAAAGATCAGGGCGCTGGGCACATCGATGGTAAACGCCATGACCATGGAACCGAACACCACAAACGGGCTGCGCAGCAGTAGGCGCAGTGCCAGATTCAGGCCGTTTTGTACCTGGTTAATGTCGCTGGTTAGGCGGGTAATCAGCGTGCTGCCGCCCACCCGGTCTAAATCTTCATAGGCAAAGCGCTGAATGTGGGCAAACAGGGCGTGGCGCAGCCGGGTGGCACATCCTACGCTGGCTTTCGCCGCGAAAAATTGAGCGGTAATGCTGCAGGCCAGACCAACCAGGGCCAGTCCCACCAGCAGCGCACACATCCACCCAATGCGGTCGGTGCGCTTTTCGCCAATACCGTAGTCGATGATGTACGCCACCACCAGCGGCACCAGCAAATCGAAAAACGCTTCCAGCAGCTTAAAAAGCGGGCCGAGAACGCTCTCCTTGCGGTATTCACGAAGATAAAAAGCAAGTTTTTTCATAGGAACCCTCCGTGTTTGTTTTTTCTCTTGCAAAAAGCCTATCCATATTATAAACTGAAAGCAGCTATTTGCAGCCATTTCATTTTGTTCAGTTCTATATTATTTTTGTATAGGTCGCGTGCGAAAAAAGGGGGAATTCGGTGGAACTGAAAACGCTACATACCTTTGTCACCGTGGTACAGGAAGGCAGCATCAGTGCAGCCGCCCGTCAATTGCATATGACCCAGCCGCCTCTTTCGGCGCATATTGCCCAGTTGGAAGCCGAAATGCACACCTGCCTGTTCCAGCGGGGCGGGCGGCACATCCGGCTGACACCGGCGGGAGAAGAGCTATACCGCCGGGCGGTGCCCATTTTGGAAATGGCCCGGCTTGCCAAAGAAGAAGTGTCCCGGTATAGCGAAGGGGTGGAAGATACCCTCCACATGGGGGTTGTCAGCAGTGTGGCGGCTCTGGTGGGATGGCTGCCTGCCTACTGCCAGGCCCACCCCAAAGTGCGCTTTGAGCTGTTTGAAGGGAATACGTACCACCTGTTGCAGCAAATCCGCGCGGGCATATTGCAGCTGGCCATTGTGCGCACACCGTTTGCCGCCGGGGAACTGGAAACCGTGCCGCTCTTGGAAGAAACCCTGGTAGCGGTGGGGACCGAAAAGTGGTTCTGCGATGAAAACGGGCAAGTGCCCCAGGAGGTTTCCTTATCCATGCTGGAACAAAAGCCCTTGATCGTATACCGCCGGTGGGAAGGGGTGCTCAGCCGTATTTTTGAACGTAAAGGATTGCGGCTCAATACCTTTTGCTGCAACGATGACGCCCGCACCACCTTAACCTGGGCGGCCTCGGGGGTGGGGGTCGGCATACTGCCTCGCTCGATGGTGCGCCAGTGGAACGAAGGCAGCGGCCCAAAAATGGTATTCCTGCCCGTCGCGGAAGAGGCCATGCACAGCCGCATTGAATTGGTATACCGCAAACGGGAAGAATTATCCCCCGCGGCACTCGCGTTGCTGCAAACGGCTAAAGTGTGGTACCGGGAAAATGAAAGCGGCATCCAATAAAAAGGCGAAAAAAAAGCGGACCGTATGAAAACGGTCCGTTTTCTCTTTTTGTTTACATCACAAAGAAATGAAGCAGCAACGCTAACAGAATCCCCAACGCCGCCCCAAAACACACTTCAATGGGCCGGTGGCCTAACGATTCATTGAGTTCCGGAATCTGATCCCGCAACTGACGGCGCAACACGCGGTGTTCACCGCTTTCCCCGTTCGTTTTGGCTTCCTCGTCCAGTTCGTCGATCAGCAAATTCAGCGCCCGGGCGTGCAAACTGGCTTCCCACCGCACACCGGTGGCGTCGTAGATCACAATCACCGTTAAGATGCAGGCAATAGCGAATTCCGCCGACTGGTACCCACAGGTCAGCAGTGCCGTGACCGCCATGGCGCACGTGGTGGCCGTATGGGCGCTGGGCATGCCTCCTGCGCCTTTTAACCGTTCCAGCCGGATTTCCTTATTTCGGATATAATAATAGATCAGCTTGATCACTTGGGCCATAATCCAGGACAGCAGCCCGGCATTGAGAATTTGATTGGAAAAAAGGAAAGCGATTTTATCAGTCATAGCGGTACCACCGTTTCTGTTCATGTAATAGATAAACATTGCCCCCGTTTTTCGGTGAAGAACAAACGAGAAGCTTTCCACTGTTACTATACCTGTTTTCTTTCCCCCTGTCAAACAAAAAACCGTGAAAAATCTCCCTTCCGTTTTGGACAGAATATGGTATAATAATTGGGCAAATAAAGGCATACAAAAGGCAAAAAGAGAAGGGGGAATATCGATGGGATGGATTCCTTCGGTAGAAGAAGCCCGCAACTGGCTGTGGGAGCAGAATACGGAGCCGTTCCACCGCCAGCATGGCGAAATTGTCGGGGCCGTGCTGGGCGCGTTTGCGGCCGAGTATGATCCCGGGCGGGAAAAATACTGGCAGGCTGTGGGGCTTTTACACGATTTGGATTTTGAAAAATGGCCCGAGGAACACTGTAAGAAAGCGCAGGCGCTCATGGAAGGAAAGAACGTGGACGAAGCGTTTATCCATGCGGTAGTCAGCCACGGCTATGGGCTGTGCTCCGACGTAGAACCACAGCTCATGATGGAAAAAATCCTATTTGCCGTCGATGAGCTTACGGGGCTGATCGGTGCCGCCGCGCTGATGCGCCCGAGCAAAAGCGTGTCGGATATGGAATTGCGTTCGCTGAAAAAGAAATTTAAAGATAAAAAATTCGCCGCCGGCTGTTCCCGCGACGTGATCACCCAGGGCGCCGAACGGCTGGGGTGGACGCTGGACGAGCTGCTCCAAAAAACGCTGGATGTCATGAAGCAGCTCTCGCCCACGATGGGATTATAACCGCATGGGCATTGGTACCCTGGGGGAAAAAAGTTTGCACCGCGAGCTAAAATACCTGTACCAGCCGGACCCCGCCCGCCACGAAGTGCGGGTAGGGCGGCTGATTGCCGACGCCCAGGACCCGGAAGGCGGGGTACTGGAAGTGCAGACCGGCCACTTCTTTGCACTGAAAAAGCGGCTGCCTGTTTATTTGCAGGCCGGGCGGGTGCGCTTGGTGTGCCCGGTGGCCGAACGAAAATGGCTGTGCTGGCTAGACCCTGAAACGGGGGAAGTGCTGTCCCGGCGGCGGTCGCCCAAACGGGGCACACCGCTGGATCTGTCCCGGGAACTTGTCCATATTCTGCCCTTTTTGCGGGAGAAAAACCTGGTTTTTAGTTTTATTCTGCTGGAAGTGGAAGAATACCGGCTGCAAAACGGGTGGGGCCGCGACGGCAAACGGGGCAGCGTACGATATGAACGCAAGCTCTTGCAAGTTATTGACCGTCGGGATGTCTCCACACCGGAAGGCTGGGCGTCTTTACTGCCCAATTTGCCACCGGTTTTTACTGCGAAAGAGTTACAAAAAACGGCCCGGCTGTCACCGGCGGGTACGTCGGCCTGTTTGCGCGTGTGGCAGCAAGCGGGGGCCTTGGAACGGGGCGAAAACCGGGGCCGGGCTTATACCTACCGCATCGCGTCGCCGCGATGGGAAAGCGAGGAACTTTGTGGAAGCCAAACTGATTGAACGGATCAACGAACTGGCGCGCAAGCAGCGGGCCGAAGGACTGACAGACGAAGAGAAAAAGGAACAGCAGGCGCTCCGGGCCCAGTATTTGCAGGCCTGGCGGCAGAATTTGCAGACCCAGCTGGATAACATGGTGATCGTGGAACCGGACGGGACCCGCCGCCCGCTGCAGCGTAAACCGAAAAAAGAAGGGCATTAACCCTTTGGGTTTTGGCCTTTCGGGCAGACTTTCATGCAAATGCCGCACACGGCGCCGCGGCCGATATGCTGGAACTGCTTTTTCATGTACAAAGAGCAGTTTTCCGGCAAGAATAGTTCGCTGCGGGGTTTCCCCGGTTCCCACAATTCGCCGGTGATGGCGCCGGCGGGGCAGGCGGTGCGGCACAGGGTGCAAGAGCCGCAGGGGCAGGCAAGGGGAGCGCCCTCATACACCGGCAAAGGCAAATCGGTAAAAATCGTGACCAGCCGTACCCGCGGCCCCCATACCCGGTGCAAAAACAGCGAGCTTTTCCCCACACTGCCAAGCCCTGCCAGTACGGCGGCTTTCTTGTGGGAATAGCGCCCCCTGTAATGCCAGCCGTCGGCGTTGATACTCTGCGAAGCCCCTACGGCGATATACCGCCCGCCGTGCTGCTGAAGAAAGCGGCCGGTCAACAGGGCCAGCCGGTCCAGTTGGGTGTTTACCGTGCGGTAATGGTGAAAATATGTGTGGGTAGGGGCAGTATCGATTTCGTCAATGACGGCATCGGACAGGCGTACTACCAGCGAAATGGCATAGGGCAGCCCGGGAAACTGGGCAGCGGCATCCTCGGGGGCCGAAAAGCCCACGTCGTCGGCCCCGTGCCACTGTAAGAGCTCCCGCAATGCGGCAGCCAGATCAGAGGGAGCGGGAAACGTCATAAAGGGAAAACTCCTTTCAAGAGGGGAAAATTCGAAAGCCCCAGGGCCTTTGGCCCACAGGCAAACAGGGGGACTCATGGAACAAAAACGCAATTATCAAAAAGAAATGGAGCGCATCACAAAGAGCTTTGCTCCCGGTGATAAGCCAAGGCTCCTGCTGCACAGCTGCTGTGCTCCGTGCAGCAGCGCGGTATTGGAAACCGTAGCGCCGTATTTTGCGCTGACCGTTTACTATTATAACCCCAATATCGCGCCCAGGGAAGAGTATCAAAAGCGGGTGGAGGAACAAAAACGGCTGCTTTTGCAAATGCCCTTGCCCGGGCCCGTGGATTTTTTGGAAGGCCCCTATGAACCGGACTGCTTTTTGCAGGCGGTCAAAGGGCTCGAGATGGTGCCGGAAGGCGGGGCCCGGTGCGAAAAATGTTTCCGCCTGCGGCTGCGAAAAGCGGCGGAGGCCGCGAAAGAGGGCAGTTTTGACTTTTTTACCACCACCCTTACCGTCAGCCCGCTGAAAAACGCCCCCCTGCTCAACCAAATTGGGGAAGAGATGGCGGCTAAGTACGGTGTGCGGTGGCTGCCCAGTGATTTTAAGAAAAAAGAGGGGTATAAGCGCTCGATTACCCTGTCCCACCAATACGGCCTGTACCGGCAGGATTACTGCGGCTGTGCGTTTTCCAAGCGGGAACGCATGGAAGAAAAACGCCGGCGCGAGCAGGAGGGGGCGAAACCATGACGATCCAATCTATAGGGGGCGCGATTCATCGCTCCTTTAAAAAGGAGACGGTGTTGTGCCTGTCATTTTTGGCGGCGGTCTTATCGGCCTTTTTTGTGCCGCCGGATAGCGGTTACCTCGATTATCTGGACACCCGGGTGCTGATCTTGCTTTTCTGCCTGATGGCGGTGGTGAGCGGCCTGCGGGAAGCCGGTATTTTGGCCCAGATTTCTTCGTTTTTTCTAAGACGGGCGTCTTCCTCCCGGCGGCTGGGGCTATTGTTTATCCTGCTGTGCTTTTTTGCCTCTATGCTGCTGACGAACGACGTGGCGCTGCTCACGTTTGTGCCGCTATGTATCGGGGTGATGCAGGCGGCCTGCCCGTCCGGTACGGCTATCACCGTTGTGCTGATGACCATTGCGGCCAATTTGGGCAGCATGGCAACCCCGGTGGGGAACCCCCAGAATTTGTATTTATATGGCCGGTTTTCCCTGGCGCCCGGGACGTTTTTCGCGGCGGTATTGCCGGTGGTGGGGGTGAGCCTTGTGCTCTTGCTGCTCGCGTCACTGCTCATTCCCTCCCGCACAGTGCAGGTGCAAGTCCCCCAAAATGAACCCATTGCGGTACCCAAAGCGGGCCTGTTTGGCGGGCTGCTCCTGGTCGCAATCCTGGCGGTACTGCGGGTTTTACCCGCCCCAGTATTGTTGGGGCTGACCGTCATTGCATTGGTTCTCTTTTCCCGGCGCACTTTCTTAAAAGTGGACTGGTGCCTGCTGCTTACGTTCGTGTGCTTTTTCGTATTTGTCGGGAACCTGGGGCGTATCGAAGCGGTGGCCCAGGCGGCCGCGAACCTGACGGCGGGGAACGAGTTGTGGTGCGGCCTGGTGCTCAGCCAGGTGATCAGCAATGTCCCGGCGGCCATGATGCTGGCGCCGTTTTCGCAAAACGGCTGCGGGCTGCTGCTGGGCACCGATATCGGCGGGCTGGGGACGCTGGTGGCGTCACTCGCCAGCTTAATTTCCTATAAGCTGTACATCGCCCGGCTGCCCGGGGAAAACCGCCGGTATTTGGGGCTATTTACCGTTTTGAATGTGGCGTTTTTAATCCCGCTGGTCCTGCTTGCCATGGCGGGCGGCTGGGCATGAAGAAAACCGACCAAGGAAGGGTGGTACGATGAAACGAAAAATCGCAGAAGGATGGCGCCGTACGCTGATGGAGTATGGCATTTTGACCGGCGCCACGGTGATTTTGAATGTAGGGATCTATTTTTTCAAATTCCCCAATAATTTCACATTTGGCGGTGTGTCGGGCCTTTCGGTGCTGGTCAGCGCCAAAACGCCGCTTTCGGCCGGTACGGTCAACCTGCTGGTCAACGCGGTTTTGTTGGTGCTGGGCTTTATCTTCCTGGGGCGGGATTTCGGAATAAAAACCGTATATGTCACGGTGCTCAATTCCCTGAGCCTGCGGGTCATGGAAATGATCTGCCCCATGACGCAGCCGCTGACCGATCAGCCATTATTGGAACTGATCTTTGCGACTTTATTGCCGGCGGTGAGCGCCGCGCTGCTCTTTAACATTGGGGCGTCCAGCGGCGGCACGGATATTGTGGCCATGATTCTCAAAAAGCACAGCCAAATCAATATCGGTACGGCGCTCTTGCTGGTGGATATGACCATTACGGTGGCGGCTTTCTTCATTTTCGATATGGCCACGGGCCTTTATTCCGTATTGGGCCTGCTGCTCAAATCGTTGGTGATCGACAACGTGATTGAAAGTATCAACATGTGCAAGTACTTTACGATTGTGTGTGATAACCCCGACCCCATTTGCGATTTTATCCACGAAAAGCTGCACCGGGGCGCCACGGTGTATAAGGCAGAGGGGTCCTACCGCCACACCCAGAAAACCGTGATTTTAACGGTGATGAAACGCAGCCAGGCCGTGCAGCTGCGCAATTTTGTCCATATTCAGGAACCCATGGCGTTTATTACGATTACCAACAGCAGTGAAATTATCGGCAAAGGGTTCCGTGGGTTCAGCTGATGAAGGGCTACCGGCTTGCTTTTTTGGAAAAAGGCCGATATAATGACGGTAAACGAGGAAAAGTAGAATCTGTCCTTTTGGGGACTGTTGCGAACAGGAGGAAATGCGCGTGAGTGAGTTCGTTGTCTGTACCGATGCCACTTGTGATTTTACCCCGGAGATTGTAGAAAAACTGGGAATCGAAGTGTTCCCCATGGAATTCCTGATTGATGGGATTGCCTATCACCATTATCCCGACGCTAGGGAAATGTCCATGGATGAGTTCTACACCAAAGTAAAGGCGGGGAAAATGCCCACCACCACCCAGATCAGCCGTATGGTGTATGAAGAATACTTCGAAAAACAGCTCAAAGCCGGGCGGGATGTGCTGTATGTGGCCTTTTCGTCGGCCCTGTCGAGCACGTATGCTTCTTCCTGCCAGGTGGCCCAGGAAGTGATGGAAGCCTACCCGGGGCGCACCATTTGCTGTGTGGATTCCCGCTGCGCCAGTTACGGGGAAGGGCTATTGGTGTATAAAGCGGTCGAAATGCAAAAAGCCGGGGCTTCCCTTAAGGAAACGGAACAGGAACTGCTCTCCATGCGCGACCGGGTGGATCACTGGGTATTGGTTGATGACCTACACCACCTGCACCGCGGCGGCCGTATTCCCAAAGCGGCGGCCATTGCCGGTACAGCGCTGGGGATTAAACCCATTATCCACATCGATTTTGAAGGCCGCCTGATTCCCTGCGACAAAGTGCGGGGTCGCAAGAAGGGCTGCGATTACCTTATGGATAAAGCGGCCAAACGGTGGAGCGACCGGTCGACGCCGCTGTATGTGGTACATACCCATTGCCCCGAGGAAGCCGAAGAACTGGCTGAACGGGCCCGCAAAGAGCTGAAAACCCATAACGTGGAAATCCACGAAGTGGGCCCCGTTATCGGAGCCCACACCGGTGCCGGGCTGCTGGCGCTGCTGTTTATGGCCGATACCAAACAGATTTAACGCAAAAAAGACGTCTTCTTTCTCATCGATCGAAGGCGTCTTTTTTCTTTCTGTAGGGGAAGAGAGCCGTTGACAAACCCCAAAAACCCCTGTACACTGAAAGAAAACGCCACAAAGGCGGAAGGAGTGGGGATAATTTATGGATCCCATGTATGAATTAGTGAAAGCTTACGAACCGGAAAAACCGGAAGAACGAAAAGCAAGAAAACTATTTTGGGGGATTTTGCTCTTTGTGGCCCTTTGGCGTTTTCTAAAACGGAGAAGCCGGAAAAAGGCGGAACAAGAGGAAAACTTAGTTTTCCTTATGGGAGGAGATACACAATGATGAAGGTTGGTGTTGTGGTGCAGCACGGGCCCGGGCAAACCATGGAGGCAAAATTTGAGGCTATCCGGCGGGAAGGGTTTACCTCCTGCCAGTTGGTGTCCTGGGATCCGTCGCTGTGGACCGAAGAAGAGGCCAAAGCGGTCAAAGAAGCGCTAGCGCGCACGGGCGTCACGCTTTCGGCTTTCTGGTGCGGATGGGAAGGCCCAAAAGTATGGGACTTTTACGGCGGACAGGAAACGTTGGGGTTGGTGCCGGTGGCGTACCGGTTTGCCCGTATGCAGAATTTGATGAACGGGGCCGATTTTGCGGCGCGCTTAGGCGTGACAGATGTGGTCAGCCACATGGGCTTTATCCCGGAAAACCCCTATGACCCGCAGTATGCCGGGTTTATTGAGGGCATGAAAGAAGTAGCGCTCCATCTCAAACAACAGAACCAGTACCTGTTATTTGAAAGCGGGCAGGAAACGCCCGTGACCATGCTGCGCGCCTTTGAAGATATCGGTACCGGCAATCTGGGGGTGAACCTGGATACGGCCAACCTGATTTTGTACGGCAAGGCCAATCCCGTGGATGCGCTGTGTGTGCTGGGAAAGTATGTGCGCGGCGTCCATGCCAAAGACGGGCTGTATCCCACCGATGGCCGGGCTTTGGGGAAGGAAGTCCCCCTGGGGCAGGGCAAAGTGGATTTTCCCCGGTTCCTTCATGAACTGACCGTACTGGGGTACGATGGCGATTTGACCATTGAACGGGAGATCGAAGGGGAGGAACAGGCCCGCGATATTCGTATGGCGCGGGATTTCCTGATGGAGTTGCTTATAAAGGAGCGCAAAGGAGTATGGTAAACGTTGGAATATTGGGGCTTGGCGGGATTAGCCAGGCCCATGTGAGCGGCTGGCTCAATACAAAAGAAGCCCGCGTGGTGGCCGTGTGTGACATCCGCCCCCAGCAGCTTACCCGTCCGGTGGAACAGACCGGCGCCACCGCGTATACGGATTTTGACACCATGATGGCAAAGGAAAAGCTGGATATTCTGGATATCTGCCTGCCCACTTATCTTCATAGCGAATACGCCGTGAAGGCCATGGACAAAGGATGCCATGTGCTGTGCGAAAAGCCCGCCGGGCTGACGCTTTCCGATCTTACACAGGAATACGAGGCGGCCCGCCGCAACGGCGTGCATTTTATGATCGCCCAGGTATTGCGCTTTTGGCCGGAGTATCTCGCGCTCAAAGACATCGTGGCAAAAGGCACGTTGGGCCGGGTGCTCAGCGGCCACATGTCCCGTCTCAGCGGCATTCCGGTGTGGAGCTGGGACAACTGGATGAAGGATAAAGGCCGCAGCGGGCTGGTACCGTTTGACCTGCATATCCACGACATCGACTTCATGGTTTCGGTGTTTGGCGCGCCGAAAACGGTCAAAAGCCGCCGGGCCAGCAGCCAGGGGCAAGATGCCGTTCATGCGCTGTACGAATACGACGGGTTTTTCATCACCTGTGATTCGGCCTGGTATAATTGTGATTATCCGTTTGCCGCTTCGTTCCGGTTCCAATTTGAAAAGGGCGTGGTGGAATACGCGGGGGGCACTTTGCATGTCTATGAAGAAGACGGAACCAGCCGCGTAATCACTCCCGGGATTGAAAACGGGGAAGCCCACAAAAACGGTCTGGGTCTGCCCAGCAGCAGCGGGTACGAAAACGAAATCAAGTATTTTGTACACTGCGTGCTCGAAAACCAACCGACATCCCGCGTGCCGGAAGAAGAACTCAAAACGGTTCTTTCGATTCTGCGCCAGCTGTAAGGGCGCGGAGAAAAAGGAGACAGATACCATGCGCGTCATTCTTTGCGACGATGAACAAACCCTCAATGAACGGGCAGCCGACCGGTTGGCCGCGCAATTGCTTTTAAAACCGGATTCCGTTTTGGGGCTGGCCACCGGGGGAACGCCGGTGGGTACCTATGAAGAACTGATCCGCCGGTTTATGAAGGGCCGTCTCAGCTTTGCCAAAGCGACCACATTAAACTTGGACGAATATGTAGGGCTTTCGCCCGACCACCCGCAGAGCTACCATGCCTTTATGCGGGAAAAGCTCTTTTCCAAAGTGGATTTGGACCCCGCCCGCACCCACGTGCCCGATGGGGCCGATCCGGACCCCTTGCGGGCCTGCCGGCGGTACGACCGCCTGTGCGATAGCTGCGGACGCATTGATTTGCAGCTACTGGGCATTGGGGAAAACGGCCATATCGGGTTTAATGAACCGGCCGGGAGTTTTCCCACCGGCTGCCATATTGTGGAACTGAAAGAAGAAACCCGCCGGGCCAACGCCCGTTTTTTCGGGGATGAAAAAGAAGTCCCCCGCCGGGCCATTACGGTGGGGATCGACCGGATTATGAAAGCCCGCCGCATTGTGCTGCTGGCCAGCGGCCCGAAAAAGGAATGGGCCATTGAAGCCATGCTGCGGGGCCCGGTAACGCCGCAGGTACCGGCATCGGTTTTGCAGCTGCACCCCGATTGTACGATCTTGTATGCCAGGGGGTAATTAGTCCTTTACAAAGGGCAGGCGCGAAACCGCCCCGCACAGCCCGATAGCCGGCAGCGAGAGAATTGTCCATAAAAGTGTGGCGCCGGGGCAAATCTGGCCCAAAACCGAAAAGCGCTGGTCGGAATAATCCCATACCTTCAGGTGCAGCCGCCGGTTGACGATCAGCCCGGTGAAAAATTCCACCCCGGTGATCAGCGTGCCGCCGGTCACGCACCGCAGCCACAACGGCCGGTTTTTCAGCGGCCCACAGCAGATGCGGCCAATGGCGCACAAACTCACCCCTCCGGCTAGGCTCATGGAAATATGGGTGTACCCCCGGTACATCAGTTCCATCGCGGGGTATACACAGCTGCCCATGAAAAAAAGTAACGAATTTTTTCGCATCTTTTTTGTGTCCCCTCCTTTTTGCTAGGAAAGCGCAGTTTTGTTTTAGCAAAACGGCGCTTTTTCAGTATGCGCATCTTTTCCCGGGGCATACACGGGGGAATACCGTCAACAATCGGGAATAAACATTCAACAATTATCCCTGTTCTTTTTTTAAAAAGGACGGTATAATAGAACCATAAGATCGGGCAACCGAAAAACGCGTGTGAAAGGATGGTAGCATTATGAAAATTCTGGTTACGGGCGGCGCCGGTTACATCGGCAGCCATACCTGTGTATCCCTTCTGAAATCCGGTTACGACGTGGTGATCGTGGACAACCTGTGCAACAGCAAGCCGGTAGCGGTCGAACGTATTGAAACCCTGGCGGGTAAGAAGGTGGTCTTCTATAAAGAAGATGTGTGCGACCGTGAAGCCATGGAACGCATTTTTTCGGAACAGGATATTGGCGCGGTGATCCATTTTGCCGGGCTGAAAGCGGTGGGTGAATCCTGCCGGATTCCGCTGCGCTACTATGACAACAACCTGATCTCTACCATTGTGCTGCTGGAAACCATGGAAAAGCACGGGGTGAAGAACTTTGTATTCAGCTCGTCGGCTACCGTGTATGGCGATCCGGCTTCGGTGCCGATTACGGAAGATTTCCCCCTTTCCACCACGAACCCCTATGGGTCGACAAAACTGATGATCGAAGGTATCCTCAAGGATATCGCCAAAGCCGACTCGACGTTCAACCCCATCATTCTGCGGTACTTTAACCCGGTGGGCGCTCATGAAAGCGGCATGATCGGCGAAGATCCCTCCGGGATTCCCAATAACCTCATGCCGTACATCACCCAGGTGGCCATCGGCAAACTGGAAAAACTGCATGTATTTGGTAATGACTATCCCACGCCCGACGGCACCGGCGTGCGCGATTACATCCACGTTGTCGACCTGGCTGAAGGCCATGTGGCGGCCTTACGCCTGTTTGGCGAAAACGGCGACAAGAACTGCGGGCTGCGGATTTACAACTTGGGTACCGGCAAAGGCTATTCGGTGCTGGATATGGTCCATGCCTTTGAAAAGGCCACGGGCAAAACCATTCCCTATGTGATCGATCCCCGCCGTCCTGGCGACGTACCGGAAAACTATGCCGACAGCACCCTGGCCGAAAAAGAACTGGGCTGGAAAGCCAAGTATAACCTGGAAGATATGTGCCGCGACAGCTGGAACTGGCAGCAGAAGAACCCCCACGGGTATGACGACTGAGTACAACTGACATTTGCATATAAAGAAACAGAGAACGAAGGCAGCGGCTCGCTAAATGGGCCGCTGCCTTTGTTCTGCCCCAAAACCGGGGGAAATAAAACCATGCTTGAAAGGCCTTTGGTGCTCGTTGTATAATGAAGGAAAATCAAAACGTATGAGCCGTTTGCAAAAAGGAGAAACTGGTATGAATGAAACACCCCTTTTGCTAGCTTCCGGTTCCCCTCGGCGGCGGGAGCTGCTGCAGCTGGGTGGGGTTCATTTCCGGGTGATGACCTGCCCCACCGATGAAACCCTGCCGCCTTCGATCACCCCGTGGGACGCGGTCCTGTTTCTGGCCCGGCAGAAAGGGCGCGCCGTGCGGGAAGCATGCCCCCATCAGGCTGTATTGTCGGCCGATACGGTGGTAGCGCTGGAAGGGCGCATTCTGGGAAAACCCCGGGACGAACAGCAGGCCGAACAGATGCTCTCCTTCCTGTCGGGAAAAACGCACCAGGTGTATACCGGGGTTTGCGTGTTCGATGGGCACCAGGAGCATGTGTTTTATGAAAAAACCGACGTGACGTTTTGGCCCCTGACGGAAAAAGAAATCCGTGCCTATGTAAAAACCGGGGAGCCGATGGACAAAGCCGGGGCCTACGGTATTCAGGGCAAGGGCGCACTTTTGGTGGAGCGCATTTGTGGCGATTACTTTAATGTGGTGGGCTTGCCCCTTTCCAAAACCGTGCGGCTGTTAAAACAGGTGGTGCCCGCCTGCCTAGCGGACGAAGACCGCTAAGACGGTTTCACAAAAACCCGGCCCTCTGCGTACCATGGAGCAGAAAAGGCAGGTGACACAGGGTGCGCAGAACATACCGCCGGCATTTAAGCCGCAAAGGAAAACTCCTGCTATTTTTGGTGGGGTTTCTCTGGTTCATCGGTTGGATCCTTAGTCGGCTGGGCCCTATGGTGCAGGCCGCGGCCGAGACCGCCGCCGCCCGTCAGGTGGAGGAAGTTTTGCACGAAGCCGTGCAGGCCTATGCCCAGTGGGCGGGGGAAAACGACGGGCTTGTCGCCATCTCCCGGGGAGAAGAGGGGAATATCCTGTCATTGGAACAGAACACCGCCGCCATGGCCCAGGTGCAGGGCTTTGTCAGCAATTTTGTTCAGGAAAAACTCAGCGGCACCGGGGGCACGGTATGGGTGCCGGTGGGTAGTTTAACGGGAATCAGCCTACTTTATGGCTGCGGGCCGGGTATCCCTCTTTCCGTCACCACGGTGGGGTCATGCCAGGCTTCGTGTGACAGTACATTTTCCCAGGCGGGTGTAAACCAAACGCTGCATCGGGTGACACTGCAAGTCACGTGCCACATCTGGGTGCAGTTACCCGGTTGGGGATTTTCCGAAGAATGGGAGGAAGAAATGGTGCTCAGCGAAACGGTGATCGTGGGGGAAGTCCCCTCGGCGCTATTCACACAGGGAGCATCGTAATGAGGAAAGAAAGGAAGTTTCTATGGAAAAGCAACAGGCCGCCGAAAGAATGCAGGCACTGCGGGAACAAATTCGGTATCACAACGAGCAGTATTATGTATACGACGACCCGAAAATCGACGATTTTGCCTATGACAAATTGTACCGGGAGCTGGAAAACCTGGAAGCGCAGTTCCCCGACCTTGTCACCGACGATTCCCCCACCCGCACGGTGGGGGGGAAGGGGTACAATACCTTTGCCCCCGTGCGCCACAATGTACCCATGGAGAGTTTGCACGATTCGTTTTCCGATGAGGAAATGCGGGACTTTGACCGCCGGGTACGCGAAGTGGTGCCCGATCCGCTGTATACCGTGGAACCGAAATTCGACGGGCTGTCGGTTTCGGTGGAATACCGGGACGGCGTGTTTTTCCGCGGTTCCACCCGGGGCGACGGCCAGGTGGGGGAAGATGTGACGGAAAACATCCGCACCATCCCCACGGTGCCCAAAGTGCTTACCCGGCCGGTGCCGTATTTGGAAGTGCGGGGCGAAGTGTATATGTCCCACAAAGTGTTCCTCTCGCTGTGCGAAAAACAGGAATTGGAAGGGGAAAAACCGTTTAAAAATCCCCGCAACGCGGCCGCCGGTACCCTGCGGCAAAAGGATAGCCGCATCACCCGGCAGCGGCAGCTGGACATGTTTGCGTTTAATGTGCAGCAGGTGGAAGGCGAAACGCTGCACGACCACGCGTCATCGCTGGCCTTTTTGAAAGAGCTGGGCTTTATGGTGGCCCCCGATACCATTTGCCACACCATGGACGAAGCCCTTTTGGAAATCCACCGCATTGGCGAAACCCGGGGCACGCTGCCCTATTCCATTGACGGGGCCGTGGTCAAAGTGAACGATTTTGCTCAGCGGGAACAGCTGGGCAGCACGGCGAAATTCCCCCGTTGGGCGGAAGCGTACAAGTACCCGCCGGAAGAAAAAGAAACCGTGATAACGGATATTGAAATTCACGTGGGCCGCACCGGGGTGCTCACCCCCACCGGGGTGTTTGAGCCGGTTACGCTGGCCGGTACTACCGTCAGCCGGGCGACGTTGCACAACGAAGATTTTATCCGGGAAAAAGATCTGCGCATCGGATCGAAAGTCGTCTTGCGCAAAGCCGGGGAAATCATCCCCGAAGTGGTGCGCCTGGTCGAAAACCCGGAAGGCACCGTGCCCTTTGCCATGCCAAAAGTCTGCCCCTCCTGCGGCGAAACCGTCTTCCGGGAAGAGGGCGAAGCGGCTACCCGGTGCCAAAACCCCGAATGCCCGGCGCAGCTGTTGCGTCACCTGATCCACTTTGCGTCCCGGGATGCCATGGATATTGACGGGCTGGGGCCGGCCGCCCTGGAACAGATGATCGCCGCCGGATTCCTGCATTCCCCGGCAGACCTGTACCGTTTGCAAAAGGAGGACATTCTGTCCCTGGAACGTATGGGCGAAAAATCGGCATCCAATTTGCTGGCGGCTTTAAATAAATCGAAACAGAATCCACTGAGCCGTCTGCTGTTTGCTTTGGGGATTCCCCATATTGGCGCGAAAGCCGCGAAACTGCTCGCCCGGCAATTCCCCACGATGGAAGCGCTGCAAGCCGCCTCGGCTGACGATATGGCGGCTATTGATGGGTTTGGCAGCGTGATGGCCGTTGCGGTCAGCGAATTTTTCTCCCTGCCCGGTACGGCCCACTTGATCGGGGCCCTGCGGGAGCTGGGGCTCAATATGGAAGAACCCTTGGAAGAAAAACCCGCCGGTGGCGCCGATTTGTCGGGGAAAACCTTTGTGCTTACCGGCACCTTGCCCACGTTAAAGCGCCAGGAGGCCGCTGCCCTCATCGAAAAGGCAGGGGGCAAAGTCAGCGGTTCCGTTTCGAAAAAAACGTCCTATGTGGTGGCAGGGGAAGAAGCGGGCAGCAAACTCACCAAAGCCCAAACCCTGGGCATCCCGGTGCTGGATGAAGCGGCCCTGCTTGCCATGCTGGCCCCCGAAGGAGGGGATACCCCGTGAGTGTGCGCACCCTGGGGGTGCTGGCCCACGTCGATGCGGGCAAGACCACCCTGTGTGAACAGCTTTTGTGCCGGTGCGGCGCCATCCGCCAGGCGGGGCGGGTGGATTACGGCAATAGCTTTCTTGATACCGACCCGCTGGAAAAGGCCCGGGGTGTCACGATTTACACCGGCGCCGCCCGGTTTTCCATACAAGGGGCGCCCTTTGTGCTGCTGGATACGCCCGGCCACGTGGACTTTATGGCGGAAATGGAGCGCACCCTGCCTGCTTTGGATGCGGCGGTTTTGGTGGTCAGCTGTGTGGAAGGGGTGCAAAACCACACCGAGACGGTGTTCCACTGTTTACAGGAACAGGGGATTCCCACGCTGTTTTTCCTCAATAAAACCGACCGGGTGGGGGCCGACCCACAAAGGGTGCTGGATGAAATCCATACCCGCCTGACCCCCTGTGCGGCTTTTTGGGAGGAAGACTGGGTGCATGGCAAACTGGGGGAAGAGGCCGCCGGGCTGGATGAATCGCTACTAGAAGCGTATCTCATGGAAGATTTTTCCCCCGCTTTATGGCAAAAGGGGTTAAAAAGCTTATTTGCCGCCGGACAGATCTTTCCCTGTTTAACCGGCAGCGCCTTGCAGGGGGAAGGGATTGACCCGTTACTCCGGGTACTGGCCGAGTGGGTGCCGGAACCGGTGCCCGACGCCAAGGCACTGGCCAGAGTCATACGCATCCGCCGGGAAAAAAGTGGGGCGCGCCGCACGATTTTGCGGGTGGTAGGGGAAGAAATCACCCCGCGGTGCCTATTAGGGGGCGAAAAAACCGCCGATCTCATGCAGGTGCACGGGGACAAGCTCCTGCCGGTACCAAAAGCCATCTGTGGAGATCTTGTCGCCGTTTCCGGCTTGCAGCAAACCCGGCCCGGCCAGCTGCTCAGTGCCGACGCGGTGCTCGATAACGGACCGGCGCTGCACGAACCCTTGATGCAAAGCAGCTTACTATATGATGACTCCCTTTCCTTCCAGGCGGTGTGGGACAATGTGTGTTTGCTCACCGATGAAGACCCCCAGCTGCACGCGACGTTATCCACTAAAATCCAGCCGCCGGTGATCACCTTACATGTGGCCGGACGATTGCAACTGGAAGTCCTGCAAGATGTAATGGAAAAGCGGTTTTCCATGCCGGTCCATTTTGGGCCCTGCCAGGTGCTGTATAAAGAAACGATTACGGCGCCGGTGATGGGCTTTGGCCATTTTGAACCGTTGCGGCACTACGCCGAAGTGCATTTGCGTCTATCCCCCGGGAAGCCGGGCAGCGGCATTTGCTTTGAAAGCGAAGTATCCGAAGACGTGCTCAGCCGTAACTGGCAGCGCCTGATCCGCACCCATGTGTTCGAACGCGCCTATCCCGGGGCGCTGATGGGTGCGCCAATAACCGATGTACAAGTGACGCTCACCGCCGGTAGGGCGCACGAAAAACACACCGAAGGCGGCGATTTCCGCCAGGCGGTGGGACGGGCCATCCGGCAGGCGCTGTGTAAAGCGGCCAGGGACGGACAATGCCAAATTTTGGAACCCTGGGTGCGGTTCTGCGCCGTGCTGGAGCCGACGTATACCGGCCGTTTTCTGTCGGATCTCACGATGATGGGCGGCTGTATGGACGAAACCGGCGGGCAGGGGGAGAAAGCCTGTCTGGTTGGCCGGGCGCCGTTTGCGGCCTTGTCGGACTATGGCGAAACGCTCACCCACTACACCCGTGGAACGGGCCGTCTGACTTTTTCGTTTAGCGGGTATGAACCCTGCCCCGATCAGCAGGCGGTGAAAGAAAAGCACCCCTACGATTTCCAGGCCGACCGGGACAACCCGGCGGATTCCGTCTTTTGCAGCCATGGGGCCGGGTTCCTGGTTCCGTGGGAAGAGGCGGATTCTTATATGCATCTGCCGCTCGAAAACGTGTAAATGCAATATTTTGAAATAGATTTGTGTTATCTGCGACTGGTATAACGACCGGTTGCTTGTTATAATGAGTACAGTTATGTAGTCTTACACCGGCACAGCCGGATTTATGCGAGAGGAGCTGTCAAAGACCATGATCACAAAATTTACCGATTTGTACGAGGCCTCCAGACAGGAAGAACAGAAAGCCCGTTATGAGAAAATCCGCGCGGGTTTTGCCGAACTGTTTGGCGAAAAGGATATTACCTTTATCAGCGCTCCGGGCCGTACGGAAGTAGGCGGCAACCACACGGACCACCAGCATGGCTGTGTTTTGGCAGCGGCTGTTGACCTGGACATTGTGGCGGCAGCAGCCCCCAACGGCGAACAGGTGATGCGGCTGAAATCCGCCGAGTATCCCAAAATGGATGAGATCGATTTGACGGATCTGTCGGTACATGAAGAGGAAAAAGAAACGTCGGCGGCGCTGCTGCGGGGCGTGTGCGCCCGTTGCCGGGAACTGGGGTACCGCGTGGAAGGGTTCGACGCGTACACCATGACCCAGGTATTAAAGGGCAGCGGCCTTTCGAGCTCGGCGGCTTTCGAAGTCGTGGTGGTCCATGCCATCAGCCATCTGTTCAATGACGGCGCCATCGACGCCGTGACGGCGGCCCAGATTTCCCAGTACGCCGAAAACGTGTATTTCGGCAAACCCTCCGGCCTGATGGACCAGACCGCCAGCAGCGTGGGCGGCTTTACGGCCATTGATTTTGCCGACCCGTCGGCCCCCAAATTTAAGAAGGTCGACTTTGACCTGGCCGCACACGGCTATGCCCTGTGCATTGTGGATACCGGCGGGAACCATGCCGACCTGACCGGGGACTATGCGTCCATCCCGGTGGAAATGAAGCAGGTCGCCAGTGAACTGGGCGTCGAGTTCCTGCGGGATGCCGACGAAAGCGCTTTCTATGCCCGTTTGGGTGAAATCCGCAAGAAAACCGGCGACCGCGCCGTGCTGCGGGCCATGCACTTCTTTGACGACAACCGTCTGGCCCAGGAAGAAGCCAACGCGCTGGCCGAAGGCAACCTGGATGCGTTCCTCGATATGGAAATCCGTTCGGGCCGTTCGTCGTTCATGCGGCTGCAAAACGTGTTTGCTTGCTCCAACCCGTCGGAACAGGGGCTGTCGCTGGCGCTGGCCCTGTCGGAAAAACTTCTGGCGGGTAAAAAAGCTTCCTGGCGTGTCCATGGCGGCGGCTTTGCCGGTACGGTGCAGGCGTTTGTGCCGGTAGAAGAACTCAGCCACTACAAGACCGAAATGGAAAAGGTCTTTGGGGAAGGCACGTGCCACGTGTTGTCGGTGCGCCGGGCCGGTGGCACCCGCGTGGATTTCTAACAAAAATCGGGCAAACAAATTTACAGGTCTGTCAAACTTTATCCTTTTTTCTTTTTCGAAAAGTGGTATACTGTAGTATAGGCAACAAATACGAGGTATGCGAACTTGAGAGAGATTATGGTTTCCGTCATCATTCCGCTGCAGAATCAGGGCGGAACGGTATGGCAAATGACAGAAAAGTTAAAAAAAGAAGCACCTGATTCTTCTGAAATCATCTTTGTAGACCGGGGCTCGACCGATGATACGGTGTTCCGGGCCTTGACGGCCCTGACCCGGGATGGGCTGCACGGCTGTGTGTTGCAAAGCGGCCGCGGCAGCACCATGGCGGCGGCCTGTCAAGCCGGGCTTTCCCGGGCGGAAGGGGAATTCGTCTGTTTCCTTTCCCATGCGGAGCGTCTGCCGGACGGTTACTGGCACGCTTGTTTGGAAAAGGCGGCCGCTATGGACGATATCGAAATGGCCTTTGGCTATTTTTACGAAGCCGGTACGTATACCGACCCGAACACCCCCCAGGATGATGCACCCTGCCGCCGCGGCATCGACTATTTGCCTGCCGTGTTTTCCGGGGCGTTCCCGCTGCAAATGGTCCAGGTACTGTTCCGCCGGGATTTTTTGCGGCAAAAATCGGTGTATTTCCACGAAGAATGCGGTTGTGGGTTTGATGAAGAGTTTTTGTATACGGCTTTGCTGCGGGCTTCCAAGGTGCAGCCGGTCAACTGGAAGCTAGAAGTGCTAAAACCCTGTGGGCTGGAAACCGCCACCGCGGCCCAGTGCCTGCAGCGGGTGGAAGCGCTATTGCGGGTGCGGGATCTGGCCGATTGTACCGGCAGCGAAAACCTGCACATGCAGCAAATCATGCAAAAGCAGGTGCTGCCTGCCGCCGTGATGGAGTATGTAGACCGCATGCTCGACGAAGGCAAGTCGCCGTTTGAAGTCCGCCGGGAACTGCGCCGTCATGGGCTCAACCGGTATATGCGGCCGGGCCATGAAACGGTTCCCATGCTGCGCCGCCGGGTGAAGGCTTTCCGTTCGCCGTTCCAGGCGTATCGAAAAAAGGAAAAATAAAAGAAAATTTGTTTTTTTCGAAAACCCCCTTGACGAAAGCGGCTTTTTGTACTATAATCTATAACCGTCGGCACGATATGTGCCGGCGGTTCGGAATGCTATTGTGGCTCAGTTGGTAGAGCAGCTGATTCGTAATCAGCAGGTCGCCGGTTCGAGTCCGGCCAATAGCTCCAAACCCCGAAAGGCAACAGCCTTCCGGGGTTTTCTTTTTTACCCGCCCCCTTGTGTGACATAGTTACAGAGTCCTGGCGATAAGCTGTGATAGTCTATATCCAGTCAAAACAAAGAGGGGGAATCTTTTGTGCCTATCAAACGCAAAGCCCGGGTGAACCGGCGGGAATGCGTGGCCTGTGGCTGTTGTGCGGCGGTGTGCCCGAAAAAAGCCATTTCGATCGAACACGGGGTCTATGCGGACGTGGACGAAACGAAGTGTGTGGGGTGCTCCCGATGCGCTCTGGAATGTCCGGCTTCGGCCATCCACATGGAGGTGATGAGCCATGAAGCATAAACGGCATTGGTATGATTATCTATGGATTGTATCGGTTTTGTACCTTATCGCGGGCTTTTTCAATATCCTGTTTGCCTGGCTGGGGCTTTTGTGTTTTTTCATTCCGCTGCTCATCGCGGCCATCTCCGGCAGCAAAGCGTATTGTAACCGCTACTGCGGCCGGGGCCAGTTGTTTGCCCGGTTGGGCGGGCTGGGGATGTCCCGCCGGAAAGACGTGCCGCGCTTTCTGAAATCCCCGTACTTCCGGTATGGGTTTTTGATTTTCTTTTTCGCCATGTTTTTCCTCATGCTGTGGAACACTTACCTGGTCTTTGCCGGTGCGAAAGATTTGTCCCAAGTGGTGACGCTCTTGTGGACGTTCCAGGTGCCGTGGCACTGGGCGTACCACGGCACGCTGTTTTCCCAGAGGGTGGCCCAATTTGCCTTTGGGTTTTACAGTGTGATGCTCACGTCGACGGTTCTCGGGCTTGTGACCATGATCCTGTTTAAGCCCCGGTCCTGGTGTGTATATTGCCCCATGGGTACCATGACCCAGTTAATCTGCAAGGCGCGTTTGGTGACTTCGTCACAGAAGGAAGAGAGCCATACCGATATAATGAAGATGTAAAAAGGCTCCACCGGAAAAACCGGCAGAGCCAAACCTAAATTTTCTATAACAGAAAGGAAGAGGAACCATGTCTGTATTGACTGTAAATACCAATAACTTTGAAAACGAAATCCTGCATAGCGAAAAACCCGTCCTTCTGGACTTCTGGGCACCCTGGTGCGGCCCGTGCCGTATGGTTTCGCCGGTGGTGGATCAAATCGCCGAGGAAAACCCCCAGTTTACCGTGGGCAAGATCAATGTCGATGAAGAACCCGAACTGGCCCAGGCGTTTGGCGTCATGAGCATTCCCACCCTGGTAGCCATGAAAGACGGCAAAATCGTCAACCAGGCGGTAGGCGTACGGCCCAAGGGGCAGATTCTGGACCTGTTAAAAGGCTAATTGCTGCAAAGCCTGTTTATTCAGGATTTTAATCCCTTTGCGCGAAACATCCGTCATTCCTTCCGACGAAAAATATTTGAGCATACGAGAGACCACCTCGCGGGCTGATCCCATGTTCCGGGCGATCTGTTCGTGGGTCAGGTGCAGTGTATCATCCCCGGTACGGGCCATTTCATCCAGTAGGAAAATGGCCAGCCGCCGGTCAAAATTCATAAATAGGATCTGCTGCATTACCCACATCACATCAGAAAAACGGCTGACCGCCGTCTCCAGGGCAAAGATCTTCACCGCCGGGTGGTTTTCGGCTACCGCAGAAAAAGCGGAACTGGCAATCACTAGGCACTCGCTGTCTTCTTCGGCATCGACGAACACGTCGAACGTAATGCTTTGCAGCACGCAGGAAGCCGACAGCATGCAAATATCCCCGGGGTTTAACCGGTATAGGGTCACTTCTTTGCCCGTTTCGGACAATAAGTACACTCGCAGGCAGCCGCTTTTGACCAAAATCACCCCGGTGCACTCCTGCCCGTCGTGAATATGGGCCCCTTTGGGGTAGGTGATGGGCGCCGATTGCTGGCACAGGGTTCGTTTGGCTTCCTCGTCCAAGCCGTCCCAAAAGGAAAAGGCTTGGGACAAGGTTTCTTCATTTGCGTAGGCCATTCATAGCTCCTCCTTTGGCGGCATTGCTTCTAGCACGATGTTTTGCCCTGTGTGCAGGGCATATAGGGAACCGCTTGGCATGCGGGCCTGTAAGTACGAAAAGGCCTGCGTGCCCGTGCAGTGCCCGGTGTAGTAGACGGCGTGATGGGCGGTTAGTTCCCGGGCCGCTTCGTCCAATACGGCGGCATCCGACTTCCTTTCGGGATTCAGTTTTACAAAATGAAACCCGCCGATCAGGGTATCCGGGTGCAGCCAATCCATAATATTCAAAATGCCCCGGTGGGAACACCCGCTGATCACCACAGAGCGGCCGTTTTCTTCCAGCTTTAGGTACTGCTCATGGGCAAAATCGTCGGGCACGAGCTGTCCGTTTTCCATGCGGCTGAGCCCATAGGGTTCCACCGGATGCCGGCAGGGGCCCAGCGTACCGCCATATAGCGAGATACCATCCCCCAAAGGCACCACCCCGTCGGTTTCATGCAGCCGGGGGTTCCCCTGTAAAGAAGGGGCAAGGCCAATATACTTTTGCGCTCCGTGATAATGGGGCTCAAACGCCCGCTTGTGTACATAGATGGGGGCGTGGCCGTTCACCTGCAAAAAAGCACCCAGCCCGCCGCCGTGGTCATAGTGCCCGTGGGACAGCACCGCCATATCGATTTTGGCAAGGTCAACGTTCATTTTTTCAGCATTTTTTCGAAACGCATCGGTTTGCCCCATGTCAAATAAAATTCGGTGCGGACCACATTCCATATATAGACTCAGGCCGTGCTCTGCCTGTAGGCACGGGTCCTTCGTGCTGTTTTCTACCAGAACTTTTATGATCATCGCGTTTCACCTCGGTTAGCCTGGCTTTTTACCCGATTCTGAGGGTAAGTATAGCACGGCGCCCGAACCCCGTCAAGGAACCCAAAAAACGAGAAAGGAAGAAACCCATGACCTATGTGATCTCATTTTTAGAGGGAATTGTCACATTCATTTCCCCCTGTTTACTGCCTATGCTGCCGGTATACTTGTCATACTTTGCCGGTGGGGAAGAGCAAAGTGTGAAAAAAACGCTGAAAAATGCTTCTGGTTTTATTGCCGGTTTTACCCTGGTGTTTGTCAGTCTGGGAGCCTTGGCCGGCACGGTGGGCCATTTTCTGCAAACGTATAGCACAATTGTCAATATCGTCACCGGGCTGATTGTGGCGATATTCGGGCTGCATTTTCTGGGTGTTTTTCAGCTTTCCTTTTTCCGTGGGGTACAGCGCGCAGGCCGGCGAAAGGAACTGGGGTTCTTTTCGTCCATGCTCTTCGGCATGGTCTTTTCCGTGGGGTGGACGCCCTGTGTCGGGGCCTTTTTGGGTTCGGCGCTGCTGCTGGCCTCCCAACAAGGGCATGTGCTCACCGGCGTCTTGATGCTGCTGGCGTATTCGCTGGGCCTGGGGATTCCGTTTGCGATTAGCGCCGTTTTGGTCGAAAAACTGAAAGGCGCGTTTCAGGCCATTAAAAACCACTATAAAATCGTCAACATGGTGTGCGGCGGGCTACTGCTGCTGATGGGTGTGTTGATGATGACCGGTCTGATGGGCCGGTTCCTCTCGTTGCTATCATAAAGGAGGCGTTTTGTTGTGAAAAAAATCGGATGGATCGCAGCGGCCGTCGCATTTGTCCTGGTGATTGTGGGTGTTTCGGTGCTGTACCAAAATTTAAGCGGGCAGTTTCAGGCCCAGCAGCTCATCGAAGAGAACCCGTCTTCCCAGGATAGTACCCCGTCCCAAAGCATCCCGTCTTCCCAGGAAGAATCGGCCGGTGCCGAAGGCAGCACGCCAACTACGGCTACCGCGCCGGACTTTACGGTGTACACAGGCGACGGGACCCCTGTAAAGCTGTCGGATTTCCGCGGCAAACCGGTGGTGCTCAATTTCTGGGCCAGCTGGTGCCCGCCCTGTAAAGCCGAAATGCCCGATTTTGACGCGGCGTACCAAAAGTACACCCAAATACAGTTTTTAATGGTTAACGCTACCGACGGCAGCCGCGAAACCGTGGAAACCGCCCAGGCTCATGTGACCGAACAGGGGTATTCGTTCCCGGTGTTTTTTGACACGGAACTCAGTGCTTCCATCGCGTACCAGGCAACGGCGCTGCCCTGCACGTATTTTCTCGACGAAAACGGCAACCTGGTGGCCCAGGGCCGAGGTATGCTCAGCGCCGAAACGTTGGAACAGGGGATCAATATGATCCTGCCCAGTGAGGAATAAAGGGTTTCTCAGTAAAAAAGCCCGGCCAGTGATGGACCGAACCAGTAAAAACGGACAATAGACAAAACGCCCCCTGTGTAGGAAAA
>CAKNOA010000011.1 GCA_930990065.1 uncultured Clostridia bacterium | reverse complement strand
TATTCCTGCACCAGGGGCTCTTTTTGTACTGTCTGCACAATCTGGGGCAGTTCAAGGTTGTCCTTTTTTAGGGGCTTTCTTTTTTTGTTCCCATATGGCGGTGTGGAAGAAGCTATGGTATAATCATAGCACAAAGGTTGCCGTCTTTTCTGGCAACCGCAGAAAGGAGGCAATCTTCATGAAAATCCCTGAGAACTATTTACAGGATGTCTACGCCGGCTGGCTGGGCAAAATCATCGGGGTGCGCCTGGGGGCGCCCGACGAAAGTTGGACGGCCGAGCAAATTCAAAAAGTGTACGGTGATCTGTGGAAATACCCGGTGGATTACCGGGACTTCGCGGCCGATGACGACACCAACGGCCCGCTGTTTTATCTGCATGCCCTGGAAGACAGCAAACACGGTTTCGCCATCACCCCGCAGGATGTGGGCGAAGCGCTGCTCAATTATGCGCCTTTTGAACACGGGTTCTTCTGGTGGGGCGGGTACGGTGTTTCCACGGAACACACGGCCTACCTGAATTTGCGCCACGGGATTCCCGCGCCCCGCAGTGGTTCCATTGCCCAAAACGGCGCCGCTGTGGCCGAACAGATCGGCGGGCAAATTTTTATCGATACCTGGGGCCTGGTATCTCCGGGGAACCCGGAACAGGCAGCCCATTATGCGAAAATCGCCGCCAGCGTCACCCACGACGGCAACGGCATTTACGGCGGTATTTTCATCGCGGTGTGCATTAGCCTGGCGTTTATCGAAAAAGATATCCGCTGTCTGCTGGAAAAAGCGCTGACGTATATCCCGGCGGACTGTGAATACACCCGGGTGGTACGGGCCGTGATGGAATATGCCGATACCCATCCCGGCAGCCATTTCCGCGATTGCTACCAGTTCCTGCACGACAATTTCGGTTATGACCGGTACCCCGGCAACTGCCACATTATCCCCAACGCCGGGGTGATTATCCTGGCACTGCTGTACGGCGAAGGCGATTTTGGTAAAACGGTGTGCATCGCCAACATGTGCGGATGGGATACCGACTGCAACGCCGCCAACGTGGGCACCATTATGGGAGTGCTGGTGGGCCTTGACGGCATTGATTTTGATAAATGGCGTGCGCCCATTCACGATTTCCTGGCTTGCTCCGGTGTCATGGGCAGTATGAATATGATGGATGTGCCCTACGGCGCCAGCTACATAGCCGACCTTGCTTACCGCATTGCCGGTGAAACGCCCCCCGCGCCCATGGACCGTATTTTCCGGGAACGCAAGGATTCCTGCCATTTTGAGTACCCAGGTTCCACCCACTCCATTGGCGCCCGCAGCATTCCGTCGGGGAAAGGCAACCAAACGGCTGAAATCTACCTAGTCAATACCACCGAAGCCGCGCGTACAGGCAAGCGGTCGTTAAAAGCTGTGGTTAAACCCATAATGGGCGGAGATGATTTGCAGTTATACCGCAAAACGTACATGGTGCCCGCCGATTTTCACGATACCCGGTATGATCCGTCGTTTTCGCCCGTTTTCTACCCGGGGCAGACGATCCATGCCAGCGTGATGGCACCTGACAGCACCATGCCGGTGCGGGTGGCACTGTATGCCCACGAAAAGCACGAAGACCGGCTGTATACCGGGGAAACCGTTTCCCTGCAGGCCGGGGAGTGGGTCGATCTGTGCTACCAGGTGCCGGCACTGGAAGGCGGGCTCATCGATGAAATCGGCGTGCAGGTCATCGCTTGCCAGGAAGGCGGCGTGATGAGCGTGTACCTGGATGATTTGTATGTGAGCGGCGCCGCCGATTACAGCTATGTGGCCGAGCGGGAAAACCCGGAAGTGTGGACCGGCACCCATGTGGAAACCAGCCAGTTCACCCGGCTCAAGGGCGTCTTGTACCTGCAGGACGGCAGCCTGCACCTCTCCTGCAGTGATTTCGGGGAAGCGTATACCGGTTCCCACACCTGGCAGGACCAACAGGTCACAGCCGAACTGACCGGGATCACCGGGGATATCCATCTGCTGAATGTGCGGGTACAGGGGGCCATCCGCTCCTATGCCGCCGGGATGGTGAACCCCACTACGTTTGCCATTTTGAAAAATGACAACGGGTATACGGAACTTGCCCGTATGACGGTGCCCGAACAGAAAAACGGCGTGCCCTTTACCGTGACGGTGACGGCCAACGGCAACCACCTGACGGCGGTACTCAACGGCAGCCATACCCTGACGGCCGAAGATAACGACCATCCGTATTTGACCGGTGCCATTGGCCTGTCGGTGCGGGAAGGGGCCCATCTTGCCTGCCGGTATTTGCGGGTACAACCGGCTAAATAAGTCACATCATTCAAAAGGCTCCGGCTCTTCCAAACACGAAGAGCCGGAGCTTTTCTTTGTATACGAAACCCCCGCCCTGGGGAGCAGAGCGGGGATCAAACAATTTTGAAAAGCAGCGGGGAAAGAACCGTTATCTCTTAGAAATAAACGCCCTTGCCTTCCGCCAGTTCTTCGTGATAGGTCTTAATCAGATCGCCGTAGTTTTCTTCCAGCGCATCGACTTGCTTCTGGAATTCGTCGATCAGAGTCTGCAGACCGGCTTCATACAGCGCATCGCGGAATTCCTTCACGCCTTCTTCGGTGGCCATGATGCCCGTGTCGACCTGGCCGATATAGGACTGGTACACGTTGTTCACCGCCGAATACTGGGTGGCCACATTGGTGGTATCCAGAGTCAGAATGCGGTAGGGGTTATCGATAGCCGTTTCTTCCAGCTTCACAGCATGGCCTTCGGTGTATTCTTTGGGCCAGCCTTTTTCACTGCGGAAGAATTCGTTGGTACGCAGAGCCCACAGGCAGGCGTCGCAACTCCAGTTTTCGGGATCCAGGTTGGTGTACGAACCATCATCACCCAACTCGCACAGATCTTCGGTACCGTATTCAAACAAATCATACGCTTCCTGGTTGGTGCGCATCCAGTTGAACAGCATCAGGGCCCGTTCGGGGTTAGCCGCGGTGCGGGGGATGCACAGTGCATCCTGCGCATACGACAGGGTTTCGTTGTACTTTCTCATGTTGGTCCAATGGATATCCCAATCGGGATGCTTGATCGGAGATCCGCGGTAGGAGTCCACGTTGTGGTAATACGCAGCGGACGTGCCGTTATCGAAGCAGTCACCGGCAGCCGTCTGGTTGGCCAGCACCGATTCGGACCAGGCATAGCCGGACAGATCATTGACCAAATTGAGGGCATCGCCCATCCAGGCTTCGTCCAGGAACGAGTGGACCTGCGGGTCTTCTTCGGTCGGGTCGATGATCAGCGTGGTGTACGTGCCGATTTCAAACACATTTTGTACCGAATAGCCATACTGCAGCAAAACGCCGGAGTTGGGGGAGAACATCATGGGCTGTACGCCCTGATCGTTACCCGAAACATCCTTCATGTATTCTTTGACCGTATCCCAGTCGCCGTCCTTAATTTCTACGTCGCTCAAATCGCCGCGATACAGGTACCCCTGGGCGCTATACGTGGCCAAACCGGAGGGGATGCAGTAGATTTTCCCGTTCACTTTGGACTGTTCCCAGCCGACTTCGGGAACCTGTTCCCACACACCGGGGGCATATTTTTGCACCATGTCGGTCAGATCCAACATGCCGCCCTTCATGGCGATCCCGGCGAAATCCAGCCACGTGGCAGTGTACGCCATGTCGAACGATTCACCGGACGAGAACAGCAGCGGGTACTTTGTCTGGTAGTCGCCCCAGCCAATCCACTGTACATCCAGTTCACAGTTCAGATCGGTTTTGTCGGCGATCAGCTTATTAAATGCCGTCAACATTTCCTGATAGCGGTTCGGTTCCGTGCCGATAACTTTCAGGATCAGCGTTACGTGCTCCGACGTGTCAACCGTCGAACTGTCGCCGCCATTGTTTGTGGAAGAGTTTTCGGCCGGTGCATTCGAACAGCCGGTCAGCGCCACGGTTGTGAGCATGGAAACAGCCAGCAGGCCTGCCAGCGTTTTTCTCAGTTTGCTCATGGTTTGCAATCACACCTTTCTTCATTTTCGGGAAAGAAACTGGCAAAATACCTCCCCTGAAACAATCTTTACCGATTGCAAATGTGTTTTGCCAGAATTCTTTCAAAAATCCATAGCGATTTTATGCATTTATTGTAGCACTCTTTTTCCAAAGATGAAAATACAAAAACTCTATCCCTCAACTGGCTTTCACATAGTTTTCACCTATATTGAACAATATAGCCGAAAATGGAATGGAAATAAGGGGCAAATTGTAGGAAAGATCTGAAATCGTCGATAGTGTCCGGAGGCATGTTTTTCCGGTTAATATATGAGAAAAAAGAGAAAAATTGTACAGAAAAAGTACCAAAAAACAAAGAAAAAACCGGAAAAAAACGGGGGATGGACAGGAAAAGCACAGAATTTTACCCATAAATCACAAGTTTTTCCGTTGTTTTTTTGCTAAGGAACTCTTATCATATAACCATCAGGTAATTTGAATGAGAAAGTGCAGCTGTCCATAGATTCTATCAATCCGTGGCTTTTGGAAGGGGGACTCGCAAATGGATTTTAAGCAGCTTCGGTATTTCTGTGTGATTGCACAGGAAAAAAGCATTACAAAAGCGGCGGAAAAATGCTACATTGCCCAGCCTTCGCTGAGCCAGAGCATCGCAAACCTGGAAAAAGAATTGGGCGTGAAGCTCCTGGACCGGGCGTCCCGGGGCATTTCGCTGACCCAAGCGGGGGAAGTTTTTTACCGGTATGCCACCGGCGTACTGCAGGAAGAAAAGCAGATCCGGCAAAAACTGTTGGACACCGATAAAGAGCCCGCCGGGGAAATCACGCTGTGCATTGGCTGTTATGCCAGCACGGTATTGCGCCTGGTCAGTGAGTTTAAAAAGGAGTATCCCCATGTGGCGTTCCGCCTGATGGAAAAGCGGAAAACCGGGGAAAAGCCGGATTTTGTGATTGCCAATTGCCGGGAAAAGGAAAATGATTATTCGTCCGAAAAACTATATGAAGAACGGCTGCTGGCCTTGCACGCCAAAAATCATCCGCTGGCCCGCCGGAAATCGGTGCGCCTGGAAGAACTTTCGGGGGATGTGTTTATCCTGCGCAGCGGGGATGAACTGAATGAACCGGTGATGACGTATTGCCGGGCGGCCGGGTTCCGGCCGGAAAAAATCCAGATCAGCCCCAATGCGGAAACGGTCGCCCAGATGATCGCGTTGTTCGGTGGGGTAGCGTTTGTGACGGAAGGCAACTGTGAAACGTTGCCGGATTCTGTCGGTGTGTGGAATTTGACCCAGCCGGATTGCCGCCGGGCGGTGTACCTGTCATCCCTCCATAATGATTACGAAAATGCGGCGGTACAGGCATTCCGCAGCCGGTTGGAAAACTATTTCTCCCAGAAAATGGGCAAGTTGGAAATTTTCAACCCGGGCAGCAAAAAAATTTATTATGGACAGGTGTCCGGGTAAAGGAAATGGAATCCTCTAAAGACAAAAGAACCCCCGCATGGTCTGTGCTTAAAAACAGGCCGTGCGGGGGTTTCGTTTTTTATACTATACCTTTATATAAAGGTTACGGCGTTTGCATACCGTTCTTTTTCTGTTCCATGCGGCGCATGCGCTTTAACTGGCGCACATCCCGCCCGGCAAAGGTGAGCAGGGTGTAGCCGCCGATGATACGGGAACAGAACCGTTCGCCGTAGCGCTTGGTCAGTTCCTTCATGGACAGGTTTGTGTTGATCAGGGTGGGTTTTTCCGCCATCAGGCGGGTGTTGATGATATTATAAAGGGAAGCGGTGACAAACGACGTGGTAAATTCGGTGCCCAGATCGTCCATAATCAGCAGGTCGCACGATAACAATAAGTGATTGGTATCGTTTTCGTCCCGGGAAAAGCGTTCTTTTTCCAGGGAAGAAGCGAAATTCTGTGCCGAACCGTACACCACTCCGAAGCCCTTCTCGATCACATCGTTGGCAATGGCCAAAGAAAGGTGGGTTTTGCCCAGCCCCGTGCGCCCGGTAAACAGCAAACTGTCGGATTCCAGCGAAAAGGAAGCGGCATAAGAACGGCACAACTTCACAATGCGGGCCATGACCTGCCGGGGGGACGGCCCGCCGTTTTCACTGGTATCGTCATAATAGGATAGGTCAAACTGGTCAAAGGTGGAGAGCGCCAGAGGCGTTGTTTCGTTTAGCCGCCGGTAGGCCTCTTTGCGCATGAGTGCACGCAGGCAGTGGCACATGGCACCATCGATATACCCGGTGTCGGAACAATCCGGGCAGGCATACGGCACCTGTAAATAATCGGCCGGCAGCCCTAAGTCCCGAATGAGCTGGGCTCTTTCCCGCTGCATCGCCTGATTGTGGTCGCGAATGCGGGACAGTTCCTCTTTGGCGGTGCTGCCGTGCAGCACCGCTTGGGCGGCCCGGGCATAGGTGTGCGACAAATCCCGGTCAATCTCCCGCAGCCGGGGGCAGGTTTCATACAGGCCGTCGCGGCGCTGCCGGTGGGTCTGTTCGGCTTGCCGCCGGCGGCGAGCCAGTTCCGTAATGGCGCTGTCATAAATATCGCGGCTATATCCCATAATGGTTATTTCTCCTTATGCATCAATTCCCATTGGCTCATTTTTTCGAATTCATCCAGGTCATAGCTGGGAGCCTGGGGAGCGGGGGCCTGTTGGGTGCGGGCGCCCGCTTCCTGCTGGGCCTGGGACAGGGTGCGAATGCCTTCCCGCTGCCAGCGTTCCAAA
Source organism: uncultured Clostridia bacterium (assembly GCA_930990065.1). Classification (GTDB taxonomy): domain Bacteria; phylum Bacillota; class Clostridia; order Oscillospirales; family Acutalibacteraceae; genus Heritagella; species Heritagella caecorum. Next base: position 51,341 of record CAKNOA010000011.1, on the reverse strand, counting down.
ATGCGGTCTATGTAGGTAAAATTCAGTTTGCCGGTGGCGTTGATGCACCGTTCATACGCTTCCCGCAGCATGGCTTCCTCAAAATGCCAAGTGAGCACCCAGCGGGCGCAAAACTGCATTTCCCGGGTGGTGGGACGGCGGTGGCTGATCCCCAGGGCCCGTTCCACCACACGCCAGGCTTTAGCGCTTTCATCTAAGTAGCGCAGTTTCTGTTCCGCCTTTTCGTGGGAGAGAATCCCCTCCTGAGCCCAGGCCCGGCCGGTGGATTCGATGTAGTGGGTGTTATCTTTGCCCTGTTCTTTGGCGTACTGTACCAGCATGATGATCACATCCGTGGGCAGCCCGCAGTCGTCGTGCATGTATAAAAGGGTAGACGATAGCCCCGGGGACAGCGGCCGGCCCAAGATAAATTCCGTTTCCTGCATGAGCGCTGCGATTTCGCTGGAAGAAGCCATGCGGTTGGCCAAAAACACACCATCGGGTTTTTCCACCCGGTGGGGCGCCAATTTTTTTATAGGGGCCGCTGCCGGGGTGGGCCGGGACGAGATGAGCCGGGGTTCTTCGGTGCGAAGGGGTGCATTTTCTGCCGGGGCCACCGGTTCCGCTGGGGCAGCAACAGGAGCCGAAGCCGGTTCGGTATCTTCCTGGGCGCTGGGCAAAAGCCCCGCCTGCTGCCAGTAAAACAGCGCGTCTTTGATATCGGCAGCCGAAACACCCAGGGACTGCGCCATTTCTTCTTCCTGCACCGGGTGCCCGGCATGGCGCAGAAGATAGAGCAGCACCTTCAGCTGGACAGCGCCCGCCAGGCGCATATGCGTGTCCACTAACGCGGTGGGTACGGCGAACACGGCGTTATAAGGCCCCAAATCAATCGAAAACGGCATACACAGTTGTCTCCTTTGTTCCAAATCCCGGCGTGACTCCATAACAAAACGCCGATTGTGTTGCTATTATACCACAAAATAGGCAGGGGGAAAAGATTTCCCGGGAAATGCGGGGCTGGAAAAGACAAGCAGCGGCGAAAACCCGTTTGGGGAAAGGTTGAAGGAAAGAAAAAACTGTGCTATACTATGAAAGATTCCGATTTTTTACGATTTGCCATGCAAAAAGGGAGGCGTTTTTTTGCAAGAACCGTTTGCCATTCCTCAGGTTCCCGACGAGATGCAAAAGGCTTTTGAGGCCGTAAAACAGATTATGCAGGTGCGCAAACGCGGCGCGGTGCCCATGGCCATGGTGCACACCTACGGCTGCCAGCAGAATGCCGCCGACGGAGAACGCATGAAAGGGATGCTCAGCCAGATGGGCTTTTCTTTTACCGATTCCCCCGACGAGGCGGACCTGGTACTATTTAACACCTGTGCCGTACGGGAACACGCGGAAGACCGGGTGTTCGGCAACGTAGGCGCCCTGAAAAACCAAAAGCGCCGTCACCCGGGCATGATTATTGCACTGTGTGGTTGCATGATGGAACAGGAACACGTGGCCGAACGGATTAAAAAGAGCTTTCCTTATGTGAATCTGGTGTTTGGCACTCATGTGATCCACCGGCTGCCCTTTTTGCTATTGCAGACGCTGACCGACAGCAAACGGGTGTTTGAACGAGGGGACGAAACCCCCGACAAGCAAATTCCCGAAGGATTGCCGGTGCGGCGCGACAGCGACAGCCGCGCGTTTGTGACGGTGATGTACGGGTGCAACAACTTCTGTTCCTACTGCATCGTGCCGTATGTGCGCGGGCGGGAACGCAGCCGCGAACCCGACGCCGTGGTGGAAGAGTGCCGCGGCCTGATTGAAAACGGGTATAAGGAAATTACACTGCTGGGGCAGAATGTCAATTCCTATGGCAAGACGCTCGCTAATCCCATTTCCTTTGCGGAACTGTTGCGGCGTATTGACGCGATCGACGGGGATTACCGGCTGCGGTTTATGACCAGCCACCCGAAGGACGCCACCAAAGAACTGATCGACACCATGGCCCAGGGCCGCCACATTGCCCACCATCTGCATCTGCCGTTCCAAAGCGGCAATGACCGTATCTTAAAGGAAATGAACCGGCATTACGACCGGGACAAGTACCTGTCGCTGGTAAAATACGCCAAAGAAAAAATGCCCGATTTGTCGCTGACCAGCGATATTATCGTGGGGTTCCCCGGGGAAACGTATGAAGAATTCTGTGATACGTTATCCCTGGTGCGGGAAGTGGAATTTACGTCGCTGTTTACGTTTATTTATTCCCCCCGCAAGGGGACAAAGGCCGCTTTAATGCCCGACCCCGTTTCCCACGAAGAAAAGGCCCGCTGGATGCAGGAACTGCTCGATACCCAGGAAGCCATCGCCGCCAGACGGTGCGCCGCCATGGTGGGGCAGACCGTGCGGGTACTGGTGGAAGAGCGCGGGAAAAACGGGCTGCTCAGCGGCCGCACAGAAGGCAGTGTGATTGTGGAATTCCCCGGGGACGATGCGCTCATCGGGCAGTTCTGCCAGGTCACCGTGACAAAAGCCCGCAACTGGATTTTACAGGGCGAAAAAGCGGAAGCAGAAAACGGTTAATAGGAAAGGCTTTGGCTTTGGGTATCCCGGCCGCCCTTTCCTTATTATATAGGGAAATACCATCACGACAAAAACTTAGCGGCTGCGGCCGCGGAAACAGGAGCGAACGAAACATGGACGTTATCGAACTGACAAGAAACCTTGGCCATGCCATTCAGCAGGAAGAATCCTTTAAAAAACTGATGAAAGCCCAGAACGCCTGCGACCAGGACCAGAGCTTGCAGGATTTGATCGGGGATTTCAACTTAAAGCGTATGAACCTGTCGAATCTTTCGGCGGAAGAAGAAAACGACACCGAAAAGATCAGCCGCCTGAATGTGGAACTGCGGGACTGCTACGACACCATTATGCGCAACGAAAATATGGCGGCCTATAACGAAGCAAAAGATGAATTCGACGCCATGATGCAGCGGGTGACCGCGATTTTGCAGGCCAGCGCCCAGGGCGAAGACCCCGATACGGCGGATGTGCCGGCCAGCTCGTGCAGCGGGAACTGTGCTTCCTGCGGCGGCTGCCATTAACGAGCCTGAAAAAAGTGCAAGCGGCGAAAGGCGTTTGCACTTTTTCTCCTATAAGAAGGCCATGCGGCCGGATGTGGAAATAGGCGGTAAGGAAAGGAGCAAATCAGGGGTATGGCCAACGATCTTTCCCCCATGATGCAACAATACTTTAAAATCAAAGAGCAATACCCCGATACGATCCTGTTTTTCCGGTTGGGGGATTTTTACGAAATGTTTTTTGACGACGCCAAATTGGTGTCGCGGGAACTGGAACTGACCCTGACCGGGCGGGACTGCGGCCTTTCGGAGCGGGCGCCCATGTGCGGGGTGCCGTTCCACAGTTACGAAACGTACCTGGCCCGGCTGGTGAGCCGGGGGTATAAAGTGGCCATTTGCGAACAGATGGAAGACCCCGCCACCGCCAAGGGGCTGGTCAAACGGGACATTATCCGGGTGGTCACGCCGGGCACCGTCATGGAAAACAGCATGCTGGAAGAGGGGAAAAATAACTACCTGTGCAGCGTGTATGGCACCGGGGAGCAGGCGGGCATCTGTCTGGCGGATATTTCCACCGGGGAAGCCAGAGCCATGGAAGTGAGCGGCGACGATTTGGGCGAAGCCATTTATAATGAACTGAGCCGGTTTTCCCCCAGCGAAGTCTTGCTGGCGGGTACGCTGCCCCAGAGTGCGGCACTTGAAAAGCGCTGCCGCGAAAAATTCCACGCCTTGGTGGAACGTTTGCCGGATGAAACCGACGAATCGCTGTGCTGTTTGCGGGTGAAAAACCAATTCCATTTGGAAGACGGCGATTTGCCCGTGCGCAGCATCTGCCTGGCGGCGGGCGAAATGGTGGGGTATTTGCAAAAGACCCAGCGGGTGGGCATGGAGCGGCTCAATACGCTGACTCTATGGGAAGACACCCAGTTCATGCAGCTGGATGTAAACACCCGGTATAACCTGGAATTGTGCGAAACCATGCGCACGAAGGAAAAGAGAGGGTCGCTTTTGTGGGTGCTCGATCACACCCACACCGCCATGGGCAAACGGCTTTTACGCAACTGGGTGGAACAGCCGCTGTTGTCCCCCGGGGGCATCACCCGGCGCCTTAACGCTGTGGAAGAGCTGGTAAACGACCCGGAACTGCTCGATACCCTGATGGAGGCGCTGAGTGGGATTTACGATTTGGAACGGATCCTCACCCGGATTGTGTACGGCAGCGCCAACGGCCGGGAACTGCGTTCGCTGTGGTCGGCCCTGCTGCGATTGCCGGGCGTGAAACAGGCGGTCAGCCATCGGACGTCGGCCTATTTGCAGGCGCTGTACCGGGATGTGGACGAATTAACCGACATAGCGGACCTGATTGACCGCGCCATTGTGGAAGATCCGCCATTTTCCATTCGGGAAGGCGGCATCATCCGCAAAGGATATAACGAAGAACTCGACGCGCTGCAGGGCGATATGGTCAATGGCCGCGGGCTATTAGCCGATATTGAACAGCGCGAGCGGGAGCGCACGGGGATTCCGAAGCTGAAAATCGGATATAACCGGGTGTTCGGGTATTACATTGAGGTGTCCAATTCCTATAAGGATCAGGTGCCCGATGATTACATCCGCCGCCAGACCCTGACGAATTGTGAACGGTACATCACCGATGAATTAAAGAAACTGGAAACCCGCATTCTGGGGGCCGGGGAGCGTTCCGTTGCCCTGGAAGGACGCCTGTTCGACGAAGTACGGAAACAGGTAGCCGGGGAAATGGACCGCATCCAGCGCACGGCCCAGGCGGTGGCGGGGCTGGACTGTCTGGCTTCGCTGGCCACCACGGCGGTACAGCACCGGTATGTGCGGCCCCAGGTGGATTTGTCGGGCAAGCTGATTTTGCGGGACAGCCGTCACCCGGTGGTGGAATGCCTCTTAGATGGCGCGCCGTTTGTCCCTAATGATGTGACCCTGGATGAAAAGGAAAACCGGGTGGCGATTATCACCGGCCCCAATATGGCCGGGAAATCCACCTACATGCGCCAGACGGCCCTGATTGTGCTCATGGCCCAAATTGGTTCGTTTGTGCCGGCTTCCTACGCCCAGATTGGGATTGTGGACCGTATTTTCACCCGGGTGGGGGCGTCCGATGACCTGGCGGCCGGGCAGTCCACCTTTATGGTGGAAATGACGGAAGTGGCCGACATCCTGCGCCACGCCACGTCCCACAGCTTGCTGATTTTGGACGAAATCGGCCGGGGTACGTCCACGTTTGACGGCATGAGCATTGCCCAGGCCGTGCTGGAATACGCCGCCGACCCCAAGACCCTGGGGGCCAAGACTATGTTTGCCACCCACTACCATGAACTGACGGCTATGGAAGAAAAGATCAGCGGCGTAAAAAATTACAACATCGCCGTGCGCAAACACGGGGAAGAGATCACCTTTTTGCGCCGGATTATTCCCGGCGGGGCCGACGACAGTTACGGTATTGAAGTCGCCCGGTTAGCCGGGGTACCCGAAAAAGTGGTGCGCCGGGCGCGGCAGATTTTGCGCCAGCTGGAAAGCGAAGGGCCGGTGCAGGTGGTGCCCCAAAAGGAAAAGGAACCAAGTAAAGAAGAAGCCGGAACCCAGATGCAGCTGATGAGCCCCAAAAGCGAACAGATCATCGACCGGCTGAAAAGTGTGGATGTTAACGCGCTAACACCCATTGAATGCATGAATCTTTTATATGAACTGAGCCGGTTGGCCCGCTAAACAAGGAGGAACGGCCATGAGTTTTTCGTCCCGTCATTTTACCCCGTCGAATACCAACGCCTGGATTAAAATCGGGTGTGCCGCCATTATCCCCACCCTGCTGGGGCTGCTGTATAACATGCTGCCCCGGTTTTTATCGCCTTCGTCGGATATGGTGATGATTTTATTTGAAATGTTCTGTATTTTTGTGCCGGTGATTGACCTGCTGTTGTGGTTCTTCCTGGGCAAAAACCTGGTATCGACCGTAGATAAACCGGTTTTAGGGTGGCTGCTGCTCAACTGGGTGGGCATTTTGTCGCTGCTTTTGTTTGTGTGGCAGTTTGTTTTGACCCCCGAAAGCCAGCAGATTGGCGCCATTGCGATTTTCAGCCAGCAGTTTGGCGCGGGGCTCGCTTTGCTCACGTTTAATATTGGCGCCCTGTTCCAGCCCGGTTCCAACACCATCGAACTGCAAGGGGCCCTGGTCATGCAGATTTCCGCGCTGATCTTCATGATGGGCGCATCGCTGCTGGGCGTGGGGATCCCGAAACTGTCGGATAAGATCAGCAAAGGCCGGGAAGAAAAGGAAAAAGCCCGCAAAGCGGCCATCCGCGCCCGGGCCCAGATGCCGGGGAAATTGGCCGGCGGCAAAAAGAAATGAGCGCGCCCATGTATGACTACACCATTGTACCCGTGCTGACGGAAGAGGACCGGAAAGAGTACAGCCGCGTGTTGCATAATGCCAATTTGCGCATGGAAAAAAAGGGCATTCACCAGTGGAAAGACGACCTACTGGAACCCGACATTGTGTTTGCCGGGGACCCGCCGGGGTTTATGGCTATGCACGAAGGCAAAGCGGCGGCGGTGTGCTACCTGACGGATACTGATCCGCTGTTTTGGCGCGGGGATGAAGCGGAACCGGCTTTATATGTGCACAAACTGGCCTGCCGGGAAGAATACGCCGGAAAAGGCGCGGCCCAGGCTTTATTATGGTTTTGTGTGGAAAAAGCCCGGGAAGAGGGCAAGTGCTTTTTGCGCCTGGCCTGCCGGGCGGCCCAGCCCAAATTGCGGGCGGTGTATGAAAAAATGGGGTTTTCCTATGCCGGGGTGGCCGATGTGCCGTCTTTAGGGCTGATCGATGCCCTTTATGAAATGCGCCTATAAGCGGAAAGGAGGCAAAACGCCATGGGGAAAATTCATGTACTGGATAAACAGGTCGCCGAACTGATTGCGGCCGGGGAAGTGGTGGACCGTCCGGCTTCGGTGATTAAAGAGCTGGTGGAAAACGCCGTCGACGCCGGAGCTACCGCCATTACGGTGGAAATCCGCCGCGGCGGCACCACGTTTATGCGGGTGACGGACAACGGCAGCGGCATCAGCCGGGACGATGTGCCCGTGGCGTTTATCCGCCATGCGACCTCCAAAGTGCTGCACGCGGAAGATTTGGAAGCCATCGGCACATTGGGGTTCCGGGGTGAAGCACTGGCGTCCATTGGAGCGGTGGCCCGGGTGGAAGTGCTCACCCGCACCGCCGAAGAGCTGGAAGGCACCCGCTATGCCATCAGCGGCGGGGAGGAGGAAAGCTGTGCCCCCGCCGGGTGCCCCCAGGGCACCACGATTTTGGTGCGGGACCTGTTTTATAACACCCCGGCCCGGATGAAATTCCTAAAAAAAGACGTATCGGAATCCAACGCCGTGGCGGCCATGATGGACCGGCTGGCCCTGTCGCACCCGGAAATATCCTTCCGTTTTTTGCGCGACGGCAAGGAAACGCTGCACACCCCCGGCGACGGGAAGCTCCGTTCGGCGGTGTACGCCGTGTATGGCAAAGAATTTACGTCGCACCTGCTGCCGGTTTCGTATGAGATGGATTATGTGAAAGTGGAGGGCTTTGTGTCGGCGCCGACGGCGTCTCGCGGGTCCCGCAGTATGCAGCATTTCTTTTTAAACGGGCGGTATGTGCGGTCCCGTACGGCCATGGCGGCGCTGGAAGAAGCGTGCAAGGGCTCCATTATGGTGGGGCGGTTTCCGGCCTGTGTGCTGTATATAACGCTGCATGCCGGGGCGGTGGATGTAAATGTCCACCCAGCCAAACTGGAAGTGCGTTTTGTCAATGAACGCCCGGTGTACGACGCCGTGTACCATGGGGTAAAAAGCGCCCTGATGAAGCAGGATGCGCCAAAGCAGATGCACTGGAATACCCCCTCTGGCAAACCGGCGCTCTCCCAGCAGCCGGTGCCCCTGCGTGGTACGCAAATGCACTTTGCCCCCCGCGAACAGGCGCATGCCCCCGCCGCACACCCGCAAACCAGCCAACCGGCTACACCGCCAGTGCCCGAAAAAAACGAAAAGCGGGAAAAGGCTACCCCGGCGGCCCCTTCCGTGCCGTCCTTTTTCGAGCGCACGGAATCAAAACCGGATTTTTCATTTCTGGAGGAATCGGCGGAACGGACGTATACCCCTTCGGTGCCGGTGAAAAAGCCGATGGTAGAGCCGGTTGTGCCGGACGAAAAAACGCCATCGGTTTCCAAAGCAGCCCCGGCGCCTGCCGTTCGGCCGGAACCGGTCCGGACAGAGATTGTCAAACCGGCCCCCCAGGCCGAAACGCAGCCGGAGGTTCCCCCACAGGAAGCACCTTCGGCCCCCGATGTGCGGCTGATTGGCGAAGCCTTTTCCACGTACATTCTGCTGCAAGTAGGGGACGGGGAACTGATGCTCATCGATAAACACGCGGCCCATGAACGGCTGCTGTATGAAAAGCTGCGGCGGGACCATGCGGCCCCCAACGCCCAGATGCTCTTGCAGCCGGTGAACGTGCCGCTGAGTAAAGACGAATACGATGTCCTCATGCAGCACAAAGACCTATTGTCAAACGCCGGGTTTGAGTGCGAAGATTTTGGCATGGGCAGTATGTTGGTGCGCTCGGTCCCGCTGACGCTGGGCAGCGACGACGTACCCGGGGTACTCACCGAAATGGCCGGGTACTTACTATCCCACCGGCGGCAGATTCAAACGGAAAAACAGGACTGGCTGTTCCACAATGTGGCCTGCCGGGCTGCCATTAAAGCCGGGGACGAAAGCGACCCGCGGGAACTGACGGCGCTGTGCCTGGAACTGTATCAGCACCCGGACGTGCGCTATTGCCCCCACGGAAGACCCATTTTTGTGGTGCTGAAAAAGCGCGAGATCGAAAAACAATTTGGCCGGGTGTAACGCCCGCCGATAGGGAGGTGCCGGGATGGACAGCGAAACGAAAATTCCCGTAGGGGTTATTGTGGGCCCGACAGCCAGCGGGAAAACAGCTTTAGCCGTAGAAATGGCCCGGCGCCTGTCGGGCGAAGTGATTTCGGCCGACTCCATGCAGATTTATAAAGGGCTGCCTATTAGTACCGCATGCCCAACGGAAGAAGAAAAACAGGGGATTCCCCACCATCTGCTGGAATTTTTGCCCCTTTCAAAGTCCTATAGCGTATCGGATTATGTGCGGGATGCGGCGGCGGCCATTCAGGCAGTAGCCGCCCGCGGGCATTTTCCCATTTTGGCGGGGGGCACGGGCTTATACGTGCGTTCCCTGGTGGAAAACCGGCAGTACGAGGACGAACCGGGCCACCAGGAGGTGCGAAACGAGCTGCTGCGCTGGAGCGAAGGGAAAACCGACGAAGAAATCCACAACGTTTTGCAAACGGAAGACCCCGAAGCCGCCAAACAGATTCACCCCCATAACCGCAAGCGGGTACTGCGGGCGTTGGAGCGGTACCGGCTGACGGGGCGCACGCTGCAAGAACAAAACGAGTATTCCCGCCGGATTCCGTCGCCGTTCCGCTTTTCGCTGGTGGGGCTTTCGTGCCGGGACCGGGCGGTGTTGTACCGCCGGATTGATACGCGGGTGGACCGCATGATGGAACAGGGGCTTTTGCAGGAAGCGAAAGCCCTGTATGGCACCCCTTGTGCCGGAACGGCGGCCCAGGCGATTGGCTGCAAAGAGCTGTTCCCCTATTTTAGCGGGGACACGTCCCTGATAGAGGCCACCGAAAAAATCAAGCAGGGCACCCGGCGGTATGCCAAGCGGCAGCTGACATGGTTCCACCGGGAAGAGGGGATACACTGGCTGTATCTGGACGACGTGCCGCCCGGGCACGCCCTGGTCACGACCTTGGCGGACGAATGTGAAGCCCTGTGGCGGGCCGATGGCCTGCTGGGGGATAGGTGAGCGGAAAGGAGCAAAAGCCATGGCAAACGCAAGAGCGGTACAGGCGCCGCTAATCCGGCGCATTACCTCATGGGTGCTGGCCCTGCTGATTTTTGGGTATGTAGGGTTCCAGGTATACCAGGCGAACACCGAAATGATCCACACCGAAACAGCCACCTATATTGAAACGGCCGACTCGTTTTCGGTGGAGGGGGTCTTTATCCGCAAAGAAACCGTGATCACCGCCGATTATACCGGCGATTTGGGGTATGAAATCAGCGACGGCGGCCATGTGGCCAAAGACGGCGTGGTGGCGAAAGCGTACCCGGCGGGCAGCCCCGTCAATGTGGAAGACGAAATCGAAGCCGTCGATAACGAAATTGAAAGTTTGCAGACATTGATTTCGCTGAAAGATTCCTACGCGGCTGACCCCGGCCAGTTGGACCAGAACGCGGAAAAACAGATGCTCACGTTGCTCAGGGAGTTGCGCAGCGGCGAGGAAAAAGACGCCAAAACGGCCCGGCAGGAGCTGCTGTATACCCTCAATGAAAAGCAGATTGTCACAGGGGTGATCACCGATTTTTCCGACCGCATTGCGGAATTGCAGGCCCGTAAATCGGAGCTGGAATCCCAGAAAGTCGACCCCACCAGTACGGTGAAATCCCCGGCAGCCGGGTATTTTTCCAGCCATGTGGACGGGTGGGAATCGGTGTATGATTACGACAAAGCCGAAGACCTGACGGTGGAAGATCTTGAAAAAGAGCAGCAACCCAAAACCGTCGACAGCAGCGCCGTGGGCCGGGTGGTGACGGAATACGGGTGGTATTTTGCCTGTGTGGTGGACCCGGATACGGCGTTAAAACTCAAAGGCACGTCCTCGGTGACCCTTTCGCTGAAGTCGGCGACGGAGGAAACGTTTCCGGCCCAGGTAGTGGCGGTGAACCAGACGTCCCAAAAGGAAAACGCCGCCGTGATCTTTTCGTCTGATATCATGGATGAAACCCTGATCAACACCCGCCAGGCTACGGTGACGGTCAACCGCGGCAATTATCAGGGGGTGCAGGTAAACCAAAAGGCCATCCACTTTGCCGATATCACCGAAGAAGTCAAGGACGACGACGGGAATGTAAAAACAGCCACCCACGAAAATGTGCAAGGCGTGTACGTGGTGGAAAGCGGCAAGCTGAAATTTGTACAGATTTTCCCGCTGCTCACCCTCAATGGCTATGTGATTTGCGATGTGGATTTGTCGGACAGCCAGAAAGAAAAGCTCTATACCGACCGCACGGTGGAGCTGTATGACGAAGTGGTGATCGACGGCCACGACCTGTATGACGGCAGGGTCATCAGTTGACAAAATACGACCTGCTGTGCGCTGGAAAAAGCCGGGAAATCCGGCTTTTTTCTTTTTTATAGAGGGTTTTGTCCAATTTGCGGTTGACAGATGGAGTGAAAACGGGGATAATAATACTGTCTCTGTGTACCCCTTTGCAAAGGATGCCCGCAGGGCGTCCCGCTTTGGTGGGCACAGACTTATTTTTCCATATACAGGAGGAACCGACATGGGTTTGGTAGATAGCTTCAAGAAAATGTGGAACCCGCCCGAAGATGAATATGAAGACGATTACGTTGACGTGTACGCCAATTCGGATGCATCGGCTCCGGCTGCTTCGGAAGCGCCTATGCGGGAAGAACCCCGCGAAACGGTGCGCCGTTCCAACCCCTCTTCCGGCAACAACAAAGTGGTGAACATTCACGCCACGGCCCAGCTGCAGGTGGTGCTGTTTAAACCTGAACATTTCGGGGAAGAAATCCGCTCCATTGCGGACGAACTTTTGAAGATGCACACCGTGGTGCTCAATTTGGAACATACGGAAGAAAATATTTCCCGCCGCATTATCGATTTCCTCAGCGGCGTTACCTATGCCAACAAGGGCAAGATTAAACCCGTTGCCAGCAATACGTTTATCATTACGCCTTATAACGTCGACTTGACCGGCGATGAAGTGGTGGACGAGCTGGAAAATAACGGCGTGTATTTTTAAGGAACCGGAATGGTACGCGACGAAGACCGGTGGCTGATCGCCAAGTGCCGGGATGTGATCCGGTTGGGGCAGAAGGCTCCGCATTTTCTGGGGTTCCTGGATGAGCGGGAAGCGGCTGTGGCCCAGCGGGTCCTGCGGGACGAGTGGTGCGAAAACGCCCTTTTATGGGGCGGGTATGAAGGGGCCGAACGGGTGATGGTGGGGGTGTTCCCCGATTATCAGCCCGCCGACCCGGCTTTCTTCCCCATTGTGGGAGTGACGGCCCGCTACCGGGCAGAAGACAAACTGACCCACCGGGATTTTTTAGGCGCCTTTTTGGGGGCCGGTGTACAGCGCCCGGCGCTGGGGGATATTTTGCCCGAAGAAGGGCGCTGCGTGCTGTTTTTAAAAGAAGATACGGCCGCGTTTCTGCTGTCGCAGGTGGAAAAAGTCGGCCGCACAGGGGTACGCCTGCAGCCGGGGTTTTGTGAACCTCTGCCGCAGGCCCACACTTTTGTACCCTGTGAAGGGGTGATCGCTTCGCCACGGCTGGATTGCGTGACGGCGTTCCTTCTCGGTATCAGCCGGGAAAAGGCCGCTTCGTGCATTCGATCCGGCGGGGTACAAGTAAATCACGAACCGTGTCAGGATCTTTCCCGTCTGATCCAGGAGGGCGACCTTTTGTCGATCCGCTCCCGGGGACGGTTTTGTGTAGACCGGTTGGGGCCGCCCACCAAAAAAGGGCGCCTCGGTGTGGCGGCACGCCGCTATGTATGAGAACGATTTGATTTTATGGGGGGATAACCATGCTTACGCTCAGTGATATTGAGAATGCGGTATTTCGCCGGGCCGGCCGGGCCGGATACAACGGGGAAGATGTGGATAATTTTCTGCAGCAGGTCCGCGTTTCCTACGAAGCGCTGATTAAAAATAACCTGGAACAGAAGGAAAAGATCGCCTTGCTTTCTTCGGAAAATGATTCGCTGAAGAAAGAGAATACGACCCTCTCCACCCAGGTTCAGCAGTACCGCGACGAAGAAGACGAAATTAAGCACGCGCTGATCAGCGCCCAGAAATTGGGGGATGCGTCCATTCGCGAAGCGCGGCACAAGGCTGAAATTATTTTGAAAGACGCCGAATTGCAGGCCCAGTCGGTGGTAGCCGAAGCCCGCGGTAAGATTGGCGATTACGAGACGGAACTGGAACAGTTAAAGCGTTCGGTTTCCGATTTCCGCGCGTCGCTGCTGGATATGTACCGCAAGCACCTGGTGCTGATTGACGCCCTGCCGTCTCAGCGTCCGGCGAGAAAAGAAGAAAAACCGGCGCCCGCCGACGAGGAACCTGCTAAAAAAGAAGAACCGGCTCAGCCTGAAGCGGAACCGGAAGCAAAACCGCAGGAAGAACCGGCGCCGGCCGAACCGCAACCGGCTCCCGAGAAGGAGGAGACGGAATACACCGATGTGTCCGGGTTTGGTGCGCCGGAACCCCGGAAAGAGACCAAAGACCGCCGGTATGATAAACTAAAATTCGGCGACAACTATGATATTACACAGGACCCCGATTCCCCGGTGGATATTTTCAACCGGAAATAATAGAATGAAAAGAAGTCTGAAGGAGTAATGGTCGAGATGGATTACAAAAAAACCTTGAATCTGCCTCAAACCGACTTCCCCATGCGCGGCGACCTGCCCCGGCGGGAACCGTCCATGCTGGAAAGCTGGAATGAAAAGAAGATCTACGAAAAATTGATGGCGAAAAATGCCGGGAAACCCAGCTATGTGCTGCACGATGGCCCGCCCTACGCCAACGGCGATATTCACATGGGCACGGCGCTGAACAAAACGCTGAAAGATTTTATCGTGCGGTATAAGAATATGAGCGGGTTCCGCGCGCCGTATGTGCCCGGTTGGGATACCCACGGCCTGCCTACGGAACTGAAAGCCCGGAAAAAAGCCGGTGTGAGCAATTCGGCCACCATCAGCGACGTGGAACTGCGGCAGATCTGCCGGGAATTCGCCATGGGGTACATCGATTCCCAGCGCAAGCAGTTCCGCCGTTTGGGCGGGATCGGTAAATGGGACGACCCGTATATCACCCTGAAAAAGGAATTCGAAGCCAAGCAGATCGAAATCTTTGCCGATATGGCGGAAAAAGGGTATATTTACCGGGGCCTGAAACCCGTGTACTGGTGCAGCAGCTGTGAAACGGCGCTGGCCGAAGCGGAAATCGAATATGCCGATGATCCCTGCCAGTCCATCTATGTAAAATTTGCCGTGAAAGACGACAAAGGGCTGCTGTCGGCTATGGGCGCCGACCTTTCCAAAACGTACTTCGTAATTTGGACCACGACTACCTGGACCCTGCCGGCCAACGATGCCATCTGCCTGGGGCCCGATTTTGAATATTCCGTGATCCATTGGCAGGACGAATACTACATCATGGCCACCGAACTGATGGATGAAGCCATGAAGGTAGCGGGTAAGACCGATTACACGGTGATCGGCACCCTGCGCGGCCGCCAGATGGAATACATGACGGCCCAGCATCCGTTCCTTGACCGGGAATCGCTGATCATCGTAGGCGATCACGTCACGCTGGAAAGCGGCACCGGGTGCGTACACACGGCGCCTGGCCACGGCGTGGAAGACTACCAGGTGACCCACGACCACTATCCGCAGGTGCCCGTGATTGTGCCGGTGGACAGCCACGGCCGTATGACCGAAGAAGCCGGCGAAAAGTTTGCAGGTCTGACGACGGCCGAAGCCAATGTGGCCATCGCCAAGCACCTGGAAGAAACCGGCTATCTGTTCGCCCTGCAGGAAATCGTGCACTCCTACCCGCACTGCTGGCGGTGTAAGAACCCGGTGCTGTTCCGCGCTACGGAACAGTGGTTCTGCTCGGTGGAAGCCATCAAAGATCAGGCCGTTCAGGCGATTAACGAAGTGAAATGGTACCCGGCTTGGGGCCAGGACCGCATTACCTCGATGGTGCGGGAACGCAACGACTGGTGCATTTCCCGGCAGCGCCGCTGGGGCGTGCCGATCCCGATCTTCTACTGCCGTGACTGCGGCGAACCGCTGATGAACCGTGCTTCCATGATGGCGGTGTCGGATCTGTTCCGCCGGGAAGGCAGCGACCAGTGGTATGTGAAAGATGCCAGCGAAATTCTGCCCGCCGGCACCCGGTGCGAAAAGTGCGGCTGCACGTCCTTTACCAAAGAACGGGATATTATGGACGTGTGGTTCGATTCCGGCGTGACCCACGCCGCCGTGTGCGACCAGCGGGAAGAACTGAAGTGGCCGGCCGACATGTATTTGGAAGGCGCCGACCAGTACCGTGGTTGGTTCCAGTCTTCGCTGCTGACGGCTGTGGCCTGGCGCGGCAAGGCTCCGTATAAAGAAGTCGTCACCCACGGTTGGGTGGTGGACGGCGAAGGCCGTAAAATGAGTAAGTCCCTGGGCAACGGCGTAGCGCCCCAGGAAATTGTGGACCAGTATGGCGCCGATATCCTGCGGTTGTGGGTGGCTTCGTCGGATTACCATGCCGATATCCGTATCAGCAAGGAAATCCTGAAGCAGCTGTCCGATGCGTACCGCAAGATCCGCAACACAGCCCGGTTCATTTTGGGGAACATCCACGACTTTGACCCCAACAAAGATGCGGTGTCCGATAGCGACCTGCTGCCCATCGACCGCTGGGCCCTGAAACAGCTGGATACGCTGTGCAAGACGGTACACGAAGGGTATTCGACCTATGAATTCCATCAGGCGTACCACGCGATCCACAACTTCTGTGTGGTGGATATGTCGAACTTCTACCTGGATGTGGTCAAGGACCGCCTGTATGTCGAAAAGGCGGACAGCCTGTCCCGCCGGGCGGCGCAGACCACCATGTACCGCGTGCTGTCTACCATGACGCGGCTGGCAGCGCCGGTTTTGGCCTTTACGTCCGACGAAATCTGGCTGGCTATGCCCCACACGGCCGATGATGACGCCGAAAACGTGGTGTTTAACGACATGCCCAAAGGCGTGGACGTGGACGCCGACGAAGCGTTCTGCGCCCAGTGGGACCGCATCCATCAGCTGCGCGACGCGGTGAAGAAAGCGTTGGAACTGGCCCGTAACAAGAAGATCATCGGTTCGTCCCAGGATGCGGCGGTAACGCTGTATGCCCAAGGGGAACTGTACGACTTTATCCGCTCCGTTGAAAAAGAACTGCCCACGGTCTTGATCGTGTCGCAGCTGGCAGTGAAAAACGAGGGCGAAGGCGAAGTGAAGAGCGAAGACGTGGAAGGTCTGAGCATCACGGTGAACCATGCCGAAGGCGACAAGTGCCCCCGCTGCTGGAACTGGAGCCATACGGTGGGTACCGATGCAGACTATCCGGACGTGTGCGCACGCTGCGCGGCGGCTTTGCGCGGTTAATTGCATTGAAATAGGAGAGCAAAAAAGGGCGCTGTGCCCGGGCAAAACCGGGGCAGCGGCCGCCTTTTGAAAGCCGGAAACGGCTTTCTGCGGGAAGAAAGGGTGAAAAAAGCGTATGGTAAAAAAATTGATCGCACTGGTGGCAGCCGCGCTGCTGGTTGCCGGTGACCAGATCCTGAAATTCCTGGTGATCCACCAGATCAAACCGGTGGGCAGCCTGGATGTGTGGCCCGGCTTGTTGCAGCTGCGCTATGTGGAAAACGAGGGCGTGGCGTTTGGCATGCTGGCCGGTACCCGGTGGATTATGGTAGGGGTTACCTCGCTGATGTGCCTGATCCTCTTTTTGTTCCTGCTTTTATACCGCCGGCACACGGGGCTTTCGCTGCTTGCCAGCACCCTGATTATCGCCGGGGGCGTGGGGAATATCATTGACCGGGTCATGCTCGGGTATGTGGTGGATTACATTTCGGTGTCGTTCTTCCCACCTGTGTTCAATTTTGCCGACTGCTGCATCGTGGTGGGCGTGGTGCTGTTGCTGATCTATTTCTTCTTCTTCCAAGGCGAAAAGGATCAGCGGGAAAAACTGATTTGTACCCGGCCCCACAATTACCGGAATTACCGTCGATAAGGAGGGCGCCGCATGCGTCAGTTTCAGATCGAAGTCACCCCGGAACAGGAAAACCAGCGGGTGGATGTGATGCTGAGCGCGTATTTGCCCGACACAACAAGGTCCGCCGTGCAGAAATGGCTGCAGGCGGGCCTTGTCTGCGTACAGGGCAAACCGCTTACGAAAAAAAGCAAGCTGCGTGCCGGGGACGTGGTATCGGTGCAGGTGCCCGACCCACAGCCCATGGAACTGCAGCCCGAAAACATTCCTCTTTCCATCGTGTATGAAGACGATGACCTGCTGGTGGTGGACAAACCCAAAGGGATGGTGGTGCATCCGGCCCCGGGGAACCCCGACCACACGCTGGTCAATGCCCTGTTGTACCACTGCGGCGATTCGCTGTCGGGGATTAACGGTGTATTGCGTCCGGGCATTGTGCACCGGCTAGATAAGGATACCAGCGGCCTTTTAATGGTGGCCAAAAATGATTTTTCCCACCAAAAACTGGCGGAGCAAATCGCCGTGCACAGTTTTGTGCGGGAGTATGAAGCCGTGGTATATGGCCATTTTCGCGAGGAAGAAGGCTGTATACGCACCCAGATCGGCCGCCATCCGGTGGACCGCAAAAAGATGGCGGTATTGCAAACCGGTGGGCGGGAGGCCATCACCCATTACCGGGTGCTACAAACGTTTGATGGCTTTTCCCATGTGCGGGTCAAACTGGAAACCGGGCGCACGCACCAGATCCGTGTGCATATGGCCTATGTAGGGCACCCGGTGGCGGGCGACCCGGTGTACGGCCCGCGCAAGGTAATTACCAGGCTCCATGGCCAGTGCCTGCACGCCAGAAAGATTGGGTTTATCCACCCCCGCAGCGGGGCGTATATGGAATTTGAAGGGGAATTGCCCGCCTATTTTACCGGTTTTTTGCGGTCTTTGGGGCCGGGCGACCCGGTGGAAGGGGAAAGGAAGGTACAGGACTGATGGATTGTTCCCGTTATTTACTGGTAACCGATGTGGACGGCACATTGCTGGATCACACCGGCACCGTACCGGCTCGCAACCGGGAAGCGATTGCGGCTTTTATGCAGGCCGGGGGCGGATTTTGTATTGCCAGCGGCCGGTCGCGGCTTTCGGTGCAGTGTCTGCTGGAGCGCATCGATTTGACGGTCAACCGCCCGTGTGTGCTGATCAACGGCGCCATGCTGTACGACTATGACAAAGCCCGGGTGGCGTCGCTCACGCCGCTGCCGCCGGTCGCCGAACCGTTTATGCACCAGGTGCTGCGGGAGTTCCCCTATGTGGGAGCGGAGGTGTTTGTGCCCGACGGGATTGTGATGATCCGGGATAACGCGCTGCTCACCCATCACCGCCGGTACGAAGAACCGCCAGGGTCGTTTATCGAAGTGGCTTTATCGTCGGTGCCCTGGGGCAAAGTGCTGTTTGCCGTGCCGCCGGAGAACATGAGCACGCTGCAGGCCTATTGCGAAGCGCACGCGCAGCCGGGGCTGCATTTTGTGGCTTCCAGCGACCACTATTTTGAAATGATGGCCACAAAAGCCGATAAAGGGGAAGGGGTGCGTACCCTGGCCCGGCAATTTGGCTATGATCTGTCCCACGTGGCGGCCATCGGCGATTACTATAACGATGTGGAGATGCTCACGGCAGCGGGGGTTCCGGCGGTACCGGATAACGCGCCCAAAGCCATGAAGCAGATGTTCCCTCACGTAGTCTGCCGGTGTGAAGAAGGGGCCGTCGGCGCCCTTTTGGAGGAGTTGATGGCGCAGTGCTGAAAAAGCGGCTGTTGGAATGGGGGCCGGCCATGGTGTGTTTGCTGTTGTGTGGCGGATTGCTGTTTTATGCCGCCCACCAGTCCTACGAAGTGACGGTATACCGCCAGGACGATAGCCTACTACGATCGCTCACAGAAGAAGACAGTGAGGAGCAGGAAAAAGAGGATATCAAAGAGGGCAAAAAGAAAGTCTGTGTCAATACGGCGACGGTGTCGGAATTGATGCAGGTGCCCGGTATGACCCAGTTGATGGCCAACCGCATTTACTTTTCCCGCTGGCGGGAAGGGGAATTTGAAAGTTTGGATGACTTAAACCGGGTGCAAGGGATGAGTGAAGATTTTCTCGATGATATACGGCCGTACCTGTCCCTCACGGAATGAAAGAAGGCGAAGGGATTGCACGAATTAGCCGTTACACGCAGTTTGTTGCAAATTTTGCTGCAAAAGGTGGAAGAGGAACATCTGCAAAAAGTCACCCGGGTTTTCCTGGTGGTGGGGGCCATGCAGAATTACGAAGACGTATGGATGCAGCGGTATTTTGATAAGCTCAGTACCGGGACGCCCCTGGAAGGCGCGGTGATCGACGTGAAACGGGTGCCGCTGCGATTCCGCTGCCGGTTGTGCGGGGAAACTTTTACCCTGAACCTGCAGGGGGAAGACCCCCTGGTGTGCCCCCGGTGCGGCAGTGAGAAGTATGACCGCATCAGCGGGCAGGAATTTTATATCGACCGCATCGAAGCGGTGGGAGAATAAAAAACGGTGTTTCTTCACGGGGAAGAAACACCGTTTTTTTGCATCAGAGCGGTCAATCAGTCGCCAAAGCTGATACCGATATCGCGGGCGGTCTGGATCACATCGCAATCCGGGGGAACGACTTTCAGTTTCCCGGCCACTTCGCTCAGCGGTACGGGGACAATGCGGCCGTTCTGCAGGGCTACCATGTTGCCATACTGTTTTTTGATAATCAGCTGCGCCGCCGCTGCGCCAAAGCGGGTGGAAAGCACCCGGTCATAGGGGCAGGGGCTGCCGCCACGCTGTACATGACCCGGCACGACGACGCGGACTTCCTGATTTTCCAGCTTTTCTTCCAACTCATGGGCAATGCGGTACGAAATGCTGGGATACGTCATGGCCGCCCGGGCCGCTTTGAATTCTTTCTTGCTCATTTTGGCTTCCTTCTTGGAAATGGCGCCTTCGGCCACGGCCAAAATCGAGAAGTTCTTGCGCTGTTTATTGCGTTGTTTGATGGTTTTGGCAATGGCATTGATGTCGTACGGGATTTCCGGCAGCAAGATCACATCGGCTCCACCGGCGATCCCGGCATGCAGCGTCAGCCAGCCCACCTTGTGGCCCATGACTTCCACAATGAAAATGCGCCCATGGGACGTAGCGGTGGTATGGATGCAGTCGATGGTTTGGGCGGCAATATCCACGGCGCTTTGGAACCCGAAGGTCATATCGGTGCCCCACACGTCGTTATCGATGGTCTTGGGGAGCGTGACGACGTTGAGCCCTTCTTCCGAAAGCAGATTGGCTGTTTTGTGGGTGCCGTTCCCGCCCAGGATCACCAGGCAGTCCAGATCCATCTTTTTGTAATTTTGCTTCATGTTTTTGACTTTATCGATGTTGCTTTCTTCATCGATGACCCGCATGAGCTTGAACGGTTGGCGGGACGTGCCCAGAATGGTGCCGCCCAGCGTCAGAATCCCGGAAAAGTCGCTGCGCTTCATCTTTTCGTAGTCACCCTGGATCAAGCCGCGGTACCCGTCGCGAATGCCGTAAATTTCCACGCCGTCGTCATAGTACTCATACAGCGCTTTGGCTACGCCGCGGATGGAGGCGTTGAGCCCCTGGCAGTCGCCGCCGCTCGTCAAAATACCCACTTTTTTCATACATCAAACACTCCCTTGCTTTTTTCTCTCTCTGTTTTTGTCTATCAAAAAAGGATGGCTGTTTTTACAGCTCTTCCTCTTTTAAATCATGGCTGCGAATAGGCTGGAAGGGTTTATCTTCCTTTACGCTTTTGCGGTCTTCCACTTCCTGCCACGCCATATCCGCGAACAGCCGGTGGCAGTTCACCGCCCCGCGGCCCCGCCGGTCGATATGCACATACGACGTATCGGGCAGCTGCATGCGGGCGTTGACGGTGTCGCTCTTCATGACATCCAAAATTCCGAAGACCCGCTGTTTCAAATCTTCGTCTTCCACAGGGAATACCAGCTCAATGCGGCGGTCCAGATTGCGCTGCATCCAGTCGGCGCTGCCCAAGTACACCTGCGGGTTGCCGCCATTTTCAAATTTGAAAATCCGGCTATGTTCCAATAACTGGCCCACGATGCTGATGACGGTGATGTTCTCGCTCACCCCTTCAATACCAGGGGTTAGGCAGCAGATACCCCGTACGATCAGGAAAACGGGTACCTGATGAGCGGATGCTTTGTATAGAAGCCCGATGATTTCGGGG
Source organism: uncultured Clostridia bacterium (assembly GCA_930990065.1). Lineage (GTDB taxonomy): Bacteria > Bacillota > Clostridia > Oscillospirales > Acutalibacteraceae > Heritagella > Heritagella caecorum. The sequence continues at coordinate 30,076 of CAKNOA010000011.1, read as the reverse complement.
TCCACCAGCGAATTGATCTTGGCGGTAATGCCGCAGGGCAGGCCCTTGTCGGCGTTTTCGATTTCTTTTTCAATCTTATGGCGGAAGAAGCTGCGCAGCCCCAGCGGCGCCACGGCAAATTTGTGATACGTGGGGGGCAGCGAATACCCGGTGATCACGTTAAACAGGGACGACGCGTCGCTGCCGTAGGATTCCCGGCAGGTGAACATGCCAAGGTCGGTGTAAATACGGGCCGTAGAATCGTTGTAGTTGCCGGTGCCCAAATGGACATACCGGCGAATGCCGTCTTCTTCCCGGCGCACCACCAGGCAGATTTTGCAGTGGGTTTTTAGCCCTGTCAGGCCGTAGATCACGTGGCACCCGGCTTTTTCCAGTTTGCGGGCCCAAACGATGTTGTTTTCTTCGTCAAAACGGGCCTTCAGTTCCACCAGCACCGTGACCTGCTTGCCGTTTTCGGCGGCGCGGATCAGGGCGGCAATAATGGGCGAATGGCCGCTGACGCGGTACAGCGTCTGTTTAATCGCCAGCACATTGGGGTCTTCGGCGGCGGTGCGCACAAAATCGACCACACACTGGAAGCTTTCGTACGGGTGATGGACCAGCCGGTCTTTGTCCCGGATGGCTTCGAAAATGTCGTCGTATCCCCAGAAATCGGCGGGCGGGTCCACCGGGCGCACCGGTTCGTAGCACATGGCTTCGAACCCGGGCAAACCGGCAAATTTGCTCAAGAAGGTCAGATCCAGCGGGCCGGTGACTTCGTAAATATCGTTGGGTTTGACTTTCAGGCTTTCGGTCAAGAACGCGCGGATGTCATCGTCGCAGTGCGACAACAGTTCCAGCCGCACCGGGCGGCCGTGTTTGCGGCGCTTGATGGATTTTTGGATTTCGTTGAGGAAGTCTTCGGCTTCTTCGTCAATTTCCAGGTCGCTGTCACGGGTCAAACGGAACGGGCAGCAGGCTTCAATTTTTTGCAGGTCGAACAGTTCCGACATAAAGCGGATGATGATGTCTTCCAGCAAAATAAACGTGCGCCCTTCTTCCGACGGCAGTTCCAGAAAACGGGGCAGGATGCCGGGCACCTGGACTACGGCAAAATGTGCGCCTTTTTCTTTTTTCACCGACAGCCGCACGGCGATATTCAGGGTTTTATTCGCCAGGAACGGGAACGGGCGGCTGGTATCCACGGCCAAAGGCGTCAGAACGGGGAACAGCATGCGGTGGAAATAGTCCGACAAAAACGAGCTCTGCTTTTCCGTCAGCTCTTCTCCGCTTACAAAGTGGATGCCGCATTTGCGCAGCAGCGGCAAAATAGAACGGTTATACACCGAATACTGTTTTTCCATGAAGGTATGGGTTTTGGCGCTGAGCTGGGTGAGCAGCTTTTGCGGTGTCAGGCCGCTGGCGTCGGGGGTTTTGTAATCGGCCCGCACCTGTTCTTTGACGCCGGCCACACGCACCATGAAGAATTCGTCCAGGTTGGAGCCGGTGATGGCCAAAAAGCGCAACCGTTCCATCAGGGGATTTTCTTTTTTCATCGCCTCTTCCAGTACGCGGGCGTTAAAATCCATCCAGCTGAGTTCCCGGTTATAATAAGGAAATTTATTTTCCATTTGTTACACACAACCTTTCTTACAGCATTTGCAGCTTCACATGGAAAACGGGGTCAATGCCGAAGACTTCCTTGAAGAAGCCGGCGCACTGGGAAAACGCCCATTTTTCCAGCTGCATGTCATCGTCCCCCGTACCGGTGAGGATGAGTTTTTCTTTATCCAGTTTTACTTTGATTTCGCGAATCTTTTGCAGCCCGCTGCGGTCCAGGGCATTGGCCAGCCGGAATAGGGCGACGCATTTGGAAATCATCAGCCGTTCGTCCAAACTGATACGGGCAAATTTGATTTCGGCAAAATCGGGTTCGCTACGTTCGTTGTATCCGGACAAAAGGGCTACCAGGTTTACTTCGCGCTTTGTCAGCCCATATAGATCAAAGTTACGGATCAAATAATAGGTGGTGCGGAACGTTTCCCCGCCGTCCACATACCGGCCGCAGTCGTGTAGCAGAGCCGCCAGTTGCAAGAGGAGTTTCGCCCGGTCCGGCAAACCGTGCAGGGATTTGGTCCGGTCAAACAGCAGGGTCACGGTGCCTTTCACCCATTCGGCATGGGGCTGCGGGCAGCCGAAACGCTTGGCCAGGGTACTGGCACAGCACAGGGCGCTTTGCTGCACGTGCTTTTCATAAGCCACTTTGGCTTTCGGAATGAGCATTTGCCGCAGCAGTTCGTCCCACAATTCCACCTGTGGCGAAATGACCACCGGGGAAGAAACACAAGCTTGCAACCGGCAGTAAATAGCCAGTGCCGAATACACCGAAGCGGCTTCGTCTTCGCTGGTATCATACCGTTCCGCGATGGCTTCCGGCGTCATAGGCGCAATGGTGCGGTACAAATCCTGTAAGTTGTCGGCCCCAATCCAGTAACAGCCGTGGTGGTTTTCGGCGTGGCACAACCGGGCAATGAGCCCGTCTTCGCTGCCGCACAGGACCAGATTTTTCACGTGGGCTGTTTGCAAAAACGAGGTTAGGGGCGCGAGCATGTTATTGAGGTATTCTTCGATCATCACATGGAAGCGGTCCGGGTCATCCTGGGCGCCTCCGAAGACGTCGTGCAGTTTTAACGAACCAATGGGCAAGTGCTGGCTATAGGTGATCTGCTGGCCGTCATACAGCGCTACGCCGATACTGCCGGTGCCGATATACGTCAGCAGGGCCGGATCACTGGCGGCATCGGTCTTTTGCAGCGCCGACAGCATGCTGTAATAAATGAGGGTCTTTTCTTCGTCGTCTTCCAGCACCTTTACATGAAGGCCGCCCAGTACCCGCAGCTGGTCTTCCACATACGTGCGGTTTTTCGCTTCCCGCAGGGCCGTGGTGGCCACTACTTTCGGTTGCGTAAGGCCGTAGCCTAAGAGTGTTTCGGTAAAGCCTTTGAGAATTTGCGACAACGTGCGGGTGGTAGCAAAGCTGATCGACCCGGTGTGGAATACTTCGTGCCCCAAAGGCAACGGGATCCGCAGCTGATCCACGGTCTGCACTTCGCCGTGGCGCAACTGAGCTACCCGCATTTTCACAATACGTGAACCGATATCAATCACGGCAGCCGCCCTGGCTGCCGGTTTTCCGCTTTTTTTGAGTTTCATGGGGAAGGGTTCACCTCCAACTTTCTTGTTCCCAAAAACAGGCCTATTCCCCTCAGCTGCCTGCTTTTTCCTATATATCTATATATTATAACAAGTTTATTAAAAGATTCAATAAAACACGCGCAAAGAACACGTATATTCTGTGCAAAAAGAATGCCCGGCTTTAAAAAAAGCCGGGCGTGTTTTATTCTGCTTCGTCCAATTCGTCGTACTGGTCCAAATCTTCGTCGTTGTCTGCATCTTCCATGGAAAGGTCGTGGTCGCCCATAATTTCGCTGATGCGCATACGGCGCTGCATCTTCATTTCTTCCACTTGTTCATGGATGAGCTCTTTGACCCACAGGCAGTGGCGGATGTTTTTTAACTGGAATTCGGGCATGGTTTTGTCCGACGAATACACGATCACCGTGCCCACGCCGAACAGGCGCTGGCCAAAGGAACGGGTCAGCGAAATATCCCGCACCCGGTAAAGCAGTACTTCGTCCATGTGCAGGTTCCAAAACCCTTTGATTAGGAACAAACGGTCTTCGCTCATGCGGTACCGGGTAAAGCTCAGCGGCAGCCCGCACACCCGGCGGCGGTCCTTCCAAATGTACGATAGGGAAGCGTTTTTGCGGCTCATAACCCCTTCTCCTTTCTTCACAATGAAAAAAGTATAGCATACTTTGAAAAAAATGTCATTCTTTTTGCAAAAACCGGAAGGCAAAAGAAAAAAGCCGCCTTTTTTAAAAAAGCAGCTTTCTTCTTTTGGGGAAAAGAGGGGGGAAACAAATGAAAAATATAGGAACCAAAAAATTGGGAATACTTGGTCTGAGCGCACTGCAGGGCCGGTATTCCGTCCACCGGGCAGCCCGCATCAGTGAGTTTTATCGCAGAGGGCCCTTTTTTGTGGAAGGGACCGTTTTCTCTGACTGTGGTTATAGTATACGGGGGGATTATGGACGGAATTTGAAGAAATAGCAAAGAAAATGCGAAAAAAAGAAAACAAATTATGTCGGATTGTTATCAAAAAGATGACAGCTGCGGGAAAAGGCAATCGTTGACCATCCGGTGCAACGGTCCGGGATCGCCGGGCTTTTCGGCCATCAGGGTAATGACGCTGTCTTCTTTTGGAAACAGAATGGACAGCTGGCCATACTTGCCGTCGGCCCGCACGCTGTGGTGGTCCCCCAGCCAGAACAGGTATCCGTACCCGCTGCCGTTGAACCCGTCGGGGCCGTCGTTTTTCTGCTGGAAGGAAAGGGCCTGGTCAAAATAGTCCGGGGATAGTAGCCGTTGGCCGTCCCACGTGCCTTTTTGCAAACAGAAGAGCCCGAACCGGTGCAGTTCCTGGCAGGTGAGGAACAGCCCGCCCGCGCCGAACGTGTACCCCATGGGGTCCTGTTCCCACATGGGGCGGGGGATATGGAGCGGCCCAAACAGCCGCGGCATCAGGTAGCTGACAAGATCACACCCGGCTTTTTGCTGGATGAGGATGCCCATCAGATAAGGCCCGGCGTTATTATACACAAATTTTTGGCCGGGTTTTAAGGAAAACGGACGATTAAGGACATACCGCACCCAGTCACTTTCCGGCAAGGTGGGGCGTTCGCCGCCCATCAGGCACGCCGTTTCCTGCCCCAACGACATGGTCAACAGGTCACGCACCGTAGCGTCGGGCAAAAAGCCGTCGACTTTTTCCGGCAGGGACCCGGCAAAGACATCGACTAGCCGGTCAGACAGGGAAAAGAGCCCTTCTTCCAGGGCAAAGCCCGCAGCGATACTGGTGACGCTTTTGCTGGCCGAATAGATATTGCGCCGGCAGCAGTCGTCAAAATGCAGTTCGCCCCGCAGTTGGCCGTGCTGGGTGACCAGCACATCCCACAGGCGCAAATCGCACTGGGTTTGCCGTTCGATTACTTCGTCAAAATGAATAGGGGTTGGCATCATGTTTCGTCTCCTTTGATATATGAAATATCCCCAAAAGGGGGAAAAAGCCGGTGGTTATCCCAGACGCTGGTCTTGCACCGGCGGATGTCCGAGAAATTTTTTATAGGTGCGGAAAAACACGGAATAATCCCGGAACCCACACAGCCGGGCGGCTTCCTGGGCCGGGGTGCCGCTGCGGATGTACTGCTGGGCCGTGATGACCCGTTTGCGGCTGACGTACTGCATGACCGGTTCCCCCATGACTTCGCGGAAGCGCTTGCCCAGTTGGTGTTCGCTGACAAAGCAGGCCGAAGCCACGTCCGGCAGGGCGAAGGGGTCGGCCAAATGGCGGTTAATAAACGAAAGTGCATCGCTCACGGCTTTGGGCAGGGCCGGCGTAGGGCGGATGCCCCGGGCCCGGTATAGCCGTCGCACCTGCAACAAGAGATCCGGCAAAACGATGGAGGATTCCGTTTCCTGCTCTTCGGGGGACAGGCCGGCGCAGGCAATCAAACTGTCAAAATACGGCACAAGAGACGTTTCACACACCGGCGTATACACCACTTGGCCGCCGTTTTCCCGGTACCAAAAGGGCTGCAGGAGAAAATCCCGGTAAGCAGCGGGCAGTCCCTCCCCGGCAAACTGGATGACATATCGCTCATACGGCCCCCGGGCCAGCAGCCGGATGCCGTGCAACACCGTGGGGGCCATTAACAATAAGGTATGGGGCGCCAGTTCGTAGGTGACGCCCTCCACCATATAGCTGACATGCCCGGTCAGAAAATAATACAGCTCAAAAAAGCTGTGGCAGTGCACTTCGTAGGGGTCGTTTTCATTTGTTCCGATTTTGTGCGAAGCGCTGAGGGTGCGGAACAAAAACTGTTCCATATGAAAAGAAGGGGGGATAGCCAGAAAAATCACCGCTTTCGCAATCTGTTTTCTTTATTTTATAAAAAAAAGTCGTGATTTGCAATAAAAATGTTCCAATACGCAATGGAACAATGGGCGAAATCTGCTATACTGTAGGAAAAGAAAGGCCCGGGGATAGGCTTCCGGGACAGTCAAAGTCAATTTGGGAGGCGTTTAGGATGATGAAACTGGGTGCGCAACTTTTCACACTGCGCAATTATCTGCAAAATGAAAAGGATTTTGCTTTCTGCATGAAGGAAGTTGCGGCCATGGGGTACAAAACCGTACAGATTTCCGGGGCGGGCCCCCTGCCGGCCAAGTTTATGCGGGAAGTCTGCGACGAAAACGGGCTTTCGATTGTGTTAACGCATATCGACGGCGAAAAACTTTTGCGTCACACCGACGAAGTGATCCGGGATCACGAAATTTTGGGGTGCGACTATATCGGCATCGGCTCCATGCCGGAGCGGTACCGGACCCCCGAATGGGTCCATCACTTTGCCGACGATTACCTGCCGGTGGCCCGGGAGATCCGGGCGGCGGGCAAATACTTTATGTATCACCACCACAACTTTGAATTTGAAAAATTCCCGGGCGGGCGGTTTATTGAAATCCTGCTCGATTCCTTTGCCCCCGAAGAGATGGGTATCACCCTGGATACCTATTGGCTGGCGGCCGCGGGCGTCAACCCGGTGGAATGGGTGGAAAAACTGAAAGACCGCATCCCCTGTGTCCACTTAAAAGACCTGGCCGTGCGCGGTTGGCAGACGACCTTTGCCCCTGTGGGCGAAGGGAACCTGAACTTCCCGGCCATCCTGAAAAAAATGGAAGAAGTGGGCACGGTCAAATACATGCTGGTCGAACAGGATACCTGCGAAGAGAGCCCGTTTGTGTGCCTGAAGAAGAGCCACGACGCTGTGCGGGCCATGGGGTATACGGAATAAAAGGAGGACACGAAGATCATGGCACAGACTGTCAAAATGGGCGTAATTGGCCTTGGCAATATGGGGTCGGCCCATGCTTTACATATCGCCGGGGGCGAAATCCCCGGTATGGAACTGACCGCCGTGGCGGACCGCTCCGAAGCGCGCCGCCAGTGGGCGAAGGAAAACCTGCCCGCTACGGTCAAAATCTTTTGTGAGGGCAGCGAACTGATCGAAAGCGGTGCCTGCGAAGCCGTGGAAATCGCCACGCCCCACTACCAGCACCCGGAACTGTCCATCATGGCGATGGATCACGGGCTGCATGTGATGTGCGAAAAGCCGGCCGGGGTGTATACCAAACAGGTGCGGGAAATGAACGAAAAAGCCGCCCAGTCCGATGTGGTGTTTGGTATGATGTTCAACCAGCGCACCAACTGTGTGTACCGCAAAATGCACGAACTGGTGCACGGCGGCACCCTGGGGGCCATTAAGCGGGTGAACTGGATTATCACCGACTGGTACCGCACCCAGGCGTATTATGATTCCGGTTCCTGGCGGGCCACCTGGGCCGGGGAAGGCGGCGGCGTGCTGCTCAACCAGTGCCCCCACAACCTCGACTTGATGCAGTGGATTTGCGGCATGCCCCAAAAAGTGCGGGCCTTCTGCCATATTGGCAAGTGGCACCACATTGAAGTGGAAGACGATGTGACGGCCTACCTGGAATTCCCCAACGGGGCCACCGGTGTGTTTGTGACCACCACGGGGGATGCCCCCGGAACCAACCGGTTTGAAATCACCCTGGAAAAAGGCAAACTGGTGTGCGAAAACGATGTGCTCACTCTGACGGAACTGGCGGAAAACGAGCGGACGTTCTGCTTTACCTGCCCCGAAGGGTTTAAACAGCCCGAAAAACGCACCTATACGGTGGAAACCGACGGCCGCAACCCGCAGCACAACGGGGTATTGGAAGCGTTTGCCGGGCGGATCCTGCACGGGACGCCGCTGGTTGCCGAAGGCGTGGAGGGCATCAACGGGTTAACGCTTTCGAACGCCATGCATCTGTCGTCGTGGCTGGATAAGACCATTGAACTGCCGATCGATGAAGATTTGTTCCTCGCAGAACTGAATAAACGGCGGGCAACGTCGAAAGTCAAAACCGGCGAAGACAAGGTATTTGATTTGTCGGGTACCTACGGCAGCGAGAAAAAGTGACAAAAACGAAGGGAAAGAGAGCCGTCAAAAGGGCGGGCTCTCTTTTCCTGGTTTTCGGAAAGGAAGACGGAGTATGAAAACCTTGCTGGTTGGATGCGGCAGCATTGCCCAGGTCCATGCCCAGGCATTGCATCAATTGGGAAGAGAGATCGCGGGGTTTGCCGATATTCGCCCCGAGCGGGCCCAAAAGATGGCGGATACCTATGGCGGGCGGGCGTACGCGTCCTTAGACGACATGCTGGCAAACGAACAAGCGGACGTGCTGCATATCTGCACCCCCCATTATCTGCATGTCCCCATGGCGGTGGCCGCGCTGGAAAAAGGGCTGCATGTCCTGATGGAAAAACCCCCGGCGATTGTGCGCGAAGAAGAAAGCACCCTGTTTCGCGCCCGGGAACAAGCAAAAAAACAGGTGGGCGTCTGTTTTCAAAACCGGTATAACCCGGCGACGGTGCAGGCCCTTTCCTTGCTGCAAACGGGAAAGCTGGGCGCCATCAAGGGCGCGCGGGCGTTTGTCACCTGGAAGCGGGACAAACCCTACTACACCGAAAGCGGATGGCGCGGCGCCTGGAAAACCGAGGGGGGCGGCGTGCTGATCAACCAGTCGATTCACACACTGGATCTATTGTGTTACCTGCTGGGGGACCCTGTGCAGGTGAGCGCCACCACGGCCAATCACCATTTGCAAGGGGTGATCGAAGTCGAAGACAGCGCCGAAGCTTACATCACGTTTGCGGGGGGACAGACGGCATTATTTTACGCCACCACGGCCCACTGCACCGATGCGCCGGTGTATGTGCAGATTGTGTGCGAAAAGGGCACGGTGACGCTGGAAGGGGACGATATGACCGTCACAGGGGAAAACGGATACCTCACCCACACCCATTTTGCCCCGCTGCACCATGTGGGCAAAGATTGCTGGGGCGCCAGCCATCTGATGCTGATGCAGGATTTTTACGACTGCCTGGAAAAGGGCAAGGCCTTTGGCATCCCCTATGAAGACGCCTGCCGGACGCTGAACCTGATGCTGGGGATTTACGAATCGGCCCGCACGGGACAGGCTGTGCCGTGTGACCGGTGAAAAGGAGGAGACAGCTATGAATTTACTTAAACGTGTGACGTTTTCCGGATTTTCCGACGAAATTTCGCCGGTTTTGGATGAACAGCTGCGCGTGCTGCAGAAACTGGGCATCCGGTATATGGAAATGCGGGGCGTAGACGGCAAAAATGTCGATGCGCTCTCGCCCGAAGAAGTCAAAACCGTGGGCGAAAAGCTGAAACAAGCGGGGATCGGCGTGTCGGCCTTGGGTTCGCCGATTGGCAAAATTGGCATCCGTGATGATTTTGCCTCCCATTTTGAGGTATTCCGCCGGGTGGTGTCTACCGCCCAGCAGCTTTCCTGCCGGTATATCCGCATGTTCAGTTTTTACATGCCCGAAGGGGAAGACCCGAACCAGTACCGGGACGAAGTGCTGGACCGGCTGCAGCGGCTAAAGGAATATGCCCGCCGGGAAGACGTGATTTTGCTGCACGAAAACGAAAAGGGCATTTACGGCGATACGGCGCCCCGGTGCTTAGAACTAATGGACGTATTGGGCGGCCACCATTTCCGCTGCACCTTCGATTTCGCGAACTTTGTCCAGTGCGGGCAGGATACCCAGCAAGCGTATGACCTGTTGGGCCCGTATATTCGGTATGTCCATATTAAAGACGCTAAAAAGGAAAAGGGGCAGGTGGTGCTGCCCGGCACCGGGGACGGGCAGCTGGAAGCGATTTTCCGCCGGCTGGATAAAGACGGATTTGCCGGTTTTGTCAGCATGGAACCCCATTTGACGGATTTTGCCGGATTTGCGGCGCTGGAACAGCAGGCGGACAGCAGCCAGAAGTCCGACGCATCCCACGGAGAAGAGGCCTTTACCGCGGCGTATCTGTGCGCCCGGGGGCTGATGAGCCTGTAAGAAAAGGAGGAAACCACCCGCATGAAAATGTCATTTCGTTGGTACGGGCCGGATGACCCGGTGACCCTTGCGAACATTCGCCAGATTCCCGGTATGAAACACATTGTATCGGCCGTGTATGACGTGCCCGTGGGGCAGGTGTGGAGCGAAGAGAGTATTACCGCGCTGCAAAAGGCCTGTCAGGAACAGGGGTTGATTTTCGACGTGGTCGAAAGCGTACCGGTCCATGAAGATATCAAACTGGGGCTACCCAGCCGGGACACGTATATCGAAAACTACTGCGAAAATATCCGCCGTTTGGGGCGCCACGGCATCCGGTGCATTTGCTATAATTTCATGCCCATTTTTGACTGGACGCGCACCGATGTCCACCACAAAATGCCCGACGGCGCCGAAAACCTGATCTATGATCCACAGGCCCTCGACCGCATGGACCCGCTCACCGGGGAACTGAGTTTGCCCGGGTGGGACAGCAGTTATAAAAAGGAAGATTTAAAAAAGCTTTTTGAGCAATATGCCGCTATTACCAAAGAGGATTTGTGGGAAAACCTGCGGTATTTTCTCGGAAAAGTGATCCCCGTAGCCGAAGAGTGTGGCGTCAACATGGCGATTCACCCCGACGACCCGCCGTGGGATATTTTCGGGCTGCCAAGGCTCATCACCGATGAAGCGGCGCTCGACCGCTTTTTGTCCCTGTACGACAGCCCCTGTAACGGTCTGACGTTCTGCACCGGCTCCCTGGGGTCTTCTCCCCAAAACGATATCCCCGCTATGGTGGAAAAGTACAGCGCCATGGGGCGTATCCACTTTATGCACCTGCGCAATGTGAAGTGGACGCCGCAGGGCGGCTTTGAAGAAAGCGGCCATTTGACGGAAAACGGGTCGCTGGATATGGCGGCCATTATAAAAGCCCTGAAAAAAACGGGCTTTACCGGTTATGTGCGGCCCGACCATGGGCGCATGATCTGGGGCGAAACAGGGAAACCCGGGTACGGCCTGTATGACCGCGCACTGGGCGCCATGTACTTGCAAGGACTGTGGGAAGCCACCGAATAAAAGAAAGGATGATCGATATGTCGAAATTGGATCTGCCTTATACCCCCGATTTAACGGGACGTACCGCGGTCGTAACAGGGGCCGGCGGTGTGCTGTGCAGTATATTTGCCCGGGCGCTGGCGCAGTGCGGGGCCAATGTGGCTTTGCTGGATAAAAACGAAGACGCCGCACAAAAAGTGGCGGCTTCTATCGAGGCGTATGGCGGCCGGGCTCTGGCTGTAGGGTGTGATGTGCTGGATAAAAGTTCCTTGCAGGCAGCCCATAAAAAAGTAAAATCCATCTTTGGGCCGTGTACCTGGTTAATTAACGGGGCAGGGGGCAATAATCCCCGGGCCACCACAACAAAAGAAACGTATGAACCTGGTGACGAAACCCGTACCGATATTGCCACGTTCTTTAACCTGGACCCCAAAGGTGTGGAATTTGTGTTTAACCTGAATTTCCTGGGAACACTGCTGCCCACCCAGGAATTTGCTACCGATCTACTAGGGCAGGAAGGGGCCAGCATTGTGAATGTTTCGTCCATGAATGCGTTTACGCCTCTGACGAAGATTCCGGCCTATTCCGGGGCGAAAGCGGCTGTGAGTAATTTCACCCAGTGGCTGGCCGTGCATTTTGCCGGGGCCGGGATTCGTGTGAACGCGCTGGCGCCGGGCTTCTTTGTCACGAATCAAAATAGGGCTTTGCTGTTCGATGAAACCGGCGCACCGACCGCTCGTACGGGGAAAATTCTGCGCAGTACGCCCATGGATCGTTTTGGCAAACCGGAAGAACTGCTGGGCGGTCTGTTATATTTGATCGATGAAAAGGCTTCTTCGTTCGTAACCGGTGTGGTACTGCCCATTGACGGCGGTTTTTCGGCCTATTCCGGCGTGTAAGGGGGAGAAAATATGTCGATTTGTATTGGCTGCGCCGGGCATCCGTCGGAAGCCGGTGCTCTGAAGCGGGCAGGCTTTGATTATTTGGAAGTCAATATCTCCCAACTGGTTGCTGCCTGTGACAGTGATGTAACGATCATGCAGCGGCAGCTATGCGAAAGCGGATTGCCGGTGCTAGCGGGAAACTGTTTTTTGCCCGGAGATTGGCCATTGGGCGGCGCCGGATTTGATGAAGAAAAAAACCGCGCCTATATTGAAAAAGCGGCGGCCCGTTTACAGGCACTGGGAGCCAGTATAGCGGTGCTGGGGTCCGGTGGAGCCCGCCGGTTGCAAAAAGAGTACGGCGAAAACCGGGGAAAAGAGCAATTCCGCTTGTTTTTTGCCATGGCCTCTGCTATTATGGGAGAAAAGGGCATACGCGTGGTGATCGAACCGCTCAACCGCAAAGAGAGCAACTACATCCTGTCGGTCCCCGAGGCGATGGCCATCGCCCAGGCGGTGGATTCCCCCTTTGGCGGGGTCCTATGTGATTATTACCATATGGGCCAGGAAGGGGAATCCCCTGCGGTGCTGCCTGCCGTCAAAAGCCGGTTGTGGCACTGCCATATCGCCCACCCTGTTACGCGGCAGGCTCCCCTGCCCGGGGACGGCGCCCGGTATGAAGAACTGGCTGCGGCTTTAAAACAGTGCGAATATAAAGGCAATATCACATTTGAAGGGACCTGCCCCGATTCAGAAGAAGTATTCGCACAAAGTGTGAGGTATATAAAAACATTGTTTCAGGGAGGTGCCGTATGCCGCTAATTGACGTGCGTTTATCTGTACCGGTTTCTCAAACGCAGGAAGAAGAGCTGGTCAAGCAAATCGGGAAAGCGATTACCAAAATTCCCGGCAAAGAAGAAGCCAGCCTGATGGTTCAGGTACAGGGGAATTGTCCGCTGTGGTTTCAGGGGAAAAAGCAACCCTGTGCCCATGTAACGGTAAAAATTGCCGGGCAAGCCGATAAACAGGATTTTAACAGGTTTAACGCAGCTGTCAGCCAGGCCTTGCAGCCGTTGGGCGTACCCGGGGGCGCCATTTATTTTACCAACGAAGAAAGCGAAAAATGGAATAACGGGCTCGTGGAATAAAAAAGAGAAGAAGCCGCATAAAGACGGCTTCTTCTTTTTGTGCACCCGTTTTTTTGAAAAGAGGAAGGGGCCAACATTTTTGGGGATGGACGAGAAGACAAAAAAGAAAATTTTTGCCGCCATGAGCCAGCACTTTGAGGTACCTGCTACAATGCCGCTGGCCCGTATGGCCCGGTTTCTGCACGAAAACGGAATTGTACCAAAAGCCATGGGGTACGCCAAAATGCTGGATTTGCTGCAGGACTTACCCGAATGCCTCACGCTGGAAAAACAGCCCGGGGGCCGGGATTATATGGTGCACCTGCATGCGTTTACCCGCCCGAAGAAAGACCCCACACGCCGGGTGCTGGATAAAAAGGAAAAGGAGCGTTTGCGCCGGATCATCCAGACCTATCAGAAAACACCCCAGTTTACCGGTGCCCAGCTGTGCCGGTGGCTGCAAAAAGAAGGGCGCAGCTCCCGGTGTTACGGCGTTTCCCGGTTGCGCTCACTGGTAGAAAAACTACCTGACGTGCTGGGGGTTGCCTCGGACAATGGGCAAGGGGATTTGGTGCTCTATGTGCGTGACCGCGCCTTATCCCCCGAGGAACAGGAAAAAAACCGGGCGCTCTTCTATGATTTTTTGTATCTTGTCCCCCAGCAGGTCCAGGCGCTGTCCGCCCTGATTAACGGGCGGGAGGGGACCGGCGACGTGTGGCAGATGTTAGCTGATGCGTTTGCAAAATTACCGCCAGATCAAAAGCCTGACCCCGGGCAAGAGCAGGCCCTGTGGCACACGGGGCTGCGCACCGAAGACGGGGGAAAACTCATCTTGCAGCTGGAAAAAAGCCGGGAACTCTCCATGCCCACCTGGCAGCTCATCGGGTGGCAGGTACAGCCCGCCCCCAACCCGTTGCGGGAAGCTTTTGATGCCTTTGCTGTGCGGCCCGAAGCAGCGCGGCGCGCGCTGGTAAAAGAGAGCGGCGATCAAACGGAGGAAGAAGCCCTCGAGCGGCTCTTGCACTCTTTTGAAAAATACCAGCATGCCTTGCCCCGCAAAAAGGGAAAAGTGATTCTGCCGTTTAAAGCGGCGGACGGGCGCACAAAAGCGGCGGTGTTTGCCAAAAACCGGGCGACCGGTGGCCCCCCTTGGGTGCTGCACTTTGTGGGGGATTTGCCCGCCGGGGGCGTCACCCTGGAAAACTGGGCGGATATGCAGCCTTGGCCCGCTGTGCTGGCCGGTTTGGCCGCGATGGCCCAGCCGGAAGCGTGGGACTTTGTAGAAAACGGGCGGCATAATTATCTTATTTTGCGCCAGTATTTGCTTCATACCTTCCAGCAGGCCTGGGAACAGGGGCAAATCACGGAGCAAAGCGGAAAAGCGGTTTTTCCGCTGGGGCTGCAAAACCGGGACGGGCAAGCGCTGTTTGCCTGCTTTACCCCGTCGGGGCAGGAAAAGCCCCGGTGGCGGTTCGACCATTTTGCCCCGTGGCAGGGGACGGGAGCGATACCCGCTAAAACCGGGTATCATACGCCCAGCCCCTTTGACCCGGCCCTTCCCGTCCGGCCGGAGGAAACCCATATCCTGTTTGGCCACATGGAACGGCTGCCCCGCGCGTTCTGGCTATCCTGTTGCCAGGGGGCGCCCGGCGACATCTATGCGGCGCTGGGTTCTCAGCCAAAAGGCAGCCAGAGCTACCGGGCGGCGCTTTTGCATGTACGCCGGTGGATGGAAGAAGAGGAGGCCCGGCGCCAGGCGGCGGTCCAGCATTTTCGCGCATGTTTGCAGCAGGCGCTGGCCAACACCCAGCGGGCAGAAGGGCAGCCGGCCCTGTGCTTTTACCCCAACCGGCGGGTGACGGAATGGCTACTGCCGCTGCGGCTGGGCAATGGGGAAAAGGTGGATGCTGTCTTATTGCTGGAAAAGACCCAAAAGGGGTATGCGGCCCGCACGCTGCTCACGCCGCCGGTGGCCTACAGTAACGCGCGGCTTTTAGGGCCGGTACAAGCCCCCTGGCTGACGGTACAGGCGGCGAACCGGTACCGGCAAGGGGAAAAGCCCCAACGGGTGGAGCCAGTTTGTCAAGCGTCTAAAAACGGAATGGCAAACGTATAGGGGGCGCCATGACGGTTGTACCAAAGAAAAACGGAAAAAACGGCGTGACTCGCTATACCGTCACGCCGTTTTTCTTTTGGGAAAGTCCGGCCGGTAGGGGGAAAATTTTTTTGCAAAAAAGGAGAAAAAGGTGTAAGGAACCGCATCGAAAACCGGTGTAGTAGGGTGAAAGGCCTGAATACAGGGGGTGAGGGTATGGACGATGAAAAAATCATAGTGCTTTTTATGGAACGGTCGGAACAGGCCATCACGGAAACCAGTCAAAAATACGGACGGTACTGTCACTATATTGCGTATCAGATTTTGCACAATGAGGAGGATTCCGAGGAATGTGTCAATGATACCTACCTGCGGGCCTGGCATGCGATCCCGCCCAAACATCCAAACCGGTTGCAAACATTTCTTGGCAAGATTACCCGCCATTTGTCCTTAAATAAATTAGAAAAGCAATCCGCCCAAAAACGAGGAGGTGGGCAAAAGGAAGCCATCCTTCACGAGCTCACCCAGTGCCTTCCAGCACAAGAGGACACCGCATGCGCGGTGGATGGTATGGTGATTCGGGAAGTTCTTAACCGCTTTTTGGAGGGGTTGCCTGATGAAACACGGAAACTGTTTGTTCGCCGCTACTGGTACATGAGTCCGATTAAGGAGATAGCAAAGGACTATAGCCTTTCCGAAAGCAAAGTAACGGTTACCCTTTTCCGTACACGAGAAAAACTTAAAACGGCCTTTGAGAAAGAAGGGATTATCCTATGAAAAGCCAACGCCTTTTGGAACTGCTGGGGGAGATTGACGATCGCTATATTTTGGAGGCGGCTCCGTCCGGAAAAAAACGCCGCCATACGGTTTTAGGTAAATGGGGAGCTATCGCAGCTTGTGCATTGGTGCTGCTGGCGGCCTGTTTTGGCTCTTGGGCCCTGGAAGCCAAAGCCCAAGAATACCGGGTGGCCGTTCAGTTTTTTAAAGATTATGGCATGTCCACCGATGGGCTTACCCGTGACGAGATCATCGCCGTTTATCGGGATATCACCACCGAATCGTTTACGCTTTCCAAAACGGCGGAAGTCATCCGCCACAACCTTTCCGCCAATTTTATCAGTGGATACGAGATTGAACAGGAGCAGCCGACGCCGGAAGAAACCGAAACTCTATGGAATTATTGGAACCATGTGAGTCAGTCGAATGGCCTGGCTGGGAGCAATCAGGAGGGCGTTTATTATACGTATTCCTCCACCTATAAAATGGTGGACAGCCTTGGTTATGAAATCCACGATACAAGCTATCTGGAAAAGTATGACGGCGACACCCTTTTGTGGCGCGTAGAGGTAACGGACTTCCGGATAGACGGATATTGTACCGTTTCCGATGGTGTGATTGTTTTTGGACAAGATGATGTAAGCGCAGGTTGGCAGAATGCCTGTGCCTGGCTGATGAAAATTGATACGGACGGCCATCCCGTCTGGCAGCAGAGGCTCCATCATGGATTTGGTGGGGAATATGTGGCGGACATCGTCGAGAATGAAGACGGCAGTTATGCGGTATTTAGCCGCGGCGATCTTGCCTATTTTTGCCTGAGCCAGTATGCCGCAGACGGTACGCCCCTGCACGTTTCCAAAACCGAAATCGGCAACTGCGGCATTTGGCAGGCCGCCCGGATCGGGGAGGGGTATATTGTGCAGTTGGGCAGCCCCTTGTCTCAGGATTCCATGCGCCTTGTGAAAGTCGATTACGACGGTACTATGACAGAAGCCTTTTCGTACAGCAGCAAGGATGCCTATTACACCATCACCGATATGATCGAATTCCGCGGAAAAATCTATTTGTCCGCCTATGCGGTCCCCAAAGGGGAGGAAGAAGAAAACGGTGCGGGGAATCGATACGAGATCGATAACATTCTGCAGTACCTGTATGAGAATGATATCTATGAAATTTCCAGTGAAGAATTGACGCCGCTGGTACGGGAGAATTATACGGCCCTATTGCTGGAGTGTGACCCGGTGACCGGTACGCCGCAAACATTTTATTCGGTGAAAGGCTCTTTGGGTGGTACCCTTCGGGTAAACAATACGGGGATGCTATTGTGGGATGTGGAAAGTATCACTTCGACCTATTATTCGCCTGCTACCAGTGCCTTCACCATTGGCGGTACCAGTACCGTTTTCCGGTATACGTTCGATGAACATGGGCAGCTGCTAAACCAGGAGAAAACCGGGGATATGGTGGATTATCGAAGGTAACCGAGGTGGAAAGTGGCCGGCCGGAACAATAGGATTCTCCCCGTAAAGCATGAAAACAAAAATCCCGTCTGTTTTTATTAAAAAACAGACGGGATTTTTACGCTAATGGGTACGCGTTATTTGAATTACAGTTACGAATTTTCGATCAGTTCGATCAGAATTTTTTCGGCTGTGGGGGCATCGGCGCGGCCGCGGGTGGCCTTCATCACATACCCCAGCAATGATTTGGCGGCGTTTACCTTACCTTTTTTGTAATCCTCTCCGGCTTTCGGGTTTTTCGCCAGGGATTCGGCACACAACCGGCGCAGGGTTTCTTCATCCACACTGCCCATATCGTCTTCGCTGATGAGTTCGCTGCACGGTTTGCCGGTATCCAGCATTTTTTCCAGTGTGCTCTTCATCAGGTTGTTTTTAATTTTGCCCGCTTCCAGCAGTTTGAGAAGGTCTGTGAGGTACTGCGGCGGAATCGGAATCATGGCCTGTTCCTTATCTTCTTCGGTAACCAGGCGGCGGAAGATCTGGCCCAGCATACAGTTGGCGGCCGTTTTCGGGTTTTTCAGCCCCTTCGCTGCTTCGTCAAAGTAATCGGCAATGCGGCGGTGACGGCTGAGCAGTGCCGCGTCGGCGGCGGGCAGGCCCATTTCGTCCATATACCGTTTTTTCCGGTCATCGGGCAGTTCGGGCAGAGCCTCACGCAATTCTTCTACGAGTTCCGGGCTTACGGCGATGGTCACCAGGTCCGGTTCCCGGAAATAGCGGTAATCATGGGCGTCTTCCTTGCTGCGCATAGGTTCGGTGCGGTCTTCGTCCACCAAGTACCGCAGCGTATCCTGCACCACTTTTTCGCCGCTATCGAGAATATCGGTCTGGCGCTCAATTTCGTAGCGCATGGCCTTTTCCATATAGGTAAAGGAGTTCATATTCTTGATTTCCGTGCGGGTGCCGAAGGTGTCGCTGCCCACCGGGCGCAGAGAGATGTTCACGTCGCTACGCATGGAGCCTTCCTGCATTTTGCAGTCGGAAACCCCGATGCACCGCATGATGAGCTGCAATTTTTCCATATATTCCCGGGCTTCTTCCACGCTGCGAATGTCGGGTTCCGACACGATTTCGATCAGCGGCACGCCCCCGCGGTTGTAATCCACATAGGTGTTGCCCCGTTCGTGGACCAGTTTGCCCGCGTCCTCTTCAATGTGGATGCGGGTGATGCGGATGCGCCGCCCGCTGTCCAGCTCCACATACCCGTTTGTGCACAGGGGTTTGTCGTACTGGGAAATCTGGTACGCTTTGGGCAAATCGGGGTAGCAGTAGTTTTTGCGGTCCATTTTGGCAATGGGCGCAATGGTGCAGTGGGTGGCCAGCCCGGCCATGACGGCATAGCGCACTACCTGGCGGTTCAGTTTGGGCAGCGTGCCCGGCAGCCCGATGCACACCGGGCAGCAGTGGGTGTTGGGTTCACCGCCGAACTGGGTGGTGCACCCGCAGAAAATTTTGGTTTTGGTGGACAGTTCCACGTGGGTTTCCAGCCCGCAGACAAGTTCGTATTTCACAGCTGTACCCCCCATTGTGTTTTTTTCTGGCAGCCAAGGGCCTGTTCCAGGTGATACGCGGCCGACAAAAGCCGCGCTTCTTCAAACCGCCCGGCAATGAGCTGCACGCCAACAGGCAGCCCCGCCCCGTCATACCCGCAGGGCAGGGAAAGGCCGGGCAGCCCGGCGATGTTCACCGGCACGGTGCAAATATCGGTTTGGTAGGTGAGCACCGGGTCCTGCTTGGTAAAATTCAGCGGGAAACTGGTGGTGGGCACCGTGGGGGCTACTAGCAGATCGCAGGTAGCAAACGCCTCATCAAAGGCGGCGATAATCGCGCCGCGCAGCTGTTGGGCTTTTTTATAATAGGCGTCATAATACCCGGAACTGAGCACATAGGTGCCCAGCAGGATCCGGCGCTGTACTTCACGTCCAAAGCCTTCGCTGCGGGTGCGGCACATCATATCGTGAATGCTGTCGTAATGGGGGGCCTTGTAGCCATAGCGGATGCCGTCGTACCGCCCCAGGTTGGAAGACGCTTCGGCGCACACCAGAATATAATAGACGGGCAGCGCCTGGGCAAGGGCCGGCATGGAAAGGGGAATTAGTTCCGCCCCCAGGGACCGGAACGCTTCCTGGGCGTTTTCGAGGGCTTTTTCCACATCCTCGGAAAGGCCGGTAAAGTACTCTTTCGGTACGCCGATCTTCATGCCCCGGATATCATCGTGCAGGTGAGGCAGCGTCTTTTCCTTTGCGCCACAGCAGGTGCTGTCGCGGTCATCTTTTTGACTGATGGCGTCAAACAGCAAAGCGGCGTCTTCCACACAGCCGGTCAAGGGGCCGATCTGGTCAAACGACGAAGCATAGGCGATAAGCCCGTACCGGGATACCGCGCCATAGGTGGGTTTTAACCCCACAATGCCGCAGAACGAAGCCGGCTGGCGGATGGAACCGCCGGTGTCACTGCCCAGGGCGTACACCGCTAGGTTCCCGGCCACCGCCGCTGCGCCGCCGCCGGACGAACCACCGGCCACATGACCGGTGTCATGGGGGTTGCAGCTGCCGCCGTAACACGACGTTTCGCTGGAAGACCCCATGGCAAATTCGTCCATGTTCGTTTTGCCCAGCAGGACGGCGTCCTGCTTTTGCAGCATCTCCCACACGGAAGCGTCATACACCGGGCGGTACCCTTCCAGGATGCGGGAACAGCAGGTGGTCAAAAGCCCGCGGGTAGACAGGTTATCTTTCAGTGTCATGGGGATACCCGCTAAAGGCGCAATCTCCTGCCCCGAGGCAATTTTTTCGTCTACCTTTTTGGCGGTTTCCAGTGCGGTTTCGGCGGTTACATGCACATAGGCATGCAGTGCCCCGTTATCTTTTTCAATGGCCGACAGGTACTGCTGTGTCAGTTCCTGGCAGGAAATCTGCCGGCTTTTCAGCATGGTGTGCAGTTGTGTAATGGATGCCACGCGATTTCCTCCTTTCACCGGCGCGGACGCACCAGAAAGCTGCCATTGGCGGCTTCAGGGGCGTTTTTCAGTACGTCTTCCTGGGGCATGGAGGGCATAACCTCGTCTTCCCGGAACACATTGCAAAGCGGTGTGACCGCATCAAAGGATGTGTCGGTGTTCGCCACTGCTTCATTGACCGTATCGGCAAAGGCGATAATCGATTCCATTTCCCGCAACAGGTTTTCTTCTTCCTCTTCGGGGATAAATAGTTTACTGAGCGTAGCAATTTGCCGCAGCTCTTCTTTTGTTACTTTGGCAGCCAAAATAAAGACCCTCCTTCCAACCGTTACCGAATCCGGATATGGGCTTCCCGCAGCTGCTGTTCCGTGACGGCCGTGGGAGCACCCAGGAGCAGATCCTGGGCGTTGCTGTTGAGCGGGAACGCAATGACTTCGCGGATGTTTTCTTCGCCGGCCAGCAGCATGACCATGCGGTCGACGCCGGGGGCCATACCGGCATGGGGCGGAGCGCCGTACCCAAAGGCGTTATAGAGCGCGCCGAATTTTTCTTTCAAATCGTCTTCCGTGTAACCGGCCAGGCTGAAGGCCTTGACCATGATCTCACGGTCGTGGTTACGAACGGCGCCGGAAGACAGTTCCACCCCGTTGACGACAATATCATATTGATAGGCAAGAATCGATTCCGGGTCTTCACTTTCCAGCGCCTGCAGGCCGCCCTGCGGCATGGAGAAGGGGTTGTGAGTGAAAACCAATTTGCCGGTTTCTTCGTCGATTTCGTACATGGGGAAATCCACAATAAAGCAGAAGGCAAACCGGTCTTTGTCGATCAGGCCCAGCTTCTCGCCCAGTTCCGTGCGCACCAGCCCGGCCAGCCGGGGGGCGATGCGGGGTTCGTCGGCGATGAAGAAAATCACGTCGTCGGGTTTCAAATTGGCGCGGCGGCGCAGTTCTTCCCGCTGTTCATCCGACAGGAACTTGTCGATGGGCCCTTTATAACTGCCGTCTTCTTTGACATTTAAATAGCCAAGGCCCATCATGCCGATGGACGTGGCGAATTTGCCCATGTTTTCATAAAACTTTTTGCTCTGGCGGCCGCAGCCCGGGGCGTTGATGGCCCGCACCGTCTTGTTGCAGAAGGGCTTAAAAGCCGAATCGACGAACATGTCGCTCAAATCGATAATCTTCAGCGGGTTGCGCAGGTCGGGTTTATCGGTACCATAGGTGAGCATGGCGTCCCGGTACGTGATGCGGGGGAACGGCGCCGGGGTAACCGGCAGGGACGAAAACTTTTGAAAGGTGGAAGACAGCACGTCTTCGGCCACCGCGAATACATCTTCCTGGGTAGCGAAGGCCATTTCGAAGTCCAGCTGGTAGAATTCCCCGGGAGACCGGTCGGCCCGGGCGTCTTCATCGCGGAAGCACGGGGCAATTTGGAAATACCGGTCAAAGCCCGATACCATTAAAAGCTGTTTAAAAATTTGGGGCGCCTGGGGCAGCGCGTAAAATTTCCCGTGGTGTTTGCGGCTGGGGATCAGGTAATCCCGCGCGCCTTCCGGGGACGAGGTAGAGAGAATGGGCGTTTGCATTTCCATAAAGCCCAGGTCTTCCATTTTATGGCGCAGGTACGAAATGACCTTGGAACGCAGTATCATGCGGTCCCGCATTTTTTCGTTGCGCAAATCCAAAAAGCGGTAACGAAGCCGCACATCTTCTCTGGTTTCGGTGGACACGGCCGGTTCAAAGGGCAGGCTCTCTACGCATTTGCCCAGAACGGTGATCGACTGGGCGGCGACTTCCACCGTACCGGTGCTGATTTTCGGGTTGATGGTGTCTTCGTCGCGCAAAATAACCTGGCCAAATACGGAAACAACACATTCCCGGGTGACCGGATGCAAGAGGCTGTCGTCGTGTACCACAACCTGTACCACGCCGTACTGATCGCGCAGGTCTAAAAATTGTACACCGCCGTGATCCCGAATATTTTCGACCCAACCCGCTACGCGCACATTCTGGCCGGTGAGATTTTCGTTCACACCATTACACAGGCATGACCGGTAAGCATTGGGGCGGAAAGAAACAGTGGTCTCGTTCATCGAAAATACTCCTTTCACAAAAGCGGTTTGGCTTTTGCTTTTTAGTCAATTTGGGGGTTTTCCCCTGGCATTTTGGCGGAATTTGCAAGTAAAGAGCCTCCAAAATGCAGATTTGACTTTCAGTATACCATCTTTGCCGCGCTTTAGCAAGAAAAAACGCAGCCACCATCCGCTTTTTCGGGCAAAGAAAAAGAAGACGGCGGCTGCGAAAAATCTTATTCGCTTTTTCCACAAATTTCTTTTCAGTGGGGCAAAACTGTGGTAGAATATAGAAACAATGCTGGGGTAACCAGGTTTTACCCCAGCATGTGGTCGCAGAAAATTTTCACACCGATGAGCACCAGTACGATGCCCCCCAGCAGTTCGGCTTTATCGGACAGCAAATCGCCGAATTTTTTGCCGACCCATACGCCCACAAGGCAGAGAATAAACGTGATCACGGCTATCAGACAGACCGAAAGTACCATCAGCGGCACCGTGTTGGCCCGCACTGCCGTGGGCAAAATGATGCCGGTGGCCAACGCATCGATGCTGGTGGCAATGGCCAGGGCGGTCAGGCGCCGGACATTGAGTTCATCCGGTTCGCTGTCTTCGTCCTTGCGGCGGGATTCCACGATCATTTGAATGCCGATAAAGCCCAGCAGAATGAGAGCAATCCAGTGGTCAATGCTGCCGATAAAGCTTTCCCCGGCTTTGCCGATCAGCCAACCGAGAAACGGCATGAACCCCTGAAAGAAGCCAAAAAAACCGGCCATGCGCAAAGCCATGGACGGCGTTACTTTTTTCTGTACGGCGCCGTTTGTCACGCTGACGGCAAACGCATCCATAGAAAGGCCGACGGCAATGCCGACCAGAGCGATGGTATCCACCATATGTTTTTGTTCCTCCTCTGTAGCCAAAACAGTTCTTTTTGGGGGAAAAATTCCCGAAAAACAGCAATAAAAGCATTATATACGTACAGCACAGAGTTTGTCAAACCTTACCTGTGCCTGCCGGATGGTTTTGCCCGTGCAGAACCGTCTTTCAGTTAGAAAGGAGTGTCGTGTGATGAAAATGGGGCAATACATTCTGGCCCTGGATCAAGGGACAACCAGTTCCCGCGCTATTGTATTCGATTCATTTGGGGCCATTGTGGGGAAAGGGCAGGAAGAATTCCCGCAAATTTACCCCCAGCCCGGGTATGTGGAACACGACCCGGTGACCATCCTGGCCAGCCAGCTGCGCGCCATGCGGGAAGCCGTGCAGGACGCCAAAGTGGACCTTGAGGATATTGCAGCTATTGGCATCACCAACCAGCGGGAAACGACCCTGGCATGGGACAGCAAAACGGGGCTGCCCGTGTGCAACGCGATTGTGTGGCAGTGCCGCCGCACGGCTTCTATTTGTGAAGAATTGCGGCAAAAGGGGTATGAACCTATGATCCGGGAAAAGACCGGGCTGATTTTGGATGCCTATTTTGCGGGTACCAAAATGAAATGGATTCTCGACCACATCCCGGCGGCCCGGGATCTGGCGGAAAAAGGCCGGCTGCGGTTTGGTACGGTGGATACCTGGCTAATTTACTCCCTGACGGAAGGAAAACGCTATGTAACCGATGTAACCAACGCCAGCCGCACGTTGCTTTTCAATATTCATACGCTTTCGTGGGACGATGAATTACTTTCCATGCTGCAAATTTCCCGCAGCGCCCTGCCCGAAGTGGTCCCCAGCAGCGGCATTGTGGGTACATGCAGCGAAAGCGTACTGGGCCGGGCCATTCCCATTGCCGGGATCGCCGGGGACCAGCACGCGGCGCTGTTCGGACAGTGCTGCTTTGAAAAAGGGATGACGAAAAATACATACGGCACCGGGTGTTTTGTGCTGATGAATACCGGCGAAACACCCATCACCAGCCGGCATGGGCTGTTGTCCACCATAGCCTGGCAGATCGGCGACAAGACCACCTATGCCCTGGAAGGCAGCGCGTTTAATGCCGGCAGCGCGATCAACTGGCTGCGGGATGAACTGCACATGATCGACAAACCGTCCCAGGCCGACCTGATGGCGGAAAGCGTGGAAGATAACGGCGGGGTGTACTTTGTTCCGGCCTTCACGGGGCTGGGGGCCCCCTACTGGGATATGTACGCCCGGGGCGCGTTCTTCGGCATGACCCGGGGTACTACTAATGCCCATTTGGCGAGAGCGGTGCTGGAAAGTATCGATTTGGAAAGCTGCGATCTGTTCCACGCCATGGAAGAAGATGCGGGGGTCAAAATCCCCCAATTGCGTGTGGACGGCGGCGCCAGCAAAAGCCGCTTTTTGATGCAGACCCAAGCCGATTTGCTCAACCGCACGGTGTGCCTGCCGGTGTGTTTGGAGACTACCGCCCTGGGGGCCGCGATGATGGCCGGGCTGGCTGTGGGGGTGTGGGATTCCCTGGAAGAGCTGGCCGGGCTGTGGCGCAGTAAAAAGACGTACGAACCGGTACAGGGCGACGGGTACCGCACCTATATGCTGAAAAAATGGCACAAAGCGGTGGAACGCTGCCGGGCCTGGGAAGAAGAGGACAAAGCAGAATCGTAAAAAGCATGCAGGATGAATTTTTTCATCCTGCATCTTGCATCATAGGAGGCCCTTATGCTATAATCAGACATGCTTTATCACGTTAACGAAAGAAATCAGGAGGGACCATGCATGATCGCCGTAATCGACTATGATGCCGGGAATATCCGCAATGTGGAAAAAGCCCTGCAGTTTATCGGGTGCGAAACCTGTGTCACCCGGGACCCCGCGGTGTTGCGGCAGGCGTCGGCGGCGGTGCTGCCGGGGGTAGGGGCTTTTGGCGATGCCATGGCGTCGCTGACCCGGTCGGGGCTCATCGGGCCCATTTGTGATTTTGTGGCCAGCGGGCGGCTGTTTTTGGGCATTTGCCTTGGGCTGCAGCTGCTCTTTGCCGAAAGCGAAGAATCCCCTGGGGTCAAAGGGCTGAACCTATTACCGGGAAAAGTGGTACGCTTTCCTTCGGATATGGGACTGAAAATTCCGCATATCGGGTGGAATTCCCTGCATTTTCCAAAGAGCAGCCCATTATTTGCGGGTCTGCCGGAAGACGCGTATGTCTATTTTGTACATTCCTATTATTTACAGTGTGACGATAACGAAGCGGTGGCCGCCATCGCCGAATACGGCCTGCCGTTCCACGCCGCCGTTGCCAAAGGGAACCTGCTTGCCACCCAGTTCCACCCGGAAAAAAGTGGGGGCACAGGGCTTACGATTTTGCGGAATTTTGCCGGGTTAGCCCGGGATGCAAGGGTACAAAAGGAGGGGAGCTGCTAATGTATGCCAAGCGGATCATCCCTTGCCTGGATCTGAAAAACGGCCGGGTTGTCAAGGGAACCAATTTTGTCAACTTGCGCGACGCCGGTGATCCGGTGGAGGCAGCCCGCCGGTACGACGCGGAAGGTGCCGACGAACTGGTATTGCTGGATATTACCGCTTCGTCCGATGCCCGGGACATTATGATTGATATTGTGGAAAAAGTGGCTTCGACCATTTTTATCCCGTTTACCGTGGGGGGCGGCATCCGGTCGGTGGAGGATTTCCACCGGTTATTGGCGGCCGGGGCCGACAAAGTTTCGGTTAACTCTTCGGCACTGAAAAACCCGGATTTGCTGACCCAAGCAGCCCAGAAATTTGGCAGCCAGTGTGTGGTGTGCGCCATTGATGCCCGGCACCGCCCGGACGGGGACGGCTGGACGGTGTACCTCAACGGCGGCCGTGTGGACACCGGCCGGGATGCCGTTTTGTGGGCCAAAGAAGCCGTCGAGCGGGGAGCCGGGGAGATTTTACTCACCAGCATGGACTGTGACGGGGTAAAGAACGGGTATGACCTTCCGCTGACCCAGGCCGTGGCCGATGCTGTGCCGGTGCCGGTGATTGCCTCCGGCGGGGCGGGCGCCATGAGCCATTTTGCCGACGCCTTTACAAAAGGCGGGGCCGATGCGGTCTTGGCCGCCAGTTTGTTCCATTTTGGGGAGATTTCGATTCCCGATTTAAAAGAATACCTCCATCAGCAGGGAATCCCTGTGCGCAGGTAAAGAGGGCCCTTCTTATATCTTGCATTATCTTATAGCAAAGAAAGCGGCAAAAGGCCGGATTGCGTTTTCGAAAAAGAAAGCGCAGCCCGGCCTTTTTTGTGGGTAACACGAAAAATATTTGCCCCCGGGTTTTCATATAGATACGGCAGAAAAAACGGTCTGTATTTTGCAAAATCAAAAGGGGGAACAAAATATGAAGCGCGTGGGACGAAAAGTATTGGGCGGGCTAATGGCACTGGCCCTGTTAGGTGGCGCAGGTAGCCTGCCGGTTTCGGCCGTCAGCGCCGATGAACTCACAGCCAAGGCGGCGGTACTGATGGAAGAGGGCACCGGACAGGTGTTATTCCAAAAAAATGCCCATGAGGCGCGGCCCATTGCCTCCGTGACCAAAGTGATGACCTTGCTGCTCATTATGGAGGAGATCGACAGCGGACGGCTTTCCCTGACCGATACCGTCACCGCCAGCGCCCATGCGGCGGGGATGGGCGGTTCGGATATTTGGCTGAAAGAAGGGGAAACCATGACCGTGGACGACATGCTCAAAGCAGTGGTGATTATGAGTGCCAACGATGCCGCCGTGGCCCTGGGGGAAAAGATCGCCGGCAGCGAAGAGGCATTTGTGCAGCGCATGAACGAACGGGCCAAAGAACTGGGGATGAACGACACGGTTTTTAAAAACTGCTGTGGCCTGGATGAGGAAGGGCACGTATCGTCGGCGTATGATGTGGCGCTGATGAGCCGGGAACTGATCCGCCATGAAACGATTTTCCGCTATACCACCACCTGGATGGATTCCGTGCGGGACGGCGCCACGCAATTGGTGAACACCAACCGCTTGATCCGCACCTATACGGGCATTACAGGGCTGAAAACCGGCACGACCTCCCAGGCGGGTAGCTGCATCACCGCCACGGCCCAGCGGGACGGCATGACGTTAATTGCCGTGGTGCTGGGGGCCGAAACATCCGCTCTGCGCTTTTCGGAGGCGGCCACGTTATTGGATACCGGATTTGCCGGGTGGAGTACGGTACAGCCGGAGATTGCCGATGTGGGGTCTTTGCCGGTGACCGGCGGGATGGAATCGGAAGTGGCCCTAAAAGTGGAAGCCTGTCCGCCGCTGCTGATCGAAAAGGGGCGGGACGAGGAACTGAAGCAAACCGTCAACCTGCCCGAAAGCATACCGGCCCCGGTGGACACCAAGACCATTTTGGGGAGCGTGACCATCACCTTGGGCGAAACCGAACTGGTGTCTTTACCGGTTTATGCCGCCCGGGAGATAGAGGCGGTCAGTTGGGATAAAATCTTTTTT
Source organism: uncultured Clostridia bacterium (assembly GCA_930990065.1). GTDB lineage: Bacteria > Bacillota > Clostridia > Oscillospirales > Acutalibacteraceae > Heritagella > Heritagella caecorum. The sequence goes on along the minus strand of CAKNOA010000011.1, from coordinate 2,100 downwards.
CTTCTTTTGGAAAATTTAGGGACATTCTGATTTTTTACGAAAATTATAAATAAAACTTCCGTGCCGCCTTGCAAATCCATGGCAAATATTGTACAATATACTCAAATAACCCCCAAGGTTATTCAACAACAGAGGAGGCCAAGGTATGGCACTGAAATATGAAACTCGCTATCTCGATTCGTTCATTAGCAAGGAAGAATACGATGCGATCGCCCCGCAGGTAAAAGCGGCCCATGAAACGCTCCACAACGGCAGCGGCCAGGGCAACGATTTCCTGGGTTGGGTAGATCTGCCTGTCAATTACGATAAAGAAGAATTTGCCCGCATTAAAAAGGCAGCGGAAAAGATCCGCAGCAATTCCGATGTGTTTGTCGTCATCGGCATTGGCGGTTCCTACTTGGGGGCCCGGGCCGCGATCGAATTTTTGAAATCCGACCGGTACAACGAACTGGCTAAAGATACGCCCGCTATTTATTACTGCGGCAACAGCATCAGCTCCAGCTCGCTGGCGGAACTGATCAGCCTGTGCGAAGGCAAAGACGTTTCGATCAACATGATCAGCAAATCCGGCACCACCACGGAACCGGCCATCGCGTTCCGTGTGTTCCGTGAACTGCTGGAAAAGAAATATGGCAAAGAAGGCGCCAGAGAACGCATTTTCTGCACCACCGACCGCGCCAAGGGCACGTTAAAACAGCTGGCTGACCGCGAAGGGTACGAAACCTTTGTGGTGCCGGATGATGTAGGCGGCCGTTACTCGGTGCTCACCGCTGTGGGCCTGCTGCCCATCGCCGTGTGTGGGGCCGACATCGACGCGCTGATGCAGGGCGCTGCCGAAGCCAGAACCCTGTATGATGATCCCGATCTGGCCAAAAACGATTGCTACCGCTATGCCGCTGTGCGCAACATCCTGCTGCGCAAAGGCAAGAGCGTGGAAATTATGGTAGCGTATGAACCCTGCTATGCCATGATGAATGAATGGTGGAAACAGCTGTACGGCGAAAGCGAAGGCAAAGACCACAAGGGCCTGTTCCCCGCTTCGGTGATTTTCTCCACCGACCTGCACTCCATGGGCCAGTTCATCCAGGACGGCAGCCGTATCCTGTTCGAAACGGTGATGCAGTTTGAAAAACCCAAACACGAAATCACCATTGGCTATGACCCCGAAAACGTGGATGGCCTGAATTTCCTGCAGGGCAAGACCATGTCGTATGTCAACCGCAAAGCGTTTGAAGGCACCGTGCTGGCTCACGCCGACGGCGGCACGCCCAGCGGTGTGATTACGGCCCCCGATTTTTCGGAAAATACCCTGGGCCATATCATCTATTTCTTCGAAAAAGCCTGCGCCATTTCCGGGTATATGCTGGCGGTGAACCCGTTCAACCAGCCCGGCGTGGAAAGCTACAAGAAGAACATGTTTGCCCTGCTGGGGAAACCGGGTTACGAAGAAGCCCGTGCGGCGCTGGAAGCCCGGCTGTCCTGAGCGGTGGCTCCGGCCCGTGTACCATTTGCTTTGTCTTTCCAAAAAATAGGGAAATCATCAATATTTAAGGAGGAGTTTGCATGATCACCTTACTCATCGGCAAGAAAGGATCCGGCAAAACCAAAAAACTGATCGAACACGCCAACGAAGCGGTGGTAAAATCCAGCGGCAACGTGGTCGTTATCGAGAAAGGTTTGAAACTGACCTATGATATTTCGCACAAAGCTCGTTTGATCGATACGGATGCCTACGCGATCAGCGGGGCGGACGCCATGTTCGGTTTTGTCAGCGGGATTTGCGCCGGGAACTACGATGTGACCGATATTTTCATCGATTCCACGCTGAAGATCATTGGCCAGGACATCGCAGCCCTGGAAAAACTGGTGGCCAAACTGAAAGTGCTGGCTGAAAGCGCCAACACCACCATTACCCTGTCGGTTTCGGCCGGGGAAGAAGAACTGCCCGAAGCCCTGGTAGCTCTGGCGAAATAAATCGTTTGTAAAAGAAAATCCCCGCTTTTTCCGGTGAACAGGTCCAGTAAAAACGGACAATAGACAAAGTACCCCCTGATGTAGGAAAATAGAAGTACTACATCAGGGGGTATTACTATGGGAAAA
>CAKNOA010000010.1 GCA_930990065.1 uncultured Clostridia bacterium | reverse complement strand
TTTTCCTACATCAGGGGGTACTTTGTCTATTGTCCGTTTTTACAGGGGCGGTTCATTTAAAAGGCGGGGGGCCGGGGGCTTTCTCTCTTTCTTCTTTACTCGGCAAACTGTAGTTCAGCCAAACCGCAGACCGGGACCGGCAGGGAAACCACGTCCCCCGCCTTCAGGGCGATGGTGCTTTCCCCGCACCGGTCCCCCTGGCAGGAGTAAAACGTCACACGATACCGTCCGCTATCCTGCAGCTGCAAAAGCGTCTGGGGCCGCCCTGACGCATTGACAAGGCACAAGCTCTTTTCTGCCGGCAAGCAGGCCGCCGTGTGGCTTTCGCTGCACAAAGCGATCACCCGGCCCGGACCCATGGCCCACACCACGGGGTACAGCCCCGCTGGGTTCTGTACATGCAGCCGCTCGTGCAGCAAAATATCCCGGTTTTCCTCGCGGAACCGCAGCAAAAACCGCAGCATTTTTTCCTGTTCGGAGCTCATTTCTTCAAGGCGTACCGAAATTTGCACCACCCCAAACAGCACGTTCCAAATCTGCCGGGCCGCTTCCTGTGCGCTTACACTGGGGTGCCACTGCAACATGTCGCTGTGCACCGCCGTATCCCCGCTGAGCATGCGCAAATTGACAATGCCCGTGCGGTTGCACAGCAAATCCATGGGGCAATCGGTCACACGGAACATATTGCCAAACCGGCGCATGTCCGGCCCGATATACCGCTGACGGAATTCAATCATGGCATGTGGGCACACCGAAAGCACCGCTTCCCGCACGGCGGTCATCAGCTTTTCGACCCCTTCCTGTACACAGGCGCAGTCCATGCCGGGCAGAAAGGCGGGCGTATCGTCCCACATGTGGAATTCGTCGATAAAATCCAGCTTTAACCCGTCCCAGCCATACGCCTGCATCCGGTCTTTATAAATCGAGACGAGATAGTCCCGTACATCCGGGTAACGGGGATCCAGTACCCCGGCGCCCCGGTCTTCCTGAAAATGCAATAGCTTATTTTGGAACCGGGGGAACACCCGGCTAAACTTCCCCACAAACGGCACGCTGAACCATACCACGTATTTCATGCCCATGTCGTGCACGCGCTGCACATGGGCTTTCATATCCGGGAATTTCGGCTCGTACACGTCCCAATCGCCGCAGTATTCATACCCGCGGGTTTCGTTCCCCGTCTGCCAGCCGTCATCCAAAATCACGGTTTTCATGCCCAGAACGCTCGCCAGGCGGCACTCCTTTTCCACGGCTTCGGCCGTTACGTATTGATGGTAGGAATACCACGTAGAATACACGCTTTCAAGCGCCTGGGGCGGCGTTTCCATGGGGGTTTTCCCGCATTCCTCTTCCCAGTATAGCTGCACCGTGCGCAGTACCCGGGGCAGGGACATAGTCCGTTCATCCAGCATCCATTCGCTTTTCCACACTTGGCCCTTTGCAAAGCAATCGGCAGGGTAGCGCACCCGTACCACAAACCCGGCGGATTCCTCTTCTTCGCTGACGCACCAGCAAAGCGGCTTTTTCGTTTCCGACCCGGCCACCGTCAGCCGGTTTTCGCCGTTCCCATCCAGCAAACAGAACACGGGTGCCCCTACGGATGTCATGGTGGGCACATTGTCTTCCCACACATTGCGCAGCCGCAAATCGCGCCCCACATTGGGATGCCAGAAAAAGTGCACATCCGTTCCCGGCAGCCGGAAGCCCACTTCCCATTCGCCCGGTGTTTCCTGACGGGGGGTCACTTGGAATTTGAAGCGCCACGTGCCGTTACCGGCATGGACAAGATCATACCGAAAATCCCACTGCTCAGGGGACGAGGTATAAAGCGTCTTTCGAATCACATCATCAATTGCCATCATACGAATCCAATCGCCTCCTTGTGGGTTCATAGTAGCAAGCGAAAGCGCAAAATGCAAGACAAAATTGAAAAAAGGCTGCTTTTTGTCTTCCCTTTTTCAAAAAGAACATCCCGGCTGTACCGTCCCGCCCCCTGTACGCCGTCCTATCCAATCACAAAAAGCACCCGCCCGGAATTTATCCCGGGCGGGTGTTTTTCGTATGTTTCAGTATTCTTCCAGGCACTTCACACCGGGAATCGCTTGCAGCATAGGTAACACGCTCTCGTGGCTGTGCTCACCCTGCTATCCCACTGAAAACAGCACTACGATTTCGGTTGATTTTTTCTTATTCCAGCTGATGTCCACATTGGTCACGGTTAAAAAATTCTTCCGCGCGGTCTGCAGCAGGATCCCCAAATCGCTCAAACTTTCCAGTTCGGCAAAAACATTGATCACCCGGGATCGCTGGGAAATCCGCTGCTCCAAAAAGTGGAACCCCTTTAACACCAGCAGGATTAAAGCGCATCCCACAATGGCCCCGCTATAAAATCCAATGCCAACCGCCAGCCCCAAGCAGGCCGACGCCCAAATCCCGGCCGCCGTTGTCAACCCTTTTACCTGCTGATGACCGGTCACAATGATGGTCCCGGCGCCCAAAAAGCCCACGCCGCTGACAACCTGCGCCCCCATGCGCATGACATCGTCCATATTCATGCTTTCGGCCACATACTGCCCGGTGAGCATCACCAGCGCCGAACCCATACAAACCAACATGTAGGTGCGAAAACCCGCCGGGCGCTGCTTTTGCTCCCGTTCCATCCCCAACAGGCCGCCCATCACCAGGGATAAGGCAAGCCGCAGTGTAACGGAAAATAAATTGACGTGATCAAACATCTCCTTTTCTCCTCCCATTGCGTACAGGGAAACAGTAGGCCACCCCTATGCCCTGCCATCAGACCCATATAAATTTTCCATACTCATGCCGCCTCTGGCTCTTGTTTTCATTTTCCTCGGAACTGAATTCATCCCGGAAAAAGAAAACCGCAGGCGCAACAGCGTTTCGCACTGTTTTCGATTCCTGCGGTGAAAAAAGATAAAGGAATACGCCAGTCCTTTCCCAAAGGTCCTACTGGCTGTGCCGGTGCTCCTCTTTGTGAAAAGGAGCACCGGGTCTGTTTCCTTCTTATTTCTTTGTTTTACGGGTCGCGCGCTTTTTCGCGGCCGGCTTTGCGGCCGTTTTCGCGGCCGGCGCCTGCGCGGCTTTGCCCGTTTCTTCCTTCACAGCGGCCGGTTCTTTTGCCGTTGCCGCCTTTTTGGCACAGGGCTTTCTCGCCGGTTTTTTCGCACCTTCGGGCTTCTTTTCCACGGCTTTCCAAACCTGGGTTTCGCCTTCCGTCGCGTCCCAAATCTGCAGCCCGGCGCCTTCTTCTTCACTCATGGCGATGACATCCAGCACCCGTCCGCTTTCCGCATGGATCAGCTGGCAGCGGCCGCCGCGCTGGGCATTCATCTTCCACAGCTGGGTAGCGCCTTCGCTCTTGTCCCACAGATGGACCGGTGTCCCGTTGTCCTGCCCCATGTACATCACGTCCAGCACTTTGCCGTACGCTTCATTTACCAGCCGGAAGGTTTCTTCGCCGTCAGCTTCCACTTTCCACTGCTGGTTGATAAGACCTTCTTTTTCGGACATTTCAGCGGCCACCGAACCGTCGGGTTTTTCCCAAGCCGTCAGGGTCATACCGGTTTTTGCGTTTACAAATATAAATACTTTGCCATTCAGGGCGCTGCTTTTTTTCATCGCCATAAGAATAACACTCCTTTACTCGCAGAAAGTTCCACCAATCCGGACGGGAAAGGTACGCCGGATAGCCTGTTTCTTGATATGGTCAAATTATACCATAGGAAAATGGCAGATTCAACACGAAAAAAGCCCGTTCTTTCCGCATTATCTTAGAATCTCTGAAATATATTCTGCGTTTTTTATCCATATCGCCAAAGAGAATCGCAAAATGGACAAAGTTTCTTTGGGTTTGGCCATTTTTTTGGTACCAGAAGAACCAGCTCTTTTTTCGCAAAACCTTACTAAATTCCGCCCCCTTCCATTGCTTTTTCCCTCTTTTTATACTATAATGCAAGCAAAATGGTTTAAGTATTTTACTTAAATTTATATGATTTTTTAAGTTAAAGGAGCACGGAACGATGAAGATTTTTGACCTAAAACACGACTGGTACATGGCCGAAAAAGGCTCTTCCTGTTGGCTATCCGCGGGGGATGTCCCCTGTTCGGTGTATATGACACTGCTGCAAAACGGCAAAATGGATGACCCCTATTGGCGGGATAACGAAAACAAAGCCCTGCCCCTGATGGAAAAAGACTATTGGTTCCGCAAAAATTTTGATGTACCGGAGGAGCTGTTCGGCTGCACCCGGCTGCTATTGCGCTGCGAAGGGCTGGATACGGTCGCGACGCTCACCCTCAACGGCCAACCGGTTGCGCAAACCGACAACATGCACCGCACCTATGAATTCGATGTCAAAAAGTTTTTAAAGCCCACCGGCAACGAGCTCACCATTTTGTTTGATTCCCCCACCCGCACCATTCGGGAACGGGACCTGCCGCCCCATGCCGGCGGCAGCGACGAATGCATGAAAGGGTTCCCCAATTTGCGCAAGGCCCACTGCATGTTCGGGTGGGACTGGGGCCCCCGCCTGCCCGATGCGGGCATTTGGCGCCCTATTTCCCTTGTGGGGGTGGAAGAAGGCCGCCTTTATAGCGTATATGTGACCCAGCGGCACGAAAACGGCGCGGTCACGTTGGAACTATCGCCCGAAATTGAAAATATAACCGGTGCCGCCCTTTCGTATGAGGTCACCCTGACAGCGCCCGACGGCACCCGGCAACACCTTGCCAATAGCCCGAGCACCCTGGTGGTCGAAAACCCGCAGCTGTGGTGGCCCAACGGGCTGGGCGAACAGCCGCTTTACACCCTGACCGTCACGCTGCTGGCCGGTGGGCAACCGGTGGACACCTGGCAGCGGCGCATTGGGCTGCGCACCCTAACCATGAAAATCGAAAAAGACGAATGGGGCGAAAGCTTTGCCACCACTGTCAACGGCGTTTCATTTTTTGCCATGGGCGCCGATTATATCCCCGAAGACAACCTGTTCCCCCGCCGCAGCGAAGAGCGCACCCGCCATCTTTTGCAGCAGGCCGTGCTGGCCCATCACAACGCCATCCGGGTATGGGGCGGCGGCCATTACCCCGACGACTGGTTTTATGATGCCTGCGACGAACTGGGGCTGGTGGTGTGGCAGGACTTTATGTTTGCCTGTGCCAACTATAATTTGACGGAAGCGTTTGAAGAAAACGTGCGCGCCGAATTTGCCGACAACATCCGCCGCCTGCGCCATCACGCCAGTTTGGGGCTGTGGTGCGGCAATAACGAAATGGAACAGTTCACCGACGATGGTATTTACGGGCTGACCCCGTGGCAAAAGGGGAACTACGTGCGGCTGTACGAATACATCATCCCCCACATGCTCCGTCAGCTGGACCCCAACACCTTTTACTGGCCGTCCAGCCCTTCGTCCGGCGGCGATTTTGACGACCCCCGGGACCCCAACCGCGGCGACGTCCATTATTGGGAAGTGTGGCACGGCAATTTGCCCTTTACCGATTACCGCAACCACTATTTCCGATATGTGTCGGAATTCGGGTTCCAGTCCTTCCCCACGCTGAAAACCGTGGAAAGCTTTACCGAACCGGAAGACCGCAACATCTTTTCCTATGTGATGGAAAAGCACCAGCGCAATAACGCTGCCAACGGCAAAATTATGAATTACATGGCCCAAACCTTCTGGTATCCCACCGATTTTGCCACGCTGCTGTACGCGTCCCAATTGCTCAGCGCCGAAGCCATCCGCTATGGGGTGGAACACTGGCGCCGGAACCGCGGGCGCTGCATGGGGGCCATTGTGTGGCAGCTCAACGACATTTGGCCGGTGGCGTCGTGGGCTTCCATCGATTACTTTGGCCGGTGGAAAGCACTGCATTATTATGAAAAGCGCTTTTTCCGCCCGGTGCTGCTGTCCTGCTGCGAAGAGGGCATGCTCTCTCAGGAGCCTAACCCCAACGCCCAGCCGCACCCCATCCGCCAGAGCATCCGTTTAAATGTCAGCAACGAAACCCGGCAGGAAAAGACCGTCACGGTACATTGGCAGCTGCGCCGGAACACCGGCGACGTGCTGCAGGACGGCGGGGCCCAAACGCTCACCGTGCCGCCCATGAGCGCCGTGTGGCTGCCGGAAGTGGCGTTGCCCCAAGCGGACCCGTTCACCGATTATGTCAGTTACGGCATGATTGAAGACGGCGTGCGCACCACGTTTGGCACCGCCATTTTCTCCATGCCGAAATATTTCCGCTATCTGGACCCCCAGATCACCTGCCGGGTGGAAGGGGACGAACTGGTGGTCACCGCCACAGCGTACGCCCACGCGGTGGAACTGCTCAACGAGCAGGAAGACTGGGTCCTTTCCGACAACTACTTTGACCTGAACCCCGGGGAGGAAAAGCGTGTGCGCATCCTCTCGGGACAGCCACAGGGCCTTCATATCCGTTCGGCTTTTGACATTGGCTGACGGGTTTTCCCTCCTTTCTATTCGCCGCCGGGTATCTTGCCACCCGGCGGCGAATATGATACTATGATAAGAAAATCGGCTTGGCCGAACCAAAAGGAGCCTACTATACGATGAAATCTACCCGTTCAGCCTTTGATTTTCTTTCGTTGGGGTTATATGCGTTTTGCGCCTTGGAAATTGAATTTATCATGCTCTATTTAATTGAGCCCTTTTTGTTTCCGTCGCTTACCGATGTAACCCTGTATTGCTGCCTGCATTGGGGACTTTGCGCTCTGATCGGGGCGGGCGCCGCGGCGGCGTTATTGGCGGTATCCAAAAAGAGCTTCCAGTTTGCCCCGCTCAGTGCGCGGGAGACGCCTTCCCGCAAAGCCGCGTTGGTGGCCGCCGCCTTGTGCCTGTTGGGGATCGGATATAACTACCTCAGCTGTGGGGAGTTCCTGATCGCCTACAAACTGCGCCAGCTCAACGCCCTCGAATTTATCTTTCAGTACCTGTGGCTTTTCTGCCAGGCGGCGCTGTTTTTGCTGCTCATCGCCTTTGGCCAGAAAGCCGGCGAAATGAAGCGCGGCGACCGCGTCATGCCCTGGGGCGGTTTTCTGACCGGGGCCCTGTGGGGGCTTTTCCAATTGCTCGTCCAGCAGGATCTGTTACTGGGCATTCTGTCGTGTGTGATGGGGGTGCTGTATGGCCTTATGTACTTATTGGTGCGCAAAAACATGCGCTGGGCCTACCCCATGATGGTCGTGATGCTTTGTATCTAACGGGAAAAAGGAGTGTTTGTTATGCATATCTGTGTGTACGGCGCGGCCAGCGAAACCATTGACCGCCGGTATATTGAAGCGGCCGAAGAGCTGGGCGCCGCCATCGCCAAAAGAGGCCACACGCTGGTGTTCGGCGGCGGGGCCTGGGGCTTGATGGGCGGCGCGGCCCGGGGCGCCCACCGGGAAAACGGCGCCATTGTGGGCATTGCCCCGCGCTTTTTTGATACCAACGATATTCTGTACCAGGATTGCACCGAAATGGTGTTCACCCACACCATGCGGGAACGCAAACAGCTCATGGAAGACCGGTCCCAGGCGTTTGTCATGATGCCCGGGGGGATTGGCACATACGAAGAATTTTTCGAAATTCTCACATTAAAGCAGCTGGGCCGCCACAATAAACCCATTGTCATTTTGAATACCCTAGGGTATTACGACCGGATTTTGGACTTACTGAAAGCGACGGCCGACACCGGCTTTATGAAGCCCGATTGTTTGCAACTCTACGCAGTGTGTGATACGCCCGACGCCGTGCTTTCGGCCATTGAGCAGTATGACCCCGAGGCACTGGATGTGCGCCACTTAAAAAACCTGTAAAGGAAAAGCGCAAGCCCCTTGTAATAGGGGCTTGCGCCTTTTTTGTTTGCGGAAGTTATGAAGAAAGGGGGCGCTTTTCCCGCCGGGGCCTGGCGCCGCCGGTGAGCCGGCCGGCATACACCGTACGGGACACCACCGTGGGGGATCCGCGCTCAAACTGGCGGTTGAGCATGGCATAGTAGCTGCCGGGGGTGGGGATCCCGTTGACCGCCAGGATATCCAGCCCCGTGGGGCCCAGGATCGTGTCGGCCAGCTGCACACAGTTGGTGTTCAGGGCAAAATAGGTGGCAAATGGCCCTTCTTTAACTTTGCGGATTTCGGCCCCGGTGGCGCGCCACAATAAGCTGGCAGCATCACGGGGGCGCTTTTTGGCTGCGGGGAGCTGCCCTTTTTCCATTTTTTCGGCGTCGCTCATCCAGGGTTCCGTTTTGGCGAGCAGCTCTTGTAAGGTTTGCCGCACGGTTTCTTCCTGCTCTTCGGTCAGGTGCAACCCAAACCCCACCAAAACTTTCCGTTCGAACGACAGGCAATACCGCCGGTAGGGTTCCACCGGGGCAATGGCTAACGTGCCGTCGCTGATCATGCCGAACAGGCGGTGAGAGCTTTCATCATAGCATCCATAAGAATACACCGTATCCCCCAGCCGGAAATCCACGTGCCCGGTGCGGCCCATCCCCTTGCTAACCAGGTGGATGAAGACTTCCGCCTGGGCCTGTCCCCGCTGGACCGAAAAGTCCGGCAAGGGGGCTTCGTTGTCCCGGGTACGGAAATATTCGTTAAAATCATCCACCAGCTGCCCGGGCAGCAGCGCCGCCAGAAAAATGGGCAGTGCTACCCGCACCCGCCGCCGGACACCGGTGTGCCCCCGCCGGCGCAACAGCCATTCGGCGGCCCCATCGAGGAGCAGCAGCCCTGCATACACCAGCAAATAGATGCCGCTCAGCACCGCTACGCTTAAAAGCCGGGTGACCGGGTGCGAAAACAGCAGCCCGCTAAATACCAGGGATACCACGGCCGCCAAACTGTGCCGGAATTTGCCCGGCAAGTCCCGGCGCCAACACTCCACGGCGCACAGGCCCCTCACCAGCCCCAACACCAGAAAACACACGCCGAACAGCACCCCGGCGGGTGCCGCCAAATACGCCGGTACCACCAGCATCAAAACCGCCAGCACCGTGGTCCCGAAAAAGAGCCACCGGTCCCGGCCTTTTTTCCGTTTCGGTTCCATGTCCCGGTAGTTGCTCCAGGCCGTCAGCAGCAAAAGCACCGCCAGCCCGGCCGTCAGTGCCCGGCCGGCCGGTCCGGGGTCTACTACCAGCCAAAGGCCGAACCCCAACGCCACCAATACCTGTACCACGGCCCGGGCCGGGTCCAGGGTTGTGCGCATCAGCCCGCGCAGCAGGTGGCTTTCTTTTCCCACGGTACCTCACATCCTTTCTTTGTTTATCATGACGGGAAACGCCCTTTTTGTCAAGACGAACCCCTGTGAAATGAAAAAAGCAGGACGGACTGCATCCGCCCTGCTTTTATTATGACACAATCGGTCCTATCAAACACCCATTAGGCAAAGGGGTTTTCGCCCTTATACAGCATGCCCTTGGGCTGGTTGAAGTTGATTTCGTCCACCGGTACGCCGATGTACTTGAACACTTCGTACAGCGCCTTGCCGTAATGGCCAAACGCCACCGCGCCATGGTGCGGGTAGTTCTTTTCGATCAGCACATGACGGTAGAACCGGCCCATTTCCGGAATGGCAAAAATGCCAATGCCGCCAAACGAACGGGTGGGAACCGGCAGCACTTCGCCATGGGCGATGTACGCGCGCAGTTTGCAGTCGGCCGTGCTCTGCAGGCGGAAGAACGTGATGTCGCCGGGGATGATGTCGCCTTCCAGCGTGCCCTGGGTCACTTCTTCGGGCAGGCTTCTGGCCATGATCATCTGGTACTTCATGGAGCAGGAGGACAGCTTGCCGGAGCAGGTGTTGCCGCAGTGGAAGCCCATGAACACGTCTTTCTTCGTGTAGTCGAACTTGCCGCTGATGTCCTGGTCATAGATGAAGTTCGGCACCGTGTTGTTGATGTCCAGCAGGGTGACGGCATCCTGGCTCACGACCGTACCGATGAATTCACTCAGCGCCCCGTAGATATCCACTTCGCAGGATACCGGGATGCCGCGGCCGGTCAGGCGGGAGTTCACATAGCAGGGCACAAAGCCAAACTGGGTCTGGAACGCGGGCCAGCACTTGCCGGCGATGGCCACATACTTGCGGTAGCCGCGGTGTTCTTCGATCCAGTCGAGCAGGGTCAGTTCATACTGGGCCAGTTTGGGCAGGATTTCGGGCTTGGTGTTGCCGGCGCCCAGTTCTTTGGCCATATCTTCGACCACACCGGGAATACGGGGGTCGCCCGCATGTTTATTGAACGCTTCGAACAGATCCAGTTCGCTGTTTTCTTCGATTTCCACACCCAGGTTGTAAAGGGGCTTGATGGGGGCGTTGCACGCCAGGAAGTTCAGCGGACGGGGCCCGAAGGAGATGATCTTCAGTTCGCTCAGGGCGATGACCGCACGGGCGATGGGCAAAAATTCGTGGATCATGTCGGCGCATTCACTGGCCAGGCCCACCGGGTATTCGGGGATGTACGCGCCCACATTGCGCAGTTTCAGGTTGTAGCTCGCGTTGAGCATGCCGCAATAGGCATCGCCGCGGCCCTGTACCAGGCTGTTTTCGTCTTCTTCGGCCGCCGCTACGAACATTTTGGGGCCGTCAAAGTGCTTGGCGAGCAGCGTTTCGGAAATTTCCGGGCCAAAGTTCCCCAGGTATACGCACAGCGCGTTGCACCCGGCTTTTTTGATATCTTCCAGCGCCTGCACCATGTGGATTTCGCTTTCCACAATGCATACGGGACATTCGTAAATATCATCGGCATCATAGGCCGCCTTGTACGCTTCTACCAGCGCTTTCCGGCGGTTCACAGACAACGATTCGGGAAAACAGTCGCGGCTCACGGCCACAATGCCTACTTTGACTTTGGGCATGTTATTCATAAAAACCATTCCTCCTGTAGAAAATTCCCTTCCGGCCGGGCCGGAAAGATTTGACTGTGTACCTTTGTTGTACATACATGTCTATTCTTATCATACTCGAACCGGGGGCAAAAATCAATGATTTTTGATGAAAAAACCGGGCGGGTTTTCTTGTTTTTGCTTTGCATCCCGTTATGGGTGCGGTATAATACATGTATAGCGCCGCTTTTTACCGGCAGAGTAAGGAAAGGAGAACGCCTCTATGAAAATTTATGATAATATGACCTCCCTTGTGGGCCATACCCCGCTTGTCCGGCTGCACCACCTGGAAGAGCTCTATCACCTTCCGGTAGAGCTCGTCGCAAAAGTCGAAGCTTTTAACCCCCTGGGTTCCGCCAAAGACCGGGTGGGGCTCGCTTTAATTGAAGACGCCGAACAAAAGGGCCTTTTGCAAAAAGGCGCCACGGTGATTGAACCCACCAGCGGCAACACCGGGGTGGGCCTTGCGTTTGTGTGCGCGCTAAAAGGGTACACCCTGATCCTCACCATGCCCGAAACCATGAGCCTGGAGCGCCGGCAGCTGCTTTCGGCGTTGGGCGCCAAAATCGAACTGACCCCGGGGGCCGAAGGCATGTCCGGCGCCATCCGCCGGGCCGACGAACTGCATGAAAGTTTGCCCGGTTCCTTTATTCCCGGGCAATTTGAAAACCCCGCCAACCCGGATGTACACCGCCGCACCACCGCCCGGGAAATTTGGGACGATACCGACGGACAGCTGGATTATTTTGTGGCCGGGGTGGGTACCGGCGGCACCATCACCGGGGTAGCGAAGGGGCTGAAAGAATTGGGCAGCCACGCCCGCATGGTGGCCGTGGAACCGGCCGGGTCCGCGGTGCTGGAAGGCAAACAGCCGGGCCCCCACGGGCTGATGGGGATTGGCGCCGGGTTTATCCCCAAAAACCTGGATGTTTCGCTGCTGGATGAAGTGATGGCCATCACGGAAGAAGAAGCGTACACCTTCGGCCGCCTGCTCGCTACCCGGGAAGGGATTTTGGCCGGGATTACATCGGGGGCCGCTGTCGCCGCCGCGGTGAAACTGGCCCAGCGGGACGAAAATCGCGGCAAACGTATCGTTGTGCTGCTGCCCGATACCGGCGAGAGATACCTGTCGACCCCGCTGTTCGCCTCCAACCAGCCGGTGTGACGAACACCTGCCCATCACGTGCTGTTCACATGCCTTTTTTATAATGAAACAGGTGGAACAGGCTTTTCGTTAAGGAGGATGAACATGATTCAGATTTTAGTAGTCGACGATGAAGCAAAAATCCGGATGATGATCCGCAAATACGCCGAATTTGAAGGGTTTTCGGTCACCGAAGCGGAAGACGGCATGCAGGCTGTGACAATTTGCCGCCAGGACCCCCGGCGCTTTGATCTGATTGTCATGGATGTGATGATGCCGGAACTGGACGGTTTTTCCGCCGTGCGCGAAATCCGCAAAGTCAGCCAGACGCCGGTGCTCATGCTGTCGGCCCGGGGCGAAGAATACGACCGGATTCACGGGTTCGAACTGGGGGTGGACGACTATGTGGTCAAACCCTTCTCCCCCAAAGAACTTATGATGCGCATTCAGGCCATTATTAAGCGCACCCACCCCACCGATACCGACAATGGCCGCACCGTCTTAACCTTTGACGGGCTGAAAATCGATATCACCGGGCGCATGGTGGAAGTGGACGGGAAACGCGTGGATTTGACGCCGAAAGAATACGATTTGCTGTTCTACATGGCCCAAAACCGCAACATTGCCCTAACCCGGGAACAACTGATCACCAATGTGTGGGGCTATGACTTTTATGGCGACGACCGCACCTTGGACACCCATATTAAGCTGCTGCGCAAAAGTTTGGGGCCATATAGCCGCCTGATCGTCACGCTCAGAGGGGTGGGATACCGTTTTGAAGCCTGAAAAAGACCAGCCGAAGGCCCACCGGTTTTTTAGCACGCTTTTCCACTCCCATCCGGCCAAACCGCATCGCCGCCTGAGTATCCGCTGGTGGATCTTTGGCGGCTTTACCATTTTTACCGTGGTGATCATCATTTTGCTGTGGGTGTTCCAAGTCGCGCTGCTCGACACCTTCTACCAATCGATCAAAGTGCGGGAAATGGAAAACTGCGCGCACAATTTGGCGGCGCATATCGATGACGGCGATGAAACCATCACGGACCTATTGGATACCATGTCAAAAGAAAACCAGATCAGCACGGTCATCTGCAACGAAAACGGCGAAATGTTCTACCGCAATTTTTCGTTCAATTCCCTGCTGAGCGACCTTTCCTGGATCGATTACCGGGCGCTGTTTCTGCAAACCCGGGACCAGGGCGGCACGTACGTAGTGCAGTATGACCGTCCCGACCAGGTGGTCGGGTTTCGCCTATCCCCCACCGATAGCGGCACCCTGGCGCCGGGCAAAAATTATGTGGTAGAAGTCGACCCGGTCACGGAAGAGGGCGGCAAGGGCATGCTGTATGCCATGACAGTCACCATGAAAAGCGGCAACGAGCGGCTTTTGCTCCTCAATTGCAGCTTAACCCCCGTAAATGCCACGGTGCAGACACTGAAAGTGGAACTGTGGGTCATCACGATTTTAATGCTGCTGCTGGCCTTCTGTCTGGCCCTATTTTTAGCCCGGCGGATCTCGGCCCCCATCAGCACCATTAACGAAGCGGCCAAAGTACTGGCCACCGGCACGTACAGCATTTCTTTCCGGGAAGAAGGATACCAGGAAGCCGCCGAACTGGGGCACACGCTCAACTATGCGTCCCGGGAACTTTCCAAGGTGGAAGGGATGCGCCGGGACCTAATTGCTAATATCTCCCACGATTTGCGCACGCCCCTGACCATGATTACCGGTTACGCCGAAGTCATGCGCGACCTTCCCGGGGAAAATACGCCGGAAAACGTGCAGATCATTATCGATGAAGCCAACCGCCTGACCAGCCTGGTCAACGATATGCTGGATCTCTCCAAGATGCAGGCCGGCGCCGTCCAATTGGAGCCGGAGACCTTCTGCCTGACCCAGAATATTCGCGATATTTTGGCCCGGTACGACAAACTGGCGGATTACCACTTTGTGCTGGAAGCCGACAAGGACGCGTGGGTCTTTGCCGACCCGCTGAAAATGTCCCAGGTGGTCTACAACCTGGTGAACAACGCCATTACATACACCGGCCCGGATAAGACCATCACCGTGCGCCAGCGTATCAAAGACGGCAAAGTGCGCATTGAAGTGATCGACACCGGCGAAGGAATTCCCGAAGATAAACTGGAGAACATTTGGGAACGCTACTACAAAGTGGACAAAACCCACCGGCGGGCCGCCGTGGGCACCGGGCTGGGTCTGTCGATCGTGAAAACCATCCTCGACCTGCACAGCGCCGATTTTGGGGTGCAGAGCGAGCTGCATAAAGGCAGCACGTTCTGGTTTGAACTGACCATGATGAACCCGGTTCCGCCGCCGTCATTATGACCTTTTGTTCACAACGCATTGACAAAGGCCCGCCTGCGCGCTATCATGATGGTAGCGTGGCCCGGTGGGCCCTGCTTTTTTAAAAAGAGCCATAAAGAAACGGAGAAATCAATATGAGCGAATGTAATCACGATTGCAAAAATTGCCAGAGCAGCGACTGCGCTTCCCGTTCGCCGGAAAGCCTGCTGGAAAAGCCCCATGCCGGCAGCACCATCAAAAAGGTGATCGGCGTGGTATCCGGCAAAGGCGGCGTAGGCAAAAGCCTGGTGACCTCCATGATGGCGGTGCTGATGAACCGGCGTGGGTTCCACACGGCCGTGCTGGATGCCGACATCACCGGCCCTTCGATCCCCCAGTGCTTTGGCCTGCACACCCGGGCCACCGGCTCGGAAGAAGGGATTTATCCGGTATCTACGAAAACCGGCATTGACGTCATGTCGATCAACCTGCTGCTGGACAGCGAAAACTCCCCGGTGGTATGGCGCGGGCCTATTCTGGCCGGTGCCGTCAAACAGTTCTGGAGTGATGTCATTTGGAAAGACGTGGACTATATGTTCGTAGACATGCCTCCCGGAACCGGCGACGTGCCGCTGACGGTGTTCCAAAGCTTGCCGCTCGATGGGATTCTCATTGTCACTAGCCCGCAGGAACTGGTTTCCATGATCGTGGAAAAAGCCGTCAACATGGCCAAGATGATGAACGTGCCGGTGCTGGGGCTGATCGAAAACATGAGCTATGTGCAGTGCCCTGACTGCGGCCGCAAAATTAAGCTGTATGGCGAAAGCCATGTGGACGACATTGCCGCTTCCTTCCATCTGGATGTGCTGGGCCGTATGCCCATCGACCCGGCGATTGCCAAAGCTTGTGATGAGGGGAACATCGAAGACTTCTCCGGCGACTGGCTGGACGGCGCCGTGGAAGCTGTGCTGAAAGCGAAAAAATAAAGAGCCATGCGGCTATAAAAAAAGTCCGGCCCGGTTTTCCAAAAAAGGAGAACCGGGCCGGACTTTTTATGCAACAAGATCTCCGCCGGGAGAGAGAAACCGGCTGCGAGACACCTTATACGCGTTATTTTTTCGCTTTTTTCCATCCGCACAGGAGCAGTGGCATGAGTACCGACACCAGCGGCACCGTCAGGATCACGCCCATGGTACCGGCCAATCCCTGCAGGATCTCAATGCCGATATCGTAAAGGCTCATCACCTGGTTATACGGCATGGCATAGGCATACACAATCACCAGGGTATTGATCGACGAACCGCAAAACGCCAATACCAGGGTATTGGACATGGTACCCATCATATCGCGGCCCACGTGCAGCCCGCTGCGCATCAGCTCTTTGGCCGACAGCGCCGGATTGCGCAGATGCACTTCTTCAATGGCCGACGAAATCGACATGGCCACATCCATCACGGCCCCCAAAGAAGCAATCAGGATACCGGCAAACAAAAGCTCGCCCACTTGCAGGGAGCTGACGTCGCTGATGCTAATCAGGGTTTCAATCTCTGTCACATTGTACCCGGAAATATGGGCGAGTTCCCC
This sequence comes from uncultured Clostridia bacterium, assembly GCA_930990065.1. Classification (GTDB taxonomy): domain Bacteria; phylum Bacillota; class Clostridia; order Oscillospirales; family Acutalibacteraceae; genus Heritagella; species Heritagella caecorum. Next base: position 46,976 of record CAKNOA010000010.1, on the reverse strand, counting down.
GAACACCCAGGCGATCAGCCCGGCCGCCGTGACGCCGCCCAATGTCCCCAGCACCGACGACACCGTCTTTTTGGTGGCGCCGCCCACTAAGTACATGGTGACCGCCGTGGTGAGGGCCACCACCAGCACCGCCGCCAAAAACGGCGAACACCCGCGGTATAAAAGCGGCAAAAACAGCCACAAGATGCAGCAGAACGTAAAGATCAGCCCCAAGGCCGACCGCAATCCCTTTTTGCCGCCGATCAGCCACAACAGGGCCAAAAACAGGGCAACCAGCACGTACAGCGCCGGGGAGCGGTAGTAGTTATATACCGACACGCTGATATTTCCATCACTTTCGCTCAGGCAGGCGGTCACTTCCAGGCCCGGCACGCAATCGGCCCCATATAGGTAACTGGAAGCACTGGTGGCCTCAAACGTTTCGCCCCGGTGTTCCCCGGTCAAAATGGTCAGCTGCACCACCTGGCTGCCGGCGCGGGTACCGTCATCCTGGATGTTATCCTGGATAATGGATTCCACCCGTGCCTTTTCATAGGTGACCCCCTGGGTATTCAGCAGCGGGGTGACCTGGGTTGTACTGTTGAGCCACCACAGCAGCCCGGCAAAAACAATCAGCAATATAAGGCTGACACCCACATGGATCACGGCCTTTTTATTGGGCTTTGGGATTTTCTTGTTCAAAGTCATCATGCTTCCTCGGGTTCCTTTCTGCGTTCCGTCCTTATGCAAGGCAAAAACCGGGCGAATCCGTCCGCCCGGCTCTTGCAATAGAGAGAGAGAGTTGTACTCGATAAAAGATGCGGATTATTCCGCATGGCGGCGGCGCCATACCAGAGCGGTAGCCGTACCACCGGCCAGCAGGAGCACCGTCAGCAGGATGCCCACCGTGCGGCTGGTATCGCCCGTCTGGGGAACCGAATCCGTGTTGTTGTTGGTATCGGAAGGCGTCGAGTTGTTCGTGTCGTTCTGGGTGTTGTCCGTATGATCACCGGTCTGGGACTGGTTGTCATCGGGCGTTGTGCTATCGTCCGGCTTTTGGGTGGACGCGTCGTCTTTGATGACCGCAGCGCGGAAGGTTTCTTCGGCTGCTTCCAGGTCTTTGATGGCCTGTTCCATAGCGGCCGCATCGGCATCCGTGGAAGCCGCTACCGCTTTGGCGGTATCAATGGCCTTCTGCAGGGCATCGTGATCGTCCTGCGTTACCTGACCGGCTTCGGAACCTACCTGCACGCCGTCCAGCAGTTTCTGGGCTTCGTCAATCGTGGTGTTCAGTTCGGTGGCATCGCCGCGCTGGGTCAGGCCGTTCATAGCGGTGAGCAGAGCGGTATAGGTATCGGTCAGTTCCTGCTGGGAAATCTGGCCCTGCAGGCTGTCCTGGGTTTTATCGGGAATCTGGTCGGGTTCGGGGGACTGGGTGGGGTTATCGTACCCTTCGGCATTGGTGGCATCGCCTTCGTTGGCGGGATTCCACACGTTGGATTCATCCTTGCCGTCTTCGCTGGTGTTCAGCAGGGTGTTGGCTTTATCCAGAGCCTCCTGCAGAGCGGTCAGGCTGGAGGACGTGACGGTTTCGGGATCGGTGCTGTCCACTTTGTCCTGGGCATCGCCAATCAGAGAGAGCAGCGAATCTTTGTCGGCCTCTTTCACGATGGTCAGCGTGTCGCCCGTGTCCGTTACCGAACCGCCGGCATTGACCGCGTAGGTGGAAATCGTGAAGCTATTGTCCGTCATCTTAATCACGGAGTAGGTGGGCAGGGCCTGCTGGGACATGTTGGAAATGAAGTACTGCTGGGTCTTTACCGTTTCGTAGTATTTGCTACCGGAAGCCGAGTTGGCCGTCATGTACAGCGTGCCCTGGGGATCGGTCACCGTGCCGCCGTCTTTCACATCATAATCAATGGCCACACCGTCCAGGATCTGGTACGTGCGGGAATAGGAATGGTCATGGCCCGTCAGGCAGACATCGATATTGAATTCGTCCATCAGGGGTGCAAACACCGTACGCAGCTGCGCGCCGTCAGAGTTCGCATGAGGCTGGCCAGCGCCGTAGATGTCGTGGTGGAACATGACGATGCGGAACGTGGCGTCTTTATCGCTGTCAATGGCCTGCTGCATCAGCTGACGGTGTTCTTCCTGGTTGGTATTGTTGCTGTTGAGCACAATGAACAGGGTTTTGCCATAGCTGAAGTAGTAATCGCCGCCAGCCGTTGTAGATCCCAGGTCGCTTTCGTTGGGGTTATAGAAATGATAGCCATAGTAAGCGCCGCTGGCTTCGTGGTTGCCAATGGCCGTGGCCACCGGAATATTCTGCAGGGCATCGGCCGACAGATAGCCGGCGTATTCCACTTCTACGTCTTTGTTTTCATCGGCATTCTGAGAGCTCTTTTCCGTCTGGTCACCGGCGGAGAGGATAAAGTCCAGGTCGCTGTTCTGTTTCAGCGCCGCGTTCAGGGTTTCGTTCCAGTTGAAGGCATCGTGGGCCGCACTGCCGGAAGAACCGATCTGCGGGTCACCTACATACAGCATGGTGTATGCGCTGGTGTCACCGGTTGCGAGCTTTTCCGCTTCGCTCCAGGAAGAACCGTCGTTGCTCACCTGATAGTAGTAGGTGGTGTTTTCGGTCAGGCCCGTTACGGTTACATGGGCCGCCTTGGTGTAGGTCGTGCTGCCGGAGCCATTTTCGTTCGTTACATTGATTGACAGCGAGCCGCTTTCTTTGAAAACTTTCGCGTCGCTCATATCCTGGCTGGTGGCAATTTTCACCTGGGCCGTTTTGCCGGCATCCGCCTGCGCCACATACCAGGCAAAATTCATCTGCGTTTCATCTTTGCCGGGGGTGATGGATACGTCGGTGTAATCCTGTTTTTCCGTATCCCACTGGACTTTCCAGCTGTCATACGCCGTTTTGTTCCCGTTCGTTTCCGGGTTTGTGGAAGGAATAGCAAACGCCGTAATGCCGCTGGTCACAGCTACGGAAGCTGCCAGCAGCACGGCTGCCGTTTTCTTTGCTTTTCTCATTTTCTTTCTTGTTCCTCCATTTCATTCACTGTTTGATTTGCATTATAAAAGCCAAATGTAAAAAGTACATCAAGAATAACCACTCTTTTTTCTTTAATTTTGATAAAAGAAGAAAAAAAGGGATTTTGCCTCCGATCGGGCAAAATCCCCTTTTTGTGCGGTGTACTTTTTTACATCTGATGCCGGACAATGGAATAATCGTCCCCCGATTGATAATAGGGGCACTCATACTCCTGGTACGATAAAAAACGGGCCATTTCGTCTTCATCCAGGTTGACCTGGCACACGTAGCAGTCCCATTCTTCGTCATATGCGTAATTGCGGCAGTATTCACAATTGGTCTTCACGGTTCTCCCTCCCGTTCCCATTCTTTTTTCAGTATACCAGAAGGGCCCCGGTTTTCTCAAGTCCCTTCCCTTATCCCAGCGCCACGTCCAGTACCATCATCACCAGGAATCCGAGGGTAAAGCCCACAGCCCCCCGCTGCGGCGTTTCCTGCCCACAGGCCTGGGGCAGTAATTCCTGGGCGACCACCACCAGCATGGCCCCGGCGGCAAAGGCCAGCAGGTACGGCAGCACCGGCACCAGCAAAAAGGAGAGCAGTATGGTCAGCCCGGCGCCAATGGGTTCCACCGCCCCGCTGAGAACCCCACAACCGAAAGCCTTCCCCTTCTTCATCCCGGCGGCATGCAAGGGCATGGAAATAATGGCCCCTTCCGGGAAATTTTGAATGGCGACCCCCAGCGACAGCGCCATAGCCCCGGCGGCCATATCGCCATAGCCGCTTTGTACCCCGGCAAAGGCGGCCCCCACGGCCATGCCTTCGGGCAAATTATGGATCGTTACCGCCAGGATCATCAGCAGCGTGCGCCGCCAGTGTTCGCTGCGCCCCGTGCGGCTGCGTGCTTGGAGTAGCCGGGGGCTGACCGCATCGGCCAGAAGCAAAAAAATGACCCCGGCGGCAAACCCAATGGCCGCCGGCAAAAAGGCCCACCGCCCCCAGGCGGCACACTGTTCCACCGCCGGAATCAGCAGCGACCACACGGAAGCCGCCGTCATGACCCCGGCCGCAAAGCCCATCAGGGCCTGCTGTATTTGCCCGTTTCCCTTCCGTTTTAGGAAAAACACCCCGGCGGCCCCTATGGCGGTACCGGTAAAAGGCAGTAAAATGCCTAAGCATGTTTGGCTGATCAATATTGCACTCCCCTTTTCCCGCCGCCTGACGGCAGCTTGCTGTTACCAGAAGATGCCGGTTGACAAAAAAAGGTGCATGCTATAAAAAAACGCCCCCTAAAAGGGGGCGTTTTACAAAGCATGTGGTTACCGGGTTTTGGGCCGGATATTGGGCGAAATCACGCCGCCATAGCGCGACGTTTCTTTCAAACGGGCAAACGCACGGGACAGGGATGCTTTCGACATGTTGTATTCCCACAAGCTGCGCTTTTGCCGCAGCTGTTCTTCGGCCCGCTCCCGGGCGGCTTCGGCCCGGCGCACGTCGATATCTTCGGGGCGTTCCACCGTATCGGCCAACACCGTCACTTCATTATCTTCGATGTTGACAAAGCCAATCCCCACGACGGCATGCTGCCAGTCCTTATCGGGAACCAGGAAGCGCATGTCGCCCACCGTCATGGCAACGACCATGCGTTCATGGTGGGCCAAAATGCCCATTTCGCCGTCAATGGCGGGAATCACGATTTCCACGCAATCCCCATCATAAAACACACGGTTACTGGCAATCACGCGCAAATGGAAGGTGCTCATACGAATCCCCCTCCTTATGCCTGCAGTTCTTTGGCCTTTTTGCGTGCCGCATCAATGTTCCCCACATTGAAGAACGCCGCTTCGGGGAAGGAATCCACTTCGCCGCCGATGATCGCTTCGAAGCCTTCGATCGTCTCTTGCACCGGCACATACACACCGGGAATCCCGCTGAAGCGTTCGGCTACGTGGGTCGGCTGGGACAGGAATTTCTGGATCTTACGGGCACGGTACACGGTCTCTTTGTCGCTTTCCGACAGTTCTTCCATACCCAGAATGGCGATGATGTCCTGCAGTTCGCGGTACTTCTGCAGCATTTCCTGCACTTTCCGCGCGACATTGTAGTGCCGTTCCCCGACAACGCCGGGTTCAAGAATACGCGACGACGATTCCAGCGGATCCACAGCCGGGTAAATACCCTGTTCCACGATTTTACGGCTCAGCACCGTCGTGGCATCCAGGTGGGCAAACGTAGTGGCAGGCGCCGGGTCCGTCAGGTCATCGGCGGGCACATACACGGCCTGTACCGACGTAACCGAGCCGTTCTTCGTCGAAGCAATACGCTCTTCCAGTTCGCCCAGTTCCGTCGCCAGCGTGGGCTGGTAACCTACGGCCGAGGGCATCCGTCCCAGCAGGGATGAAACTTCCGAACCGGCCTGGACAAAACGGAAGATGTTATCGATAAACAGCAGCACATCCCGGTGTTCCCGTTCCCGGAAATATTCGGCCATAGTCAAACCGGTTTCGGCTACCCGCATACGGGCTCCGGGCGGTTCGTTCATCTGGCCGAAGACCAGGGCGGTTTTCGAAAGTACGCCGGACTGCTGCATTTCATTCCACAGGTCGTTGCCTTCACGGGACCGTTCGCCAACACCGGTGAAAATGGAGTACCCACCGTGTTCATGGGCCACGTTGTGGATCAGTTCCTGAATCAGTACGGTTTTGCCGACACCGGCGCCGCCGAACAGGCCGATCTTCCCGCCGCGGGCATACGGTGCCAGCAGGTCGATGACCTTGATCCCGGTTTCCAGCAGTTCCTGGACCGGGCTCTGTTCTTCAAACGACGGCGGATTGCGGTGAATGCACCAATGCTCTTCTTCCTTCAGTTCTTTGCCGCCGTCAATGGGTTCACCCAGCACGTTAAACAGGCGCCCCAGGGTGCAGTTGCCCACCGGCACCTGAATGCCGCTGCCGGTCGCTGTGACCTCCATATCCCGGCACAGCCCTTCACTGGCCGCCAGCATGACGCAGCGCACGGTATTATCGCCAATATGCTGGGCCACTTCCATCACGCAATGTTTGCCGTGGTTATCCACTTCCAGCGCGTCTTTTACACAGGGCAGTTCCCCGTTGGAAAATTCTACGTCAACCACAGGCCCGGAGACCTGTACGATTTTTCCCTTGTTCATTTAATTCTGGCCCCCCTTTCCGCTTCCTTTTTTCTTTTTCAGCGCCTTGGCGCCGCCGATCACTTCCGTGATCTCCTGCGTAATCGCGCCCTGACGCACACGGTTATAATCCGTAGAAAGCGTATGGATCATTTCTTTTGCGTTTTCATTGGCCGAATCCATGGCCATCATACGCGCATTCTGCTCGCTGCAGAAGGATTCTACCAGCGCCCCGTACACATAACCGGTCACAAAGTCCGGCACAATGTTGTCAAGGGCCGCTTCCACCGAAGGATGAAATACCGGTTCGCTGCCATCCGTACCGCCGCGGCCTTCGTAGTCCGCCTTATTCAGCGGCAGCAGCCGTGCTTTGCACGCTTCGGCCACTAAGCTATTTTTCATACGGGTGAAAATTACATAGATTTCATCGACTTCGTGGTTCATATATTTTTCCATTACCACACCGGTAATGGAACGCGCCCGGTGCAGGGACGGGTTCTGCGCCGTATAGAGGAAGTTTTCCTCGATCGGAATCCCGCGGCTGGTAAAATACTGCCGGCCCACTTCGCCGACGACGAACAGCTGCCAGTTTTTGTTGTTTTCCAGCAGCTGCTGGGCCATTTTCAGCACGTTGTGGTTATACGCACCCGCCAGCCCTTTATCGGCCGTAATGACGATGTACGCCTGCCGCTTTTCGCTTTGGTTCCATTCGGAACTGTCGTCGAAATAGCGGTTTTCAATTTCCGGCATGTGCGTGACAATCCGGCCGATCATATCTTCCAGCGTGGTAAAATACGGTTCCGTATCCTGCAGGCTTTTCCGCGCTTTGCGCAGTTTGGTAGACGATACCAGGTACATGGCGTTCGTGATCTTCATGGTGTCACGAATGCTGTTCATGCGCGCCTGGATCTCACGTGCGTTTGCCATTAGTCACCCGCCGCCTTTTCTGCGTTTTGTTCCTGCCAGGGGCCGTTTTTATACGCCCGGGCTGCTTCCAAAATCTGCTCTTTCCGGTTGGGGGTCAGCACCTTTTCCATGGCGATATCCTGCAGCAGCGATTCATACTGTTCATGGAAAAATTGCAGCATGCCGTTCTGGAACTTCTTGATCTGGTCGATGGGAACATCCACCATGATCTTGGCCGTTGCGGCACACAGGGTGACCACCTGTTCTTCCATGCTCAGCGGGTGGCCCAGCGGCTGCTTGAGCAGTTCCATCAGGCCGCGGCCATAACTGAGCTGTTCTTTCGTGGCGTCATCCAGGTCGGAACTGAACTGGGTGAAGATTTCCATTTCACGGTACTGCGCCAAATCGATACGGATGCTGCCGGCCGCCTTCTTCATGGCTTTCGTCTGGGCGTCGCCGCCTACACGGGACACCGACAGGCCGACGTTAACAGCAGGACGCTGGCCCGAGAAGAACAGGCTGCTCTCCAGGAAGATCTGGCCATCGGTGATGGAAATCACGTTGGTGGGAATGTACGCCGACACGTCACCGGCCTGGGTTTCGATGATGGGCAGAGCCGTAATCGAGCCGCCGCCCTTTTCCGCCGACAACCGGCTGGAGCGTTCCAGCAAACGGGAATGCAGATAGAAGACGTCGCCGGGGTACGCTTCACGGCCGGGCGAACGTTCCAACAATAGCGACAGGGCACGGTAAGCCACCGCGTGTTTGCTCAAATCATCATAGACAATCAGCACGTCGCGGCCCTGATGCATGAAAAATTCCGCCAATGCCGTACCGGAATACGGGGCGATGTACTGCAGCGGCGCCGGATCGCTGGCCGTTGCGGCCAATACCGTGGTGTACTGGTCGGCCCCGGTCTGACGCAGGGTGTTCACCAGCTGGGCGATGGTGGACGCCTTCTGGCCGATGGCCACGTAAATGCACACTACATCTTTGCCCTTCTGGTTCAAAATCGTATCCAAGGCCAGGGAGGTTTTGCCCGTCTGGCGGTCGCCGATAATCAGTTCACGCTGGCCGCGGCCAATGGGGAACATGGAGTCAATCGCCAGCACGCCGGTTTCCAGCGGCACGCTGACCGACTGCCGGTCCATAATGGCCGGGGCCGGGTTTTCGATGGGGCGGTAGCCTTCTTCACGGATTTCGCCCTTGCCGTCAATAGGAGCGCCCAGGGCGTTGATCACGCGGGACAGGAACTTTTCGCCCACCGGGATACCGGCCATTTTGCCGGTACGTACCACACGGGTGCCTTCTTTAATATCCAGCTCGTGGTCAAACAGGATGCAGCCCACTTCGTCGCGGCGGATATCCTGCACCATGCCCTTGACCCCGTTATCGAACAGCACGATTTCGCCGTACTGTACATGGTCGATGCCGTTGATGGTGGCAATGCCGTCCCCGACACGGACCACCACGCCGATTTCCTTATCTTTGGCTTCCAGGCCGAAATCTTCGATTTCGGCACGCAGGATATCGATAATGCCGTCGGCGCTGGACGTGTGATGTTTCACGGCATCCAGTTTATTCTGGAGCTGGGACAGACGGCCCTTGGTGCTCCAGTCGTATTCCACGCTGCCCGCCGTCAGACGGAAGCCGCCGACTAAGTCTTTGTCTTCCTTCTTTTCAATGCGGATCGGGCGGTTGGGGAATTTTTCCGTCAGGAACTGTTTGATTTTTTCGTACTGTTCATCCGTAGGCGGCGTCACGTACGAAAGCGTTACCTTCAAGACAGCCTGGTTCTTTTCCCGCAGGCTCTCATAGGCGTCAAAAATTTTGGAAATCTCGCCAATCGCGTCCTGCCGGCACATATCCTTCAAAAATTCACGGATCTGGGTCGGGAAGATCTTATCAATGACGGTTTCCTTCATGAATTCCGCAATATCCGGGTCGGACAGTTCCTGCCCTACCAGCGGTACCGTGCGGAAAATATTGCGCGCCTGCTGGATAATGTCCACCGGGATCTGCCGGTTGACCAGCTCGCCGGCATACTTCATCACGGTATCCTGCGCGCCAATGACTTCTTCTTCCTCCACCCGGGGGGTCAGGGAATCATAGGCATCAAAAATCGATTCGATTTCGCCCATATCCCCATTATCACACAAAATTTTCAAAAAGTTGCGGATTTCCGACGGGAAGATTTTATCGATCACGGTATGTTTCATGAACAGCGCCACATCCGGGTCGGACAATTCCTGCTCCACCAGCGGCACGGTTTCGAAAATATCCCGCGTTTTCAGAACGATATCGCGGGGAATCTGCATCCCGCGAAGATCAGCCGCGTACTTAGCTGCGGTCTTTGTCAAGCGAATCACCCACTTTTCCTATAAACTCATCATACAGCGCCGCATCCGTTTTCTGGTCGGGCTTGGCGCCAATGACTTTGGCCGTCGCTGTCACCACCAGCGAGGCAATTTCCGACTGGGCTTCCTGCAGAACGCGGTTCTTTTCCGCCAACGCCGCATTACGGGCCTGCTCGCGAATTTCCTTCGCTTCATCGCCGGCGGTCTTAATCAGCCGGTCATATTCCGCAGCAGCTTCCCGGTGCGATTTATCCAGCACCTGCTTGCGCTGTTCTTCAATTCCCTGCAAAGAATCCTCGTACTGTTTCTGAAGCTGACGGGCCTTATCCTGTTCTTCCTGCGCCTTCTGAAAATCCGCTTCCGCTTCTTTTTGGCGCTCTTTGATCACTGCGTCCACGCGTCCAAACAAAAATTTGCGCAACAGAACATACAGGATCAACAGATCGATCACGGTAAACAGAAGCCCCCAGTTGAATTCCAACACCGCTCTCTCACCACTCTTTCCATAGATTCGGGTTGTTTCTGCTCATATTATGCCAGCAGCAGTACGATCAACAGCCCGATTACGAAACCGTAAATAGCCGTCGCTTCAGCCAGAGCGCCACCAAGGATCAGCGCTTTATTGATCTTTCCATCCGCTTCCGGGTTACGGGCAATCGCGTCTACCGCGTGGCCCGTTGCAATCCCAATGCCCACACCGGCACCCACACCGGTCAGTACGGCGATAGCAGCGCCAATGGCAATAATGGTTCCTACCATAAGAAAGTTCCTCCTTTTATCCGATCATCATGGTTTATGCCAACAGCAGGACAATCAACAGGCCGATAACGAAACCGTAAATGGCCGTTGCTTCTGCCAGAGCGCCGCCAAGGATCAGCGCCTTGTTGATTTTCCCGTCGGCTTCGGGGTTACGGGCAATGGCGTCTACCGCGTGGCCCGTTGCAATGCCAATGCCCACACCGGCACCCACACCGGTCAATACCGCGATAGCGGCCCCGATTGCAATAATTGTTCCTACCATAGTTTTCATCCTCTTTCTTCCCAATATGGGAGTTGAATTTGTGACATCATTCCACCGTAATGGCTTCCTTAATAAAGAGGGAAGTCAAAAATACAAACACGTAAGCCTGCAGCAACCCATCGAAAATGTCAAAATAGGCACTGGCGGCCAGAGGTACCACCACGGGGATACACGTTTCAATCAATTTCATGACAATGAAGGCGCCGAGCACGTTGCCGAACAACCGCATGCACAAAGACAGCGGCCGCACAAACACCTCAATAATATTGATCGGTGCCACAATGGGAGTCGGTTCGGCGAAACTTTTCAGCCATCCGCGGGCCCCGCGACGGCGAATCCCCGCCGCCTCAATCAAGATGATACTCATAATGGCCAGGCCGGCCGTTACATTCACATCTTTTGTGGGCGGTTTAAACCCAAAGATCCCGCAAATGTTTGAAACGCCGATAAAGAGCAGCACCGTAATCAGGTAGGGCACAAATTCTTTGCCTTCTTCGCCCGTCATGTTGCCCACCATGCTTTCCAGCTTGGTGACCACCGTTTCGACGAACGCCTGGCGTTTCGAAATATTGTGCACTTTCAGCCCGCGGGTCAATAGCAGTACGATGACAAACAGCACTGCAATGATCACCCAGCTGATGACAATGCTCTCTTTTACCTCGATTCCTCCGAAAACCGGTATGGTGAACACGGTTTCACAGGTCATCTCCTGTTGCAGCTGTTCACCCAAACTCATTCTGCCTTCCTCCTTTCGTGTGAAAAAGAAAAAGCGAGCCCGTAGTTGTGTGCCCGGAGCCCCCTTTTTATTTGCGTTTATTTTCCTACCAAATTATGAATTATTCGTGAACGAAACGCCCCTATAGAAATAAGAAAACGATTTTCGTTAAATGTACCTAAAAAAAATCCCCTTTTCTGTAGGATGCCATTCTTTTTTTCTTTCTTTTTGCTTTTTCTCCCCCTCTTTTTCTCAGTACAAGACAGGTTCGCTCCCCCGGGCCGTCTATCCGGCTCTTCAAATTAGCCAAAATTTTATTTTCATTTTATGAATTTCATCTATTTTTTGCTTTTTTCTGATAAAACGGGAGTATGATAAAGAAAAAAAGGGAGAGAAGCCACCCGGTTACAAAGGGGCCGTTACACAAACGAAAAAAACCGGGAAGCGTCCTCCTTCCCGGCTTTCTCGTTTACGGCTGTTTTTGTTTCCCTTTTCCCTTTTGATACCAGACAAAACCCACAAGCAGGGTAAACCCTTCGGAAACGGGGAACGACAGCCAGACCCCCGTAGCCTGCCAGCAAGCGGCCATCAGGCACGACAGGGGGATAATGAGCACCAGCCCCCGCAATAGGGTGATCCCCTGGGCCGGGATGGGTTTTTCCCGGGCGGCAAAAAACATGGCCAGCACAATGTTGATCCCGGCCGCCGGCAAGCCCAACGTGTACAGCGGCAAGCCGGCGGTGGCAATTTGCTGCAGGGCCCGGTTCCCTTCCGTGTCAAAGGCCTGTACCACCGGGGAAGCCCCGGCCCACAGCCCTGCGGTAATCAGAATGGCCAAAAAGAGCACGGCCATGAGGCTCCAGCGCAGCACCCGCTGCATGTCCTGCCGGTTTTCCCGTCCCCAGGCCCGGCTGATAAGCGGCTGCATGCCCTGGGCCACCCCGGTCATCATGGCACAGGCGACCAGGGACAAATTGGCGATCACACCATAGGCCGCCACGCCCACGGGCCCTAAGAGCCCCAGGAACAGGAAATTAAAGACCAGAATGACCACCCCCGACGAAATTTCGGTAAAGAAGGCCGGGAGCCCGGTGGCCAACACCGTGCGCCAAACCGCCGGTTGGATTTGGCGGTTTTCCCACCGCCACGGATGCTGGCGGCGGCGCAGGCTGCGCCGGTGCAGGGACAACAGCAATAAGCTGATGATGGGCGCCAGGCAGGTAGCCAGTACAGCGCCAAACATACCCATGCCTAGCACGAACAGAAACACCATATCCAAAATAATATTGGAAAAGCTGCCGCTGAGCATCGCCAGCGTGGCCAGTTGGGGCGCCCCGTCGTTGCGCACCACGGCCCCCACAATCTGATTGAGCAAAAAAGCCGGCGAAAACAGCAGCAAACACTGGATATACACCTGGGTCATGGGGCAGAGCGTCCCCTGCGCCCCTAAAAGGAGCGCCAGATCGCCCGAAAAGAATAGGCCCATTAGCAGGAATACGGCGCACAGCGGCACGGCCAGCAGCAGCGTGTGGTACAGCGCCTGGGCGGCCTCGTCCCGGTTGCCCCGTCCCATGCACACCGCATACCGCACGGCGCCCCCGGTGCCGAGCATCAGCCCGGACCCATTGATCAGGCTATAAACCGGAATGGCAATATTCAGTGCCGCCAAACCGTCGGCTCCCAGGCTTTGCGCTACAAAAAACGTATCGGCCAGAATGTAGCACGACAGTCCCAGCATGCTGGCCACATGCAGCAGGATATACCGGAAAAATTCGCGGGGTTTTGTCATGTTTCTCGCTAACTCCTCTCTAAAATCGAAAAACGGCCCGAAAAAAAGCGCCAGACCCCAGGATCTGCTATGGCCTTCCGATCCCAGTTTCTGACGCTTTCCATTCCTACCCGGCGGCAGGAATCCGTCTTTCTATATTGAGTTCTGTTGTATGATACCATACCCCCCGGGGCTTGTCAAGCATCGGGCAAACCAAAGAACACCCGGGCGTTATCCCAGCAAATGCCTCGCACAATCCGCAGCAGCTGTTCCCTATCGTCGGGGTACTCGCCCTGCTCCACCCATTGGCCGATCAGCCCGCACAAAATGCGGCGGAAATACTCGTGCCGGGTGTACGACAGAAAGCTGCGGGAATCGGTGAGCATCCCCACAAAATTGCCCAAGAGCGACGACTGCGCCACATCGCGCAATTGTTTTTCCATGCCGGCCTTGGTATCTTGGTACCACCAGGCGGCGCCTAACTGCACTTTGCTGCGCACGCCCTGTTCGCAAAAGCTGCCGGCCACGGAAGCAATCATCATGTTTTCTTCCCCGTTGAGGGAATATAAAATGGTGCGGGGCAAGCCCCCGGTTTCTTCCATGGCGTTTAATAGCGCGGACAGCTGTTCGCTGCATTCTTTTGTGCCGATGCAGTCAAAGCCCGTATCCGGCCCCAACCGGTCAAACAGCCGGCGGTTGACGTTGCGCTGGGCGTTATAGTGCAGCTGCATCACCCAGCCGCGGCGGGTGTATTCACCCGACAGGAAGAGCAGCATGTGGGTCACATACGCCTGCTCTTCGGCTGCCGTCACAGGTTCGCCCCGGCGGGCCTTTTGGAAAATGGCTTCGGCCTGTTCTTCGGTACACGGCACGTACGGGATTACGCCCAGCCCGTGGTCGCAAGCCCGGCACCCCATGGCGTCAAAATACGCAATCCGGCGGGTAAGCGCTTCTTTGAGCGCCGAAAGCGAATCGACCATCACCCCGGCGGCCTCACCCAATTTTTGCAGGTACGCCCCAAACGTGGGTTTCCCGCACTGCAGCGACTGGTCCGGCCGGAACGAAGGCAACACCTTCACCGGGAAGCTTTTGTCCTCCCGCAGTTTTTGATGGTAGCGTAAATCATCGGCCGGGTCGTCGGTAGTACCGATCACTTTCACCCCGGAACGGAGAATCAGCCCCCGGGCCGACAGGGTGGGATCGTCCCGCAATTTCTGCCCGGTCCATTGCCACACGTCTTCGGCTGTTTCACCGTTTAGAATACCAGTATACCCAAAATACCGCTGTAATTCCAAATGGCACCAATGGATCATCGGGTTCCCAATGGCTAGCGGCAGGGTCTCGGCAAAATACTGGAACTTTTCCCGGTCAGGCGCCTGGCCGGTGATGGATTCTTCCGGTACGCCGTTTTGGCGCATCAGGCGCCACTTATAGTGGTCGCCCCCCAGCCATACCTGCGTTAGGTTATCAAACCGCCGGTCTTCCCAAATTTCTTTGGGGTCAATATGGCAGTGATAGTCAAAAATGGGCAGATCCTTGACTTCACGAAACAGCCATTTCGCCGTTTCATTAGGGAGCAGGAAGTCCTCCCCCATAAACGCTTTCGTCGTCATCCTTTGTTTCTCCTTCCCCAGCGGAAAAAACACCGCTTTTTTCTGATTGTAACGCTTTTTCTTGCGAAAAATTAGGTCATATGTCATAATATAAGGAAAAGAAAGGGGGATTTTCATGAAGCGCCTTGTAAAGGAAGAAAGCGTGCAGACGCTCTGCCGCCAGCACGGCCTGCCGGATCATTTTTCCCACTGGGAACAGCTTCACCCCCAAATCCTGCTGTTTGCCCCCGGCGAAACCCTCATTGACGCCGGTGGACAGCCGGCGTTCCTGTTTTTTCCATTGCGCGGAAAAGGAAAGACCTGTTCCCCCCAGCTGGAAGGGGAACAGGTCTCGCTGGAATTATTTCAAGGGGGAAAGCGGGGCGCTTCCCTCTTGGGGGAAGTGGAGTTTATCACCGGGCTTTCCACCCCCAACATTACGTCGGCAGTGACGGACTTGACCTGTGCGGCCCTGCCGCTGGCTTTAGATGGGGATACCCTGCGCCGCGACCCGGTCTTTCTCGCCTTTTTGTGCCAGGTCATGGCCGAAAAGCTCACCGAAAACAAAAGCCAAACGGCCCTTATGGCGCGGCCTCTGCAAGCGAGGGTGGCCGACTACCTGGCCTTTACCGCCCGGGACGGCCTGATCAGCGGGGGCCTGACCCAAGCCGCCGCCCTGTGTAACGGCAGCTACCGGCAGTTCATGCGGGTGCTGGGGGATTTATGCCGGCAAGGGCTTTTGCAGCGGGAAGGCCGGGGCCGGTACCGCATTGTGGACCGCCAGGCGCTGGAAAAAATGCGCCGGCCATAATTTTCCCCGCTTATTTCTTCCAATGTTGGGGTTTTGTGTGGTCTTTCCGGCGTACCCATACACAAATGCCGGCGGCAACGAGGGCCACCCCGGCCACAATGGCGTACACCCACCACGGGGTGGAGTGATCCCCTACCCGTACGGCTTGCTGCATGCTAAACCATAGAGCAATGGCTATTTTTTGCATCATATTGTCTGCCTCCCTTTTGGTTCCGTGAACGGCTGCTGCTGTTTTCCCTTTAGAACCATTTACTTTATTATACCGGAATCTTCCTTCGAGGAAAAGCCCGGTTTTTTATATAGGAAAGGAGTTTACCGCTATGTTAACGGTTGACAACCGACCCGAACGTTCCCTCTACTTACCCGCTTCCCTGGAAAAGAAGGTACTTTCTTTACCGAAATACGCCCTGACGGTGGCCCAAGCCCCGGCCGGATTCGGCAAAACGGCGGCTCTGCACACCCGGCTCCATCAGCTTTCTTCGGTTTTTTATTTATCGTGCCGCGACGGCTCCATCTATCATTATTGGACACGGTTCATTGAGATTGTCGGCACTTTTGACCCCTCCTGCGGTGACAAGCTGCGTTTTTTATCCCCCCGGTTTTCCGGTGACCTGCCTTTAATTGGGGAGGCTCTGCAAGACGCCGTCTTTTCGCACCCTGTTTACTTTGTCATGGAATCGTTTCAAAAATTGCCCTTGCCGGACCCTACCGGTTTTTTACACATGCTGGCTGAATCCGCCTGCCGGAACCTGCGTATAGTGGCGCTGATTTCCACAGAAGAGGACCAGTCCCCTATGGAATTACCGGCAGGGCGGCGTGTACTGCGGCTGATAGCCGATGATTTTACGTTTTCCCCCATGGATGCCGCCGCCTATTTTCAGTCGATCGGGCTGTCGGTTTCCCCGTCTGACTGCTCCCTGGCCTGTTCCTACACAGGCGGACAGGCCACCGGGCTTTGCCTGCAAGGGCACTTTTATAGGAAAGCCGGTGCCTTTGCTCCGTATGCCCCCGACCAACTGATTGAACACAGCCTGTGGAAAGACTTGTCCCTGTCGGAAAAAGAGTGTTTTTTGGCGCTCTCCCTCACACCGGTTTTCACCCAGGAATTGGCGTGTTTTCTGACGGGCCTATCGCCAGAATCCACCGAAAGGCTGCTTACTTCGTGTCCGCTGATTTATGCGGGCAGCCAGGCCTTTTACAAAATGCACGACTGGTTTTTGCGGTTTTTACAGCCCCGTTTTTCCCTTCTGCCCGAGCCAAACCGCTGCCGGTTACTGCGGCGGGCCGGCGAATGGTTTTTAACCCAAAACGAAAGAGAAGAAGCCATCCGGTTTTTGTACCGTGCCGGGGAACGGGAACGGATTTTTTCGCTTTTTGAATCTTGGCAGCAGGCCCCCGCGTTTTCCGGCACGGATGACAGCGCCATGGTTTTGTCTCTTTTGCGGGATACGCCCCGGGACATTCGCCTACGCTACCCCTGTGTGCTGCTGCTTTTGTGCCATACATTGCTTTTGCAGCAGCAAAACCGGGAACTCAAATCCTGCATACCGGAACTGCGCGCCCTGATCGACGGCAGCTCCCTTCCCGCCGAAGAGCGAAGCGAACTGTGCGGCGGGCTGGAATTTTTGCTTATCTTCCTGCATATGGACCGGCTGGAAGATATGGACCTTCATTTTCACCGGGCCTTGGGCTTTTTCCAGTCTACCCGGCCACATGCCATGTGGCAAACTTTCTATTCCTTCGGCTGTCCCAGTTTGCTGTGCCTGTTTCACCGGTCGCCGGGCGATTTGCGGTTTATGGTCCGCCAGTTTGATGAGAATCTGGACCTATATACCCACCTGACCGGCGGCCATGGCAAGGGGGGCGACCTGCTGCTGCGGGCTGAAGTTTTGTTTATGGCGGGCGATATGCTCACCGCCGACATTTTGTGCAGCCAGGCCGAAAAAGAAGCCCGTGCCCAAAACCAATACGATATTGTTACCGGCAGTTTGCTTTTATCCTGCCGCACGGCGCTGTTTATGGGCAACCGGAAAAATTATGACCAGGCCTTTTCCTCGCTGCAATCACAGTACCTGGCGGCCACCAGCCGCCAGGAAGTAGCCCTTTGCGATTTATCCTGCGGCTTTTTGGCCGCCGTAGCGGCCAAACCGGAAAAAGCCCCCCTATGGCTGCTGCACGGCGCTGACGCCGGCACCCGGCTGGATTTTGCGGCCTTGGCTTTTTCCCGCATCATCACGGGACGGCTGATGCTCCTCAGGCAAGACCACCCAGCCTTATTGACGTTCTGCCAAGAGGGGTTCACCGAAAGGGAAGGGCCCGTTTTTCTGCTGACATCGCTGTACCTGACCATTTATAAGGCCTGTGCCCTGGAGGCGATCGGTTCCCGGGGACAGGCGCTGACCTGCTTACAACAAGCGCTGCAAATGGCGCAGCCGGATGAATTATATTTGCCCTTTGTCGAAAATTGGGACCGCCTGCAACCCCTGATGGCCCAAATCCCAGCCACGACCCTGCCCCACGAAGTACGCAAAAAAATTGAAACCTGGGGCGCCAACCTGCTCTTTTCCCTGCATAATCTGTTTGATCCGCCAAAGCCGCTGACGTCCCGGGAACAGGATGTGCTCGACCTGTTAAGCCGCGGCCTGAATAACCGGCAAATTGCCAAAGAACTGGATCTGACGCTGCCGGGCGTTCAAAAGGTGATGGCACGCCTGCTGGAAAAAACAGGAGCCCGCAGCCGGGCCCATTTGTGGGTTTTACATACCGGCTAAAAAAAGGACGGCCTTGTACGAGGCCGTCCTTTTTTTAGAAACAGAGCTGGGCAGATCTTTCACATCTTTGTGACAATTCCTTCATTTTTTGCGGCTACACTAAAAGTGTGAAGGGAGGTCCTGTCTCATGAAAACAATCTATCTAGTAACGGGTGCCGCCGGTCATCTGGGCAGCACCGTTGTGCGGGCGCTGTTAGCCCGCGGCGAAACCGTACGGGGGCTGATTTTGCCCGGCGAGACATCTCCTTTGCCCGACGGCTGTCGGCCTTTTTCGGGGGATGTATGCGCGCCCATGTCGCTGATCCCCTTTTTCCACCATACCAGCGAGGAATCCCTGGTGGTGATTCACTGCGCCGGCGTGGTTTCGATTTCGTCCCATTTTGACAAAAAGGTGTACGACGTCAACGTGCTGGGGACCCGCAACTTACTGGCTTTGTGCCGCCAGTTCCAAGTGCAAAAACTGGTGTATGTCAGCTCGGTCCATGCCATCCCCGAAAAGCCCCAGGGGGAAACCATCACCGAAACCGACACCTTCGACCCCCACAAGGTCAAAGGCCTGTATGCCCAGACCAAAGCCCAGGCGACCAAACTGGTCTTGGAGGCAGCCGAACAGGGGCTGCCCGCCTGTGTGGTGCATCCTTCGGGCATTCTGGGGCCGTATGACGTAGGGCATGGGCATTTGACCGCCTTGGTGCGGGACTATTGCCGCCACCAGCTCACCGCCGGGGTCAAAGGCGGCTATGACTTTGTGGATGTGCGGGACGTAGCCGCGGGGATTTTGGCCTGCTGCGACAAAGGGCAGCCCGGCTCCTGCTATATCCTGTCGGGGCAATACAGCTCCGTGCGCCGGTTACTGGATACCCTCAGCCGGGTGTCGGGCCAAAAGCCTATTCGCACCTATTTGCCCCTGTGGTTTGCCAAACTGACGGCGCCGCTTTCGGAACTCTATTACAAACTGCGCCGTGAGCCGCCGCTGTATACCGCCTATTCGTTATATACCCTGTCTTCCAACGCCTGTTTTTCCCACGAAAAAGCCACGAAGGCTTTCGGCTATCACCCCCGCCCCCTGGAAGAAACCTTACAGGATACGGTACAGTGGCTGCGCGGCCACGGGAAAATCGCCTGATTCTATCAGCGGATGGTCACCTTTGTCCCGGCCGCGTGATAGGCCCCATATACATTTTTTCCTTTCACCGTGCGGTACGCCCGCACCGTGTACGTATAGGTACGTCCCTTAATAAAGCCCGATTGGGTATAGCTGGTGCCCTTTACCGAGGAAACCCTTTTCCAGGAAGAGCCGCTGCGCACATACACCACATACCCGCTGGCCCCGGGCACCGCCTGCCAAGAAAGGCGTGCGCTCTTCCCCGAAGAGGTGGCCCGCACCGTGGGCGCCGCGGGTACGGCTGTGGCTTTCAGGCCGGTTTTGTCGTAGCTGCTCCACACGTTTGTGCCGTTTTGCGTGCGGTAGGCCCGCACGGTATAAATGTATGCCGTGCCGCAGGTGGCCGTTTTATCTACATAGGTTTTGGTGCTGCTGCCCGGTAAGGTGGCCACCGTTTTCCAGCTGCCGCCAGATGTTTTGCGGTACACCCGGTACCCCGTCGCCCCGGTCACCGGCTGCCAGGAAAGCTGAATCGACTGGTAGCCGGTGCTTTTGATACCCGTGAGTTTCGGCGTCGCGGGCACCGCCATCGCTTTCAGCCCGGTTTTATCGTAGCCGCTCCACACGTTTGTACCATCTTGGGTGCGGTAGGCCCGCACGGTATACGTATACGCCGTGCCGCAGGTGGCGGTTTTATCCCCATAGGTTTTGGTGCTGCCACCCACCGTTTTGCGGTACACCCGGTACCCCGTCGCCCCGGTCACCGGCTGCCAGGAAAGCTGAATCGACTGGTAGCCGGTGCTTTTGATGCCCGTGAGTTTCGGCGTCGCAGGCGGCACCGGCGTCCACACCGCCGTGATCACTTCGCCCCCCTGCAAACCCGTCAGGGCCCGGCTCCAGGTAAGGGTGTAACCCGTGCGCTTCCAGGCTGGGGCCGTCACGCGGTTATCATCCCCCAGGGGTACCGTTTGCGCCCCATACGTGCCGGAGGGGTCGCGGAATACAACCGGCTGGCGTTCGGGTGCCGGAGTGTCGGCAAACACCTCGTACACGAACGAATTGCTCACGCCGCCAAAATTCACCTGGGCCAGATGTGTGCCCACCGTTTGAGTGGAAAAAGAAGTCACGGTGTATTCGCCCGGTTCCAGCACCCGGGTGGTGCCGTTTTGGTAATTGGCCGTTACCACCAGCCCCGCCAGGGACACGTCGTCCCCTACCCGGTAGTTTTTCGTAAACGGCCCTTCCAGGGTCAGGGACAAAAGCCTATTGGAAACCGTTTTTTGCCGGATGGAAGCTACCCCGTCTTTTTCATAGCTGACAAACAGCTGGTCGCCGCTGCCGGCCAATTGGAACGATAGCGCCGACTTGTTTTCCACAAACGAGGAACCTTCCTGTCGAAAAGTCCCGTCTTCCACGGCAAATACTTTCAGCCCGTCGGTGGCGCTGACCCGCGACGGCGCCGACAGCACATACAAATTCCCCTGTGCAACCGCAAGCCGGGGCGAAAAACTGTCCATCGTTTGGGTGCCCACCGTTTGCCAACTGCCGTCCCGGTAAGCGGACAGGGTCAGGTGGTCGGTACCGTCACTGATCAGCGCGTACAGCGTATGGGCATAGGCTATGACATCGGCGCTTTTTACCGCTGCGGACGAAGGAGATGTTACCGGTTCGACCGTGCCCCCCGGCTGCCAGGAGCGGATGACCAAACTCTGATTGGTGGCTTCCCGCACGGCCAGATAGACCCGGCCATCCACCCCGGCCACCCGGGGCGTACCGCACAGGCCGCTGTACCACTGTACCGGCTCCTGTAACGTACCGTTTTGCAGGGCGGTGACATAGGCACAGGTGCTGTCGGTCACGTATCCCACCACCACGGTACCGGCGGCCGGCTGGATCGATAGATCCGACACATTGGATAGCGAGCCCGCTTTTTGCCAGGAGGTACCGCGCAGCACCTGCACCGTGACGGTCATATCCATGTCGGTATACGCTACTACCGGCGCGCCATCGTGATGGGTGAGAGCCACCGCACCTACCGGCTGCGCCGCCTGCAACGCGGTTCCCACCGGCTGCCAGGCGTGGCTTTCGTACCGGTACAGCTGTACGGTGCGGCCATTGGCCAGCGCCGCATAGCACACCCCGCCGATATCCGCCAGGGCGGCATGCTGGGCTTGGGGTACCACGGTATCCTGCCACAAGTCCAGCGAAGAAGCATCGGGGAAATCGACTTGCAGCTGCATAACCCCGTCGGACAGGGTTGTCACATTATGAATCACCAAACCGGAATTGGAACCGTCGGAAAAAGTCAGAGCGCCGTCGCTCAGCCCACAGTCCCATTCGGCCCGACCGATGGACGTGCGGCCCTGGGTATCGGATAAATACGCCTGCCGCAGGCACAGGGTTTCGTTGACGTGATAGCCATCCTGCCCGGGTTGGGGCTGGAAGACGTATATACCCGTGCGGCCAAAATAGTTGCTCATCCCATCTACCGTGGTATCCACCCGGTACACAATCACCCCGGTGCCGCCAATGCGGGTATCCAGGGCCCCTTCGTCACTGGGGTCGCCTTTCTGCCGCATCTCCACCACAAAATATTCATAGGGGTTAAGTGGCGACTGCAATATACAGGCTTTGGGATACGTTCCCCCCGAAGCCGACAGCGTGATGGTGCCGGACTGGATCCGGGTGGGCAGGGTGATCCACCCCGCCGTCATCTGTAAGTACGCCAGGGGCTTTGTCAGGTACCGGGAAGAAACGGCCATGATGTCCCATTCCCCCACCGGCTGGCTGCCGTCGGATGTATACAAATCCGGCAGCCCCATGACGTGCAAAAATTCGTGGCATAGCACCCCCGACCCCCGCTGTCCGATTTGGTCGGTGTTGAGCATGACATAGGTGCCCACCTGCGCCCCGGTGCCCGGCCAGGTATACCCGGCGGGGTACCGGTTTTCATGGGGGTACAAAGTGGGAATCTGCGTGCCGGTGTGGTCAGCCCCACCGATCAATACCACGCTGATATTATCGATGAACCCGTCCCCATCGCCGTCCACCGGCAGGGACGACAGATTTACATTCTTCAGCAAATACTGCATCACGCCGTAGTCCACATTCCCGCCCGCGGCCTGGGCGACGGTATACGGTAGGGCGCAAACAGAAATTTGCCCTGTTTTTTCATCATATTGGGGGAATACATGGGTTAGTTCCACATGCCCCTCCGACACCGTGCGCATATAGGATGTAAGGGAACGGGGGGAAGAACCGGCAAAAGAATCGAGAATCGATTGCCCCCTTGTTTGCCCCGATGGCAGTGTTTCATCAAAATACCCCGGGTTTTCTTCCCCCTTTAGGGAAGCAAACAGCACCACATGGTAAAACGGGTGGCGTGCCGTCTGCTGGGCCGAAACCCCAAAAATCATGGTTTGGCAAAACAGCAACCCCAGTAAGAGCCAGGCCGTCCCTTTTTTTACGAGTGTGCGCACCATCTTTTTTCCTCCTTTTTCCGCTGTCTATCCGGAATCGATCCCTTTTGGAGGCTGTGCCCTTTTCCGGCAGAAGCCAGCCTCAAAGGAAAGGAATTTTTTTATAATTCTTGCAAAAAGTAGTGCATCACATATCTAAAACAAAAAACAAGACTCATTTTCTAAATTATACCATTCTTCTTACCGCCGCCGGAACGGGACATTTTCTTCTTTTTTGCATAAAAATTTAGGAATTTATTGATTTTTACTTGTAATTCTTCCTTTCTTTGTTATAAAATAGAACGTAAGAAATGGGGGTATTTCCCAAAAGGAGCGATTTCTATGCAAATGAACATGGTGAAACTTCCCACCAAACAGGCTGATTTGTACCTGCGTACGGTGAAAGGCCATTTTGCCACCAACCATAGCCATATCAATTACTATATTGACGTAACCATGCAGAAAGCCCGTCTGTCCGAAGCCAAAGCGGTCGCTCAGGCGCTGGTTGCCAACTATCGCAGCAACACGGTCATCGATTCCATTCTGTGCCTGGACGGCACGGAAGTGATCGCTACCTGCCTGGCGGAATATCTGACGAAAGACGACTTCATCAATATGAACGCCCACCAGACCATCTATATCATCACCCCGGAACACACCTCCGGCAGCCAGCTCTTATTACGGGACAACATCATCCCCATGGTCAAGCATAAACACGTCTTGGTGCTGGCTGCTTCCGTGACCACCGGTTACACGGCCGAAAAAGCCGTGGAAGCTGTGCGGTATTACGGCGGCGAAGTCTCGGGGATTTCGGCCATTTTCTCGTCGCTGGATGAATGCGAAGGTTTCCCGGTAACGTCGATTTTCCATACCAAGGACCTGCCCGATTACGCGAGCTACAGCTCCCGGGACTGCCCGTTCTGCAAAGCCGGGCAGAAGATTGACGCCCTGGCAAACAGCTACGGCTATTCCACCCTGTAAATCGAATATAAAAAATCCGGTGCTTTTTTAAAGCACCGGATTTTTCTTTGCCATTTGATATGCACCATTATTTATCGCCCATATTGGCGTAGGTCGCCCGGCTGGTAATACCGGGGATCTTCCCTATTTTGCCCGCCAGGGCGCTGATCTTATCCTGGGGGGCATCCATGGCAATACTGATAATGTGAATGCCCTTTTCCCGGTAGGGCAGCCCCATACGCCCGATGATAAACGGGCCATATTCATGCAAGAGCGCATTGAGGGTGTCCACATGGGACGGGTCGTGTACAATAATGGAAAGTAGAGCTACGCGGGTTTCCATACGTCCTCCTCCCTTATGCTTTTTCTTCCTTAGAAAGCCAGCCCGCCGCTTCCGGGATGGGCTGCAAACTGCGGGACAAAATGCCCTTCATTTGGGCAATGGCGGTGCCGTAATTGGTAAAGGGCACGCCGCTGTCCACGGCTAAACGCATACGGTTCATGACTTCCCGGTCGTTGAGCATACAGCCGCCGCAGTGCAGCACCGCCGCATACGGCGTCAGGTCCTGGGGGAATTCCCCGCCGGACGTCGTCGCAAACTGCAAAGTTTTGCCGGTGTACGACCGCAGCCACCGGGGGATTTTCACGGTGCCGATATCGTCGCACTGGCGGTGGTGGGTACAGCCTTCGGCAATGAGAACCGTGTCGCCGTCTTGCAGGTGGCACAGGGCCGACACCCCGCGCACGGCTTCTTCCAAAAAGCCCTTATGGCGCGCCATCAAAATAGAAAACGATGTCAGCGGCACCGAATCAGGCACAAAAGCTGCCACTTCACTAAAAGCCTGGCTGTCGGTCACCACCAGGCGCGGGGGCTCTTTTAGCGCCGCAAACGCCCGGGGCAGTTCTTTTTCGGTGGCTGTGACGGCCACACCGCCCCGGTCCAGCACGTCCCGCAGCACCTGCTGCTGGGGCAGGATCAGCCGCCCTTTGGGGGCCGCCGAATCGATGGGCGTAACCAGCACCACCACGTCGCCTGCCTGCATCATGCCGTCGAGCAGCGCTTTTTGCTCTTTCCCTTTCGGTACCATGCGCGACAGGGTTTCTTTCAGTTTCCAAATACCGGCGCCGGTGCGGGCACTGACCCGGCAGCGGCCGTCCTGCGGCGCGTCACCGGGCAGCAGGTCGCTTTTATTGTACACCGTCAGGTACGGGATATGCCCTTGTTCAAACAGCGCAATCAGCTCTTTTTCCCATGGGCCCAGTTCTTCCTGCGGGCCGCCGACCACCAGCACCGCAATATCCGTGCGGCGCAGGACCTGGCGGGTTTTTTCCACCCGCAGCTGTCCCAAGGCGCCTTCGTCGTCAAAACCGGGGGTATCGATGACCACCACCGGCCCCAGGGGCAAGAGTTCCATGGTCTTCTGTACCGGGTCGGTGGTGGTGCCTTCCACATCCGACACCACCGACAGCGCCTGTCCGGTAACGGCGTTGACCAGGCTGGATTTGCCCGAATTCCGCTTGCCGAAAAACGCAATATGTACCCGCTCGCCCAGGGGCGTACTGTTCATGCTCATAAGGGCCCTCCTTCCTGATTAGAAACGGAAATCCCGCTGGCCCTGCCGGATCTTTTCCAGATTGTCGCGGCAGATTTCGCGCACTTTCTCTTTCGGGATTTTCGCAAGTTCTTCGCGGATACACGCTTCGCCCAGCTTGCGGGTTTCGTCGGACGCATAGTCCTGTAAAAATTCCTGCAGCGTCATCAGTGCATTGGGATGGCAGCAGTTTTGAATCTGGCCCGTTTTGCACAGGGACATAAACCGGTCGCCGGTACGGCCTTCCCGGTAACAGGCGGTGCAGAACGACGGGATATACCCCAATTCCATGAGCCACCGCACTACTTCGTCCAGCGTGCGCTGGTCGGACACATCGAACTGTTCCGTATCGGTGGGGCGTTCTTCTTCCGTATAGCCGCCCACCGACGTCCGGGACGCACCGCTTACTTGGGACACGCCCAGGCGGATGACCTTTTCGCGCACCTGCTGGCTTTCGCGGGTGGAAATAATCATGCCCGTGTACGGTACCGCAATACGGATGAGCGCGCAGATCTTTGCAAAGATTTCGTCGCTGATACCGTTATCAAAGGCGCTGGGGTCGATGTCGTCGGCGTGCTTAATGCGGGGCACGCTGATGGTGTGGGGGCCCACCCCATATACGGCTTCCAGGTGTTCGGCGTGCATGAGCAGCCCGGCAAACTCGTATTTATACAGTTCCAGCCCGAACAGGACGCCCAGGCCCACATCGTCGATGCCCCCCTGCATGGCCCGGTCCATGGCTTCAGTATGATAATCATAATCGTGCTTCGGGCCCGTGGGATGCAGTTTCAGATAGCTTTCCTTGTGGTACGTTTCCTGGAACAGAATGTAGGTACCGATACCGGCTTCTTTCAAACGGCGGTAATTTTCCACCGTGGTGGCGGCAATGTTCACGTTCACCCGGCGGATGGCGCCGTTTTTGTGTTTGATGGAATAGATGGTTTTGATACATTCCAGAATATATTCAATGGGGTTCATCACCGGGTCTTCGCCCGCTTCAATCGCCAAGCGCTTGTGGCCCATATCCTGCAGGGCGATGACTTCTTTGGCCACTTCTTCCTGGGTGAGCTTTTTGCGGGCAATGTGACTATTTTTCTTGTGATAAGGGCAATACACACAGCCGTTGACGCAGTAATTTGACAGGTACAGCGGCGCAAAAATCACAATGCGGTTGCCGTAAAAGGCCTTTTTGATTTCTTCGGCCAGGGCGTACATTTCCTCGATTTTTTCGGGTATTTCGCAGCTGAGCAGTACCGACGCTTCCCGGTGAGTGAGCCCGGCACAGGTGGTGCCCTTTTCCGTCACACGGGGACGGGCCTTTTCCAAAATAGCGTCGATCAGTTCCACGTTATTTTTGTTTTCTTCCGCATACCGCAGGGTTTCGCGAATTTCTTCGTCGCTGATGAATTCTTCGGCATGCAGAGATTTGGGATTATAAGCCATGATTCTTTCGCTTCCTTTCACATGTTTGCTTTGGTTTTTTTATTTTGTTTTTTATACCGGCACGCGGCTGTCGCCTCTACTCACCGCCACGGTAAAACCGGTCGCTGCCATCCGGGTGCGCAATTCCTCCACCGCTTCAGCGGCTTCGCTGCCGGAGGAAACTTTGTGGTCATACAGATCGTATTTCTTCCGCACCGATTGGGGCGAGAGGTTTGGCATCACCACATTGGCCCCGGCCCGCATGGCCTTTTCTCGTCCCATGGGATCGAGGGTCGCCAGCGCCGTGGTGGCCGGCAGCAGTACCCCGGGCAGCATCAGCCGCAAAATAGCCAGCAGCCGCAGGGTCATGGATACATCCCCTGCCGGGAAACGGGCAAACGGTGTATCGTGGTGCGGGATAAACGGGCCAATGCCCACCATATGAGGGGACAGCTGCTGCAAAAAGAGCATATCCTCAAGCAGTGTGTCGGCCGTTTGGTAGGGCGACCCCACCATAAAGCCGCTGCCCACCTGATACCCCAATTCTTTCAGATCCCACAAACAGCGCTGACGCGTTTGCAAGGTCTGAGCAGGAGGGTGCAGCTGCCCGTAATGTGCAGGACAGGCCGTTTCGTGGCGGAGCAAATACCGTTCGGCCCCGGCCTTTTTCCACAGAGCATAGTCTTCCCGCTTTCTCTCCCCCACCGACAGCGTTACCGCGCAGTCGGGATAGAGGGAACGAATGGCTTCCACAATGTCCGCCAGGCGCGAAGCGGTAAAGAACCGATCTTCCCCGCTTTGCAGCACAAAGGTGCGAAAGCCCAGTGCATACCCCTCCTTACAGCAAGCAAGGATTTCTTCTTTTGTCAGCCGGTACCGCTGGGCTTTTCCGTTCCCGCTGCGCAACCCGCAATAATAGCAGTCACACCGGCAATAGCTGGAAAATTCGATCAGCCCACGGATGTATACATCTTTTCCGTAAACCCGCTCCCTCTCCCGCAACGCGGCAGCAAACAGGGTTTCTTCCTCCTCCTTAGGTAAATCCGGCAGTCCTTTTAATAAGGTGTGCCATTCCTGACGCGACAGAGTGCGTTCCTTTATCAGGCGTTCAATCAGTTCCTTCATACACAAAAAAAGCGGCCCTCTACCGCCTGGGCAGAGAACCGCCAAAAGCCGGGTTCCAAAAATGGCCCGGTAATCCTTCTTTCGGTATGGTTTCCCTGTTTCTTGGCGGCGCAGGTTTCTCCTTTGCCCTCAGAATTGAGAAGATTATGTTTGTTTCCGGTTGGGAAAATCCTCCCGGTCACACATTCTTTTTATACCAGCTTGTTTCTTGTTTGTCAAGGCGCAAAAAAGGGCGGCGTATAACGCCGCCCTCCCCGGATTACTCGAACAAGGTTACAATATCGGCATACAGCCCCGGCAGGGACTTCACCCCGATCCAGCAGGTCTCTTTTGAAAAGTCATAATCCTGCCCGCCGGCATTGACAAGAAAAGCATCGGACCCCAGAAGGATTTGAGTATATCCATCGGTCACCTTCATGTGCGAGCTAACCCATTCATCGGTCCCCATAAGCTCTTTGGAAAGAGTATCCAACGTAAGAATGACAACGGTATTCCCCTCCCGATAATCCTGAATGGCTTCGGTATCACAGCTTTTCGATTCGCATTGGAAGGCATCCTCTGTCAAATAATTCCCCATCCAGGTTTCAATCTTTTCAAGGCTCTCGGCGTCTTCCACCACTTTGGTGGGCGTATCCGCTCCCTTTTCAAAAAACTCCGCCTTCACAAGATGGCTGCCCCCGAAAAGCTCCGGCTCTTCTTTTTCGGCGCAGCCTACAAACAGGAAGGCCGGCAAAAGTACAAGCAGCAAGCACAAGGATAGCCGGCGCGGCTGAATCGGTTTCATTTTCATCATGGATTCCCTCCTTTTTATTATGAACTCTGTTCTATCTTCATTATAATAGCGGATCTTTGTGTTGTCAATCACCGGTTACAGTCTCCGGTTTCCCCTTCCGGGCACAAAAAAGCAGAGGCATTTTCATGCCTCTGCTTTAAAAAACGTCTGCTTAAATCATGCGGTCCGTCACCAGAATGCGGGCGCTCATAGGGGGCACCGTCACCGAAACAGCGCCGTCTTCACCGGGGATATACCGTTCGCCGGTGAACACTTCCGAAGACGCCCGGGGCATGGTCACCTGAGCGGTGTGGGCTTCTTCCGTATTGTTGATCACAGCCACTACGGTCTGTAGCGGCGCCATACGGCGCACCGTAACCATCTCGTCCTGCGCACTCAGGCGGATATCGCCGCTTTGCAAGGCCATGCTGTCATGACGCAGCTGCATCAGGGTATGCACATGGTCATACATCGCATGGTCCCAGTTTTCTTCGTTCCAGTCGAAGGTACGGCGGCAGTCGGGGTCCATTCCGCCATCCAGGCCGATTTCCGTACCGTAATACGTACACGGCATACCGGTGAACACATACTGGAAGGTAATGGCGTTGCGCACCCGGCGCTTATCCCCGCCACAGGTACGGATAAACCGCGGCGTATCGTGGGTATCAAGCAGGTTGAGCATGCATTCGTTGGCCTGCTGGGTGTTGCGCATCAGGCATTCCGTTACCCGGGCGCAGAACTCTTCGGCATTCATGCGGTCTTCGGCATAATGCAGAATGCAGGCTTTCTGTACGGCATAGTTCATCACGCCGTCCCAGATATCGCCCTTGAGCCACGGTTCCGCGTTCCACCAGCATTCCCCGATAATCAGGCATTCGGGGTTGATGGCACGCACCCGTTCCCGGAATTCACGCCAGAAGGTATTTTCTACTTCGTCGGCCACATCCAGCCGCCAGGCGTCAATGCCGCAGCGCGTCCATTTTTCTACCGCTCCCAATAGGTAATCCCGCAGGCCACGGTTGGTGGTATTGAGTTTTGGCATGCCGCATCCTACAGCAAAACCCTCGAAATTCGCAGGTTCCAGGGTCACCGGGAAATTGTGAATATGGAACCAATCTTTATACGGCGAATTTTCCCCGTTTTTCAGCACATCCTGGAACGGGCCGAAATACAGCCCACAGTGGTTGAACACCCCGTCGAGCATAATGCGGATGCCGTGTTCGTGGGCCTTTTGCACCAGTTCCCGCAGGGTGTCTTCATCACCGAAGTGCGGGTCGATACGGGTATAATCGACCGTGTCGTATTTATGGTTGGTGCGGGCTTCGAAAATGGGGCACAGGTACAAAGCGTTCGCCCCCAGCTGCTGCAAATAATCGAGCTTTTCGATCAACCCACGCATATCGCCGCCGTACTGACTGGGCACGGTGGGCAATTCGCCCCAAGGGGTTTTGTCTTCCGGATCGAGGGACGGGTCTCCATTACAAAAACGATCAAGGAAAATCTGGTAAAAGACAGCACCGTCGACCCAGGAAGGACGGCGGTGAATATCGCCATCATTGACATAGGGGAACTGGAAGTGAATAAACCCGTCGCGGTCGTGGTCAATGTCCAGCGTATCCGGCCAGGCAAATCCCGCTTCGGAATACAGAACCGTTTCGTCCCCTTTATGCAGCAGGAAATAGTAACCCAGACGCGGGTCATCCATGGGATACACACAGCGCCAGTAATCAAACAGCTCATCCTGCCCGATTTTTTCCATGGGGAATTCCTGGCGGGTCTGCCACAGGTACTGGTTACCAATCACCAGTTCTACTTTCTCTACATCGTCTTTGGCTGTGCGCAGCCGCACCACAAAGTGCCGGCGGTCCAGGGCAAACGCGAAATTGCTGTGGGGCGTGTGCAACACGGCCCGCAGGTCGATTTTTGTTTTGATCATGAAAAATGTCTCCTTCCGGCCCCTTAAGGGCCCTTCATTAAAACAGGGAATCGGTCGTCAGAACCCGAGCGGTCATAGGCGGCACGGTTACATGAAGTTTCCCGTTTTCCAAAGCAAATTTGTCCCCGGTAAACAGATCCGTCATGCCGCCAATATTCGAAAGCTCACAGCTGTGTTCTTCCTCTGTATTATTGATCACGGTAATCACCGACAATCCGTAGGCCGCAAACCGGCGCAAGATCACCAGCTCATTTTCGGACCACAGACGCACATCACCGTATTGCACAATGGTATCATCCCGGCGCAGTACCATGAGTTTGTGGTAGTATTCCCACAAATCCATATCCCAGTTATCCCGGTTCCAGTCAAAGCACTTGCGGTCATCCGGGTCGTTTTCGCCCGTCATGCCGATTTCCGTACCGTAATACGTGCACGGCATACCGATGTACGTAAACAGGAACGCCGCGGCATTTTTCAGCCGGCGCTTGTCCCCGCCGCACAGGTTGATGAACCGGGGTGCGTCGTGGGAATCCAGCAAATTGAGCATGCATTCGTTCGCCATACGGGTGTAGCGCATGCGTACCTGGTTCACACGGTTGGTAAATTCTTCGGCCGAGATGGCACTCTTTGCAAAATACAGTTCGCTGGGCCGCTCCACAGGATAGTTCATTACGCCATCCCACATGTCGCCCCGCAGCCAGTCGGCGCTGTTCCACCAGCATTCACCGATGATCACCGCTTCAGGGTTAATGGAGCGCACCAGACGGCGGAAGTCCCGCCAGAATACACAGTCCACGGCGTCGGCTACATCCAGCCGCCAACCGTCAATGCCACAGCGGGTCCATTTTTCCACGTTTTTCAAAATGTGCTGCCGCATGCCTTCATCCGCCAGGTTGAGTTTGGGCATATACGGCCCAATGGCAAACCCCTCATAATTCTGGGGCGCAATCGTCAGAGGAAACTCTTTGGCGCGGAACCAGGTTTTATACGGCGAATTCTCCCCGTTTTTCAGTACATCCTGGAACGGCGGAAAATGGAAGCTGCAATGATTAAACACTGCATCGAGCACCACCCGAATGCCGTGCTCATGGGCCTTTTGCACCAGTTCCCGCAGGGTATCTTCATCGCCAAAGTGCGGGTCAATGCGGCCATAATCTTCCGTATCGTATTTATGGTTGCTGCCGCCTTCAAAAATGGGCGTTAAGTAAAGCGCCGTAACCCCCAGCTCTTGCAGGTAATCCAGGTGCTGAATAATGCCGGGCAGATCGCCGCCCATAAAGTTACTGCGGGTGGGCGGGGTTCCCCAAGGCTGCACATTTTTGGGAGAAAGCGAATCATCGCCGTTTGCAAACCGTTCCACAAAAATCTGGTAGAAGTTGGCGCCCCCTACCCAGGACGGGCGGCGGTGGATATCCACGGGATTGATGGTGGAATATTTGAAGAACAGGAAATCCGTGCGGTCGTGGTCTACATCGGTTTCGCTTTCCACAAAGAAGCCGTTTTCCCCATAGAGAAGTTCTTCTTCTTTTTCGATCAGCCTAAAGCAGTACGCCAGGCGGATATCAGCCCGGCAGTCATACCGGTATTCATAGTAATCAAACAGCTTATCCGAGGCCACCTTATCCATATCGAAGGTTTCCCGCTGTTCCCAACCGTAAAAACTGCCGATAAGTACCTGTACTTTTTCTACATTGCCTTTTGCTGTGCGCAGCCGGATGCACAGTCCCCTTTCAGCAAAGGGGTAACAGTCGCTGCTGCGGGGTGTGTGCATAACCGCTTCCCGATTGATCATATTCCATCGTCCTTTCTGTATGTATGCTTTACGAATAGCCAAACTTTTCGTGTGGCCTATTTTCTTCTATATTTAGTATACACGCAGAGCACGTAACGGACAAGTAAGTTTTATGACTTTCTTTTCAAACTAAGATACCATTTTCTTGCCCATTTGTAAAAGACTTACTCTTTTCCCTGCGTCAAGCTGTACGCCCATTCTTCCTCTTCGCCGCGGCTGCACCAGGCTCCACTGGTAAAATCGGGTATTGCCACCGGCATGCTGCCGCAGGCGATGGACTGCTCCGATAGGGGCGTAATGCTCATCCAGGCTGCCATATCGTACACGTCAATGGGCATAGGTTTGCCCTGCTGCAACGCGGCGAAAAAGGCATCGAATACCAGACCGTCCATGCCGCCGTGGCCGCCGCGCACGCCATCTTTGACAAACCGCTTCCACATGGGATGGTCAAAACGTTCCCGGTATTCGCTGGCATTATGAAACTCATAGGGAATCCCGCTATCCGGCAGGAACACAGAACGGTTGGCTTCTTCATACATTCCTTTTGTTCCTTGCACATGGAATCCACGGGAATAGGGCCGGGGCAGGGTGGTATCCAGCGTGAGCGTAATCGTTTCCCCATGGGCACAGCGGATCACCGTAGTGACTACATCCCCCTGGGCAAAGGGATACGTAGCTAAGAGGTCGTGTTCCCCGCGCTTTTCTTTTGCATAGGCATTAAGGCCCCTGGCACAGCTGGCCGTGGACGTAAGCGACACCATACGGTTACCCCGGTTAATGCGCAGCACTTTGGCGATGGGGCCCAGTTCGTGGGTGGGATAATTTTCGCCGCTGCGGTTTTTATAGTGGCGCAGCCGGTAATGGCGGTTTTCTTCCCCAAAGCAGATTTCCTCCCGCAAATCATGGCGGTACCCGCCTTCACAATGAACCACTTCGCCAAACAGCCCCTGACGCACCATGTGCAGGACCATCAGTTCATCCTGCCCAAAGCAGCAGTTTTCCAGCAGCATGCAAGGGGTATGGGTTTCTTCGTAGGTATGGACCAGCTGCCAGCATTCATCCAGCGACGTGGCGCCCCCTACTTCGCACCCCACGGGGATATTCGCTTTCATGGCCGCGATGGCAAACGGGATATGGGTTTCCCAGGGGGTGGCAATCACCACGGCATCGGGCTTTTGAATAAGCATCTGTTCATAGCTGGTAACGCCCAGAGGCCGGTACCCGTCCATCTGCTCGATAAGATCGACAGCCGCCTGTACCCGGTCTTCGTACACATCGCACACACAGGCGATTTTTACATTGTCCCTACCCAAAAGCGCCAGTTTTAATAGTTCCTGACCGCGGTTGCCTAGCCCAACTAGCCCAATATGTAACACGGAATCGTTTGTTTTCATGGGAAAATTCCTCCTTTTTCTACGTCAGCCGCTGCACCCTTATAGGGGATAGCAGCCCTTTTCAGTTCCTGCCTTTTTTATTATAATAGAATAAGAATTCCATTTCGTAAACAGGAGATGGTTGTTTTGTCCACTTCTCTTTCACCGGCGGTGCTAACTGCCTTTGCTTTTGCCCCTGACTGCCTGCCGGAACCCTTCGGGCAGGGCCATATTAACCGCACGTTTCGTTTGACCGAACCGGACGGCAGCCGGTATATTTTGCAGCGCATCAATACGTCCGTTTTCCCCGACCCGGCCGCTTTAATGCAAAACATCCAGCGGGTGACAGCGTATTTATCGCGGCGCATTTTATTAGAAGGAGGCGACCCGCTGCGGGAAACGCTTTCCCTGCGCTTTACGGTAAGCGGGGACCCGTTCTTTTTGGCCCCCGACGGCGAAGCCTGGCGGGTGTACCGGTTTATTGAAAATTCCCTGTGTTTGCAAACGTGTGAAAACGCCGGGCAGTTTGCCGCCTGCGCCCGGGCGTTCGGGACATTTCGCGGGCGGCTCCAGGATTTTCCCGCCCACACCCTCACGGAATCCATCCCCCATTTTCACGACACGCCCCGCCGGTACGAAGCGTTCCATCAGGCGGTCACGAAGGACCCCCTGGGCCGGGCGGCTTCGGTGCGGGACGAAATCGCCTTTTATCTGGAAAGGGAAGAACAAGCCGGTGTGCTGCTAAAAGGACAGAAACGGGGCGACCTGCCGCTGTGCGTCACCCACAATGACACGAAGCTCAATAACGTGCTGCTTGACGCCACAACCGGGCGGGAACTGTGCGTCATCGACCTGGATACCGTCATGCCCGGGCTTTGTGCGTTCGATTTTGGGGACGCCATCCGGTTTGGCGCCAACCACTGCGCCGAAGATGAGCCCGATTTACAAAAGGTGCAATTTGACCTGTATCTTTATGAGGTATTTGCCAATCAGTACCTGTCGGCCTGTGCCCAAAGCGGCACGGCGCTGAGCCGGGCCGAAACCGATTCCCTGCGTTGGGGCGCTAAGCTCATGACGCTGGAATGCGGGCTGCGGTTTTTGACCGATTATCTGCTGGGGGACACGTATTTTCATATCGACTTTCCCGACCAGAACCGGCTGCGCTGCCGCACCCAGATGAAGCTGGTCGCCGATATGGAAACCATGTGGGACGCCATGCGCCTATCGTAACCTTACCGGGCGTACAGCTGATAGAGCAGGGATAAAACCATGCGGTGGGGCAAAAAGCGGAGTAACTCATATAAAAACGTGCACCCGGCCCCCACCGGCTTTTGCGATGGCATATGACGGCGGCGCAGGGTACGGATGGCCACTTTAGCCACCACATCGGGGCTCATGCCGTTTTGTTCGTCGTGCTCCATGCGCGCCACCGACCGGCTGATGGCCCCGCCGTACAGCTGATCGCCGGTTTGGTTTTTGCGCCGGGCCGCCGTAAAGCCGGTTTTCACGTCCCCGATAATGAGACACGAGCACTGCACCGAAAACCGCTTCAGTTCCATGCCCAGTGCGTCGGAAAACACATTCACGGCCGCTTTCCCGGCGGCATAGTGGGCCTGGAACGGGATGGGGAACACCGCTGCCAGGGAAGAGAGGAACAGGATTTTGCCCTCTCCCTGCTCCCGCATGTACGAAGCCGCCAGCCGGGCGCAGCGCATGGCTCCCATGAGATTTACTTCCATCTGCTGTTTTTCGTCCTCTTCACTGATAAACTCCACGGCGCCGCTAATGCCCATACCGGCGCCGCACACCAGCACCGAGATGTGCCCCTGTTCTTTTATCACATGGGTCAGCGCGGCTTTTACCTGCTCTTCGCTGGTTACGTCGCACGGGTAAAAGGACATATCCTGTGCCTGTCCCTGGTGGCGGCTGAGGTTATAGACGATATAGCCTTCTTTTTTCAATTGCCGGGCAATGGCAAGCCCAATACCGCTGCCGGCCCCCGTCACCACGGCGACTTTCTGTTTTTTATCGATCATACCGCTCTTCCTTCTTTCCTTTCACCGAAACAAAAAAGGAACTCCGCCCACCGGCGGGGTTCCTTTTTCACTCTCTGTATCGGGTTTCTTAATACTGGCGGCCCCAGTATACCATGTGTTTAGCCGGTTTGCCGCAGCACACGCACACGTCGCTGACGTGGTCTTCCACAAACGGAATGCAGCGGGACTTCACGCCGCCGGTCAGCTCTTTGAGCTTGTCTTCGCACGCTTCATCCCCACACCACATGGCCTTGATAAAGCCGGGCTTTTCTTTGGCAATGGTGAGGAATTCATTGAGGTTTGTGGCGGTATACGTCTTTTCTTCCAGGTTTTTCAGCGCCTTCTGGTACATGTTGTCGTGGACATCCCCGAGGAACTTTTCGATGGTTTCTTCCAGCCCATCCAGCGAAACCGTATACTTTTCGCCGTTATCCCGGCGAACCAGCACGCACTGGTTCTGTTCCATATCCTTCGGGCCCAGTTCCAGCCGCAGGGGCACGCCCTGCATTTCGTACTGGCTGAATTTCCAGCCGGGGGTCTGGTCGGAATCGTCCAACTTCACACGGAAGCGGTCGCACAGTTTTTCATACACGCTGCGGCACTTATCCAGCACGCCTTCTTTGTGCTGGGCAATGGGCACAATAGCCACCTGAATGGGCGCCACTTTGGGCGGCAGCACCAGGCCGCTGTCGTCGCCGTGCACCATGATAATGGCGCCGATCATCCGGGTGGACACGCCCCAGCTGGTCTGGTACGGCGTCTGGAGTTTATTGTCGCGGCCCGTAAAGGCAATGCCATAGCTTTCGGCGAAACCTTTACCAAAGTAATGGGACGTGCCGCCCTGCAGCGCTACGCCGTTGTGCATCATGGGTTCGATGGTATACGTCGCTTCGGCACCGGCGAATTTTTCTTTTTCGGTCTTGATGCCGGTTACCGCCGGAATGGCCAGCGTTTCCCGGTAGAAGTCTTCATATACATGCAGCATCCGCAGCGTCAGCTCCTGGGCTTCCTCGGCGGTTTCGTGCATGGTGTGCCCTTCCTGCCACAGGAATTCGCTGGAACGAAGGAACGGCCTTGTGGTCTTTTCCCAACGCAGCACGCTGCACCACTGGTTATAGAGCTTCGGCAGGTCGCGCCAGGATTTGATCACTTTCTGGTAATGTTCGCAGAACAGCGTTTCGCTGGTGGGGCGAATGCACAGCCGCTCCTGCAATTTTTCGCCGCCGCCTTCCGTAACCCAGGCCACTTCGGGGGCAAAGCCCTTGACATGGTCCTTTTCCTTTTGCAGCAGGCTTTCGGGGATGAGCAGGGGCATATACACATTCTGTACCCCGACCTTTTTAAACCGGGCGTCCAGATCGTGTTGAATGTTTTCCCAAATCGCATACCCGTAAGGTTCAATGATCATGCAGCCCTTGGTGCTGGCATAATCCATCAATTCCGCTTTGCGGCATACGTCGGTATACCATTTGGAAAAATCTTCCTCCATGGAGGTGATTGCTTCCACCATTTTTTTCTGCTTTGCCATACGTTCCTTCTCCTTATCTTCATCCGCTTTATAAACGGACTGACTGTTTCCCTTGTGCGGCTCATCTTTTACGAAAAAGCCGACACGCTCCTATTATAAAGGCTGCCGCAGGTAATTGCAAGGATTCCCCTTCGCTTGTAAAAGAAAAAACGCCGCCTTTTTCTGAAAAACAGAAAAAAGCGGCGTTTATGCTTCGTTTGGCAATTAGGCTTTGTCTTCGATGTACTTCACCAGGTCGCCCACGGTTTTGATGTTTTCCACTTCGGAATCCGGAACTTCCACTTCGAATTCGTCTTCGATGGACATCAGCAGGTCCACTACGTCCAGGGAATCGGCGCCCAGATCATCGGTGATGCTGGATTCCATGGTGATGGAATCTTCTTCTACGTCGAACTGTTCGCTCAGAATCGCTTTCACTTTCTCAAATACCATTGTAAAATAACCTCCTACGTTTTTCATGGCGGCGGCTCTCTTCCCCTTCCGCGCCACATCTCTTATGGACAAGCGCGCCCGGCGTATGGTACAATCAGTATAAAAATTGCACAGCCGGACGGCCCGTGCCGTTCTCTATACAGAATATTATTAGGAATCGTCGCATTTGTCAAGCGGACGTTTTCCAAATTTTTATGAAAAACTCTGTGCTTTTTTCATGAGAACATGCAAAACGAGGCGATTATCGTGGAAAAACAGCTGAATTTTTGTGTAATTGGCCACCCCATTGGCCACACCATGTCGCCGTTTATCAATAAACGGCTTTTTGCGCTGCGAAAGGAAAACGCCGATTATGGCGTGATGGACATCCCTCCCGAAACCTTAGCGGAGCAGATGGCGGTTTTGCGCACCAAACGGGGCTTTAATGTGACCATCCCGCACAAACAGCGGATCATCCCCTTTTTAACCCGGCTGGATGAGTCGGCCCGGCGGTTTGGCTCGGTGAATACCGTGTGCGTGGAAGAGGACGGCACCCTAACCGGCCACACCACCGATGGGCCCGGGTGCCTGATGGCGCTGCGGGGCCGGGGCATCCGGCCGGAAGGCCGTTTGCTGCTACTGGGGGCCGGCGGCGCCGCCCGGGCGGTGGCGTTTGCCCTGTGCGAAGAAGCCAGTTTCTTGCAGCTGACCATTGCCTGCCGCCGCCAGAGCGCGCAAAAAGCCGAAAGCCTGTGCCGGGAAATCCAGGCGTACCGGATGAGCCTACAAAAAGAGGGCACCGCTACCCCTGCCATTTTGGAAGAACTCGATGGCCAAACCGAGTATGACCTGTTACTCAACTGCACCAGCGTAGGGATGTACCCGAACGACGGGGCCTCCCCGGTGCCGGATCGCGTCATCGCCCGGTGCCATGCCGTATTTGACGCCGTGTATAACCCCCACACCACCCGGCTCTTGCAGCTGGCCGAAGGACGCGGGATCCCCACGGTGCACGGCATGGACATGCTGGTATGGCAGGCGGCCGTCGCCCACAAATACTGGTTTGGGCACACCTTCACCCCCGATGAAATTAACGGGGTCATCGAGGCGGCCGTAGAAGAAATGGCCCGCCGCTTTGAAAAGAAGGGGGCAAACGCATGAGCCGGAATCTGATTCTGTGCGGGTTTATGGGCAGCGGCAAAACCACTGTCGGCCGCCGTCTGGCCAAAATACTGGAGCGCCCGTTTTTGGATATCGATGCCTATATTGAAGAAAAACAGGGCATGACGATCACCGATATTTTCGCCCAACAGGGGGAAGAAGCGTTCCGCCGTATGGAAAGGGAGGCGTGCGCAGAGCTGGCGGCCCGGGACGGGCTGATCATCGGCTGCGGCGGCGGTACCGTCCTGCGGGAGGAAAACGCCCGGCTTTTAAAACAGAACGGCATCATTTTACTACTGGATGTGCCCCTGCCGCTGCTGCAAAAGCGGCTGCGCTACGATAAAAAACGCCCGCTGCTGCAAAAGCCCAATCGGGCCAAAGTGATCAGCGACCTGTATAAAGAGCGTATCCCGCGGTACCGGGCAGCTGCCGACCACCGGGTACGCCCCCGCAAAACGGTGTATCAAACCGCCCAATATATTGCCCATACATACGGGCAGCTGTAAAAAACGGTGCTCCTTTTAAAAAAGGGGCGCTGCTTTTTCTTTCTCCAAACGCTTTTCCGCTTTTTAGCTAAAAAGCGTTGATTTTTTATAACGCCCGCGCTATACTGAAAAGCACCGGCCCGCTGGCCAAAAAAAGCCTTTACGCCTGCCTATTGGGGGCAGTATAATAGACGATATGAAAGTATGAGGAACCTGTTATGCAAAAGAATACAAATCCAAAAACTATTTTGATCTGTGGCCTGGGGATTATCGGCGGGTCGCTGGCCAAAGCCATCAAGGCCTACACCCCCCA
The DNA here is from genome assembly GCA_930990065.1 of uncultured Clostridia bacterium. Taxonomy (GTDB): domain Bacteria; phylum Bacillota; class Clostridia; order Oscillospirales; family Acutalibacteraceae; genus Heritagella; species Heritagella caecorum. The sequence goes on along the minus strand of CAKNOA010000010.1, from coordinate 7,399 downwards.
CCGGGTATTGGGGATGAACCGTTCACCGGAACCCCTTCAGCAGGCCCTGGCCTGTGGGGCCATTGACGCCAAGGCCCTAGAGGAAGATTTACCAAACGTCGACATGGTGTTTTTGTGCGCCTATCCGGCCGCGTGCGTTGCCTGGGCCGAAAAGCTGGGGCCGCACCTGAAAAAAGGCTGTATTGTATGCGACGCCTGCGGGATCAAGACGGCCATCTGCGAAAAGCTGACGGCCATTTCCCTCCGGTATGGCTTTATTTTTGTGGGGGGCCACCCCATGGCCGGGAAAGAGCGCAACGGCTTTGCGGCCAGCGACGGCGATCTATTCCAAAATGCCAGCTATATTTTAGTGCCCTGCGGCGCTCCCAACGAAGCGGTGGAAGAAGTAAAAGCCCTGGCTCTTTCCCTGGGCTTTGGGTCCGTGACGCTGTCGGACCCCAAACATCACGACCGCATGATCGCCTACACCTCCCAGCTGCCCCACGTGCTGGCGTGTGCCTATGTGCGCAGCCCCAGCTGCCCGCAGCACCGCGGGTTTTCGGCGGGGAGTTACCACGATGTGTCCCGGGTGGCCCGCATTAACGAAACCATGTGGACGGAACTTTTTTTGGAAAACCGGGAACCGCTGTTAGCGGAACTGGATCTTTTGATTACCCATTTGCAGGAATACCGCCGCGCTCTTGCGCAGGAAGATGCCGATACCTTGCGTGCCATGATGAAACAGGCGCGCCTGACAAAAGAAGAATTGGGGGAATAACCTTTGGAACTGACTGTACAAACCGCTACACCGTACCGCATTCGGTTAGAACGCGGCTGCTTATCCCAGTTAGGGGACGAGGCTGCCGCCCTGTTTGCCCCCGGCGCCCGGGCGATGATCATCAGCGACAGCCATGTGTACCCGTTATATGGGGAAACGGCGGCTGCTTCCCTGCGGCAGGCGGGGTTCCGGGTGTTTTCCCATGTGTTTCCCGCCGGGGAAGAGCATAAGCAGCTTACGAGTATCGAAGACATGTACCGGTCCCTCAGCCGGGAATCTTTCACCCGCACCGATTTTATCGTGGCCCTAGGCGGCGGCGTCACCGGCGACATGGCGGGCTTTGCGGCCGCCACGTTTTTGCGGGGGATTTCGTTTATTCAGGTGCCCACCACCCTGCTCGCACAGGTGGATTCCAGCGTGGGGGGCAAAACCGGGGTCGATACCCCCTTTGGCAAAAACCTGGTGGGGGCGTTCCATCAGCCGCGGCTGGTGCTAATTGACCCCGATACCCTTTCGACATTACCGGAACACTTTTTCCGCGACGGCATGGGCGAAGTGATCAAGTACGGCTGCATTTTGTCCCCTTCCCTGTTCGAGCAGGTGTGCACCGGCCACGCGAAAGACGAGCTGGAAAGTATTCTGTACCAGTGCATCAACTGTAAACGCCAGGTGGTGGAGCAGGATACCCGCGATACGGGCAACCGCATGATCTTAAACTTTGGCCACACCCTGGGCCATGCACTGGAAAAATTGCACGGGTTCGAAGCCGGTTCCCTGTCCCACGGCATGGCGGTAGGCATCGGTATGGTACTCGCCGCGAAAGCCGGGGAACAAAACGGGATCACCCAGCCCGGCACCGCCAACCGTATTGAAAAAGCGCTTCTCTCGTACGGCATGCCCATCAGTGACCCCACGCCCCTTGCGGACGTGCTGGCGGCCACCGCCATGGACAAAAAAAGCGCCGGGGACAGTTTGCGGCTGATCTTATTAAAAGATATCGGGGAAAGCCTGATCTACCCCGTCAAAAAGGCGGAGCTGCCGTCCTTTTTCGGGCTGGCAAAGGAAAAGGAGGGAACGGGATGCTGATTCAATATGGTTCCGCACCTTTACATGGGACAATCTCCATGCCGCCCAGCAAAAGCGCCGCCCACCGGCTGATTTTAGGCGCGGCACTGGCGGCCCTTTCGGGCCACGGGCGCAGTACCGTTCACCCGGTGGACCTATCCAATGATATCAAAGCAACCTTGCACGCCGTGCAGCAAATGGGCTTTTCCCTTTCTTATGAAGAAGCGACCCGCACGGTCACGGTAGAACCCGGCTGGCAAAAACCGGGAAGCTGCACCCTCGATTGCGGCGAATCCGGTTCGACTTTGCGTTTTCTCATTCCGCTGGCGGCTGCCCTGGGGATCACGGCCACCTTTGTGGGCCACGGCAAACTGCCCCAGCGACCCATTGGCTGTTTTGATGAATGCCTGCCGCAAAACGGGGCGCAGCTTGTCACCGAAGGCGGGCTGCCCCTGACGGTGAGCGGCCAGTTAAAACCGGGTACCTATGCCCTGCCCGGCCATGTCAGTTCCCAATTTATTACGGGGCTCTTATATGCCCTGCCCCTACTGCCCGGGGACAGCACCATTGTGCTCACCACCCCCTTGCAGTCGGCTGGGTATGTGGATATGACAAGGCAAGCCCTTTCCTACTTTGGCATTACGGTTCACCCCACCAAAAACGGGTGGCAAGTGCCGGGCCATCAGGCTTATACCCCCGGGGATGTCACGGTAGAAGGCGACTGGTCCCAGGCGGCCTTCTTCCTGATGCATGGGGCGTTAGCCGGCGGGCCTTTGTCGTTAAAAGGGCTGCGGATGGATTCCACCCAGGGCGACCGGGCGATCACCGACCTGATGCTGCGCTTTGGCGCTGATGTGGAAGAAGAAAACGGGGTTCTCACCGTACAAAACCCCCTGGCGGGTGAACCCTTTGCGGGCCTCTGCGCTATGGATATTGACGCCGGGGAAATCCCCGACCTGGTACCGGCCCTGGCGGTGGTAGCCGCTTTGTCGGAGGGCGTAACCCAGATTTACAACGCCGGACGGCTGCGGATCAAAGAATGCGACCGCCTGCAGGCCATGGCCGACAACCTGAACCGGTTGGGCGGGCAGGTGGAAACCACCCAGGACAGCCTGCTCATTACCGGCGTGTCCCGTTTGCGGGGAGGAAAAGTGCCCGGTTACAACGACCACCGCATTGTGATGGCCATGTCGGGCGCTGCGCTGCGGTGTGACGGCCCGGTCACCGTGACCGAGGCCGAAAGCATCCGCAAATCATACCCCGGCTTCTTTGATGATGCCCGGGCCTTAGGAGGAGATCTGCATGTCATCCATGATCGGTAATACCGTACGGGCTTCTATTTTCGGCGGCAGCCACACCGAAGCCATCGGCGTGGTACTGGACGGGCTGCCCCACGGCGAAGAAATTGACCTAACAGCTTTGGAACAACAGATGGCCCGACGGGCCCCCGGACGGGACATCAGTTCCACCCCGCGGAAAGAGAGCGACACCCCCCGCATTTTGTGCGGGCTGCTCGATGGGGTGACCACCGGCGCGCCGCTGTGCCTGCTCATCGAAAACACCAACACCCGTTCCAAAGATTACAGCGATCTAAAAATCCATCCCCGCCCCGGCCATGCCGATTACACGGCGTATGTGCGCTATGGCGGGCACAATGATATCCGCGGCGGCGGCCATTTTTCGGGGCGGCTGACGGCCTGTTTGACGGCCGCCGGGGCCATTGCCCGGCAAATCCTGGAAAAGCGGGGCATTCATATCGGCGCCCACGCTTTGCAGATTGGCCCCGTGCAAGACCGCCGGTTTGACCCCGTTCACGTACAGGACGAAGACCTTATGCGCCTATCCACCGGCTATTTTTCGCTTTTGGACCCGGAAAAAGAAGCCCCCATGCGCGCGGTCATTGAAGAAGCGCGTCAGGCGCTCGATAGCGTAGGCGGCGTGGTGGAATGCGCCGTCACCGGACTGCCCGCGGGGCTTGGCTCCCCCATGTTCGGCGGTGTGGAAAACGAACTGGGGCGGGCGCTGTTTGGGATTCCCGCTGTAAAAGGCGTCGAATTCGGCGACGGGTTTGGGGTCGCCGCGCTGCACGGCAGCGAAAATAATGACGCTTTCTGCTATGATGAAGATGGCAAGGTAAAGACCCTTACCAATCACGCCGGGGGCATTTTAGGTGGGATCACCACGGGCATGCCGGTCGTTTTCCGCTGTGCGTTTAAACCCACCCCCTCCATTGCCCGGGAACAGCAAACCGTCGACCTTTGCAAGAAAACCGATGCCCCTTTGTCCATCCACGGCCGCCACGACCCGTGCATTGTGCCCCGGGCGATTCCGGTGGTGGAAAATACGGCGGCTTTGGTGCTGCTGGACATGATGGCCGGGCAGAGTATGCTGTAAAAAAGTATACTTTTCGTCATATTTCTTCTTGTTTTTACTATTTGGAGTGTTAGGGGAGGCCTTTTTATGGAGCTGAGTGAAATCCGCCAGCAAATCGACCAGATCGACAACGAGATCATCCGGCTGTTTTTACAGCGCATGCACTGTTCGGAAGAAGTGGCGCGCTATAAAATACAAAACGGGAAAGCCGTGTTTGACCCGGCCCGGGAAGAAGCCATTTTGCAAAAAGTGGCCAATTTAGCCGGCCCGGATTTTGCCGGGGCCGCCCGGCTGCTGTATAGCTCCATCATGGCGGTCAGCCGGGAGCGCCAGCACCAGATGATGAACAGTGGCAAAGCTTTACGCACCTTGGCTGCCACGGCGCCGCAGGAGCTGCCCACCGTGCAAAAGGTGGCCTGCCCCGGGGTATCAGGTTCCTTTACCCACCGGGCCGCCATGCGGCTGTTCCCCGACAGCGAACCTGCCTTTTACACCAATTTTGAAGATGTGTTTGCCGCCGTGGCAAACGGCACCGTGGATTTGGGCGTAGTACCGGTGGAAAACTCCACCGCCGGGTCGGTGAACACCGTATTTGACCTGATTTTGCGCCACCGCTTTTACATTGTAGGCGCCACCAGTTTGCATATCCACCATCACCTGTGCGCCCTGCCGGACAGCGGCCCCATCACTGATGTGGTCTCCCACCCCCAGGCGCTGGCCCAGTGCAGCAACATGATCCGCCAAAAAGGGCTCACGGCCCACGAGTATTCCAACACCGCCGCCGCCGCCCGCATGCTGTCCATCGAAAAGCCGCCGCACACGGCGGTGCTGTGCCCCCGCCGGGCCGCGGAAGAATATGGGCTGACAATTTTGGAAGAAGATGTCCAAAACGTGAAAAATAACTGCACGCGCTTTATCGCCATTAGCCGCACGTGCTGCCTGCCCTTACACGCCCGCAAGATCAGCCTGTGCTTTTCCATCCCCCATCTGCCCGGCTCCCTCAACGGGGTGCTCAGCCGCTTTGCTATGAACGGGCTGAATCTGACGAAAGTGGAATCCCGCCCGATCCCCGGCAAAACCTTCGAATATGATTTTTACCTGGATTTCACCGGCAACCTGCATGATGCCCATACCCTGAACCTGATCGCTGCCCTGTCGGATGAATTGCCCCGGTTCTCGTTCCTTGGCAATTACTGCGAAGACGAGGAAATGGCCGAAACCTAACAGAAAAATGCCCCCGTCCCTCTGCCGGAAAACGGCGGAGGGACGGGGATTTTTTAAATTCATACCAAATTAGTAGATTTTATCTTTACAAATGCTTTTTCACACGCTATAATCATAGTGGCCTTTCAAAAAGGGAATCCTTTCCGTAAAAGAAAAGGCACTTTACTAAATTTACTCATTGAGCGCTCCCTTTTTCATGGGCGCTTTGAAAAACAGGAGGAATGTATCCATGCTGGAACTTCAGCACATCTCCTTTGACGCCGACGCTGTCCAGAGCAGCGGCGAGGCCAAAGAAATCCTGCGGGATGTCAGTTTAAAAATCGACGAACGGTTTGTCGCCGTAACCGGCCCCAACGGCAGCGGCAAATCCACCCTGGCCCGGATTATCAGCGGGATTTTAAAACCCACGTCCGGCCGTATTTTGCTCGATGGCGAAGACATCACCGATCTTTCCATTACCGAAAAAGCCCGCCGCGGCATCAGCTTTGCGTTCCAGCAGCCGGTGCGCTTTAAGGGCATTACCGTGCGGGACCTGATTACCCTGGCCGCCGGTCACGATATCAGCGTGGGCGAAGCCTGCAACTACCTGTCGGAAGTCGGGCTGTGCGCCAAAGATTATATCAACCGCGAAGTGAACAGCTCCCTGTCCGGCGGCGAATGTAAACGCATTGAAATCGCCATGATCCTGGCACGGGGCACGAAATTCTCCATTTTCGATGAACCGGAAGCGGGCATCGACCTGTGGAGCTTCCAGAGCCTGATCCAGGTGTTCGAAAAAATGCACGAACAGGTGGGCGGTTCCATCCTGATTATCACCCACCAGGAACGTATTTTGGATATTGCCGATACTATTGTGGTGCTCAAAGACGGCCAGGTGGCCGCCACCGGCACCCGCAAGGAAATCCTGCCCGAACTGTTGCAGGGGACCGGCACATGCGCGGCCTTGCGGCGCGACTGATGAAAGGAGGAACCCATTTTTATGGATGCGATTGAAAAGAACTTGCTGGCTGAAGTAGCCGATTTGCACGGCGTACCGGAAGGCGCCTATAACATCCGCGCCAACGGCCAGATGGCCGGGCGCAACACCACCGCCCACATCGATATTGTCACCAAAACGGACAAACCCGGTATTGATATTATCATCAAGCCCGGCACGCACAACGAAAGCGTACACATTCCCGTGATCCTCAGCGAAAGCGGGTTGCAGGAAATGGTCTATAATGATTTCTATATCGGTGACGATTGCGACGTGACCATTATTGCCGGGTGCGGCATTCACAACTGTGGCGTCGATACCTCGAAGCACGACGGCATCCACTCCTTCTTTGTGGGGAAAAACTGCCGGGTGCGCTATGTGGAAAAACACTACGGCGAAGGCGACGGCTCCGGCGAGCGGATCATGAACCCCACTACGGTGATTCATGTGGGCGAACATTCCCATTTTGAAATGGAAACCACCCAGATCAAGGGCATCGATTCCACCAACCGCGTGACGGAATCCGACCTGGCCGACGGCGCTTCGCTGGTCATCCGCGAAAAGCTGATGACCCATGGCCGCCAAGAGGCTACCACCCGCTTTACGGTGCAAATGAACGGCGAAGATTGCAGCGCCAACGTGGTTTCCCGCTCGGTTGCCAAAGAGAAGTCCCATCAGGCGTTCTTTGCCAGCTTGATTGGCAACGCCCGCTGCGCCGGGCACAGCGAATGCGACGCCATTATTATGGACCAGGCGTCGGTGCGTTCGGTACCGGAAATCACGGCCAATTCCACCGATGCCAGCCTGATTCACGAAGCGGCTATCGGCAAAATTGCCGGGGATCAGCTGATTAAGCTGATGACCCTGGGCCTGACGGAACAGGAAGCCGAAGAACAGATCGTCAACGGGTTCCTGAAATAAACGAAAAAAGCAATCCCCCGGTGCCGCATTTGAACCGCCCCTGTAAAAACGGACAATAGACAAAGTACCCCCTGATGTAGGAA
>CAKNOA010000009.1 GCA_930990065.1 uncultured Clostridia bacterium | reverse complement strand
CAGCGGCATCAGTTCCGCCATGAGAAAAACGGCGAACAAAGCCGGGAACCTGATCACTTTCCCCTTTTGGCGCAGGCGGCACCACCCTTCGCACACGCCCCACTGCAGCAAAAGCCCAATAAGGGCCGTTATGGCGCTGCCCATGGCCATCTCCGGCCGGGTAAAATCCAGCACGGCGACCGGTTCCGGTGCCAATAGCAGGCTGTAAATACCTTCCGATAAAATCTGTGCCACAATTAAAGACGCCAGCGCCAGCCGCTTTTCCTTTTTTGCCCCTTCGTACAGCACCTGCAGCAGCCACAAGCTGACAACCACCAGGAGTAGATCCTGCATCAGCAAAGCCACCATGTTGGATAGGCATATTTTGAAGATCCCCAGCAATAGATACACGGCATACCAGCACCCCACCCGCTGCCAACGGGCCTTGATATTTCGCTTTGGTACCAGCATTTTTTCCAGGCAGAACCCCACAACCGGCCCACTGGAGGATTGGAACAGAAGGCTGAGAACGGACATCATACGAACGCCCCCTTACAGATTCTGGCCAATATACCGGAAAAAACGGGCCCGTGTCTGGGCCATACACGATTTGCTGATGGGCAGGGTGTGTCCATTCTGCATAATCAGGCAGTCGGCTTCCAACTGGCGAACGCGGGCCATATTGGCCAGAAAGCTCTTGTGGCACTGGATAAACTGCGCCGGCAGCCGGGCCCCCAGCTCACTGAGCTTTTCATAGACCACATAGGTTTCGTCGTCGGTGTGGATTTCGGCGGTGTGGTTGTGGCTTTCCAGGTATAGGATTTTTTCCGTGGGCAGGGAAAACGCCTTGCCCCGGATAAAAAACGTGAGATACTGCTTTTCGCTGCGGCGGCGGCGGGATTTTTCCAAATACCGGTGCAGTACGTCGGGCTGCACCGGTTTCGTCAGGTACCCCAGTAAATTTACCGTATCCAGCAGTATATATTGGGCGAACCGGTCGTTATAACCGGTCATGTACAGCACTTCCACTTCAGGCGTGAGGCGGTACAGCTCCCGCGCATAGTAACGCCCGTCGTTTTTCCCTTCTTCAAATAGAAGATCCATACACACAATATCATATTGCCCGGGGTCCCGCATCAGCGCGTCCAACAGCTGCTCCGGATCCCGGTACAGGCCAACCGTTTCCACCCGTTCCTCTTTTTTCAGGATGGATTCGATTTCGCGTAAACTCAACGGATTGTCATCACAGGCGGCAATGCGCAGCATGGCATTCCGGCCCTCCCCTCTCTTTTCGTTCCTAATGCGTGGCATACACTAATTATTATACTAAAAGAGTGCCCCTTTTTTCTGCTTTATTTTCGTTCCTTTTTCCCTTTTTTCTGCCGTGTGAGGGGCTTTTGAATTTTTTTTGCCAAAAGCTTGACATCCAGCGGCATATTGTATATATTGTATATATACAATATTGTATCTTGGAAGGGAGGCCACCCGGTTGCAGATTTATATCCAAAACACGGGGGAAACGCCCATCTACGAACAGATCGTATCGCAGATCAAAGCGCAGATCCTGTCCGGGGCTCTGCAGGAAGGCGATGCGCTGCCGTCGATGCGCACCTTGGCCAAGGAACTGCGCATCAGTGTGATCACCACCAAACGGGCATACGAAGAACTGGAAAAACAGGGGTATGTGCGGTCCATCACCGGTAAAGGCAGTTTTGTGGCGCCGAAAAACCTGGAGCTTATACGGGAAGAAAACCTCAGGCAGATTGAAGACGCCATGCAGCGAATTGTATCCCTGGCGGCGCCCTGCGGCCTGAGCCTGGAGGATCTGATGCACATGCTCACGTTTTTTGCGAAAGGAGAAGACGTATGAAATCGGCTTTTTGTCTGCAGGCCGTCACCAAGCGGTACCCGGCCCGGGAAAAAGCCCCCGGTTTTGCCCTGGGGCCGCTTAATCTCAGCCTGCCCGGCGGGTGTATTCTGGGGCTCATCGGCGAAAACGGCGCCGGAAAGACCACCACGCTGAAAATGATGCTGGGGCTCACCCGGAAAAGCGGCGGGCACATCGAACTGCTGGGCCGCCCGGCGGGGGATGAAACCACCCGGGCCCACATTGGGGCCGTACTGGATGGGGTGTGTTTTCCCGGTGAGATGAACGCCCGCCAGGTGGGCCGCATGCTGGAAAAACTGTACCCCTCCTGGCGCATGGGGGCGTGGCAAATGTGGTGCCGCCGTTTTCAGCTGCCGGAGGAGAAAAAAATCGCCGCCTATTCCAAAGGCATGCAGCAAAAACTGATGCTGGCCGCGGCGTTTTCCCACGACAGCCGGTTATTGCTGCTGGACGAAGCCACCAGCGGGCTGGATCCGGTGGCGCGGGACGAACTGCTGGACACCCTGCGGGATTTTGTATCCGACGAAAACCACAGCGTGCTGCTTTCCTCCCACCTGGTGGAGGATGTGCAGAAAGTGTGCGATTATGTGGCGCTATTACACCGGGGCCAGCTGCTGTTTTGCGAAGAAAAAGACCGGCTGCTGGAATCCTTTGCCCTGGTGCAGGGGCCAAAGGACGTCCTTATGCAGCTATCGAACCGGCGGGGCCTGCGGGAAAACGCGTTTGGCGCCACGGCGCTGGTGCCGCGCACCCAGGTACCCAGCGGGCTGATTTGGCAGCCGGCCGGGCTGGAAGACATTATGCTCTATACCTTACGGGGGGATCATCATGAAAGGACTGCTGTATAAAGACCTATTGTCCCTGCGCCAGTTCCGGGCCATGGCGCTGATCATTGTGGCGGGCGTCTTGTCGTCTTTCTATTCGGGCCAGGTGGACATGGTCGCCACCCTGTGTATTATCCTGACGGCCACCATCCCGATTTCCCTATTGGGGCTGGAGGAAAAAGCCCGGTGGAACACGGTGGCCCTGACGCTGCCTGTCTCCCGGCCGGTGCTGGCCGGGGAAAAATACCTGTTTGGGCTTGGGACCCTGCTTACCGGCACCGGGCTGGCCATCGGGCTGGGGATGGCGGTGATACCGGGCGCGGGGTACGAAACCGTCACCTTGTGCGCCGCCCTTTTCTGTTTTGGGATCATCATCCAATCGGTGATGCTGCCGCTGGTTTTCCGCTTTGGCATGGAAAAAGGGCAGCTGTTCACCATGGGGTTGCTGTTTCTGCTGGCCGCCGGGCTGGTGGTACTGGTGGGCAACGGCTGGCTGGCTCTTTCGGGCACGCTTCTCTGGGTACTGCCCATAGCGGCCGCCATCGTGTGGGGGCTTTCGCTCTTTCTTTCGGTGCGGCTCATCAAGGGGCTTGACCTGTAATAAAAAAAGACCGTCCTTCTTGCAAAAGAAGGACGGCTTTTTTCGTTTTACCGGTCGTTATGCAGCACCTCGCGCCGGATATAGGCAAACGTGGCTTTTTCCCCTTTTTCGGCTACCATGCGCAAGAGTTTCTCCAGCAGCGCCGCCGTTTCGGGGTGGATGATATAGTGGTCCCGGGAGTGTTCGTAGTACTCAATGGGGTCGGTCTCCCGGTATTTGCCGCCCCGGTACACTTTACTGGCCGCCAACCGGTCGCAGAACATCTCAGCCACATAGCGGGCCGGCATTTTCATGCCGCACATTTTGTGGTCGCCGTGGACATCGTAATCAATCCAGTATTCCAAATGGTGTTTATTGCGGCCTTTGTGGTGCAGCCACGCGCTGCTGTACCCTTTTTCCCGGCGTTCGATATTATTGGGGCTTTGGGTGCCCTGGAAGTATTTCGCACCCACCCGGAATTCCACGGGGCTGTACTTGGAAAGGTCGTGCATGAGCCCCTGGCGGTACAGCCCAATTTGAAAACAGTGCTGCCGCACCAGGCGGCGGTGATGCTGAATGGTGCGCAGATGGCGCCATGCTTTGTTCATGTCAAAACCCCTTTCCGATGAAAAAGCCCTCTGCCGGTGTGGCAGAGAGCTTTTGTTTGTTGCAGCCAAATTTTCTTACGCTTTGGCACCGGCGGCCGCGCGCTTTTTCTTTTTGTGGTTCTGCCAAATGACATACAGCGGGCAGGAAATGCACAGCGACGAATAGCAGCCGCTGATCACACCAAACATCATGGGCAGGGCAAACGACGTAACGGAATCGAGCCCGTACGCCAGGCCCACCACATACACCACCGTAATGGCGGCGAAGGTGGTGATGGAGGTATTCAAGCACCGGGTAAAGTTCTGGTTAATGGAAACATTCATCTGCTCTTCATACGACACCTTCGGCCCGAGCACCCGGCGGTTTTCACGCAGGCGGTCGTACAGCACGATGGTATCGTTCAGCGAATACCCCAAAATCGTCAGGACCACAGCAATGAAGCTGTCGTTAAGCGGCATACGGAAGATGACGAACACAAAGTACACCACCAGCACGTCGTGGATCAGCGCAATGACGCCGGTCACACCGGCCGACATACCGCCGATCTTCTTAAACCGGATGGCTACGTACAAAATCAGCAGGATAGCCGCCAGCAGAATGGCCACCATGCACTTGGCAAAGAACATGGCGCCCATGGTCGCATCTACGCTGCTGGATTCACCCAGCTGCACGTTGGAATCGGGGAATGCTGCCTGCAGCTGATTCAGCAGGTCGCTCTGGGTCTGGGGATCCACCGTGCCCGTACCGGCAAAGTTCAGGCTGATCTGGTCCACCGTGTCGCTGCCGGCCGACGTCTGCACATTTTCGTTGATGGTCACTTCGGCGCTGGTGCCGGTGACATCCTTCGCAATTTGGGCCACCTGTTCGGTGTCCATATCGCCGCTGTAGGAATACTTCAAAATGGTGCCGCCGCGGAACTGCGTAGACAGTTCCGTGCCGAACAGAATATTGCACAGAAGGCCCACCACCATAATCGCGGCCGAGATGATGAAATAGACTTTTCTGTGGCCGTAAAAATCAATGTTAAACTTTTTCATTTTTAGGACCTCCGAACAGCCATTTGTGGCGCAGCGAATGATAACCGGACAGAGAGCGCAACATGAGCCGCACGCAGAACACGCTCATCACGAAGTTGCACACCACCCCGACGATCAGCGTGTAGCCGAAGGAGTAGATGGAACCGGTGGTGGAAGCGCCGAAGATCATCGACAGGATGTTGCTGGGCCCAAACACGGCCATCAGAATAATGGCCACGATAATCACGGTGATGTTCCCGTCGAAAATCGCCCAGAAGCTGCTGCTGTCGCCCTTCTTGATGGAACCGTCCAGGGAGCGGCCGGCCCACAGTTCTTCTTTAATGCGCACAAAGGTAATGACGTTGGCGTCAACGGCCATACCAATGCCCAGGATGATACCGGAAATACCGGGCAGGGTCATGGTAAAGCTGTTGATGAACGGGAAATACCCGCTGATGCAGGCAAAAGTAAGGCCCAAATGCCCCAACAGCGCAATCACCGCCACCACGCCGGGCAGACGGTACATAATAATCATAAACAGGGCAATCAGGATAAATGCGATAATCCCCGCCAGCAGCATGGCGTCCAGCGACGAAGCACCCATGGTGGGGCTGATGCTGCTGTAGCTGCTGACATCCAGTTTAAACGGCAGGGAACCGGCCTGGATCTTATTGGCCAGGGCCGACGCTTCCGCCGCGGTAAAACCAACGGTGCCGTCGGCATTGGTGCCGCCGCTGATGGTGCACTTGCCGTCCGGGATTTCTTCATTGACGGTGGGGTTCGAGATCATCACATCGTCCATCCAAATGGAGATGACCTGGCCGGTGAGACGTTTCGTGGCTTCGGCAAAAGCTTCTTTGCCCTTTTCGTCAAATTCCAGGGCGACCACATACTCGGTCGCACCGGTATTCGGATCCTGCTGGATCTGGGCTGTGGCCGAAACAACATGGCTGCCGTCCAGGATGACCTTGTCGGCGGTATCGCCCGACGGGGTCATGGCCACTTTATCGCCGTTGGCGTCCGTTTCGGTGGTTTCGTACTCATCGCCTTCACGGAAGGTGAGCTGTGCGGTCGAACCCAATTCCTGAATGGCGGCTTCGGGATCGAAATCCTTTTCTTCGCTGTTCCAGGGGAACCGGACAATAATCCGGTCATTGCTGGAATCGGTGTACAGCTCGTAATCGGTGATGTTGTTGTTCACCATGCGCAGCTTGATGACTTCTTCCGCCGCTGCCAACTGCTCATCGGTCGCATCGACCCCGTCGGCCGGGACAAACGTGGCTTCTACGCCGCCGCGGATGTCAATGCCCCAGCGGATGTCGCCGACGCCCTTAATGATGGGGCCGTCTGCGCCATACACGCCGAAAATGGCCGTGCCGGTAAAAACGAGCAGCAGGATGGCAACGATGAAAAATACAGCTTTGGGTGTTCTTTTCATGCGTAGTTCCTCCAAATAATGTGTTTTGCAAGGCTGCGGAATAACCGGAAAACGGCATTTTTCGTCCTTTCGCAATCTCGCGGCAACATCTTTTATTATAGTAAATACGGCCCCGGTTGTCAATTCCGGGGCCGCGGCATTTTGCGGGAAAGCCTGCGAATTTTCACAAATAAAATCCTAATAAGACACTATTTGGGTATTTATGGGTAAACCATAATATCTCAAATATTCATTTAATAAAAACCTACACTAGTAAATGTGATACAAACAAAGCAATCTTCATACCAACAGCAAATGGCACCATTATCATCACTTGATTTGTACTGAATCGTAGCGTCATAAAAAACCATATTTTACATGAAGTATATGCTAATTGCATTTGAATACCGCCATGTCATTTTTCCTCCTCAGATTGGAAAACTGCTTTTCCCATATTTTCGGACTCCTCTGCGCCAACTATGACGCAGCATTTACCGAAAGGCTCGCAGCAATCGCCGGTTTTCCTTAAAACCGCAGGCGAATAAAATGATTATACAGAGCAATAACCCGCCCTACCACAATAACGGCCAATAGAGTACCGACGCCAATCCCTACCATCGGTTGACCGCAAATAAAACCGATGGTGAGTGTAATGCAGGCGTTGCACAAATCAAATACATTTTTTGCAAAGCCCAAGGGCCGATGGATCGTTTCGCCCAAAGCGGCCACAATGCCGTCGCCGGGGTTCGGCACCAAATGGGCGTTGACGGTCATGGCGGCGCCGATTCCGGTGCACAAAAGTGCCAGCAGCAAGACGAGGAGCTGCTGCCACCATACCGTGGGGCCATCGGGCAGCCAGGCGGCGTACAGGTTTAAAAACCGGGTAAATACAATCGCCAGCGGCACCTGCAAAAGGTCTTTCCACAGCCCTTTGCCCCGGTGCAGCGCCATTTGCACAAACACAAACAGAATGTAAAACACCAGCGTCATGTTCCCAAAATCGACGGAAAAGATCTGGGACAGGCTATAGGGCACCGAAATAATCGGCGAAACCCCCAGCCCCGCTTTGGTATTCAGGGTGAGCCCCATGGCCAGCACCAGCATCCCCAGCGCATACGTCCCGCCCCGCAGCCAGGCCCGGCGTTTCCTTTCCCCTTCGTTTTCTTCCATCGGTTTGGCACATTCTTCCTGTATCATACTGTCGCATCCTTTCCCGTATCTGTTGCATAAAGAAAAGCCGCCGCCATCCCCAAAGGGGACCGCAGCGGCCGTATGTGGCAGCGAGGGGACCTATAAGCCGAGTTCTGTCGTGAACAGCCATCTATCTGGTCCGGACGTTGCCGCCCGGCTCATGCCACCTCCTGGGAACGCGCCGGGCCGGCGCCGGACCAAAGGCCCATGTTCCCTCCACGGTGTTGCTCCGGATAGGGTTTACAGAGCCGCACGGTCTCCCGTGCGCTGGTGAGCTCTTACCTCGCCTTTCCATCCTTACCGGCAAAAGCCGGCGGTTTCTTTCTGTTGCACTATCCCTGGGGTCGCCCCCGGCGGCCGTTAGCCGTTATCCTGCCCTGTGGAGCTCGGACTTTCCTCAGACGGGCCCTTTCGAGACACCGCCCGCAGCTGTTCAGTCCGCTCGCTTTTCTTATTGTACCTGAAAAAACGCGCAAAAGTCAAGGGGCATCAGGCGGCGCGGCGCTTTTGGCGGCGAATATCGGCGCTTTGCAGCCGCATGAGCAGCGGGTCCCACAATTTCTGGTTAAAAAACTGAATCACCGGCCCCATGCAAAACGCCGTAAGTACGGTCCCCACCCCCACGGTGGCCCCCAGTAAAAAGCCCGTGAGCACACAGATGCAGTCGGTGCCGATGCGCCAGGCGCGGAACTGGATGCGGGTGGGCAATTTCGACAGCGAAATGGCCATGACGTCGTAGGTGGAAACCCCCAGGTCGCTGGTCATATACATGGAACACGCCAGGGAAACCAGGAAAAGCCCGATGAGCATATAGAGGATGCGTTCCGCCAGGCCGGGTTCGGGCGTGAGGGCCTTCCACAGCCCTAAACTAAAATCGGCCATAAAGCCGATCCCCACCAGGTTAATGACGGTGGCAATGCCGATATACCGCCGGCCATAGATACACATGGCCGCCAGCAGCACCAAATTGAGGTACGGGTATAAAGTCCCGTAGCTGACCCCGAACACATTGGCCACCCCCGTGGCAAAGACGGTGAACGGGTCGGTGCCGAAATTGGCGATTTGGAAAAAACCCACGGCAAAACCGCTGAGGAGTACGCCCCCCACGGTCATGCACAACCGGCAGGCGTATTCATACGTAAGGTATTTATGGCACAGCGAAGACACATCCCATTTTTTCATCCCAACAAAACTCCCCTTTCCGGGCCCAGAGCCCGGCTGTTTGCCCCCTGTTTGGCGGGCCGTTTTTCATTATAAAAAAAAACCATCCCGGCCCGCAAGGGCCAAGGACGGTTTTTTCTGCTTTTTTTCCGCTATTACCGGGCATTTTCCTGCAACAGGCGGTTCTTGACTTCCCACAGGTTCTGGGACAGGTCCACATAGTAGTGGTGCGGGTTTTCAAACCGGGTGACTTCTTCCCACAGGGTGGCCACCTGTTCCTTGCAGTATTGCTGCAGCTGGGGCAGGGTGCGGGGCACGGAGATGTTTTCACCATGGCGGAACAGCTGTTCCCGCAGGCGCACGGCGCGGAAGTTTTCCACGGTTTTGCGCTTCCAGATGTGTTCCGGGTCGAAAATGGTGTAGGGCTGGGTATCGTCGATGACTTCGTTGTGCATGGTAATCACATCGGCGATGGCCTTGCCGGAATCCCGGTCGTACAGCCGCCAGATTTCCTTGAAGCAAGGCGTGGTGATTTTGGCCACGTTTTCGCTGATCTTGATCTTCGGGATGATGTTGCCGTGCTTGTCTTCCACCCCGGCCAGCTTGTACACGCCGCCGAACACCGGGTTCGAGGACGACGTAATCATGCGTTCCCCTACGCCAAAGGAATCCACCGGCGCGCCCTGGAGCAGCATGTCGCGGATAAGGTATTCGTCCAGGCTGTTGCTCACGCAGATTTTGCAATCGGGGAACCCGGCGTCATCCAGCATTTTCCGGGCTTTGCGGGCCAGGTAGGCAATGTCGCCGGAATCGATACGGATGCCCGCGGGACGGTATCCCTTGGGGACCAGCACTTCGTTAAACACACGGATGGCGTTGGGCACACCGGATTTCAGTACATTGTACGTGTCCACCAGCAGCGTGCAGGCGCCGGGGTATTCTTCGGCATAGGCCTTGAACGCTTCGTATTCACTGGGGAACAGCTGCACCCAGCTGTGGGCCATGGTGCCCATGGCCGGCACGCCGAATTCCAGGTCGGTAATGGTACACGCCGTCCCCACGCAGCCGCCGATGTAGGCCGCCCGGGCGCCGTAAATCGCGCCGCCGTTGCCCTGGGCCCGGCGGGAACCGAATTCCATCACGCTGCGGCCGGCCGCGGCCCGCACGATGCGGTTGGCTTTGGTGCAAACCAGGGTCTGGTGGTTGATGGTCAAAAGGATCATGGTTTCGATAAACTGGGCCTGAATGGCCGGGCCCCGCACGGTAACAATGGGTTCACCGGGGAAAATCGGGGTGCCTTCCGGCACGGCCCACACGTCACATTCGAATTTGAAGTGGCGCAGGTAGTCGATAAATTCCGGCCGGAAGATTTTTTTGCCTTCCAGATAGGCCAAATCTTCTTCGGTAAAGTGCAGGTTATCCAGGTAATCTACCACCTGCTGTACCCCGGCCATAATGGCAAACCCGCCGCCGTCGGGCACCGTGCGGTAGAACATATCAAAATAGACGATGGTATCGCCATACCCTCTGGCCAGGTAACCGTTGGCCATGGTGATTTCGTAAAAGTCGGTGAGCATGGTGAGGTTGACCGTATTGCTTCCCTGTTTGAGAGGTTCCATTGCTTTTTCCATCCTTTCCACAGCGGCCGGGGAAAGACCTGGCCGTTCTGATCCAATCGCGAAAGTTAAAGGCCCGTCAGCATTCCGCCTGTAAAGGCACAAGGCTTTGATCCGGGCCGGCCATTCGGGCCAGTTCCACGCCGCTTTGGGCCATATTCTGCAGGGCCATGGCACTGCACAGCGCTGCCGGATGGCCCGGCCCTTCAAAGGTGGCCACCAGGTCCGTGAGGACAACCACCCGGCTTGGGCGGTTGCAGCGGTTTTCCGCCGCTTTCAGGGTGAGCGCTGCCTGCTGGATGCAGATATCGGTACAGCAGCCCGTGAGCAAGAAGGTATCAATGCCGGGGTGTTCCGTCCGCCACTGCCAAAAAGCCGGTTCCAAGCACGCATTGGTCGACGCTTTGGGGATAACGCGGCCCCATTGCTCCCGCAGCAGTTCCGGGCAGATTTCCTCTTCCCCGGTGCCTTTCACACAGTGGGGCGGGTAGCTGGTAAATTCCGGTGAATCAGGGGTATGGGTATCGGTAAACAGCAGCGTTTCCACACCGGTTTCCTTCGCCCGGCGCAGCAGCCCGGCCACCCCCGGCAACAGAGCCCGGCACAGCGGGCTGAAAAGCGCGCCTTTTTCGGCAAACCCCCGGTTTAAATCAATCACAAACAGCGCTGTGCGGGCCGGGGCCAGCCGGTCAAACGCCAACGCCGACGATACAACGGGCGCCAAGCTGTCCCATGCCCTAGCCAGGGCTGACGGTTGCTTTTCCATGCTTCATTCCTCCTGCCTGTTTTCCTGTCTTGACAGCAGTCGTTTTATTTATTATACCATTGTTTTGGCCCCAGTACAAACGCTTGAAAAGAACTTCAAAAAAATATACGATATTTCTAAAAAAGTACCGATTTGCTTTGGAAAATTCATGTTTTTTTCCTTTTCTCTTGCATTTATGGCCCATCCGTCTTATAATATAGAAAGTAGATTTTTGGCACAGATACGATCTCCTGCAGAGCTTAGTATTGTAGGAAACGAACCAGAATGCTTGTGGGGGGATGGTTATGCGACTTCGAAAACAAGCTCTCGGGGCCCGTAATTTGGTAGGGGCCCGGGTTGAATTAGCACGGAAAAATCAAGGCATGAAACAGAAGGAGCTTTTGGCTCAACTTCAGGTGAACGGCGTTGATATGAATGCATCCGGTTTATCCAAACTGGAAGGGCAGCTTCGTTATGTAACGGATTTTGAACTGGCCGCTTTGGCCAACATTCTAAACGTGTCGGTTGACTGGCTCTTGGGGAGAGATGAATAAATTCCGTGCTAAAGCGCTGTTTCGTCACGGACGGAACAGCGCTTTTTTGTTTTGCATATATTACAAAACGTATAAAACAGCGTAAATATACGGACATTTAGGCTTTTCTCTCCCCTCTTCCCCGTGTAAGCTGCCCATACGAAGCGCTGGACATCTTTTCACCTGTGGGAAAGCGAAAGCCTTTGCACCGGCACGTATTTTTGTATATTTTAACATTTTTATACAAATAGGATATAATGTACTGGCCATAAAACGAAAAAAGCCCTGCCCCCAAAGGGGCAGAGCTTTTTGCTTTCTAAGAGAAGGCTGTATCTTAGGCTTCTTCGTTCGCTTCGGCTTCTTCGGCCGCCGCACGCATGGAGAGGGACACTCTCTTCTTTTCGAAGTCGATTTCGGTGATCTTGGCTTTGACCACGTCGCCGATCTTCAGCACGTCCTGGGGCTTTTCAATGCGATGGTCGGCAATCTGAGAAATGTGGATCAGACCGTCGATGCCGGGGATGATGTTGGCAAACGCGCCAAAGGTGGTCATGCCCACCACGGTCACGTCGCACACCGTGCCCACGGGATAGTCGCGTTCCAGGATGTTCCAGGGGTTGTCTTCCTGACGCTTGTAGCCCAGGGAGATTTTGCCCTTTTCGCGGTCCAACGCCTTAATGTATACCTTCACGGTATCGCCGGGATTGACCACTTCGCTGGGATGCTTAATGCGGGTCCAGGACAGTTCGGAAATGTGAATCATGCCGTCGATGCCGCCCAGATCCACAAACGCGCCATAGGCGGTCAGGGACTTGACGGTGCCGGTGTATTCCTTGCCTTCTTCGGCGGTTTCCCAGAACTTTTCAGCCAGGGCTTTCTTTTCATCGCGCAGCACGGAGCGGATGGAGCCCACCGCACGACGGCGGCCACGGTTCACTTCGATGATGCGGAAGCGGACTTCCTTCTTCAGCAGGTCGTCCAGGCTTTCCCCACGGGAAGCCGTCGCCTGGGAAGCAGGGATGAATACGCGGATGCCGTTGGTCACGGCGATCAGGCCGCCCTTGATGATTTCCGTCACGGTGCCGGTGAGCACTTCGCCGCTTTCTTCCGCAGCCGCGATGACTTCCCAGCCCTTGATGGAATCAAGGCGCTTTTTGGACAGCATGATGGTGCCTTCCTGGTCGTTGGTGCGCATGATCAGCAGATCCATTTCGTCGCCGATCTTCACCAGATCTTCGGGACGGGCGTTGGGGTCAGCGGACAGTTCGCTGGCGGGAATAAAGCCGGCCTGCTTGCGTCCCACATCGACATACACCTCATTCGGGGCGATACCGACAACAACACCGTGAACCTTTTCATCTGTATTCAAAGTTTTGAGAGATTCTTCAAGCATCTCCGCAAAGCTCTCGGTACCTTCCGTAGGATTCTGGACTGCGCTCTCGTTGATTTCAGACATGGTAACAAGTACCTCCTTTATGATGTGGGCAGGCGTCGAGGCGCCCGCCGTGATACCAACCTTATGCACCCCCTGCAGCACCGGCAGCTCGTCTGCGGTCTCGATCAGCATGGTCGGGCAATAAGGACTGCACACGGCCTTGAGCTTGGCGGTATTGGAACTGTGTTTGCCCCCTACCACGATCATCTGATCGCACTGCTGGGCTAACTCCCGTGCCTCTTTTTGACGTTGTGCAGTAGCATTACATATTGTAGCAAAAATCCGGGCGTTTGTATAGACCTTTTGCAGGATTTTCGAACAATTTTCCCATTCTGTGGCCTCAAAAGTCGTCTGGGAAACGACGCATATAGGCTCATTTTTCCATTCCGGGTGTTCCTCCACCAGCTTTTCCAGTTCCGCTGCCCCGGAAAACACGGCCCAGGGGCCGTGCACATGCCCGAGGATCCCCTCGACTTCCGGGTGGTGGGCATCCCCGGCGACCAGCACCCGCCTTCCTTCCCGGCTGGCATTCTGGACCAGGGTGTGGATTTTTTTGACAAACGGGCAGGTGGCGTCCACACAGCAAAGCCCCTGCTTTTCGATGCGGGCCATCACACTTTCCCCCACCCCGTGGGAGCGGATGACAAGGCACCCGCCGGGGGGCACCTGCTCCGGTGCCTCCACCGCGACGGCGCCCTTTTCTTCCAGTTCTTTGACCATTTGGGGGTTGTGGATAATGGGCCCTAAGGTATACACCCGGCCCTGTTCCGAAAGCAAACGCTGTACGGTCTTCACCGCCCGGTCCACGCCAAAGCAGAACCCGGCGGTTTTGGCTACCAGGATCTCCATTTACGCCTTACCCCCTTCCGGCTTGGCCCATGCTTTTTCGTCTGCCAGCATCTGCTGCATGGTTTGCTGCAGCTGGAGAGAGGCTTGTTCCATCCCCCGGCGGCCCGCCGCCGTCACCTGTACCGGCGGCCCGAACACAATCCGGGTGCGGGCCAGCAGCTTGGGGCCCCGGCGGGCAAGGATCACCGCCGGAACAAGGGGCACTCCGGCCCGGGCGGCGATCATGGATGCGCCGGGGTTGCTGTGAAACGGGGTACCCACCGGGCGGATGTGGCCTTCGGGGAAAATCCCCACCACGCGCCCGTCTTTTAGCAGGGAAACCGCCTGGGATAAGCTTTTGCGGTCGGCTTCCCCCCGGTGTACCGGGAAGGCCCCCAACAGGGACAAAAACCACGCCACCCACCGGCCGTGGTCTTCAAACAGCTGGGCTTTGGCCATATAGTGCACCGGGTGCGGGCACGCCATACCGAGCAAAATGGGGTCCATGGTGGACCGATGGTTGCAGCACAGCACATAGCCCCCGGTTTTCGGGATATGCTCCCGCCCTGTTACTTTTACCCGAAATACAAGGAAGAAAATCCAGGTAAAAATCACCTTACATACGGCATAAAACCGCCGTTTATTTGTCAGTTGGTTCGTGATCAAAATCTTTCAGATCCCTTTCGCGCAGCGCCCGGATGCGGCTCATGATCAGGCGGGCCGCCCGGCGGAATTCACTTTTATCCTCGTGCTCAATGCCCAGTTCACAGGGCAAAATGGGGTCGCCGCAGGAGACGATCAGCCGCTGCCCGGCTTTGGGGAGCTGCTGCCCGCGGCAGGTGATGCACATGGGCACCACCGGTACCTGCATCTGGTGCGCCAGAACGGCCGCGCCGGATTTGGGCTGCTGGAGTTTGCCGTCGCGGCTGCGGGTTCCTTCGATAAAGATGGCCACGACTTTCCCTTCCCGCAAAAGCTCCCGGGCGGTATCCAGGGCTTTTTCATCGCCTTTGCCCCGATGGACCGGGAACGCCCCCAGCCCCCGCAGCACGCCGCCCACCAGGGCGTTGTGGAACAGTTCTTCTTTGGCCATAAAATACAGCTGCCGGTGCAAAACGCCCCCCAACACGATGGGGTCTTTATTGGACAAATGATTGCAGCACACCAGCACCGGGCCGGTATCGGGCAGTTTATCCAGGTCTTTCCGGGTGATGGGGTTGACCAGGCGGAACGCCGTGGAGACAAGCCCCTGCCCCAGGGTATAGATTGCCGATTTACGATCTGCCATAACGGTCATGCGCCCACTTTCTCACGAATAATCCCCAATAGGGCCTGTACGCTTTCATCGAGATCCATGCCGCTGGTGTCCAGCAATACGGCGTCGGGGGCCGGTTTCATCGGCGCCACGGCCCGGTGGGCATCCTGGTAGTCCCGCTCTTCCACGTCCCGGAGCACTTCTTCATACGGCTGGGGCGTGCCTTTCTGTTCCAGTTCCAGGCAGCGCCGCCGCGCCCGCACAGCGCTGGAGGCGGTGAGGAATACTTTCACCTGGGCGTTAGGCAGCACCACGGTGCCGATGTCACGCCCGTCCATAATGACCGAATTGGTTTTGGCCATCTGCTGCTGCAGAGAGAGCAGGTGGGCCCGCACCGCCGGTACGGCCGACACGGCGGACGCCGCCAGGCTGATTTCCGGCGTGCGGATAAACCCGGTCACATCGTCGTCCCCACAGTACACATGCTGGCCGTCCTGCTCAAAGCGCAGGGTCACATCCACCCCGGTCACAGCGGCCGCGACAGCCGCAGCGTCGGAAAGATCGACGCCCTGTTTTTTCAGGGTATATCCAATGGCACGGTACATAGCGCCCGTGTCCACATATACGTATCCAAGTTCCTTAGCGGCCCGGCGGGCCACCGTGCTCTTGCCCGCTCCGGCGGGCCCATCAATCGCAACGGCAATCATTTGTCTCATCCTCCAGTTTTTCACATTCTCCCCATCAAACGGGGTATCTCCCTATCGAATTTCGCCGGTTTCGGCGGCACTTTCGCCGGCCAGGCGGCCGGTGGAAAAGGCAATTTGTAAATTATAGCCGCCGGTGTAGGCATCCACATTCAGCATTTCACCGGCCGCAAATAGATTGTCCCATTTTTTTACCTGCATACGGCGGGGGTCGATCTCCCCAAGGTCAATGCCCCCGGCTGTGACGATGGCTTCTTCCAGCGGGCGGAAGCCTTCCACGGAAAAGCACAGGTCTTTGACCGTATGCCCGAGCTTTTGCCTTTCCTCCCGGGTGACATCACAGCACCGCTTTTCCGGCGCCAAACCGCTGCGGCGCAAGGCCACCGGGATTAGGCTGTGCGGCAGCAGGGACACAAGGCTATTGTGCAGGGATTTTTGGTTACCTTCCTTCAAATCCCGCTGCAGCCGCAAATCAAGCTTTTCCGCCGTCAGGCCCGGTTTTGTGTCGATATGGCACACATACCGGCCCGGTTCCATGGGGCGCATGTGGGCGCTGGCGCTGAGCACCAGGGGCCCGGACAGCCCAAAATGGGTAAATAATAATTCACCCAGTTCTTCGAACACTTTTTTCCCTTTGCGGGTTTCGTCGGTAACCGTCAGCGTACAGTTGCGCAGGGATAAGCCCATCATGGCCGGGCAATCCGGGCCCTCCACCACCAGCGGCACCAGGCTGGGCATAAGCGGCCGGGTTTTGATCCCCAGGGCCTGGAACAGCCGGTTCCCGTCGCCGGTACTGCCGGTGCCGGGGTACGATGCGCCGCCCACGGCAACAATCACAGCTTCGGCGGGCAAAAAGGTGCCGTCGTACAGCGTGACCCCCGTGACCCGGGTGCCTTCGGTTTTCAGCGCTTTGACCCGGGCGTTCAGGCGCACCTGCACCCCTGCTGCCTGCAGGGCTTTTGTAAGGGCATCGACAATATCCTGGGCTTTATCGGAACACGGGAACACCCTACGGCCCCGCTCGGTTTTCAGCGGCACACCCTGGTGCTCGAAAAAGGCCATCACGTCCCCGGGGGTAAAGCGCATCAGGGCGCCATACAGGAATTTCCCATTGCCCGGTACGGCGCGGATCACCGCTTCCGGTTCACAATCATTGCACACATTGCACCGGCCCTTGCCGGTGATGCGCAGTTTTTTCCCCAGCCGGTCATTGCGCTCCAGTAGCGTAACCTTCGCCCCGGCTCCGGCGGCCGAAAGCGCCGCCATCATGCCGGCCGGCCCGCCGCCGATCACTATGATCTGTGTCATCCGATGGTATCGATCCCCTTTTCGTCCACTTTTTCGTACACGCCGTAGTCGTCCCAAATGCGTTCCAGGTTTTGCAGGTTTTCGTGCACTTCGTCCTTTTTCTTAATGGCCACCGTGACGATAAACGCGTTGATCACGCTCAAAGGCGCCACCAGCGAATCGACGATGGACGCAATATCGCTGCGGGCCCGCAACAGGTACGTGGCCGCTTCGGCCATAGGCGACAGGGCACTGTCGGTAATGGCCACGGTGGAAGCCCCCCGGTCGGACGCAAAGCGCATGGCTTTGACGGCTTTGCGGGAATACCGGGGGAAACTGATGCCGATGACGGCGTCTTCCGGCGACAGGTGGATCATCTGTTCAAAAATTTCCGCCTCGCTGGTGGAATTGATCAGCTGCACGCTGTCGAACAGCAATTTAAAATAATACGCCAGGAAATTCGCCAGCGGTAGGGAGCTGCGCGCCCCCAGGATATACACATGGCGGGCGTTTACCACCGCATCGGCCGCCCGGTAGAATTCATCTTTGGAAATTTCGTCCAATGTCCGGCGGATCATATCGATGTCCTGGTTCATCACCGCTTCCAGCAGTTTGCGTTCGGGGATATTGCCTGCGGTAATTTCCAGCCGCTGCACCGTTGTGAGCCGGCTGCGGATCATTTCCTGCATGGCTTGCTGCAGGCCGGGGTACCCGTTATACCCGATTTCGGTGGCAAAACGTACCACGGTGGATTCACTTACGCCCACGGTGGCCCCCAGCTTCGACGCTGTCATGAACGCCACTTTGTCGTAGTGTTCCTCGATATACCGGGCGATCAATTTTTGCCCCTTGGAAAAGCTATGCATATGATCGTGAATGCGTTGGATCAGTTGGTTATTCACAGCTTTTCTCTCACCCTCTCTTTACTTAAAATCGCTGTGGCTCTCCCCGTTGCCCCCTACTAAGAGCAAGCGGGCCGACGTTCGGCGCACAGCTTCTATCTTACTCATCTTAAAACGAAATCCTGCAAAAAGCAAGAGAAAAAGGCAAATCCCCCCCGGTTTTTTGCAGGAATCAAAAAAAATTATTCATTTTCCACGGGTCAGACGCTGCACCACCGGGTGCAGCCGCCGCCAGTAAAGGAACGCTAACCCGGACAGGGCCCGGTCATACACAAAGAAAACGGCGTTGCAAAGCAGGAACATGAGCGGCGCCGCCCACAGCAGCACATTTTGGCTCGAGAGGATGCCCGGCATGGAAGACAAATCCAGCTGGAAGATAAACAGGCACACCACGATGTAAAGCGCCAGCGCCGCGTTGAAGACAAGGTACTTGAGCCCCCACACCACCGCGCGGCGGCGCTTTTTTTCCAAAGTAAATTTGAGTGCCGGATAATACCCGAAAAACAGGGTAAACAACGCCCAGGCCTGCTGGTCCGCCGTGATGAAAAACGACAGCACGGCCACAACGCCATAGGTGATCCCGGCCCAGGAAGGGCTGATTTCGATCATCACCGATAAGAGCAGCACGCCGCTCAGGGCCGGTAGTGCCAGCGTGCCCATGGGGAACAGGCCCGTCAAAGCCAGCAACACCAGGCTCAGGGCCGCCACCAGGCCGCCAAACGCTACTTTGGTGCTTTTTTGCGTATTCTGCAACGCCCCCGCCCCCTTTTTAGCAGCACGGGATTAGGTCGCCGCCCATGCATTCGCAGCAGCAGTCGGCAATCATCAACGACGAACACACATCGCAGGCGCTGCACCCGCCGTTCATGGTATCGGTCTGGGGGTTATACCCGCCATACTGGCCGTACCGCTGGCCGGTGATCTGGTTGAACGCCGCCCGGTATTCCGGGTTGCCCGGGTCCATTTGGCACGCCCGGGAAAAATGGTTGGTGGCTTCGTCCAGCCAGCCGCGCTTATACAGCACGGTACCCTTCAGGAAGTACCATTCCGCGTTGCGGGAATCGGTGGGCACCCCGTTGAGGATCTGTTCCGCGTCGGCAATGCGCCCGGAAGCAATCAGGCTGCGCACATCGCCAAAACCGGTGCTGGTCTGGTACGCGCCGCCCCAGTAGCCGTTATAGGCCTGCTGCTGCGCGCCGCCAGTGGGACCGGCATTCCCCCGTTTGCGGGCCGCTTTGCGCTCGCTGGTAATCTGGTCGTAGGCTTCGTTGACTTCTTTCATTTTTTCGCTGGCCAGATCCGCAATGGGGCTGCCGGCATAGTTATCCGGGTGGTACTTTTTCGCCAGCGCCCGGTACGCCTCTTTTATTTCGTCATCCGTGGCATTGGGGGATACGCCCAAAACTCTGTAGGGATCATTCATTTGATTTTCGTTCCTTTCCGGTAAGTGTGGGTAAACAAAACGGACCGCTGGGTAAAGGGCAGTCCCAAACACACAATATTCTGCACCACGGGGGCAAACGCCTGCAACGGCATGAGCGACAGCGCCGCCTGGATGCGGGCCGTGTTCATATTTTGCAGCTCGTTGATCGAAGTTGCCACCCGTTTTTCTTCCTCCGGCGGCAGTTTGCCCGGCGGGAAAGGGCCATATTTTTTCACAAACACATTAAAATCGCCTTTTTGCCGGTCCTCTTCAAAATCGTCCCCGGCATCCATCAGGTACACCCAGCGCCCCAAAAAATAGCCAAATTCTTCCAAAATTCGCCGCTGGGTTTCATCCCGGGCCGCCCGGCCAAACACATATTGCAGGAGCTTTGCCGTAGGGTCCGCGCATTCGTCGGGCAAAGGCGTTTCCTTTTGCTCGGCGGCGCGCTGGGCGTCGGTCATCTGCCTGGCCATGGCCGCCAGTTCGGGTTCATCGGCCGCCGCTTTTTTGCGCGCCCGGCGGGTAATCAGCAGCAAAAAACGGCTGCGAAGCCGCCCGAAAAGATGGGGCGCATCCAGGCTGTCATCCCGGATCTTTTCCCCCATGAGCAGCACCGAAAGTGCCGCCGCAAAACGGAACGCTTCGTCCTGCCCCTGCATATGCCCGCATTTTTTCAGCGGGTTCACGGCACAGCGCTGCCGGCAAAACACACAGTCGTTTTCTTTGGCCTGCAGCCCGATGGCAATAAGCAGCCAAAACGTACAGTCATAGCTCAGCGTCATACGGCTCAGGGCCCCGTACCGCCACCCCAAATGGCGGCATAGCGCACAGTACACGGCTTTATAGGATTCAAATTCGCGTACTTTCAGTTCCGCTTGAAAGGGTCGGATATAACCGAACATCCAAAAAATCCTTTCCGGGGCTTTGGCCCCATGGTGGTATTCCACGCCTAATTTTACCCCACTTCGCAAAAACTTCGGTGAATAGATTGTAAATTTTCCTATCCGGGCTGACAAAAAAGCGAAGGCCTTTTACGATACGGTTCCTTTTACCAAAAAAGCCGCCCCATTTTGGACGGCTTTTTTCCCTTTGGTCAGTCGGTCTTCGCGGCCGGCAGCATCTTTTTCAGGTACTGCCCCGTATAAGAAGCGGGCACCTGGGCCACCTGTTCCGGCGTGCCGCAGGCCACCACCGTGCCGCCGCCGTCGCCCCCTTCGGGCCCCAGGTCAATGAGATAATCGGCGGTTTTGATCAGATCGAGGTTGTGTTCGATCACAATCACGGAGTTGCCCGCATCCACCAGTTTTTGCAGCACATCGATCAGGCGGTGCACGTCGGCAATGTGCAGCCCGGTGGTGGGTTCATCTAAGATATACACCGTGCGGCCCGTGGCCCGGCGGCTCAGTTCCGTGGCGAGCTTCACCCGCTGCGCTTCGCCCCCGGACAATGTGGTGGCGGGCTGGCCGATTTTCACATACCCCAGCCCCACTTCGCACAGCGTGTCGAGCTTGCGGGCAATGCGGGGAATGGACGAGAAGAACTGGGCCCCCTCTTCGATGGTCATATCCAGCACGTCGCTGATATTTTTGCCCTTATATTTCACTTCCAAGGTTTCGCGGTTATAGCGCTTGCCTTTGCACACGTCGCAGGGCACATACACATCGGGCAAAAAGTGCATTTCGATTTTCACAATGCCGTCGCCTTCGCAGGCTTCGCACCGGCCGCCTTTGACGTTGAACGAAAAGCGCCCGCTGGTAAAGCCGTGCATTTTCGCTTCCTGGGTGGAAGCAAATAAGGAACGGATGTCGGTGAACACCCCGGTGTAGGTGGCCGGGTTGCTGCGGGGGGTGCGGCCGATGGGCGACTGGTTGATCTGGATCACCTTATCGAGGTTTTCCAGGCCCTTAATCGCCTTGTGGGCGCCGGGGTGAGTGTGGGCGCGGTTGAGTTCCGCCGCCAGTTTTTTATACAGGATTTCGTTAATCAGCGACGATTTGCCCGACCCCGACACGCCGGTGACGCACACCAGTTCCCCCAGAGGGATTTTCACATCGATATTCTTCAGGTTATTCTGTTTGGCCCCGAGAATATGCAAAAACTTGCCGTTGCCCTGCCGGCGTTTTTGCGGGATGGGCACGCAGCGTTCCCCGGAGAGGTACTGCCCGGTGATGGATTCCTTGCACGCCAAAATCCCCTTGGCCGGTCCGTTATACACCACTTCCCCGCCGTGTACCCCGGCCCCGGGCCCGATGTCCACAATGTGGTCCGCGCGGAGCATGGTCTCTTCGTCGTGTTCCACCACCAAGACGGTGTTGCCCATATCCCGCAGGTTTTGCAGGGTATTGAGCAGTTTGCCGTTATCCCGCTGGTGCAGGCCGATGCTGGGTTCGTCCAGGATATACAGCACGCCCGTGAGCGCCGAACCGATTTGGGTGGCCAGCCGGATGCGCTGGCTTTCCCCGCCGGACAGGGTGCTGGCCGCCCGGGACAGGGTCAGGTATTCCAGCCCCACATTGCGCAAAAAGCCCAGCCGGGCGCGGATTTCCTTTAAAATCGCGGCGGCAATCATCTGTTCCCGGGGGGTGAGCGTGAGGGTATCAAGGAACGAAAGGGCATCGATGACGCTCATATCGCAGAATTCCGCGATATTGATGCCCCCCACCGTCACCGCCAGGCTCTCTTTCGATAGGCGCTGGCCGTGGCAGCTGTCGCAGGGGACGGCGTTCATATACGTTTCGATTTCTTCCTTGATCCAGTTGGACTGGGTTTCGCGGAAACGGCGTTCCAAGTTGGGGATGATGCCCTCAAAGGGCGTTTCGTACACCCCGTGGCCGTACTCGCTGCGGCGCGACACTTTGATTTTTTCCCCTTTGGTGCCATAGAGCAAAATGTCGATGATGTTGTCGGGCAGCTCGTCCACCGGCACATCCAGCGAAAAGCCGTAGTGCTTCGCTAGCGCTTCCATATACATGGCGGCGATGGTGCTGCCCTCCATGGCCCAGCCGCCGCCTTTTAACGCGCCTTTGCGGATGGACAGGGTGCGGTCGGGGATGATCAGATCGGGGTCAATGCGCATGAACACCCCCAGCCCCGTGCATTTGGGGCAGGCCCCGGCGGGGTTATTGAATGAAAACATGCGGGGCGACAGTTCTTCGATGCTCACGCCGTGTTCCGGGCAGGCATAATTTTGGGAAAACAGCATATCTTCCCCGTTTACGACGCTGACAATCATAATCCCCCCGGTGAGGGAACCGGCGGTTTCCAGCGAATCGCTCAGGCGGGAGCGGATGTCCTCCCGGATGACCAGCCGGTCGACGATGATTTCGATATTGTGTTTTTTGTTCTTTTCGGGTTTGATCGTTTCGGACAGGTCATACAAAATCCCGTCCACCCGCACCCGGGCATAGCCGCTTTTGCGGGCCGCTTCCAGTTCCTTTTGGTGTTCGCCTTTGCGGCCCCGCACCACCGGGGCCATGACCAGTATGCGGGTCTTTTCCGGCAGGGCCATGACCTGGTCGACGATCTGGTCAATGGTCTGCTGGCGGATTTCCCGGCCGCACACGGGGCAATGGGGCACCCCGATGCGGGCGTATAACAGCCGCAGATAGTCGTAAATTTCCGTTACGGTCCCCACCGTAGACCGGGGGTTTTTGGACGTGGTTTTCTGGTCGATGGAAATCGCCGGGGACAGCCCGGAAATTTCGTCCACATCGGGTTTATCCATCTGCCCCAGGAACATGCGGGCGTAGGACGACAGGGATTCCACATACCGGCGCTGGCCCTCGGCGTAAATGGTATCGAACGCCAGGGACGATTTGCCCGACCCCGACAGCCCGGTGAGCACCACCAGCTCGTTGCGGGGGATGTCCAGGTCGATATTTTTCAGGTTATGCACCCGCGCGCCGCGGATGCGAATCGTTTTTTGCTCCATAGCTCCGTTTCCTTTCCTGCCCGGAAGGGGTTAGGACCCCTGCTGCAGTTTTTTGATCTTGTCGCGCAAATAGGCGGCATGTTCGAATTCCAGCAGTTTGGCCGCCGCCTTCATCTCCTTGGTGAGCTGGTCGATCAGCTGGCGGCGCTCGATGGCCGACAGGGGCTTTTCCTTCTTTTTGCGGCGGGTACCGTCTTCTTTGTGGCTGGAAATTTCCAGCACTTCGGCCACGTCTTTCGAAATGGTGCGGGGGGTGATGCCGTGTTCTTTATTATACCGCATCTGTTTTTCCCGGCGGCGCAGGGTTTCGCGAATGGCGGCCTCCATGCTGGGGGTGACGGAATCGGCGTACATAATCACGGTGCCTTCGCTGTTCCGCGCGGCCCGGCCGATGGTCTGGATCAGGCTGCGCTCACTGCG
The DNA here is from genome assembly GCA_930990065.1 of uncultured Clostridia bacterium. Lineage (GTDB taxonomy): Bacteria > Bacillota > Clostridia > Oscillospirales > Acutalibacteraceae > Heritagella > Heritagella caecorum. The sequence goes on along the minus strand of CAKNOA010000009.1, from coordinate 40,770 downwards.
CAAAAAGCCCTCTTTGTCGGCGTCGAGGATCGCCACCAGGGATACTTCCGGGATGTCCAGCCCTTCCCGCAACAGGTTGATACCCACCAGCACGTCGAATTCCCCCAGCCGCAAATCGCGGATGATCTCCATACGTTCCACGGTGTCGATATCGTGGTGCATATAGCGCACGCGGATGCCCATATTGTCGAGGTAATCGGTGAGGTCTTCCGCCATTTTTTTCGTCAGGGTGGTCACCAGCACCCGCTGGTTTTTCTCGGTGCGCAGGTGGATTTCCGAAATCAAATCGTCGATCTGCCCCTCCGACGGGCGCACGCTGATTTCCGGGTCGAGCAGCCCGGTGGGCCGGATGACCTGTTCCACAATCTGGGCACTTTTTTCCTTTTCCAAATCGCCGGGGGTGGCGCTGACGAAGATCACCTGGCCGATGTGGTCGTAAAATTCGTCAAAATCCAGCGGCCGGTTGTCGTACGCCGACGGCAGCCGGAACCCGTAATCCACCAGCGCCTGTTTGCGGGCGCGGTCGCCGGCATACATGCTGCGCACCTGGGGCAAGGTGACGTGGGATTCGTCAACAAACAGCAGAAAATCGTCGGGGAAGTAATCGAGCAGCGTAAACGGCGCGCTGCCCGGTTTGCGGCCCGAGAGCACCCGGGAATAGTTTTCGATGCCCTTACAAAAGCCGATTTCCCCCAGCATTTCAATATCGTACATGGTGCGCTGTTCAATGCGCTGGGCCTCGATGAGCTTGTCGTTTTCTTTAAAATACGCCACCCGGGCGTGCATTTCGTCTTCAATCTCTTTTAGGGCGCGCATCATCTTTTCCCGCGGCACAATGTAATGGGACGCGGGGTAAATGGCCACATGCTTTAAGTCGGCCTTAAATTCCCCGGTGACGGCGTTAATTTCCGTGATGCGGTCCACTTCGTCGCCGAAAAACTCCACCCGGATGATGGTGTCGCTGCTTTCCGCGGGCCAGATTTCCACCACGTCGCCGTGCACCCGGAATTTATTCCGGGCAAAGCCGATGTCGTTGCGCTCGTATTGCAGTTCCACCAGTTTTTTCAGCAGCTCGTCCCGGTCCTTTTCCATGCCGGGGCGCAGGGAAATGACCATGGTGCGGTAATCGATAGGGTCACCTAGGCTGTAAATACACGACACGCTGGCCACGATGATCACGTCCCGCCGCTCCGACAAGGCCGACGTGGCGGAATGGCGCAGTTTGTCGATTTCGTCGTTGATGGCGGAATCCTTTTCAATATACGTATCGGTCGTGGCGATATACGCTTCCGGCTGGTAATAATCGTAGTACGAGACAAAATATTCCACGGCGTTTTCGGGGAAAAAGGCCCGGAATTCCGAACACAGCTGGGCCGCCAGGGTTTTGTTGTGGGCCAGCACCAGCGTGGGGCGGTTCACCTGGGCGATCACGTTGGCCATGGTGAAGGTCTTCCCGGAACCGGTCACCCCCAGCAGGGTCTGTTCTTTGTCGCCCGCCTTTAGCCCTTTTACCAACTGTTCAATGGCCTGGGGCTGGTCGCCGGTGGGCTGATACGGGGCCGTCAGTTTAAACGCACCCGGTCCGATCATACAAAAGGCCTCCTTTCGCCTCACAAACGCCGTCACATTACAAGAACATACGTTCTTCGCCGTTCCATTCTACTTCATTCTGCCCCGTTTGTCAAGGCGATACACCTGCCCGGTCAAGACGCAAAATGAACCGGTTTCTGGCCCCGAAAACCATATAGCAGGCATTAAAAACGCCTGCTTCGGGTCGATGAGGCAGGCATATGGAAAAAGCCCGGCTATGATAGAGCGCAGCCGGCCATGGGCCGCCGCCGTGTTACCGGCGTACGGCCCGTTTGATCCCCAAAAAAGCAGCGGTAGAAACCACCATGCTAACGGTATTGAGGATCACATCGTTGCTATCAAACATTCTACCGAATATGGGCTGGAGGACTTCGATCAGAAGCACGATACCAAACCCTACCAACATGGTTTTTTTCCCCGTTGCCTGGGGCCAGGATAATAAATAGAGCGGGCCAAAGGGCAGAAACATCAGAAAATTCCCGATTTGTTCCTGTGTAAAGGAATCAGCGAAACTGGGTACCAGGGAAAAACCGCCGGAGAAAAAGGAAATTTCTATCCCCGAGGGCGCCCGGTACAGCAAGGTATACCAGAAAACTTGCACAAACCGTAACCCGGCCACAAGGCAAATCAGCCCGGTGAGATAACAGACAAACAGGCAAGAAAAAACTTTCTGCGCCATAGGAACCCCTTTTCCTTTTCGGAAACGGAAAAGCCAGGCAAGGAACCCCGCCAACAAACTGATGGGAAGTACCTGGAAAAAATACCCCACATATGTATCAAAAAAGAAGTATTGGAAGGTCATATCCTGGGGAAAAAACATATCTTTTTTCCTTTCGTCTCCCTGTGTTTTCTCGCGAAAAACCTAAGGCGTATTTTCAGTACACAAACTCCGCCCCGTCGGCGGCAAAGGCGCCGTGGATGGGGCCGTCTTCGTCCCGGGTAGCGGCCTGTAAAAGCCCCGCGCCGTTCATGCTCAAAAATTCATCCCCGGCCAAAATTAAATGGTCGCTCATGTGGCAGTCGATGCTGTCCAGCGCCCGGTAGATTTCCCGGGTGGCCTGCATATCCCCGGCGGACGGCACCGGCGAGCCGCTGGGGTGGTTGTGGGCCAAAATAGCGCTGTCGGCGTTATACGCCACCACCAGCCGCACCAGGTCCCGCACATAGATGGGCGCCGTGCGCACCGACCCTTCCCGCACAAGGCCGCAGTACAGTTTACGGCCGCGGCTATCGAGCAGCAGTAGCCCCACGGCTTCTTCTTTGCACCCCAGGAAGAAAGGCGACAGCATCTGGTACGCGGTTTGCGCATCGATAATGCGGTCGCCGGTTTCGTTTTGCTGGCGCAACAGTTCCCGGCACAGGGGCAATAACAGCCTCAGCAGCACCGCCGTGTTGGGCCCTACGCCGGGCACCTGGGTGAGCTCTTCCACCGGGGCGCTGCACACGCCGTACAGGTTGCCAAAGCGGTCCAGCAGCCGGTGGGCCAGGGGATTCACATCCCCCTGGGGAATGGCGTAAAACAGCAGCAGTTCCAACACCACATGGGGCTCCATATGGTCAAGGCCGCTTTTCAAAAACCGGTCTTTCAGCCGCTGGCGGTGGCCGGCGTGCACCTGACCGGGGGATTTTGCTTTGTCTGCCATGCTGCATGCTCCTTTCCCGGGGAATGGGAATTCTGTTTTCATTATACTCCCGGCCGCCGGGTTCGTAAAGCCGTTTTTATGCCCCGGGGAAAGGGCTTGTGTTCCCCGCATGGGCGGCGTATAATGAAGAGCGAACCACGGCCCGATAAAGGAGGACCCCATGAAGACCGTAACCATTGGAAAAAATGACGCCGGCCAGCGGCTGGACCGGTTTTTGACCAAACGTTTCCCCCATTTGCCCGTTTCGCTTTTGTATAAGGCGATCCGCAAAAAGGACGTAAAATGCAACGGCCGCCGGTGCCATATTGACGACCGGCTGGCGGAAAACGACGTACTGACCTTATATATCAAAGACGAACTGTTGGGCACCGAACCGGAACAGTACGACTTTATGAAAGCGCCGGTAAAACTGTCGATTTTATACGAAGACGAAAACATTTTGCTGCTGGATAAAAAGCCGGGGCTGCTGGTGCACCCGGACGAACACTACCACTTCGATTCCCTGATCGCCAGGGTGCAGCACTACCTGTATGACAAAGGGGAGTACGACCCGAAAAACGAGCAGTCCTTTGCCCCGGCGCTGGTCAACCGCATCGACCGCAACACCGGCGGCATTGTGGTGGCGGCAAAAAACGCCGAAAGTTTGCGGATTTTGAACGAAAAATTCCGTACCCGGGAACTGGATAAACTGTACCTGTGCCTGGTGTGGGGGCACATGCCGAAAAAAGAAGACACCTTGCAGGCGTACTTGTGGAAGGACGAAAAACACAACCGGGTGTATGTCCACGATGCCCCCATGCCCGACGGCCGCACCATCCGCACCCGGTACCGGGTGCTACAGGAAAAAAAGGACATGTCGCTGCTGGAAATCGACCTGCTCACCGGGCGCACCCATCAGATCCGCGCCCATATGGCCCATATTGGCCACCCGCTAGTAGGCGACGGCAAATACGGCAAAAATGCCGACAACAAAAAAGTGGGTTTATCCTGGCAGGCGCTCTATTCGTACCGGCTGCGCTTTGCGTTCACCGAGGACGCCGGGCGGCTCAACTATTTGCAGGGGAAGACCTTCACCGCCGGGGACGTGTGGTTCTTGCCCATGTTTGAAAAAAGGCCGTAATACGCCATAAAAGAAAAAAGGCAGGGGAATCCCCCTGCCCTTTCTTTTGTTTTTCAGGTGTTTTTATCCACCTGGTGGAATTTTTTCAAATTGCCGGTTTTCAGGCTGCGTTTGGCTAAACACGCTTCCACGTCCGCAAGGTCAATGCCCTGCTGGACCATGAGCACCGTCAAATGATAGAGAAGATCGGAAATCTCGCCCACGGTGTCTTCGTTTTTCCCGTTTTTAGCGGCGATGATGACTTCGCTGCACTCTTCCCCGCATTTTTTCAGGATCTTGTCGATCCCCTCGCGGAACAGGTAGCAGGTGTACGAGCCTTCCTTTTGTTCGTCCCGGCGCTGGAGCACCGTGTCATATAGGGCGCGGAATGTATCGTTCATGGATATTCAGACTCCTTTTATCCGTTTTTCCAAATCTGCTTAAAGAAGCAGCTGTGGGCGCCGGTATGGCAGGCCGGGCCCGTTTGGACCACTTTCACCAGCAGCGTATCGTCGTCGCAGTCGGCGGTAATGGACACCACTTTTTGCACATGGCCCGACGTGGCGCCTTTATTCCATAATTCCTGCCGGCTGCGGCTGAAAAACCAGGTGTAGCCCGTTTCCAGCGTTTTGCGCAGGGACTGCCGGTTCATGTACGCCAGCATCAGCACGTCGCCGGTACCGGCTTCCTGCACCACTGCCGGGATCAGTTCGCTCTTCTGGAAATACCGGTCGATGGTATCTTCGATCATTTCGGGGTTCTGTTTTCTGCTGCCGGAAATGAGCTGGCTGGCGCGCACGGCAGCCTTCAGGCTCAGGGAACCGGAATAAATGCTCTTGCCGCAGATGGCGCCGTAGAGCTGCAGCGCGTTGAGGTCGAGAATGTCTTTTAAATTGCTCACGCCGCCGCTGGCGATGATGTTGCAGGACACTTCCCGGTTGATGCGGTCGAGCATATCGAGGTTCGGCCCGTTCATGGTGCCGTCTTTGCTGATATCGGTAAAAATGATGTACCGCACGCCGATCTGTTCCATTTCCCTGGCGAGATCCAGATAATCGACGTTGCTCACCTGCAGCCAGCCTTCGGCGGCCACTTTGCCGCCCTTGGCGTCAATGCCCACGGCGATGCGCTTGCCGTACTTTTTCACGGCTTCCCGCACAAACGCCGGGTCTTTCAGTGCCACTGAACCGAGGATAATGCGGGACACGCCTTTTTCCAGATAGTATTCCACCGTTTTCATATCCCGGATGCCGCCGCCCAGTTCCACTTTCATGTGTACCTGGCGCAGCACGTCAAACACGCTCTGGTCGTTGACCGGGCGTCCGAATTTGGCGCCGTCCAGGTCCACCATATGCAGCCAGTGTGCACCCTCGCTTTCAAAATACGAAGCCGCTTTGACAGGGCTTTCGGCCACTTTTTCGGCCGTGGCATAGTCGCCCTGCATCAGCCGCACACAACTGCCGTCATGTAGATCGATCGCAGGCAAAATAATCATACTTTTGTCATCCTTCCGTGGCGGTTCATTTTCACTTCTTTGTTCTTTCCCTACCCTATCACGTTTCCGCCACCTCTATTGTATCACAAAACGCCCTTGGTGGAAAGTACCCCTTCCCCACTGGCGGGCTGTACCGCCAGGCGCAGCGCGTGGGCAGCCGCTTTGAACAGGCCTTCGATCATGTGATGGGTGTTGGCCCCATACAGCACTTTCAGGTGCAAAGTGATCCCGGCGTTCATCGCCAGCGCGCGGAAAAATTCGACAGTCAGGCAGCTATCAAAATCCCCGACTTTTTCCTGGGGGAACGTGCCGTCAAACACCAAAAACGGCCGGCCGCTGACATCCACGCTGGCAAAGCACAAGCTTTCGTCCATGGGCACAAAGAAGCTGCCGAACCGGGCGATGCCGCTTTTATCCCCCAGGGCCTTTCCTAGCGCCTGGCCCAGCACGATGCCCGTATCTTCCACCGTGTGGTGGCCGTCCACCAATAGATCGCCTTCGGCCCGGATGGACAGCCCAAAGCCGCCGTGGACCGAAAAGGCCGTGAGCATGTGGTCAAAAAAGCCGATGCCCGTCATCACGTCGGTTTCACCGCCGTCCAGGCACAGGGAAAGGGAAATGTCGGTTTCTTTGGTGGTGCGGGTCACTTCCGCACAGCGCACAGGGTTCATGCCTGCCCCTCCTTTTCGGTGTCCGCAGCTAGCAGCTCTTGCAGCGCCGCCGTGACCGCCTGATTTTCCTCTTCGCTGCCTGCCGTAATGCGCAAATACCCGGGGAACCGCCGCACGGCGATGCCCTTTTGCAGCAGCCCGCGGTGCAGCGTGTCAGCCGCGCCGGTGCGGATGAGCACAAAGTTACAGCAGGTGTCGTATACTTTTTCGAGCACCGGGTATGCTTCGGCCAAACGGCACAAAGCTTCGTGCAAGGCGTGGGTGGATGCTTTGATGGTTTCGATGGCGGCTTTTTCCGCATCCCGGCGGGACAGCAGCACCGTCCCGGCGGCCTGGGTGAAACTATTGAGGTTATACGGCGATTTTACCGCCCGCACGGCCCGCACCAGGCGCTCCGGCCCCACGACAAACCCCAGCCGCACCGCCGCGCCGCCGAACGCTTTGCTGCACGTGCGCAAAATCAGCAGGTTATCGTACTTGGTCGCTTCCGGCAGCATGGATTCGTCCCAAAAATCCATGTACGCTTCGTCCAGCACGACGAGCGTTTCGGGCACCGCCTGCAACAGTCGGCGCACGTCGTTTTTGGGCAGCCCCTGGCCCGTGGGGTTGCACGGGTTCGAAAACACGATCATCCGGGCGTTTTCCCGTTTGGCCGTTTCGATGACCGCATCGGCGGGGAACCGGAGGCTATCGTCTTTTTGGACGGATACCTCCCGCCCGCCGGCCAAATGCGCATAAAAGCCGTACATGGAAAAATCGGGCAGGGCGGTGATCACCGCGTCCCCGGGCTGCAAAAATGCGTTCATCAAAATGCTGATGAGTTCGTCGCTGCCGTTGCCCCCGGCGACGCACGCCGGGTCCACCCCGTAATACGCCCCAAACGCCGCACACACATCCTTCGCCAGCGGGTCCGGGTACCGGCGGTAATCGAGGGACGAGGCGATCTGCCCCAGTTCCTGCCGCACGTCATCGGGCAGGGACAAAAAGGATTCGTTGGCGTCCAGCCGCACGGTATACGTACCGGTGATCGGGTCATAGGGGGTCAGGTCCCGGATTTTTTCATTGAGTTCGAACATCAGTCCTTTTCCTCCTTCTGGCGCACGATGATGGAATTGGCGTGGGCCGTCAATCCTTCGGCGTTGGCGAGGGTGACGATTTCATCGGCATCCCGCAGCAGTGCTTCCTTGGTATAGGCGATAAAGCTGGACTTCTTCACAAAGCTGTCCACCGACAGGGGCGAGAAGAACCGCGCCGTGCCGGACGTGGGCAGCACGTGGTTGGGCCCGGCAAAATAGTCGCCCAAAGGTTCCGGGGAATAGTGCCCCAGGAACACCGACCCGGCGTTATCCAGTTTACCGACGTACGTCATGGGTTCCCGGCAGCACACTTCCAGGTGTTCGGGGGCGAGTAAATTGGCAAACGCCACCACTTCGTCCATGGTGTCGCACACGATCATGGCGCCGTAATGCTGCAGGCTTTCTTCAATAATCGCCCGGCGGGACAGGGTTTGCACCTGCAAAGCCAGTTCCTGTTCCGTCTGCTTTGCAATTTTTTCGCTAGTCGTGATCAAAATGGCGGACGCCAACCGGTCATGTTCCGCCTGGCTCATCAGGTCGGCGGCCAAAAACCGGGGGTTGGCGGAATCGTCGGCCACAATCAAAATTTCGCTGGGGCCGGCGATCATGTCGATATCCACCGTGCCGTACAGCAATTTTTTCGCCGTAGCCACAAAGATATTGCCCGGGCCCACGATTTTATCCACCCGCGGCACGGTTTCGGTGCCATATGCCAGGGCGGCCACGGCCTGGGCCCCGCCCATCAGGAACACCCGGTCCACCCCGGCCACTGCGGCGGCCGCCATAATGGTGGGGTTCGGCCGGCCGTCTTTGCTGGGGGGCGTGACCATGACGATCTCGCCCACCCCGGCCACATGGGCGGGAATGGCGTTCATTAAAACGGAGCTGGGGTACGCCGCCGTGCCGCCGGGCACATAAATGCCCACCCGGTGCAGCCCCCGCACCCGTTGGCCCATGACGGTGCCGTCTGCCCGGGTGGTGAGCCAGCTCTGCTGCTTTTGCCGTTCGTGGAAATCCCGGATATTACGGGCCGCATCTTGCAGCGCCTGCCGGAATTTGGGGTCACAGCTTTGCAGGCAGTCTTCCAGCTCTTTTCTGGACACTTCCGTCTGTTCCGGCGCGCGGCCATCGAATTTTTCGGTATAGGCGCGCACGGCGCTGTCGCCGTTTTCCCGCACATTCTGCAAAATCTCCGCCACAGTCTGTTCCACCCGGCGGTCTTTTTCGTCGCCGCGTTTTTTTAGTTGATCGACAAACGCCCGCCGTTCTTCGGCGCTGCCGGTGATCAGTTGCATCAGCATGTCTTTTTCGCTCCTTCCAGACGGGCCACCAGTTCTTCGATCTGCTTTTTGCGCAGCTTCATGCTGGCCGTATTTACAATCAGCCGGGCCGACAGATCGGCCACTGTCTCTTTAACTTCCAGTCCGTTTTCTTTTAATGTGGTGCCGGTTTCGACAATATCCACAATGCCGTCGGCAAGCCCCAGTAGCGGCGCGAGTTCCACGCTGCCTTCAATGCGGATGACCCGCACGTCCATTTGCTTATTTTCAAAAAACGCCCGGGTGACATTAGGATACTTGGACGCGACCACCTTTTCCCGGTACCCGGCGTAAAAATCCACGCCTTTGGGCCCCGCCAGGGCAAACCGGCACCGGCCAAATCCCAAATCCATCACTTCGAAAAACCGGGTGCCGTGTTCCATGATGGTGTCTTTGCCCACCACGCCCAGGTCGCACACACCGTTTTCCACATAGGTAATCACGTCGGCGGCTTTACTCAGCACCACTTCCATGCTGCCGTCCCCTACGGGCAGGATCAACCGCCGCCCTTTTTCATGCACCTGGGTGCAATCGATGCCCGCTTTTTCCAGCAGGGCCACCGTATCTTTTTCCAGCCGCCCTTTTGTCAGGGCCATACGCAGCGGCCTCATACTTCCACCTCCCGGACTTGTTCGCCCACAACCGCCAGCCGGTGAATCCCGCTGCTTAGCGCATAGTCTTTCGCCTGCTCCATGGTTTCACACACGGCGTATTCACAGATAACGCCCTGCTCCTGCCTATCTTGCATATACAAAAGCGCTTTGGTTTCCTGCCCTTTTTCGCCGAATACCAATAGCTGAGGCGCCGGGCACACGATTCCCTGTTCGCGCATCAGGCTGCGGGCTACGGCGTCGATTTTGAGGGCAAAGCCCACGGCGGGCATGGGCTGCCCGAACCAGTCGAGCAAACTGTCGTACCGCCCGCCGGACAGCACGGCTTCCCCTTCCCCGGGGATATACGCCGAAAACACCACGCCGGTGTAATAATCGTTGCGCTGTACCAGCCCTAAATCAAACATCACATGATCGGAAAGCCCCAGGTCGCACAGCTTTTCATACAAGTTTTGTAAGTACGAAAGGGCTTCAGACGCCCGGCTGCCGCCGCACAGCGCCCGCGCCTCATGGAGCACCTCCGGCCCACCAAACAGCCGCGGCAACTTTTGCAGCGCCTGCACCGCGGGGGTATCGGGGATTTCATCCAGCATGGCGGACAAAGCCGCATAGTTTTTCGCTTCAATCGCCCGGCGGATGGCCTCCCGCCCTTCATCGTCCACGGGCAGTTCTTCCGACAGCCCCTGGAAAATGCCGGCGTGGCCCAGCTCGATGCGGTAACCGGGTACCATATCCTGCAAAATGCGGGAGGCAAGGAACAGCGCTTCCAGGTCAGCTTTCAGCCCGCCGGCGCCCAGCAGTTCCATACCGCATTGCAGCTGTTCATCGTCCCGCCCATCCAGGCCGGGGTTATTGCGGTACACCATTTCATCGTACCACAGCCGCAGCGGCCGGGGCAGCGCCTGCAAGCGGGTGGCCGCCAGCCGCGCAATGGGCAGCGTGCAGTCGGGGCGCATGACCAGCAGGCGGCCTTTGTTATCGGTCATTTTGTAGAGGTCTTCCTGGGCAAAGCCGGTATGCGAAGGGTCGAACAGGTCGTAAAATTCCACGCCGGGGGTTACCACTTCCCGGTATCCGCTGCGGCGCAGCCGGGACGCGGCTTTTTCCCGCAGGGTACGGCGCAGGGTGCATTCCTCCAGCAAAATATCTTTCATGCCTTCGGGGGTGATCATACGGTTATGTTTCATAAGGAGCGGATTCTGCCTTTCCTTTTCATTTTACGCTTTAGCGTGGTAACATAATACCACACTGATACTTTTGTGTCAACGCTTATTTCAGCCGAACAAACTCAGCTGGCTGCTCTGGGGCAGGCCACTTAGCGCACCGGTTTCCGTCAAGGTATCGATGACGGCACGGCTAACATGGGCCCTTGTCTGCAAATCTTCCACGGATAAAAATTCCCCGCCGGATTCCCGCGCCTGCATCAGGCTGTTGGCGGCGGCTTCACCCACACCGCTCATGGACGAAAACGGCAGACGGATTTTCCCATCTTCCACCAAAAAGCGCTTGGCGTCGCTTTTATACAGGTCGATGGGCAATACCTCGATCCCCCGGGCCAACATTTCGTTGACGATTTGGAACGTGGTAAATGCCGCTTCTTCCTTGGCGGTAGCTTCGTGGCCCTTTTGCTGGATTTCCTTCATGCGCTGGCGCACGGCGGCCCGGCCGCGGCTAACGGTGGCGGCGTCGAAATCTTCACCGCGCACGGTGAAATAGGCCGCGTAGTATTCCACGGGCCGGTGCACTTTGTACCATCCCAGACGCAAAGCCGCAATCATGTACGCGGCGGCGTGGGCTTTGGGGAACATGTACTTAATCTTCAGGCAGCTTTCCAGGTACCATTCCGGTACGCCGTGATCCCGCATGGCCTGTTTGTGTTCGTCGGTGAGCAATTTTTTCGATTTGCCTTTCCGCACGATTTCCATGATTTTAAAGGCCATTTTCGGTTCCAGGCCTTTATGGAGCAGGTAGGTCATAATGCTGTCACGGGTCCCGATCACTTCTTTGATGGTGCAGGTACCGTTTTTGATCAGGTCCTGGGCGTTTCCCAGCCACACGTCGGTGCCGTGGGACAGACCCGATACCTGTAATAGGTCCGAAAACGTTTTGGGCTGGCAATCCACCAGCATCTGGCGAACAAACGGCGTGCCCAGTTCCGGGAGCGAAAACGTGCCCGTTTCGGAATCGATGTCTTCCGGCGTAACCCCCAGCGCTTTGGTGCTGTTGAAAAGGCTCATCACGTCCGGGTCGCTCATGCTCACCTTCATCACCGGGATGCCCGTGTATTCTTCCAGATAATGGTAGATGGTCGGCACATCGTGGCCCAGTTCGTCCAGCTTACAGATGGTATCGTGGATGGAATGGAAGTCGAAATGGGTGGTGATGTTGTCGCTGGTCATATCGTTGGCCGGGTGCTGTACAGGGCAGAATTCGTAAATATCGTGGCCCTTGGGCACCACGACCATGCCGCCGGGGTGCTGGCCCGTGGTGCGGCGGATACCGGTACAGCCCATAGCCAGGCGCATTTCTTCCGCCCTGTGCAGGGTAATGGAGCGCCCTTCTTCGTACTTTTTTACATAGCCGATGGCCGTTTTGTCGGCCACGGTAGCGATGGTACCGGCTTTAAACACGTGGTCCTTACCGAACAGGGTTTCCGTGTAGCGGTGGGCGCCGCTCTGATATTCACCGGAAAAGTTCAGGTCGATATCGGGGGTTTTGTCGCCGTCGAAGCCCAAAAAGGTTTCGAACGGGATGGTGTGGCCGTCCCGGTCATAGGGGTGACCGCACACCGGGCAGTTTTTCGGCGGCAGGTCAAACCCGGAATCGTAACTGCCGTCGGTGATAAATTCACTGTGTTTGCAGTGGGGGCAAATGTAGTGGGGTTCTAGGGGGTTTACTTCCGAAATACCCGACATGGACGCCACGAACGACGAACCGACCGACCCACGGGAGCCCACCAAATACCCGTGAGCTTCACTGTCGGCTACCAATTTTTGCGCCGTCATGTACAAAACAGAAAACCCATGTTTATTGATAGAGCCCAGTTCCCGCTCCAGCCGCTTTTGTACCAGTTCGGGCAGCGGGTCGCCATAGCGTTCTTTGGCGCGCTGCCAGCAGATGGCATTGAGCTGTTCTTCGGCCCCGTCGATAAACGGCGGGAACACCCCTTCGGGAATGGGGCGCACCACATCCACCGATTCGGCAATGCGGTTGGGGTTTTCGATGACCACTTCCCGGGCTTTTTCTTCCCCCAGGTAGGCAAATTCCCGCAGCATTTCGTCGGTGGTACGCAAATATAGCGGTGCCTGCTCTTCCGCATCGGAAAAGCCCATGGAAGCCATGAGCACTTTACGATAGTCGGCGTCTTTCGGATCGAGAAAATGCACGTCGCAGGTGGCGCACACCGGCTTGTGCAGCGCTTCGCCCAGACGCACCACCGTGCGGTTATACTCCCGCAGGGCCTCTTCGTCGGCGGCGGTGCCTTCGCGGATCATAAAGCGGTTGTTGCCGATGGGCTGGATCTCCAGGTAATCGTAAAACGAGGCGATGTCGCACAAATTTTGCCACGGTTCGTTATTCACAATGGCGCGGAACAGTTCCCCGGCTTCGCAGGCGGAACCGAGGATCAGCCCTTCCCGGTGCTTTAACAGCACGCTTTTGGGGATGAGGGGCTTTTTATAAAAGCAGTGCAAATGCGCATAGGAAATCAGCTGGTACAAATTGCGCAGGCCCTGCTTATTTTTCACCAGCATGATCTGGTGGTACGAACGCAGTTTTTTCGGGTCGCCGCCGGTCAGGGACGTGTTGAGCTGCTGCACCGAGGTAATTTTCACCTTTTCTTTGACCCGGTCGAGGAGCAGTAGGAAAATCTGCGCCAGCACAAACGCATCGCCGTCGGCGCGGTGGTGATGCTTTTCTTCCACTTTCAGGTACCGGGCGACGGTATCGAGCTTATAATTGCGGATGTCCCGCAGCAGCGACCGGCACATGGGGATGGAATCGATATACGTATACGAAAAATCCTGCCCGGTGCTCTCGGAGGCCGTGCGCAGGAACGAAACATCAAAGTCGGCGTTGTGGGCAATGAGCACGGCGCTATCCGGCGCACCGCAGAACGCGCGGAACTGGGATAGGGCCTCACTGATATCCGGCGCATCTTTGACCATATCGTCGGTAATGCTGGTCAGTTCCGTAATCTTGGCGGGAATGGGCCGGCCGGGGTTTACAAACGTATCGAACCGGTCGGTAATCTGCCCGTCCACAATTTTGACGGCGCCAATTTCGGTGACGGCGTCTTTGCGCGGGGACAGGCCGGTGGTTTCGATATCGAACGCAATAAACGTGCCCGTCAGCGGCAGATCCAGCGTCCCTTTGACGGCGGGCACCATGTCGTTGACAAAGTACGCCTCCATGCCATAGATGACTTTAAAATCTTCGTCGTCCTTGCGGATGGCTTCCACGGCGTTCATGGCATCGGGGAAGGCCTGGGCCACGCCGTGGTCGGTGATGGCCACCGCCTTGTGCCCCCAGTCGTGGGCGCGGCGGATCAGGTCACCGGCGGACGACACGCCGTCCATGCTGCTCATGTTGGTATGTAAATGCAGTTCCACCCGCTTCTGGGGGGCGGAGTCGGTCACTTTGAGCTGTTTGGCTTTGGCTAGGGACCTTGGCCGCAGCACAATTTCGTGGTCGTATTTATCGTATTCCACCTGGCCCCGGGCAATCAGGCTGTCGCCTTTTTTCAGCTCGTCCAGAACCTGGCACTGGCGCACTTCCTGGATGATCTTCAGCGTCATGGAACCGGTGTAGTCGGTGATATTGATCGAATAGATCTTGCGGCTGCCGTCCCGGGTTTCGCGGCTTTCGATCATGAAGATTTCGCCCCAGATCATACACGAACCGGTTTCGGGGGTGACGTCTTCGATGGGCGTCAGCCGGATTTTGCCGGTGCGCCCCATGATATCCCGGGCGGTTTCCGTCAGCAGCGTGGGGCGCAGGGTGGCCCCTTCCCGCACGCTGATGGTTTGCGGCTTGCGTTCATGCAGCACCCGGTCCTGTTCTTCCACCATTTGGGTAGCCGCTTCCCGCCGTTTGGTCTCTTCTTCTTTTTGCTGTTTTTCAATCTGTACGGCGTCGTTTTCGTCCACCTGCACCCGGCCGTCGAATTGCACCTGGACCTTCAGGCCCGAAAACTGTTCGGCGATCATGTCCGATAGCTTTTGCCCCGTGTGCCGGGCTTTTAGCAGCCCCAACCCGCCGTGGCGCAGCGTCACTGTCAGGGTGCCTTCGGCATACTCCGTCAAGCACCCGCAGAACGTCCCGTTGAGGGTGGCGTCCTGCCGTTTGAGCTGCTGCAACAGTTCCGGCACATGGGCGCCCGAAAATAGTTCCGGCGCATAGTGGGGCAACAGGCGCACCCGCCCTAAATTGAGGCTCGATTTGCGCAGGCTCTCTTCCCCCTGCTGCAGCGCCCCGGCGGTGAGCAGTTCCCCGCAGCGCAGGCTGACTTCCACGCCCCGGGTCTCTTCTTCCACCGTCAGCCGGTCCACCACGCTGTGCAGCAGCGCCGGGGCGCACCCGCTCAGGTCCGCCTGATTTTGGAACAGTTCTTCTACGGTATTCATCGGCCGTTTCTTTCCCCTTTCTCTCTTTCTATCCCTCAACGTTTTCTACGCTTTACAGCGCGTCGATCTCCTCCATCAGGGCATCGAGCAACTTGTCTTCCGGCACTTTGCGCAAAGGCTTCCCTTTGCGGAACAACAGCCCTTCGCCCTGCCCACCGGCAATGCCGATGTCGGCTTCTTTCGCTTCGCCGGGGCCGTTGACCACGCACCCCATCACCGCCACGGTGATGTCTTTTTTCACCGGGCGCAGCGCTTCTTCCACTTTGCCGGCCAGCCCGATTAGATCGATCCTCGTGCGCCCACAGGTGGGGCAGCTGACCAGTTTCGGGCCGCCGCGCAGCCCCAGCGCCCGCAAAATATCCAGCCCGGCGGCCACTTCTTCCACCGGATCGGCAGTGAGCGATACCCGGATGGTGTCGCCAATGCCATCATGCAAAAGACTGCCAATGCCGATGGCTGATTTAATCAGCCCCATGCGGCTGGTACCCGCTTCGGTGACGCCCACATGTAAGGGGTACTGGCAGCGCTCATGCGCCAGGCGGTACGCCTGGATCATGGTAGATAGATCGGACGATTTCATCGACAGTACAATGTCAGTAAAATCAAATTTTTCCAGCAGGGACGCGTGATACAGCGCGCTGTCCACCAGCGCTTCCGCCGTGGGGCCGCCGTATTTTTCCAAAATGGAGCGCTCTACCGAACCGGAATTCACGCCAATGCGGATGGGGATCTGCTTTTCCCGGCAGGCTTTCGCCACCGCCTGCACCCGGCTGTCGTCGCCGATGTTCCCGGGGTTCAGGCGGATTTTGTCAATCCCGGCCGCGGCGGCTTCCAGCGCCAGGCGGTAGTCAAAATGGATGTCGGCCACCAGCGGCACTGTCACCTTTTCTTTCAGGGCCGGGATCAGGGCCACGGCTTCTTTGTCGGGGATGGCCAGCCGGATGATCTCGCACCCGGCGTTCTGGAGCGCCAGCGCCTGGCGCACACTGCCTTCGATGTCATAGGACGGCACGCTGAGCATGCTCTGCACCGTAACGGGCGCGCCCCCGCCGATGAGGACGTTGCCGGCTTTGACCTGTTTTGTCATAGAAACCGCTTCCTTTCTTTTTTCATCTATCCCCGTGGGAATCAGCCCCACCCGGCGCCGGTAAACAAACGCCACAAATCATTAAACGTGATGAGTACGATCAGCCCGATGAGCAGGCAGAACCCCGCCGCGTGTACCCAGCCTTCGTACTTGGCCGGAACCGGCTTGCGGCGGACGAGCTCGATGAGCAAAAACAGCAGCCGTCCGCCATCCAGCGCCGGCAGCGGCAGCAAGTTGACGACCCCCAGGTTTACCGAAATGACCATGAGCATATAGACAATGTTGTATACCGCATCGCCAAAACTGCTTTGAAGCCCCGCGGCCGCCGATTGGGTGATGGCCTGGGCGGTACCGACGGGCCCGGCCACATCATTCATGGAAAATTGCCCGGTGACAAGGCCGTACAGGCTCATCCACACCATGCGCACCACCGAGGCCGTGTCGGAGAACGATTTGACAAACAGCGTCCCGGCGTTCTTTTCCTGGGGCAGCACGTAAAAATCCAGCCGCACCTGGCCTTCGCCGGTGCCCTGGGTGTAATCGATGGGGGTTAGTTCCATGCGCGTCCCGTCCCGCTGCACGGTGACTCTCGTGTCGGTGGGGTCGGCCATGGCGAGGGCAAAGCTCAGATCTTTGTCGGTATACACTTCGTACCCGTTGATATTCACAATCACGTCCCCGGGCTGGGCCCCGGCCTGTTCCAAAAACGAATTTTCGGTAAACTGGCTCACGGTGGTGGTGGCAAAGCGCTCCTGGGTGCCCAGCAGGCATGCCATCATGATCACGCCCAATAGGACATTCATCACGGCCCCGGCCGCTACGATCAAAATGCGTTTGTATACTTTGGCATGGTTAAACGCCTTGGGGTCGTCGCTGTCTTCGTCTTCGCCTTCCATGGCGCAGTACCCGCCAATGGGGAACAGCCGCAGGCTGTATTCCGTTTCCCCTTTGGTAAAGTGCAGCAGCCGTGGCCCCATGCCCAGGGAAAATTCGTTGACCCGCACGCCGCTCCATTTGGCCAGCAGGAAGTGCCCCATTTCGTGGGAAAAGATAATCAGGGCGAACAAAAGCACGCCAATAATGATAAGAAGTGCTGTTTCCAAAAGAACCACCTTTCTGCGGCCGCTTTTCCGGCCGCCCGTTTACCGGTATTGTAGCCCGGTCCGGCCCTCTTGAGACAGGGCGCGGACATTTTTTCCAAAAAGCCGGGGGCCGTTATCCCTTTGCGAGCTCCCTGACCCGTTCCCGGGCGCGGCGGTCGGCCTGCCACACGCTCTCGAGGCTGTCGCAAGGGGCGTCGGGCTGGTCTTCCATCGCCTGCATGACCAGTTCGCCGATGGCGGTAAAACCGATCTTCCCCTGCAAAAACAGGGCCACTGCCGCTTCGTCGGCGCCGTTGGCCGCCGCCGGGGCCAACCCGCCCCGGGCCATGGCCCGCCGGCATGCCGCCAGGCACGTAAAGGTTTTTTCGTCCGGCTCGTAAAACGACAGCTGACCGTATTTTGTCAAAGACAGCGGCTGAACCGGCGAGGGCAGCCGTTTCGGGTACAAAAGCGCATACTGAATGGGGATGCGCATATCCGGCACGCCCAGCTGGGCGATCATGGAACCGTCCTGGTATTCGATCAGGGAATGCACCACGCTTTCCCGGTGCACCACCACGTCGATCTGCTCCTGCGGCATGGAGAAAAGCCACCCGGCTTCCATGATTTCCAGCCCTTTGTTCATCATGGTAGCCGAATCGATGGTCACTTTTTGGCCCATGTTCCAGTTGGGGTGGTGCAGCGCCTGTTCGGGCGTTACATCCGTCAGCTCTTCCCGCTTTTTGCCGAAGAACGGCCCGCCGGACGCCGTGAGCACCAATTTGCGCACGGCCCCGGGCCCGGGGCACCCCTGCAAGCACTGGAAAATGGCGGAATGTTCGCTGTCCACCGGCAAAATGGGCACGCCCCGCTCTTTCGCTTCTTTCATGACCAGGGCGCCCCCGGCCACCAGGGTTTCTTTGTTGGCCAGCGCCACGGGTTTCCTGCTGCGCACCGCCGTGAGGGTAGGTAGAAGCCCGATCATCCCCACCACGGCGTTGAGCGTGATGTCGGCGCTGGGCATAGACGCCGCTTCGCACAGCCCATCCATGCCATAGGACACCTGTACCGGCAGGTCCCGCACCCGGGTTTTCAGATCCTGTGCGGCCTTTTCGTCATAGAGCACCGCCAGTTTCGGGGAGAATTCCCGGATTTGCTCTTCCAGGGCCGTGACATTGTGCCCGGCACACACCGCCTGCAGCTTGATGGGTTCGGCTTCTTTGCCTTCGGCATACAGCCGGTTTTGCAGCCGGATCACATCGAGGGTCTGGGTCCCGATGGAACCCGTAGAACCCAATAGGGATAGTTGTTTCATATCGATTCATCTCCTTTTGATGCCCATATCCTAAGCCCGATGGCCTGGGCAAAGGCCCGGGCAAAAACGCGAAAAAGGCACATTGGCGCAAAAGGACCCTTTTAAAAGCCCGCGTCATGTATGCCTTTTCCCTCTTTTTCTTTTTGCGTCTTCGATTTCCCCCGCTGTCATTTGACGGCCAGCGGCATCCACAGACAGATATAGTAAACCAGCGGCGAAACAAAGATCACGCTGTCAAAGCGGTCCAGAATGCCGCCATGGCCGGGGATCACCTGGCCAAAATCTTTGATGTTGCAGCTGCGCTTGATGAGCGAAAAGCTCAAATCGCCCAAAATGGAAATAACCGAACTACCCAGCCCGATGAGCAGCATGGAGAGTTCGTTGACCTGGGCACTGAAAAGCTGTTCATACACTAGGCCTACCCCCAACAGCACCAGCACATTGACGAGTAAGCCCCCGACAGCGCCTTCGACGGTCTTTTTCGGGCTGATTTCCGGGCACAGCTTGTGCTTACCGAAAAAGCTGCCGGTAAAATACGCCCCGGCATCGGCCACCCATGCGGCGAACACCGCCACCATGACGATGAAAATCCCGCAGTCCGGGTTATTGTCCCGCAAATTGACCAGCGTGCCAAGGGCCGCCGGGATTAACATCGTCATACTGTAGATCATGCCCAGTTCCCGGAACGTTACTTCTTTATGATGGAATAAAAGCCCGCAGAACAGCACCAGGGTGTAAATATACAGGATCAGCGCGGGGTCGCACTGTAAATACGAAGCAAACGGAATGAGCACGGCCGCCGCCAGGCTGGGCCACACCAGAAACAGTTTTTTCTGGATGCCCAACGCCGTCAGCAGTTCCCAAATACAGACCCCGGCGATCAGCGCAATGGCGATGTTCAGCGCCATGGGGAACGATTGATTGAACAAAACAATGGCGGCGGCGAACAAGATGATCACCGCGCCGGAAAGAATCCGCTGCTTCACGAGCAAAGCCCCTCTCACGTTTATATTGGGTAGCGTCCCGGTTGCCCGGGCTTTTGTCAGGCCTCTTCCACCCCGCCGAACCGCCGGTGGCGCAAACAGTAATCGTCCAGCGCCTGTTCCAGGTCTTCGGGGGTGAAATCCGGCCACAGGATGTCGGATACCACGTATTCCGTATAGGCCGACTGCCACAAAAGGAAATTACTCACCCGCATTTCCCCGCTGGGGCGAATGATCAAATCGGGGTCCGGCTGGCCGGCGGTATATAGCCGGCTGGCAATCGCTTGTTCGTCGATGGCATCGGGGGTAAGGAGCCCCTGTTGCACATCGCGCGCTAACGCTTGCACCGCGTGGACGATTTCGGCGCGCCCGCCGTAGTTCATGGCGATGTTCAGCACCATGCCCGTGCGGTGTTCGCACACCCGTTTGGTTTCTTCGATGAGTTTTTGCAGTTTGGGGGAAAAGGCGGTGGTGTCGCCGATAAAGCGCACTTTGATATTTTCGTCCAGAAAATCCCGCAGGGATTCTTCCAGGTACTGCTGGAACAGGCGCATGAGCGCCCTCACTTCCGTTTTGCTGCGCTTCCAGTTTTCCGTGGAAAACGCATATACCGTCAGGTATTCAATCCCGATCGAGGCGCAGTACCGTGTAATTTTTTTAAAATTCTGGGCGCCCACCGTGTGCCCGGCCGAGCGCGGCAGCCCGCGCTTTTGGGCCCAACGGCCGTTGCCGTCCATAATAATGCCCACGTGCCGGGGCAGCCTGCGCTGGCTGCGGTCCAGCACCGGGGTTTTCTGGACTCCTTGTGCCATATGTTCCTCCGGTTTCCCTTTTCCCGTCCGGCGTACCCGGTTACAGGCTCATCAGTTCCTGTTCTTTCCTTTCGTTGATCGCATCGATCATCTTGACGTACCGGTCGGTCAGATCCTGTACTTTCTTGTCGCCCTGCTTCTGGTCGTCTTCCGTCAGGTCGCCGTTTTTCTTCATGGCTTTGAGCTTATCGTTGGCGTCGCGGCGGATGGAGCGCACGGCAATTTTGCTTTCTTCGCACATTTTCGCAATGTCTTTTACCAGCATGCGGCGGCGGTCTTCCGTCAACGGCGGGAAGATCAGCCGGATGGTGGTGCCGTCGCTCTGGGGGTTCACGCCCAGGTCGCTCTTCTGGATGGCGTGTTCGATCAAACGGGTCACGCTTTTATCCCAGGGCTGGATCACCAGCACCCGCGCTTCCGTCACCGAAACGGCGGCCAGCTGGTTAATGGCCGTGGGGGCGCCGTAGTAGTCCACCTTGATTTTATCGAGCACCGCGGGGTTCGCGCGCCCGGCGCGGATTTCGCTGAGTTCCTTTTCCAGCACGGAAACGGACTTTTTCATTTTTTCTTCGGCTCTTGCCAGAACTTCTTTCATACTTCGGTTCACCTTTCTTCTTTCGGCCAGGGGCCTTTTTTCGGGGACAAATCAGCCGGTCACCAGGGTGCCCACATTGTCGCCGCACACGGCGCGCACAATGTTTTCTTCGTCTTCAATGCTGAATACCAGAATGGGCAGATGGTTATCGCGGCACAGGGAGGCGGCGGTGCTGTCCATGACTTTCAGGTTGTGGGCCAGCACGTCGTCAAACGAAACGGTATCGTACCGCTTGGCGTTGGGGTTCACTTTGGGGTCGCTGTCATATACGCCGTCCACCATGGTGGCTTTCAGCACCACATCGGCGTCAATTTCCGCGGCCCGCAGCGCCGCGGCGGTATCCGTGGAGAAAAACGGATTGCCCGTGCCGCAGCCGAACACCACCACGCGCCCTTTTTCCAAGTGGCGCACGGCGCGGTTGCGGATATACGGTTCGGCGACCTGCTGCATGGCGATGGCCGTCTGGACCCGTACTTCCAGCCCTTCCTGTTCCAGGCCGTCGGCTACGCCCAGGGCGTTGATGACCGTAGCGAGCATGCCCATGTGGTCGGCCCGGGTGCGGTCCATGCTGCCGCTGGAACGGCCGCGCCAGAAGTTGCCGCCGCCCACGACAATGCCCACCTGCACACCCAGATCCACCACTTTTTTGATGGGGTGGCAAATGCGCTGCACCGTTTCAAAATCGATGCCGTGGCCAGCCTGGCCCGCCAGAGATTCGCCGCTGAGCTTTAATAAGATCCGTTTATATTTTGGTTCCATGGAAAAAGGCACTCCCTTACAAACCATATTTTTATCTATTCTACAATAAAGGCGGGGCAAAGTAAACACCTTTCCCCGAAAATCGCCGCAAACTTTCCCCCCGGCCAACGTGCCGGTTATGCCCCCAAAGGCGTTCGTTCCCGCTCCCGGCACTGCTTTTTCCACTCGCCCGGGGAAAGCCCCGTGCGCTTACGGAACAGCCGGGCAAAATAGCTGGGATCGTCCACCCCGGCGGCCCGGGCGGCCTCGGCTACGGTGGCCCCGGCCCTCAAAAGCGATGCCCCACAGGACACTTTTGCTTCCTGCACATAGCCGTTGACCGTCAGCCCCGTATACTGCCGGAACAGCCGGCACAGATACGGCGCCGATACCCCGAACCGCCGGCACAGTGCCGGCAGCGCCACTTCGTCTTCCCGATTAAAATGGCCGCTTAAAAAGAACAGCACCTGCCGCACGGTGTCAAACCCCGCCGGGGCAGGGGTTTCTCCGGCTACCGGCGGGCACACCCGGTACAGGTGGGCGAATATGCGCAGCATATCCCCCCGGCAGGCCGTCTGCCATCCGGGCCGGGCCGCCTGATATTCCCCCAGCAAATGGTCAAACAGCGCCATGAGCGCCCCGTCCTGCGGCACCGTCAGGGCGCGGGTACCGCCCCGGGCAAACCGGCGCTGCAGCCCGTCTTCTTCCGCCGAAAGGAACTGGGGCGGGACCTGTAGAATATAATGCTCACTTTTTGGCAAAAATAACCGCCCCCGGTGAGGCAAAAAACCGGGCACAACCCCCACGTCCCCCGGGTACAGCCAGTGGGAATCCCGCCCGCCATACAGCAGCACGCCGCCGCTGATGACATAGTAAAATTCAATGGCTTCATGCCAATGCAGGCCGCAGCCCGCCTCGCTTTTTTCGTGCACCATGTGCAGCACCCGCACCGGCCCTTGTTGGGCGGGCCAGGCGGTAGATTCATAAAATGGGGTTTGCAGCTGTGCCATAAAACCGCCCCCTTTTGCTTTGCGGTTTGTATAAAATCGTGCTTATTTTCTATGAGTATATCCGTTTTCTTTTCGGGTGTAAAGAGGTACAATGAAAAAAAAGGGCCCCGCCCATGAAAGGAGTTTTTCTTTTTGCGTATCCTGTTTCTTGATATCGACACCTTGCGCCCGGACCATCTGGGCTGCTACGGCTACCCCAGGGATACCAGCCCCGCCATTGACAGCGTATGCCGGGACGGCATGCGCTTTGACCGCTATTACTGCTCCGATGCCCCGTGCCTGCCGTCCCGGGCGGCGCTGGTCAGCGGCATGTTCGGCATCCGCAACGGCGCCGTGGGCCACGGAGGCACGGCGGCCGACCGGCGGCTGACGGGCGCCGAACGCGATTTCCGCGACCAGGTGGACGACCACTGCTTCCACCGCATTTTCCGCCGGGCGGGTATGCACACCGCTTCGGTGAGTTCGTTTGCCGAACGCCATTCCTCCTGGTGGTTTGACGCCGGGTTTAACGAATGCTATAACGTGGGCGACGAAGGGCTGGAATCCGGCGAAAAGGTGCTGCCTGTGGCGCTAGACTGGCTGCGCCGCCACGAAAAAGACGACAACTGGTTTTTGCACGTCCATTTCTGGGACCCCCATACCCCCTACCGGGCACCGGAATCCTTCGGCAACCCGTTTGCCGGTGTGCCCATGCCCGACTGGATCACCCCGGATATTCTGGAACACCACAAAACCCTGGCCGGGCCCCACAGCGTGCTGGACCTCAATATGTATGACAGCAACACGAACCCCAAGTACCCCCGCGCCCCGGGCAAAGCCGAGACCATGGAGGAACTGAAAGCCGTGTTCGATGGGTATGACTGCGGCGTGCGGTACTGCGACAGCCTGATTGCCCAGCTGCTCGATGAACTGAAAGCCCAGGGCCACTATGACGACACCGCCGTGATTATCACCGCCGACCACGGCGAAAACATGGGCGAACTGGGGATTTACGAAGAGCACGGCACCGCCGACGACGCCACCTGCCGCATCCCGTTTATCATTAAATGGCCGGGCGTGAAGCCGGGCAGCGTCAATACTGCCATGCACTACAGCCTGGATCTGCTGCCCACCATGGCCGACGCCCTGGGGCAGGAAAAATGGGGCAACTGGGACGGCGAAAGCTACTACCCCGCCCTGATGGGGCAGGAAGACACGGGCCGGGATTCCCTGATCTTATCGCAGATGGCCCACGTGTGCCAGCGCTCCGCCCGGTTTGGCAAGTGGCTGTACATCCGTTCCCTGCACGACGGGTTCCACCTGTTCGATAAAGAAATGCTGTTCGACATGGAAGCCGACCCCCATGAGCAGCACGATGTGAAAGACGAGCACCCCGATATATGCGCCCAGGGCGCCCGCCTGATCCTCAATTGGCAGGAAGAGCAGATGGCCCGTTCCGCCAGCACCATCGACCCCATGTGGACCGTGATGCATGAGGGCGGCCCCATGCACGCCCACACGGACCTGCCGGCGTACCTTGACCGGCTGCGTGAGACCGGCCGCGGCGACAAAGCCGACGCCCTGGCCCGGAAATACCACGTAACCGAATAATCCCTATAAACAGCAAAACCGCCCTGGCCTTTTGCAGGCCAGGGCGGTTTTTATTTGAGCGAAAACGATTATTTTTCGTCGTCGGGTACCGTGGGCAGAGACTCGTTGACTTCCTCTTCCACCGGCGCGCCATGTTCATTGTGATGGCTGTTGACGGCGATATTGTAGTTCTTGACCAGCTCGCTTTCCGCCTGTACGGCTTCTTCCGGCGCATGGCGGTCTTTGCGGTTCGCAAACGCGATCTTCAGCAGGATGGGCGCCACAATGGTGGAAGCCACCACGGCGATGATCACCGGGCCCATAAACACGCTGGACATCAGCCCCAGGGCGGCGCCTTTGGTAGCTACGATCAAGGCCACTTCACCACGGGATACCATGCCGACACCGACCTGCACCGATTCACGGTTGCTGAAATGGCACATCTTGGCGCCCAGGCCGCAGCCGACGATCTTGGTGATGACAGCCACCACCACCAGCAGGATGGTAAACGCGATGATGTGGGGCGTCATCTCCGGCATGCTCACATCCAGCCCGATGCTGGCGAAGAACACCGGCGACAGGAGCGTATAGGAAAGGGTTTCAAAGCGCGAGGCAATGTACGGGGCACGCTCCGTATTGGAAATAATCAAACCGGCGATAAATGCACCGGTGATGTCGGCCACACCGAAGAATTCTTCGGCACAGTAGGAGATCAGCAGGCAGAACACGAACGCCAAAATGACGAACCGGCGCATATCGCGGTGATAGTGGGCCTGCAGCTTTTTGAAGAACAGGTAAAAAAGGATACCGGCCACTGCCGCAAACACGAAGAACAGCAGCACTTTCAGCAGCACAATGCCAATCTGCACCGTGGGATCGGCCATACTGGTGATAATCGTCAAAGCGATAATACCCAAGATATCGTCGATAATAGCGGCGCCCAAAATGGCGTTGCCGGCGCGGGTATTCAGTTTGCCCATTTCTTTGAGGGTTTCCACCGTGATACTCACGGACGTAGCCGTCAAAATCACGCCGATGAAAATGTTCTGCAGCAATATGCTGGCATTGGCATCGGACAGCGATTCGGTATTAAACGCCATGGCCAGCAGGAACCCACCTGCCAGGGGCACCAGTACGCCGATCAGCGCGATGATAAACGACGCGCGGCCGGTTTTTTTCAGTTCCTTGATGTCCGTTTCCATACCGGCGGTGAACATCAGCACAATAACGCCGATTTCCGACACTTTGTCAATAAAGCTCACATCATTCAGCATATTCAGAGCCGCCGGGCCCAGTACCAGGCCGGCCAACAGGGCGCCTACCACCTGAGGCATGCGGAACGAGCGAGTTACCAGGCCCAGGATCTTGGTGCACAGAAGGATCAGTGCCAGATCCAGCAAAAATTTGTAACTCATATGTTTGTCCTTTCCTTTCCCTTTTCCTTGGGCAATTTTTCACTCCCAGCCGGATATTATAGCACAAACCTCCCCCCCCTGCAAGGGTTCCCCACGAAAAAAAAACGCAACTCCAATCAAAGCAAACACGTTCTTTTCACCGGTTTTTTTTACAGCAAAAAGCGGACCATGGCGCTCTGCCATGATCCGCTTTGATCCATGGAAAAAACGATTCCCGTCTTCGGAAAAACCTTATTTCACCATGCTGGCGATTTCGGCCGCGAAATCGTCCACTTTCTTTTCCAGGCCTTCGCCCTTGGCAAAGCGCACAAAGTCCTTCACCGTGATGGCAGCGCCCAGTTCTTTGCCCACCTGATCCACGTACTTCTGTACGGTCAGGTCGCCGTCTTTTACGTATACCTGTTCGACCAGGCAGTTTTCCTTATAGAATTTGCCCAGACGGCCGTTGACAATCTTCTGCGCAATGGCTTCGGGTTTGCCTTCGTTGACGATCTGCAGCGTGAGGATTTCTTTTTCGTGGGCCAGCACGTCTTCCGGCACCGCATCGCGGTTGAGGTACGGCGCGTTCATGGCCGCTACCTGCATGGCCACGTTCTTGCCCATTTCCTGGAACGCAGCAGCCGTGGGATCGGCTTCGGTTTCAAAGTTCACCAGCACGCCGATGTTGCCGCCGGCATGGATATAAGCGGCCACTTTGCCTTCCATACGGGCAAAACGGCGCACTTTGATGTTTTCGCCGATCACGAGGATCTTGTCTTTCAGCAGGGCGTCCACGGTCTGGTCGGAACCAGCGGCGGTGCAAGCCAGCAGGGCTTCCACGTCGGCGGGGTTCTGTTCCATAACGGTATCGGCGCACACTTTGACGAATTCCTGGAATTCGGCGTTCTTGGCTACGAAGTCGGTTTCGGCGTTAACTTCGATCACAACGCCCACGGTAGCGGTGTCGTTCACATAGGCAAACGCCACGCCTTCGGCCGCAATACGGCCCGCCTTCTTGGCAGCCTTGGCCAGGCCCTTTTCACGCAGCACGTCGATGGCGGCTTCCATATCACCGTTGGATTCGGTCAGGGCTTTTTTGCAGTCCATCATGCCGCAGCCGGTCTTTTCACGCAGGGTCGCTACGTCTTTCGCGGTAAAATTCATGAGTGATTCCTCCATTATTCCGTTAGTCTGGGGGACAACATGTCCCGGATGAGTCGTTGTTGAAAAAGAGGCGTTTCCCCAAAAAAGCGCCCGGCCGGACTAGACCAGGCGGGCGCTTTCTACCCGGGGAAACAATCGTTCCGGGTGTTTATTCGGCCGCTTCCTGTCCGGCAGCTTCCTCTTCCTTTTCTTCCATCGCGGCAGCGCCCATCTGGCCTTCTTTGCCTTCGATGATGGCGTTGGCCATGGTGCCGGAGATCAGTTTCACAGCGCGGATGGCGTCATCGTTGCCGGGGATCACATAGTCGATCTCGTCGGGGTCGCAGTTGGTGTCCACGATCGCCACGATCGGGATGCCCAGCTTGCGGGCTTCGGACACGGCAATGCGTTCTTTGCGGGGGTCCACAATGAACAGCGCGCCGGGGAGCTGCTTCATTTCTTTAATGCCGCCCAGGAATTTTTCGAGCTTTTCGATTTCCAGGTTCAGCTTGACCACTTCTTTTTTGGGCAGCAGATCAAACGTGCCGTCTTCTTCCATGGTGCGCAGCTGCTTCAGGCGGTCAATGCGGTGACGGATGGTGCGGAAGTTGGTGAGCATGCCGCCCAGCCAACGGGCGTTTACATAGTAAGCGCCGGCACGCACGGCTTCTTCCTTCACGGATTCCTGCGCCTGCTTCTTCGTGCCTACGAACAGGACGGACTTGCCTTCCATGCTCAGGTCACGCACAAAGTTGTACGCTTCTTCCAGTTTGCGAACGGTCTTCTGCAGGTCAATAATGTAGATCCCGTTTCTTTCGGTGAAGATGTACGGAGCCATCTTCGGGTTCCATCTTCTGGTCTGGTGGCCGAAGTGTACGCCGGCCTCCAGCAGCTGTTTCATCGATACGACTGCCATTTGTTTGTTCCTCCTTAATGGTTTGCCTCCGCCGTGGGGTTCGCTGACAAATCCACCCTCTTTTTCCGAAAAGGGGGCACCCATCGCCCATCCCACCGGCGTGCGTTATCTTGGCTATTATAGCACAGCGTATTTTCATACGCAAGGGATTTTTTCAAAAAAAGCGCGGTTTTTCCCGGTTTTAATCGGTAAAAAGGCTGGAAAAGAACCGGGTGACCGCCCCTTCCCGCCGCCGCTGGGGCGCCGGGGCCGTTTTAACTAGGATGGTGTCGGCCCCCAGCAGGCTGATGTCCTCCCACGCCACCCGCACCGGCTGGGGCCGGCCGATGAGCCCGAAAAACCGCGGCCGCCCATACACCAGCACCGCCGAAAGCCGGGCGGTGCCGGTGTCCAGTTCCACGTCGCCCACTGTGCCCAGGCGCGCCCCATCCTTTAAACAGATCACGTCCCGCCGCTGCAAATCCGATACCCGGCAGATCATCGAAAAAGCCCCCTTTCCCTCTTTCTTATGAAAGATATGCGGTTTTTGGGAGCCGTATACCGCTACATGGCCTTTTTAATCCGGGTGAGCGCCGCTTTCTCCAGCCGGGAGACCTGGGCCTGGCTGATGCCGATCACCGACGCCACCTCCATTTGGGTGCGCCCTTCCATAAAGCGCATGGTCAAAATCTTCTTTTCCCTGTCCGAGAGCGCCTGCACCGCCTGTTTTAACGCGATTTCTTCCAGCCAGTCGTCTTCCCCGGCGCCGTCGCCCAGCTGGTCGAGCACATACACCGGTTCGCCCCCGTCGTTATACAGCGGTTCGTATAAACTCACCGGTTCCACAATGGCTTCCAGCGCCGTGACCACGCTTTCGACCGGCTGCTCCAAGCCTTTGGCGATTTCTTCCACGGTGGGTTCCCGGTTCTTTTCCCTTGTGAGCTTTTCTTTCATCTGCATGGCTTTATACGCCATGTCCCGAAGGGACCTAGACACCCGCACAGAATTATTATCGCGCAAATACCGGCGGATCTCCCCAATGATCATGGGCACCCCATAGGTGGAAAACCGCACCCCCTGGCTGATGTCAAAATGGTCGATGGCCTTCATCAGCCCGATGCATCCCACTTGGAATAAATCGTCGGGGTTTTCGCTGCGCCCGGAAAACCGCTGGATCACGCTGAGCACCAGCCGCAGGTTCCCTTCCACCAGCTCCTGCCGGGCCCGGCGGGCCGCTTTTTCGTCGCCGCTGTGCATCAGGCGCAGCCGCTCCATTTTTTCGTCTTCCGTCATCACCCGCAGCCGCGCGGTGTTCACCCCACATAGTTCCACTTTGCCATATTGCATGCCTTTTTCCTCCCATCCCGTATTCTTCCTTTGGCAGTATGGGCGGAAAAGAAAGGGTTCATGCCTGGGTCAGACGAATTTTTCCTTGTGACAAAAAGGGAAATTCTTTATTTATAATTTATAATTAGAAAAATGGGAAAACCTGTTTCTATCATCTTCTAAACTTATTTTTATATGGTAAAATACGACAAAATTTATCGTCTTTGATAGTTGTCTATAAATGTCATCTATTGTAATAAATATTATATGAATTATATAAATTGAAACAAGGTAACTTTAATACATTAAGAAAACAAAATTCATCTTACCATAATAATATTTTTAGAATATACATGTTTTTTCTTACAAAGAAGCAAATGGATCATATGTTATGATATAATTACAAAAAAGATATAGAATGGTAAAATAATATTATAAATTTTATCATTCTCAATTTTAAGGAGGGATTTTCATGAAAAAACGAGAACGCTTTATTTTTTCCATGCTGCTGTTGGTGTGCCTTACCTTGCCTTTTTCAGTTATCACCTCTTTTGCTTATGTAACTTACGGCCATCGATATACAGACGGAAAGTGTTCTGGGTATTTTGCTATCAACGCAAATGTAACTTATGCCCCGTGTGGTTCCACCTATAATTCATTGATTCGTTCTGCCGTATCTGGTTGGAATAATTCTGGAGCTGGAGTTAGTTTTTCCTACACGTCGGGAAGCAATTATAAGATTTATTATACTGTAGGAACATTTGGTAATTCTGGATATGCTGGACGTACCCAATTTTTTAACAGTAGCGGACGAAATATTGGAGATTCCACGGGTTCCCCCACCGCAAACTACGCCTATACAATTGTGGCGTTAAATCATTCTGAATTTTCTAAATATTCCAGCACTCTTGGTGCATCTCGGGGCGTCAAGGCCATTGCAGCTCATGAAATGGGGCATTCCTTAGGATTGAAACATAGCAGCAACCCATCTTCCACACCTCTGATGATTGGCACTATTGTCGACAAAATTGTTCTTGGACATATCACATTTTACACTCCTCAGTCGGACGATATTGCAGGGGTTAAAGCAATTTATTGAACAGAAAATGGTCAATTTCAGAAAGCTGAATGAATTTGATTATGTAGTATTTTAACAATATAATATAATGAAAGGAGATTTTTCACATGAAACGGAAAAGCAAGCAGATTGTAGCCTGTGTACTAGCACTTTGTATCTCTACTGGCGGAGGAATTTGGCTATGCACTTCTATATGGCCATCATCCGAAATGGCTCAAGAGCCAGCCGAACTAGTTGGTGAAGAATTGGCTGCTGTCTACACAGAAACGACGAATCTTCGTTCTATTCTTGATTCTCACGATACGGTAGTTACCGCACAATATGAAAGCAGCAGCGCCCCATACAGTATGGGGGTAGAAGACATCCCTCTTCCCGATGGCGGCACGATCGACATGTTGGAATGGTATGTAGACACAACCTATACCGTACAGGAAAGTTTGCGCGGGGAGCTGCAGCCAGGCGACACGGTTACAGTACAAGAACACTTGGACACAGAAACGGCAACCCCTTACAGTCAAACGGTTGATGCGACAGCCACCGATTGCACGCTGCTGTTTCTGATTGAGGGTGAAGAAGGCGAATACCGGTTGAGCCTGCCCGTTTTATCCATACAGCCCGTAAAACAATCCCAGGCGGAAAGCCGCCAGATCGTGTGGATGAACGGGGTAAACCGCCGCACATTGCCCGGTACAAAGGAAACGGTCGTGGTGGGTACGATCAACGAACCGGAAGAAGGGAACGAAAACACCTTAAATTGGTACGGCACATCGGCCGTCTACGTCAATTCCATGGCCGAACTGTATATGGCCGTAGCGGATGACAGCTATACCGTCACATCTTTATTAGACAAAAGCGATGCGGTTTTGTCCGGCACCATCGAGCAGGTGTCGGATGCTTACGAAGAGGATGGATGCTGGTATCGGGATTTGACGGTCACACCGGATCAGGTGTATAGCGCCGCTTCTTCCTCCCTGTCCGGTAACGATCCTATCACGGTACAAGCGGCCGTGGGCTCCTCTTATGAAGAAATCCCCACGGGAGAATCCCACCTTCTTCTGTTACAGGAGGAAAACAGCACCTACCGGTTGACAGGCAGCGTGTACGATTCCTTGTGCGCAATCAACGAGCAGGAACGCATCCAGTGGTTTGGCGGCCCCACCCGCGCCGATGTAAACGAGGGTTTGCGGGATTTGTCGGATGTAGAAGCTTACTGCCAAGAAAAGGAATAACCCCTAAAAGGAGGGATTCTGGTGAAAAAAAGAACGAAAATTCTTATCAGTATCCTAGCGGGTTTCATCGTGCTGCTGGGTTGCGGTGTGTGGCTGTTCCAGTCATTGCGATCCGAACCGGCCCCAACTGGCGAAGAAGCCGCACCCCTGACAAACCTGACTGCCATGCTGAATGCCCACGACACCATCGTAACCGCCCAGTATCAGGAAAGCAGCGACCCGTATACGACGGACGGAGGCGAAAGTTGGCAGGTCGACAGCACCTATACCGTACAGGAAAGTTTGCGCGGGGACTTGCA
Organism: uncultured Clostridia bacterium; assembly: GCA_930990065.1. Taxonomy (GTDB): domain Bacteria; phylum Bacillota; class Clostridia; order Oscillospirales; family Acutalibacteraceae; genus Heritagella; species Heritagella caecorum. The sequence continues at coordinate 9,087 of CAKNOA010000009.1, read as the reverse complement.
GCCGGGGGACACTTTCACCTTTTCGGAACCAGTATCCTCTAAAACCGGTACACCTTATAGTCAAAAAGTCGCCATCGATGCCACCGACAGCACCTTGCTGTTTTTGCGAAAAGATGGGAACACCTACCGAATTAGCGCACCGTCTTTATGCTTGCAGCCGGTGCAAGCTGTTTCGTTTTGGGGAACGGAAACCATTCGCAAGATCAACTGGCTATGCGGAGCTACCCGCACCACCGTAACCCCCATGAACGGGGGTGAGCGCTTTACCGTGTATACCACCGGCTATGACGCCACCCCTCAAGACCAGTTTCTGAATGAAATCGCCTGGAGTGACACCTCCCGAGAATCCGTCAATTTTCTCTATGCGTTGGTTCACGTGATCCATGAATACGAAGGGGACACGGTTGCCAGTATGTTGGAACGCAGCGACGGGGTCATGGCAGCGGATATCACGGCGATTTCCGACCCATACGAACGGGAAAGCCGGTGGTATCGAGATCTCACTGTCACAGTCGGGTCGGTGTACCAGGGGCTGGAAGGCATACAACCCGGGGACAGCGTCACCGTTATCTGTGAATTCGGGTCTCCCCATGAACTTCCTTTCTGGTACCAACCCGACGACGGGGAAGTGACCGCTATTTTCCTGCTGCGGCAGGAGGACGGGGCCCTTTCCTTGTGCGCAACGGCATACGATTCCTTATGTGGTGTCTTAAAAGAACGAGGAGACCGGATTCTGTGGTTTAGCGGCCAGACCGGCAGTGAAACCCACGGAGGATTGCGGGATATAAAGGCGCTGGATGCGTATTACCGTGAAAAGGGGTAACCCCCTAAAAGGAGGGATTCTGGTGAAAAACAGAACGAAAATTCTTATCAGTATCCTAGCGGGTTTCATCGTGCTGCTGGGTTGCGGTGTGTGGCTGTTCCAGTCATTGCGATCCGAACCGGCCCCAACTGGCGAAGAAGCCGCACCCCTGACAAACCTGACTGCCATGCTGAATGCCCACGACACCATCGTAACCGCCCAGTATCAGGAAAGCAGCGACCCGTATACGACGGACGGCGGGGAAAACTGGCAGGTAGACAGCACCTACACCGTACAGGAAAGTTTGCGCGGGCATTTGCAGCCGGGGGACAGCGTCACGTTCCCCCTGCCGCTTTCGTCCCAAGACGCGAAACCGTACAGCGAGGAAATTTTGGAAACCGCCACCGACAGCACGCTGCTGTTTTTGAAAAGCGACGGGGAGATGTACCGCATCAGCCTGCCGTTTTTGTCGCTGCAGCCGGTACAGGCGGCGGGGGACGGCCGGGTCATCAACTGGATGGACGGCGTCGAGCGCCGCAATATGCCCGGCACCACCCGGCGGGTGGTGGTAGGGAAAGAAGCCTCCCCCACCGTGGGCACGAAGCAGACGCTGAACTGGTGCGAAAGGACCCGCCAGTTTGTTTCCACCATGAAAGAGATGTATAACGCCGTGTACGCCACCGACGAAACGGCGCCGGCCCTGGTGGATGAAAGCGACGTGGTGCTGTTGGGCATCCTCACCGAGGTGTCGTCCCCCTACGAAAAAGACGGGGGTTTGTACCGAGATTTTACCATCGACCCCCAGATCCTCTATAAAGACCCCAAGGGGCTGATCCCGTTTGACCCCCTCATGCTGGGGGATCCCTTCACGATCACGGTGTTCACCGGCACCCGGTACGAATCGGGCTGGGAGGGGCTGCGTGTTTTCCTGCTCAAACAGGAAAACGGGGCGCTGCGCCTGACCGGTACGGTGTATGATTCCGTGTGCGCCCTGGGCGAAAACGACGCGCTTTTGTGGTTCGGCTCCGAAGCCCACCCGGATGTAAACGGGGGGATGTACAATACCGGCGATTTGGAAACATACTGCGCCACCCACGAATAAAGTAGGAACGAAAGAGCCCGGCCGGGATTAAACGGCCGGGCCCTTTTTCGATCAGAGGCGCTTTTCTTCCACCATCAAAAGAATTTTAAAAAAAGCCCTCTCCCCTCTTGACTGTGAAGCGGCTTCACCCTTTATCATGGTGGTATCATCAAAAGGAAGGAGCCGGTTTTCCGTATGCCGAACCAGGAAAAACGGGCCGCCCTGAAAGAGTATCTGGGCGACCGGGCGTTTTATAAAAAGATTGTCACCATTGCCATTCCCATTTCGCTGCAACAGCTGATCACCGTAGGCATCAACCTGATGGACACCATCATGCTCAGCAGCATGGGGGACGTGCAGCTGTCGGCTTCCTCGTTAGCGGGGCAGTTTATCAATTTGTTCGAAATTGTGTGCATGGGGGTGGGCATGGGCGCTTCGGTGCTCACGGCCCGGTTTTGGGGCATGCAGGATAAAGGGAACCTGCGCAAATCCATCACCCTGATGCTGCGGCTGGGGCTTTTGCTCATGACGGCCTTTACCCTGTTTTCGGGGCTGCGGCCCGACTGGGTGATGAAGCTGTATACCGGCGACCCGGTGGTGATCGAATATGGTATTTCGTACCTGAACTGGCTGTGGCCCACGTACCTGTGCATGGGGCTGTCGCTGACATGCTCCATCGTGCTGCGCAGTGTGGGGCAAGTCAAATTGCCGCTCATTAGTTCCATTGCGGCGTTCTTTATCAACGTCTTTTGTAACTGGGTATTTATTTTCGGGGAGCTGGGCGCGCCGCGCATGGAAATTGCCGGGGCCGCGCTGGGCACGCTGATCGCCCGGGTGTTCGAACTTACGTTAATTGCCGGGTGCTTCTTTTTCACCGACCAGCGCATTGGATACCGGCTGCACCACCTGCTATTAAACTGCCGGGATTTGCGGCGGGAATACTTCCGGGTGAGCCTTCCGGTGCTGGTCAGCGATTCGCTTTTGGCGCTGGGGAACAATTCCGTGGCCATGATCATCGGCCGGTTGGGCCAGGCGTTTGTGGCGGGCAATTCCGTCACCACTGTAGTGCAGCAGCTCAGTTCCGTACTCACCCAGGGGCTGTTCCAGGCCAGCTGCATCATCACCGGCCACACCATGGGCCGGGGCGAATACGACAAAGCCCAAAAACAGGGGTACACGTTCCTGGGGCTGGGATTTTTGGTCGGCGTGTTCGCCGCCGCGCTGATTCTGCTGTTGCGGGACCCGGTAATTGCGTATTACCAGGTGACCGGCGAAGCCAAGCGCATTGCGTACGAACTGATGAACGCCATCAGTTTTCTTGTGATTTTCGAAGCGATGAACTCCATCCTCACCAAAGGCGTACTGCGGGCCGGGGGCGACACCAAATTTTTAATGGCCGGGGATATCCTGTTTTTGTGGGTCGCGTCCATTCCTTTAGGGTACCTGGCGGGGCTCGTACTGCACTGGCCGCCGTTTTGGATTTATGCCATGCTGAAAATCGACCAGGTCATTAAGTGCGTGTGGTGCTTCTTTCGGCTGCGCAGCCGCAAATGGATGAAAAAAATCGAGGCGCCAGCGGCCAAGTCCGCCGCCGGACCGGCTGCCGGAGCGGGAACGTCTTGCTCCCCGGCTTCCCAGCCCTTATAATAAGGAAAAAATGCCAAGAAGGGGGCTTTGGGGTGAAAAAAGATCGCGAAACGGGGCTATATGCCCGGGAATTTGCGGCGCTGTATGGGCTTTCCCGGGAAACGCTGCTCTATTATGACAAAATCGGCCTGTTCCACCCGGCGCTGCGGGGCGAAAACGGGTACCGGCTGTATGCCCTGGACCAAATCCCCCCGTTCGACTTTTTATTACTCTTGCGGGACGCCGGGGTGCCCCTGTCGGATATCCGGAAGGTTTTGCAAACCGCCACCCCGCAGCAGACCCTGGCACTGTTGCGCAAACAGGAAGAAAAAGTGCGCGGGCAAATCAAAACCCTGCGTCGGCTGGAAAAACGCATTGCCTTTACCGCCGGACGCATGGAAACCGGGCTAAAAACCGTGTGCGAACGCCCCCGGGTGGAAGAATGGGACACGGCGTATTACCTCTCGTTTCCCGCCGGGCCCGACGTATGGGGCGACCGGTACCGGCGCATTGCGTTTGTGCGCCGCATCCTGAAGCAGTACGGGGAAACCAGCCCGGGGTGTTTTGTGCGCAGCAGTTTCATCACCCGGGAACACCTGCTGCAGGGGCATTTTGAAAAGGACAGTTTCTGTTTGCAGGTGGAAACCCCCGATCACCAGGAATCCCTGTTGACCCGGCCCCGGGGGCTGTATGCCGTGATGGAGCACCGGGGGCCGTACCGGCCCCTGCCCCGGGCGTATGAAAAACTGCTTACGTTTATCCGCCAACACGGTTACAAGGTGACGGGCCACGGGTACGAAAGCGATCTGCTGGGGTACGCTGCGGTACGCCGGGACGAAGACTACATGGTGCAAATCGCCATTGGCGTTTCCCCCACGGCCCAATAACAGACAAAAAAGCAGGATTTTCCCCTAAAAAACAGAGGTTTTCCCTTGAGGGATATGGCCGGCCTGTTTTATAATGTAATTAGTTATCAAATAGGTAAGGGGAGAAGTTTTGTGCAAAAGAGAGTCTATGCACCAAAAAAGCGGCCGGATAAAACCGGCGGAGAGGGGGCGGCGCTATGAACCGTGCCGTCTTCCGGTCGTACCTGGGGGACCGGGCGTTTTATAAGAAAATTGTGGCCATCGCCGTGCCGGTATCCCTGCAGCAGCTGATCACCGTGGGCATTAACCTGATGGACACGGTGATGCTCAGCAGCATGGGGGACGCGCAACTGTCGGCGTCGTCCCTGGCCGGGCAGTTTATCAACCTGTTCCAGATTTGCTGCATGGGGCTGGGCATGGGGGCTTCGGTGCTCACGGCCCGGTTTTGGGGCATGCAGGAAAAAGAGAGCCTGCGCAAATCCGTCACGCTGATGCTGCGGCTGTGCCTGTTGTTTGCCGGGGTGTTCACCCTGTTTACCGGGGTGCGGCCCGACCTGGTTATGCGGCTGTATACCGAAGACGACCTAATTATCGGGTACGGCATTTCGTACCTCAATTGGCTATTGCCCACGTACTTTTGTATGGGGCTGTCGCTGACGTGCACCATTGTGCTGCGCAGCGTGGGGCAAGTCAAGTTGCCGCTTGTCAGCTCCATCGCGGCCTTTTTTATCAACGTCTTTTTCAACTGGATTTTCATTTTCGGTGAATGGGGCGCGCCGCGTATGGAAATTGCCGGCGCCGCGCTGGGCACGCTGATTGCCCGGGCGTTCGAGCTGGTGTTTATTTGCGGGTATTTCTTCTTTGTGGATAAGCGCATCCGCTACCGGCTGCACCACCTGCTGGTAAACTGCCGGGACCTGCAAAAGGAATATTTCCGCATCAGCATCCCGGTGCTGATCAGCGATTCCCTGCTAGCGCTGGGGAACAACTCGGTGGCCATGATTATGGGCCGCATCGGCAGCGCGTTTGTGGCGGCCAACTCCGCCACCGTGGTGGTCCAGCAGCTCAGTTCCGTATTGACCCAGGGCATTTCCAACGCCAGCGGCATTATCACCGGCCACACCATGGGCCAGGGCGACTTTGAAAAAGCCCAAAAACAGGGGTACACGTTCCTGGGGCTGGGGTTTGTCATCGGCGTGGTGGCCGCCGGGCTGATCATGATTTTAAGCGAGCCCATGATCGATTACTACCAGATCACCCCCCAGGCCAAAGCCATTGCCGCCGAACTGATGGCATCCATCAGCTTTATAGTGGTGTTCCAGTCTATGAACTCCATTTTGACCAAAGGGGTACTGCGGGCCGGGGGCGACACCAAATTTTTAATGGCCGGGGATATCCTGTTTTTGTGGGTCGCGTCCATCCCGCTGGGATACCTAGCCGGGCTCGTACTGGACTGGCCGCCGTTTTGGGTGTACACCATGCTGAAAATTGACCAGATCATCAAGTGCGTGTGGTGTTACTTCAGGCTGCGCAGCCGCAAGTGGATGAAAAAGATCACCCCGCAAAGTGAACCGGCCCGGGCCCGCTAAACCCGCGCTGTGATGACAGAAAGGAGGCCTCTGTGATGACCCAGGACGAAAAAATCCTCCGCAATCTGGCCCGGCGCTATGCTGTGGCGGCCCGGGACCCCCGCAACCAGGAAAACCGCCGCCTGCACACCGCCGTCAACGATTTAGCGATGATCCGCCCGGTGGTGCTGATCGACGAAATCCCGTTCCACGAACTGAACTTTGACGGGTCGCTAACTCTGCAGTGCCAGGACAGCGATTTCCGGGCGGCGGAAGATTTCCTGCGCAAAAAGCTGTTCCAGTGGCAGTACTTTCCCGCCGATATGATCCTGCCCCCCTATTTCCCGGTGCAGAAAGTCATGCACAAAACGGGCTGCGGCTTTACGGTGGATGAAGACACCCGGGTGACCGACGAGAAAAACCACATCATCTCCCACGAATACCACGACCAGTTGGCCGATGAAAGCGCCCTTGCGCGGTTCCGGTTGCCTAAAGTGACGTATGACAAAGTGGAAACCATGCGGCGGTATACGAAATATGGCTCTGCCTTCGGCGATATCCTACCCGTACGCCTAACGGGCCACGATAGCTATATTTCCACATGGGACGACCTGGCCCGCCTGCGCGGGGTCACGCCGCTGCTCATGGATTTGATCGAGCGCCCGGACTACACCCACCAGATCATGGAACACATGACGGATTACTATATCAGCCTAACCGAGCAGATGGAACAGCTGGGGCTTTTTGAGGCCGAACCGCTGACGATGCACTGCACCAGCGCCCTCAATAGCACCCTGCCGGGGGATTGGGACGGCGGCCCTATAAAGCGCCATCAGGTATGGGGCCGGGGCATGGCCCAGATTTTCGCCTCCGTTTCCAAAGACATGCACGAAGAATTCGACATCGCCTACATGAAAAAGGTAATGGAGCCTTTCGGGCTGGTGTACTACGGCTGCTGCGAACCGCTGGACAAAAAGATCGACATCGTGGAAAAACTGCCCCACCTGCGCAAAATTTCCATCACCCCCTGGGCGGATATCGACAACGCCGCCGAAGTCATCGGCAATCGATATGTCATTGCTAATAAGCCGAACCCCTCATCCGTATCGGGGAATCTGGATGAAGACGCGCTGCGAAAAGAAATCGGCCATATCCTGTCCACCTGCCGGAAAAACGGGTGCCATTTTGATATGGTGCTGAAAGATATCAGTTCTGCCGGGCACAAGGTACAAAACCTGATCCGCTGGGAACAGATTGTCATGGATATGGTGCGCGCCTGGTAAGGCCGCATCGCCCGAAAACACAAAACCCCCGCTGCCGGTTTCCCCGGCGGCGGGGGTTCTCTTTCTGTTCCGTTACAGGCCAAAAAACGCAAGGGCCTTTTGGATGGCCAAATCCCAAAAGCGCCATTCGTGGTGGTACCCGTCCACTTCCTCGAATACCGCCGGCAGGCCGATTTTTTCGGCGTACGCTTTAAAATGCGCATAGGAAGCATACAGGTGGTCGTCTTTGCCAATGGCGAAATACAGCCGGGGCAGTTCGCCGGTGTGGGCTTTTTCCGTCACCAGGCGCCATGTGTCAACCGATTTCGATAATTTGGAAATGTCTCTCCAAAGAAAACTATAAAAGGCTTTCCACCACAAAAAAAGAGACGGTGAAAAACCGTCTCCTTTTTTACTGAAAACCGCTCTCTAATACCGCACTGGAATTTGAGACTTACATATCTTTACATCTTTAAAACCTACACTACCAATCAATTCTTGCACACCTTTTTTTGCGATTTCTTCTTCACTAAGCGGAGGTAAATAAATCCTAGAGATGGCATCCTCGGGAATCGATACAGAAAGATATGGAACAATTAAACCATTACGAATATAAAAATCTTTTTTTAGTTTCGAGTCATCACCGGTCGTACTTTTTTCCTTATAGATCATATTGTTTTCCTTTATAGATATAATTACTCTAAATTCTTCTTCACCTTTAAAAGATTTATGTTTAAAGAAATACCCCCTCGTATTGATATAATGCTTCAGACCTATCTTTATATTATTGATTGGCCTTTTTTCAAGTCCTCCTACCAGTTTTCTAATCTGCTGATCTTGGAGCTTTCGATCATATATAACTTTTCCATAATAAACAATAAAAGGCCTATTGGTTTCTTCTTTCTTTGTATCAAAAGTTTTTAAAAATCTTGGCATATGGAATCCTATACAATATCCTTCATAAGAATTGTTACGTATGTAATAATTCCACATATTTAATAAATCCGGCTTTCTTGATGTACACATCAAAAAGGTTCTGGATTTTTCATATTTCAGCTTAGGAACATCTCGATAAATCGGGGAAGGAACTTGCAGTTTTTTTATTTTTGTTAAGTCATTCTGATCTAACAAAAAGTTTACTGCCTCTTGCACGTTCGGAAAAGACTTATTCTTCTCCAAAAACTCTACCAGAATCTTTAGAAAGTAAATACCTTCTGACTTGTCATTCATATAGCGGACATCAGAAAATCGAATTTCCTTATTTTCAATAATGGATAAAAATGCAGCAGGTGAAGTATAGTGATATCCCATGCAACGATTTTTTCCAAGTGGATTAGCACCTTCTTCCGGAAAAGGAATAATTGATTTTGAATTAAAATGATTCATATTTACCCTTCCCAATTGAAATATTACTGTTTTTATTCATGAGAATCTACTATACACAAAGGTGGGAGTACTGTATGTTTTCCATATACATCAACTCCCTGCATCGACTCCCTTGTTCGTTAATACTAAGATAAGTATAATACAAACAACGACTTTAAGTTTGTATTCTAATCAAATAAAAGAGGCGGTGGAAAACCGCCTCCTTTTTTACTTTTAATAGCCGTTTGCTTCCGCGCCATACACCGCTTGTTCGTGGGTAAAGCCTTCATATTCCAGCTGGGCAATCAGTTCATCCCGAGAAAAGGCCGTGAAATCCAGATAGTTTTTGGCCGATTTGGCAGCCTGTTCGTTCCAATCGGCGCCACAGTGATCCGCCGCCGTACCCGCGTGGTAGGCAGCTTCCCGGACGGCAACTCCGCCCTCATGCTGGTCTGCGCCCGACTGCGCCATGTGGCCGGTACCCAGTGGGGCAGCAAGAAGTACATGAACATGAAGC
>CAKNOA010000008.1 GCA_930990065.1 uncultured Clostridia bacterium | reverse complement strand
ACTCTCCGAAAAAGAAAACGGCTGCGGCTTATCTTCATTCGGCGGGGCATTGTTGCAGCCTGCAAGCACGATCAGCAAAAGAGCCGTTAAAAAAGCAATCGTTTTTGTTTTCATTGCGCTTCACTCCTTTTCTGCCGCCATTGTAATGCGAAACAGCGTTTCAGGCAAAGGTGTGAAACGAAGGTTAATCTTACATCATAGGGCATACCTCCTGTGTTTTGGAATGGTGCGTTTTTCTGAGATAGATTGAGTTAGGTGAGATAGCTGTAATCAAGAGAGATAGTTTTATTCTTTCGGATAGTGAGATAGTTTAGGGGTTGGAGTGTGAGGAAGGGGGAAGAAGAAAAACACACTCCGCCTTACCTGCTGTCACGCTCGGCACGGTTACGCAAAAACTTGTTGTAATGCTCCAGCGCCTTGCAGACATACTCCTCCGTTTGGTTGATGGGGATATTTTTCGGGATCAGGTTTCGCACCCTGTCCCCACGCAAAACAATCTTCTCACGCTGATTCGGCTTTTCCTCGCTCATAATCGCAGAAATCGCTTCTGTTGTCAGCTTGCCTTCCTCGAAAAACTTCCGCATACGGATTGCCTGATCATGGGACGGGGTACAGTCGTTTAAGTCGATTTCGTCCACCAAATCCCTTTGGCAGTCCTCGTTCAGATAGGACAGTTCAACGGCGGGGCGCATTTTAATCCTGCCCTCGTCTACAAATTCAAGCAGTTCGGGAACAAGGTTTGTAAGGCGCACATAACGCTGGATTTGTGTATTGCTATCTGTTGTTTCTGCCGCCAGCAATTCTCTTGATTTGCCCGTTAAATAATCGTGTCCCACTGGGACACCATTTTCTTTTCTCGGTCTGCCTGCCTGTCTTTTCATAGCGTCAAGCCGCATTTTATATGCGTAGGCTTTTTCCGAGGGAAGTATCTGCGACCTTTGGAAGTTGCTTTCGACCATTAAAATCGTAGCTTCATCACGGTCGAGGTCTACCACCTCGCAGCGCAATGTTTCAAATCCGGCAAGCTCGCAAGCCTTTTTTCGCCTGTGTCCTGAGATAAGCTCGTATCTGCCGTCCTCCTTCTGCCTTACAGTAGCAGGAGTAATCACGCCACGCTCTTTGATACTTTCCACAAGCTGAAACATATCCTCATCTTCCCGCACCTGAAACGGGTGGTCGGGAAAATCGTCGATTTCCTCAAGCGGAATATCCCTGATTTTAGACAGCTTCGCTTCGTCCCTTTCCTCCTGAGAGGAAAACAGCTCATCGAGCGTGTTCGTGGGCAGCGTGAAGTCGCTCTTTCTGCCTGCCATCGGCTAACACCTCCTTTGTGAAACCGGCGTAAGCCTTAGACACCGGACTGTTCGGCTCATAGGCGTAGATACTTGTCCCTTTAGAAGATACCTCTGCGGCTTTTACGGCTGCCGGAATCATTGATCGATATATCCTGATATGGCTGCCGAAATTTTCCCTGAGCGCTTCTACTGTGCTTTTCGCAAGATTTGTCCTTCCGTCCACAAGCGTCAGAAGAATACCGTCGATTTTCAAATCGGCGTTTGTATGTTTCCTCACTTTCGCAATCGTCCCCAAAAGCTGCGTCATTCCCTTAGCGGGAAGATACTGCGCCTGAACGGGGATAATCACGCTGTCCGCCGCCGTTAGAGCGTTAAAGGTAATCATACCCAAGCTCGGCATACAGTCAATAAGGACATAATCGTACTTGTCTTTTACAAGGCTCAGATAATTCTTCAGGACGCTCTCTCGGCTCATCGCCGTTACAAGCGTCATTTCCAATGAAGATAGGCTGAGGTTGGACGGTACAAGGTCTACTTTTTCTTTATGGTGCAGAATACCGTCAAAGGAATTTTGCTCCTGCTCCGATATTATCGTCTGCAACTTCTCTGTCAGCGTTACGGAAAGGCTGTCGCTATCCCTCCAGCCGAGGCAGGTCGTTAAATCGCCCTGCGGATCAGCGTCAATCAGAAGCACCTTTTTCCCTTGCATAGCAAGTCCGACGCCTAAATTGACCGTAGTCGTGGTCTTGCCCACGCCGCCTTTCTGATTGCATACCGCAATCGTCTTGCAGTTTGACATCTCCGGCTTTACCTCCTTTCATAGATTTCACAGCCTGCCTCAATAAGAGACGGCTATGTAAAGACCGCAGTATTTGTTCTCAACGCCCCCTGCGGAAAGCAAGTCGCTTTGTACGGGAAGCACTAAGGTTACGGTTTGCGAAACCGTATCATAGGAATCTCACCTCTGCCGGGTACTCCGCCAGCTCCGTAGAGAAGTATCATTATCATTCTGACTGTCATTGCCGTTTCAGTAGCAAGCTGAATTTCAGGTCGGGGATTCTCGCTCGTTCTCCGTATATCAATAGGAAAAGTCACGGCGTACCCACCTTCGGGCTATTCATCAGAACTAATGTCCTTAGCGCCTGTCTATTCAATTTTCAAGGTACTTTGAAGGGGGAAATCCCCTGCGTGGAAATAACCCCTTCACTTATTCCCACTGGGAGAGGTCAAATGCACCCCCTAAATCTCAAAAAAATTTGAAAAAAATTTTTTGCCCTTGAAAATTGCCCTAAAACGCAAAAAAGCCGCCTGCTTCTCCGTAGAGAAACAAGCGGCATAACTGCGATTTTATTCAGATGTATTGCACGGTAATCTTTTTCTTTCGTGCTTTTGTAAATTTGATAAGGACATCATCTACTGCGTCCGTATATCTGCCTTGCGCTATGAGATCGTTTTTGAGAGCAATAAGGGATTGTATAACCTGAGAGTATTCCTGCTCATCTAAATAAATATAATAGTCTTTCTGTTTCATCTGTCGCACCTCCTGCCTAAGCATACTATATACGATCGCAATTTGCTTAACAAGTATGCAAAAGCTTCCAAAAGTGTTATACGACAGACGAAAAAAGGACTCTGACCTTTTTCGTCAGAGTCCTTTCATTACTCATTGTTCAGCTTTACCACAAAGCCACTTATAACTATTTCATCTGTTGCAAAACTTTTTTGTGCGTGATGTGTTGCAAAAGTGTTGCAAAAACGAATCGGTGATTCAGGCTATACCCGCAAACCCGCATAAATACTGGCTTTTTAAGCACATCTCAGCCGAGAGTCATCACTCCCACTCAATCGTTGCTGGGGGTTTACCCGTGCAGTCGTACAGCACCCGGTTAATGTGTTTGACTTCATTGACAATCCGGCTGGTAACCGTCTGTAATACCTCCCACGGAATGGGAGCTGCTTCCGCCGTCATAAAGTCGGTGGTAGTTACAGCACGCAGAGCAACGGCATAGTCATAGGTACGTTCGTCCCCCATCACACCTACGCTGCGCATATTGGTAAGCGCTGCATAGTACTGGCTGATCTGGCCGGCGAGTCCCGCTTTTGCAATTTCTTCCCGCCAAATGGCGTCCGCTTCCTGTACCATTTTGACCTTTTCCGGCGTAACAGCGCCGATAATCCGAATGGCAAGGCCCGGACCCGGGAACGGCTGACGGCTGACAAGGTACTCCGGCAAGCCCAATTCACGACCTGCCTGCCGCGTTTCATCTTTGAACAGGTCGCGAAGCGGTTCGATAATCTCTTTAAAATCTACATAATCCGGCAAGCCGCCTACATTGTGGTGGGATTTAATGACCGTGCTTTCACCGCCTAGGCCGCTTTCTACCACATCGGGATAGATGGTCCCCTGAGCCAGGAAATCCACGGCGCCAATTTTTTTGGCTTCTTCTTCAAAAACGCGAATGAACTCTTCGCCGATGATTTTACGCTTTTTCTCGGGCTCCTCTACCCCGGCCAGCTTGTCGTAAAAGCGCTGGCGGGCATTGACACAGACAAAATTCAGCTCGAACTGTCCCTGGGGCCCAAAGACTTCGCATACTTCTTCCATTTCATTTTTGCGCAGCAGGCCATGATCCACAAAGACGCAGGTCAGCTGTTTACCCACCGCTTTCGCCAGCATAGCCGCCGCCACGGAGGAATCCACCCCGCCGGAAAGCGCGCACAGGACTTTCCCGTTCCCGATTTTTTCCCGCAAGGCTTTTACACTGGTTTCGACGAAGGAATCCATTTTCCAGTCCCCTTTGCAGCCGCACACGCGGTAGACAAAGTTGTGGAGCATCTGTTTCCCTTCCTGAGTGTGGAGCACTTCGGGGTGGAACTGCAGCGCATACAGCTTCTTTTCCGCCCATTCAGCTGCCGCTACCGGGCAGTTATCCGTATAGGCCGTCACTGTAAACCCGGGCGCCGGCTTTTCGATATAATCGTTATGGCTCATCCAGCAGACCGTATCACGGCTGACATCCTGGAAAATGGGTGAACTCGCATCCGTATACACCAGGGTTTTCCCATATTCCCGTTCGGGTGCTTTGCACACATGGCCGCCGAGCAAATGCATCATCAGCTGGCTACCATAGCAGATACCCAGTACCGGGATCCCCAACTCAAAAACCGACGGGTCAATCGTGGGGGAATCAGGTTCGTATACGCTATTGGGACCGCCAGTAAAAATAATACCAACCGGGTTATGCGCTTTGATCGCATCAACCCCTACCCGGTACGAAACGATTTCGCAATACACATTGCACTCCCGCACGCGCCGGGCAATGAGCTGGTTATACTGACCGCCAAAGTCCACGACCAGCACTTTTTCGTTTTGTGCCATTTATCATCCATCCTGTCTTTTCAAAATTATTCCACGGTTACCGATTTGGCAAGATTTCTTGGTTTATCGATGTCGCACCCCTTCATAGCCGCCACGTAATAGGCAAACAGCTGCAGCGGAATGACCGAAAGCGACGGCAGCATCATATCGCAAGTTTTGGGGATATAGAATGTGAAATCCGTCTCGGTTTCTATGGCTGTGTGTTCTTTCGTGGTAAGCCCCAAGACATAAGCCCCCCGGGCTTTGACCTCTTTCACATTGGACATCATCTTATCAAACAACCGGTCAATCGTTGCCAACGCCACCACAAGTGTACCGTTTTCAATTAGGGAAATGGTACCGTGCTTCAGTTCCCCAGCGGCATACGCTTCACTGTGGATATACGAAATTTCCTTGAGTTTTAAGGAGCCTTCCATAGAAAGGGCATAGTCCAGATTCCGGCCGATAAAGAAGATATCGCGGGCATTAAAGTATTTGGATGCAAAATACTGGATCTTTTCCTTGTGCTGCAAGGCTTCTTCCACCAGATCGGGCAGTTTCTGCAGGCAGTCCACATAATAGTTGTAGTCGTCAGCGGAAATCGTCCCCAGCAAATCCGACAGATACAGCGTAATCATATACACAACAGCTAACTGCGTGCTATAGGCTTTTGTAGTCGCCACTGCAATTTCAGGACCTGCCCATGTGTAAATCACATCGTCCGATTCATTGGCAATGGAACTGCCCACCACGTTGACGATGGAGAGCACCCGTGCCCCGCATTTTTTCGCTTCCCGCAGTGCCGCCAGCGTATCGGCGGTTTCGCCCGACTGGCTGATTACGATCACCAAGGTGTTTTCATCGATGATCGGGTCCCGGTAGCGTAGTTCCGAAGCCACTTCGGCCTCGACCGGAATGCGGGTCATCTTTTCCAGATTATATTTAGCGACAACCCCTACATGGTACGCAGAGCCACATGCCACAATGCAGATACGGTGAATGTGTTCCGCCTGTTCTTTGGTCAGGGTGATATCATCCAAGACGATCCGCCCGTCTTTGATCCGGGGCGAAATCGTATCACGCAAGGCTTTGGGCTGTTCCATGATTTCTTTAAACATGAAATGCTCATATCCGCCCTTTTCGGCCGCGTTGACATCCCAATCAATATGATCCGGCGTTTTCTGGATGAGTTCCCCGTCCATATTCATGACTTCCACTTTTTCCCGGGTCAGACGCACAATTTCCTGATCCTTCAGCCGGTAAATGTCCCGGGTTTTCGAAAGGATGGCCGGAACGTCGGACGCAATGAAGTTTTCGCCTTTGCCCAACCCAACAATCAAGGGGCTATCTTTACGCACCGCATACATTTCATCAGGGGAATCGGCACAGATAACCCCCAGCGCATACGAACCTTCCAGTTTGCGCAATACTTTCACCAGGGCCGCAAAGGTATCACCTTCATAATAGTATTCCAGCAGCTGAGCGATGACTTCCGTATCGGTTTCGGAAACAAACGTAACGCCCTTTCCGATCAAATATTCTTTTAAAGCCAGGTAGTTTTCAATAATCCCGTTGTGAACCACGGCAAATTTCCCGTGGTCACTAACCTGCGGATGGGAATTGATATCGCTGGGAGCACCGTGCGTGGCCCAACGGGTATGCCCAATGCCAATGGTTCCATCCAAATCTTTGCCGCCATGCAGTTTATCGCACAGAATTTTCAGCTTTCCCTTTGCTTTTTCCACTTGAAGGCCGCGCTTTTCATCATATACCGCCACACCGGCCGAATCGTATCCACGGTACTCCAGTTTTTCCAAACCTTTTAACAGAATCGGCGTGGCGGGATCGTACCCTACATAACCGACAATTCCACACATAACTCATACCCGCCTTTCCTATTGCAGGGAACACTCCTGCATTCTATTTGAAAGCCAAATAAGCGCCAGTACAAAACTGTACCAGCGCTTTTTTGTATCAGGCTTTTTAGCGATAGATAATGTCTTCCCGAGCCGGACCGTTGCTGATCATCGTAAACGGTACGCCAATATGCTTTTCGGCAAATTCGATGTATTTGCGGCAGTTCTCCGGCAGGTCTTCATACTTGCGAATCCCA
Source organism: uncultured Clostridia bacterium (assembly GCA_930990065.1). Taxonomy (GTDB): domain Bacteria; phylum Bacillota; class Clostridia; order Oscillospirales; family Acutalibacteraceae; genus Heritagella; species Heritagella caecorum. The sequence goes on along the minus strand of CAKNOA010000008.1, from coordinate 67,033 downwards.
CGGATATCGCACTTCCAACCGGGCAGCACCTCATAAATGGGTTTGCAGTGTTTGAGCTGGCTGGTTACCGGGAAGGATTCCAGGCGCTTGCCGTTGAGCTCATACGCGACACAAACCGGGATTTCATCCAGATAACCCAGGGCATCCAGTACCGTAAACGCCACATCGGTTGCACCCTGTACCTGGCAGCCATACCTGGAAGCCACCAGATCCAGCCATCCCATGCGGCGCGGCCGTCCCGTCGTAGCGCCGTACTCACCACCGTCACCACCGCGACGGCGGAGTTCGTCGGCTTCTTCCCCGAAGATTTCGCTGACAAATTCCCCGGCCCCTACCGCGCTGGAGTAGGCCTTGACCACCGTGACGATCTGTTTGATCTCATACGGCGGCAAGCCGGCACCCACAGCGCCATAACCGGCCAACGTAGAAGAAGACGTGACCATCGGATAAATGCCGAAGTCCGGGTCTTTCAAAGAACCCAGCTGACCTTCCAGCAAAATGGTCTTTCCCTCTTTCACGGCCTGATGGAGAAGCGCCGCCGTGTCCGCCACATAAGGAGCCAGCAGCTCTTTATATTCCATCAATTTCTGGAAAACTTCTTCCGGATCCAAGGCCGGCTGGTGATAGAGATGTTCCATCAGCACATTCTTAATGGCCAGCACATGGCCGATATGTTCCCGCAGATCCGCTTCGTCTCCATACAGTTCACTGATCTGAAAACCGATCTTCGAATATTTATCGGAATAGAACGGCGCGATCCCCGATTTGGTCGAACCGAAGCTCTTCCCTGCCAGACGGGCTTCTTCCATGGCATCCAGCGCCTGGTGATACGGCATCACGATCTGGGCACGGTTAGAAACCAGGATTTTCGGCGCCGGCACCCCACGGTCCTCAATGCTTTTGAGTTCCTTGACGAAATTCTCCACACTGAAAGCCACACCATTGCCAATAATATTGATGATATTCTGATGGAAAACGCCGCTGGGCAACTGATGCAGGGCAAATTTCCCATAATTATTTACGATCGTATGCCCGGCATTACTGCCGCCCTGAAAACGAATTACAATATCGGCATCCTGAGCCAATACGTCGGTGAGCTTGCCTTTTCCTTCGTCGCCCCAGTTAGCGCCAACGATTGCTTTTACCATAATTGCCATCTCTCAACTTTCATACTCCCCCAAAGGGGAGGAAATCATTCCCAGCAAAGCGGGAGTGGGTGCGAACACCTTTCCCCGGCGTCGCACACCATGCCTTGATTTTACCATATTCCTATGAAAAAGCAAAGCAAAAAATGCAGTTTTCCACCTAAAACAGCCGTATTCCTTCTGAAAACAGCCAACCAGGCAGAAAACTGCACGAAAAAGAAAAATTACACGTCAATCTCTGCCGTTTCCTGGGGAAGATCGGAGAAATCGGACAGGATGGGGTCGATCACTTCATGGAGGAAGTCGTCGGTCTGCTGAGGCGCACGTCCCACATACAGGCTGGGGTCGACCAATTTATCCAATTCTTCACGGCTGACACCGAACAGCGGATCGGCCGCAATCCGGGAAAGCAGATCGTTTTCGCCGCCCTGTTCTTTTACCACACGCGAAGCCGCCATGGAGTGCTGGCGAATGGCCTCATGCAGCTGCTGACGGTTGCCTCCGCGTTTAACGGCATCCATCATGATGTTTTCTGTTGCCATAAACGGCAGTTCCCGGCGCAAATGCTGGTCGATCACTTTCGGATATACCACCAGGCCATCGGCCACGTTCATATACAGGTTCAAGATACCATCCACAGCCAGGAACGCTTCTGGCACACTGATGCGTTTGTTGGCCGAATCGTCCAGGGTCCGTTCAAACCACTGGGTGGCCGCCGTAATCGCCGGGTTGAGGCTGTCGCAAATTACGTAACGAGCCAGAGAAGCGATCCGTTCGCTGCGCATGGGGTTGCGCTTATACGCCATCGCCGAAGAACCGATCTGATTTTTCTCGAAGGGTTCTTCCACTTCTTTGAGGTGCTGCAAAAGGCGAATGTCATTGGAGAATTTCGCCGCACTCTGGGCAATCCCGGAGAGGATCGACAGGATCTGGCTATCCAGCTTCCGGGAATACGTTTGGCCCGAAACAGCAAAGCAAGACGTATACCCCATTTTCTCGGCGATCTTCTTGTCAAGCTCTTTCACTTTACTGTGGTCCCCGTCAAACAGTTCCAAAAAGCTGGCCTGGGTGCCGGTTGTCCCCTTGCTGCCAAGGAGTTTTGCTTTACTGAGCTGGTAACGGACATCTTCCAGATCCATCACCAGTTCCTGCATCCACAGCGTGGCACGTTTCCCTACCGTCGTGGGCTGGGCCGGCTGGAAATGCGTAAAAGCCAGGGTGGGCAGGTTCTTATATTCATCGGCAAACTTGCGCAATACACGCAATACCCCCACAATCTTGCGTTCCACCACACGCAGGGCTTCCGTCATAATGATAATGTCGGTGTTATCCCCCACATAACAGGACGTGGCCCCCAAGTGGATAATCGGCATGGCTTTCGGGCACTGCTGGCCAAATGCATACACATGGCTCATCACATCGTGGCGGACTTCCTTTTCACGGGCCTCAGCCACTTCGTAATTGATGTCTTCCACATGGGCCTTCATTTCGTCGATCTGTTCCTGCGTAATCGGCAGGCCCAGTTCTTTTTCGGCTTCGGCCAGAGCGATCCACAGGCGACGCCAGGTTTGGAATTTCTTATCGGGCGAAAACAGGAATTTCATTTCCGCATCGGCATAGCGGGCCGACAGCGGAGATTCATACGTATTTTTCACAGGCAATTCGTCCTTTCCTCACAGACTTACACGCGTTTAATCGGCATGCAGTACTGGTCAATTTTACTGTACGAGGTAAGATCCGGCGTTTCGGCCGGATAATGCCCGGTAAAGCAGGCATCGCAAAAGCCTTTCCGTCCGGGAATCATGTGATGCAGGGCATCCAAGCTCAAATACGCCAGGGAATCTGCTCCCAGCAATTTTGCAATTTCCTCCACCGAGTGGTGGCAGGCAATCAGATCCTCTTTCGACGGAATATCGGTACCATAATAGCAAGGCCACAAAAAGGCCGGGGAACTGATGCGTACATGGACTTCTTTCGCCCCCGCTTCGCGGAGCATACGGACAATGCGTTCGCTAGTCGTACCGCGCACAATGGAGTCATCGAGCATAATGACACGCTTGCCCGCTACTTCCCGGGCAATGGCATTGAGTTTTAACTGAACACTGCGGGCACGCTCTTCCTGAGTGGGCTTAATAAAGGTACGGCCAATATAGGAATTGCGGACGATCCCCTTCTGGAAGGGAATACCCGATTCTTCACTGTACCCAATGGCGGCATCCACCCCGGATTCCGGTACCCCAATGACCATATCGGCTTCTACCGGACTTTCTTTGGCGAGCAGGCGGCCTGCATTTTTTCGTGCCTCATATACACTGACCCCGTCGATGACGCTGTCTGTACGGGCAAAATAAATATATTCAAAAATGCACAGAGACTTTTTCGAGGAATCTCCCTTTTTATAAGTCTTCAGGCCCTCAGGTCCCACCATGACGATTTCACCGGGTTCTACATCCCGCACAAATTCGGCCCCACAGGCATCCAGAGCACAGGTTTCAGAAGCAAACACCCAGGTGTCTTCCCCAATCCGACCCATACAAAGCGGACGGAATCCATGAGGATCACGGGCCGCAATCAATTTTTGCGGGCTCATAACCAGCAAAGAATAAGCGCCCTTGATGGTATCGAGCGTGCGGGCCACCGCTTCTTCAATGGAATGACAATGCAGCCTCTCCCGGGCAATCACATACGCAATTACTTCCGAATCAATGGTCGTTTGGAAAATACAGCCCATTTGCTGCATTTCCTGTTTTAACTCCCTGGCATTCGTCAGATTCCCGTTGTGGGCGATCGCTAAAGTTCCTTTTGCATACCGCATGACAAGAGGCTGGGCATTTTCGCGCACACTGCCCCCGGCGGTTGAATAGCGCACATGCGCCACCGCAATCTGTCCATCCAGCTTTTCCAGGGTTTCCCGGCAAAAAGCTTCTGTTACCAACCCCATATCTTTGGAATAGGAAATCACACCATCCTGATTAACCGCAATGCCGCAGCTTTCCTGGCCGCGGTGCTGCAAAGACAGCAAACCATTGTAGCAGGCAAAAGCAGGATGCACGGCGCCTGTCGGTGAATAGATCCCGAAGACGCCGCATTCCTCATGGGGCTTTGAATACTCTTCCCTTTCGGGTAAAACATTCATCTTTTTTCTTCCCCCAATAGACTGTGTTGCAAAATGTAATTACTGAAGGCCAATGCGCTTCATCATTTCGGCATAGGCTTCTTCTACCCCGCCCAGATCGCGGCGGAAACGGTCTTTGTCCAGCTTTTCATGGGTGTTGATATCCCAGAAGCGGCAGGTGTCCGGCGAAATTTCGTCCGCCAGCACGATCTGGCCATCCGCCGTACGGCCGAATTCCAGTTTGAAGTCGATCAGTTCTACCCCTACGGAAGCAAAGAATTCGCACATGATCTCGTTGATTTTGCGGCTCATATCCGAGATGGTATCCAGGTCTTCCTTCGTAGCAAAACCGGCCGCCAGAATATGGGATTCATTCACCATGGGATCGTCCAGTTCATCGCACTTGTAGCTGAATTCCAGCACCGGGCACAGCAGTTCCGTACCTTCTTTCAAACCGAGGCGCTTTGCCATGGAACCGGCTGCTTTGTTGCGCATGATGACTTCCAGCGGTACGATGGTTACTTTCTTGACCAGCGTTTCACGGTCGTTGAGCTCCTTGACAAAATGGGTGGGAATCCCGTGTTTTTCCAACAGCTGGAACATAAAGTTGCTCATGCGGTTGTTCACAACCCCTTTGCCAACAATGGTACCTTTCTTCTTGCCGTTAAAGGCTGTGGCATCATCTTTATACGAAACAATGCACAGGTTGGGGTCATCGGTGGCGAACACTTTCTTGGCTTTTCCTTCGTACATCTGTTCCATTTTCTGCATGACAAAAAACCTCCTGTAAAAATGTTTGAAGCTTTATGTGATTTTACTTTTTATATTCTTCCAGCCGGGTGATATCGATTACGCTCAAGTTATCTTCCGCCCCGTGGCTGATAGATTCATACAGGGCTTTCGCAGTATCCAGCGAAGTCAGGCACGGAATGCCCGCTTCTACTGCATACCGGCGAATCCGGTAGCCATCTTTGTGATGTTCCGTATTGGAAGAAGGCGTGTTGATCACCAGGTCAATCTGGCCGGAGAGCACGCGGTCGGCAATGTCCGGCGTATGCGTACCGATTTTGAACGTGCGCACGCAGGGAATGTCATGGTCACTGAGGAAATCGCAGGTGCCTTCGGTGGCATACAGTTTCCATCCCATCTTGTAAAGCCCCTGGGCAATGGGCAATACTTCTTCTTTGTCGCTATCGCGCACCGTAATCAGTGCGTTGCCGCGGATCAGATGAATACCGGCCCCGCGGAAGGCTTTCGCCATGGCTTCGTCATAGTTATCGGCAATGCCCAGTACTTCGCCGGTCGACTTCATTTCCGGCCCCAGGTCGACATCGGCTCCATACAGTTTTTCAAAGGAGAATACCGGCATCTTGATGGCAATCAACGGACGGGCCGGCTGTAAACCATATTCATAGCCCATTTCCGGCAACGTTTTCCCGAAGAACGTACCGACAGCCAGATCCACAATCGGGATATTCGTCACTTTGCTGATATACGGCACGGTACGGGACGAACGGGGGTTCGCTTCGATGATATACACTTCTTCGCCGCGCACGATGAACTGAATGTTCAAAAGGCCTTTGACCCGCAGGCTCAATGCCAGCTTCCGGGTATAATCCACAATGACGTCCTGGATATGGGCCGGGATGCTCAGCGCCGGGTAGACGGAAATACTGTCACCGGAATGGATACCCGCCCGTTCCACGTGCTGCATAATACCGGGAATCATGGAATCCACCCCGTCACATACGGCGTCGACTTCCACTTCCGTGCCCATAATATACTTGTCCACCAGAATCGGGTGTTCCTGATGCACCGTATTGATAATGCCGATCTGGTCGATAATATCCTGCCGGTTGTAGGCAATGTTCATGCCCTGGCCGCCCAGCACGTACGACGGACGCACCAGCACCGGGTAACCCAGTTCTTCGGCCGCTTTCAGAGCTTCTTCACAGGTATACACCATCCGGCCCGCTGCACGCGGAATGCCATACTGATTCAGGATCGCGTCAAACCGTTCCCGGTCTTCCGCTTCGTCGATGGAATCGAAGGAAGTACCCAGGATTTCAATGCCCATCTCTTCGATGGCTTTTGCCAGCTTAATGGCGGTCTGACCGCCGAACTGTACCACCGCTGCATCGGGTTTTTCCACCTGCACAATGTGCAGCACATCTTCCGGCGTCAGCGGTTCAAAATACAGCCGGTCGGCGATATCGAAGTCGGTAGAAACCGTTTCGGGGTTGTTGTTCACAATGATGGTTTCGCAGCCCATTTTGCGCAACGCCCACACACTGTGTACCGAACAGAAGTCAAATTCGATCCCCTGCCCAATCCGAATGGGACCGGAACCGATAACCATAACTTTTTTGCGGTCGCTGGTGGGATCCACTTCATTCTGTGTGCCATAGGTGGAATAGTAGTACGGCGTAGCCGCGTCAAATTCCGCCGCGCAGGTATCAACCATCTTGTAAACCGGGTGGATGTTCCATTCATCCTGCAGCCGCCGCAGTTCTTCCACCGATTTGCCGGTGAAATCGGCAATGCTCTGGTCGATATACCCCATGTCTTTGGCGGTATACAGCAGATCCCGGGTGAGTTCTTCGGTCTTCAGGCGTTTTTCCACGTCCAGCAGCACACGGAGCTTTTCCAGGAACCACTTGTCGATCTTCGTAATATTGTAAATGCGGTCAAAGCTGAAGTTCCGGCGGATAGCTTCGGCCACCGCAAACAGGCGGCGGTCATCTACGGCATGGATGCGTTCCAGCAGCTCTTCATCGCTCAAACCATCCAGTTCTTTATCCCGCAAGTCAAACATATTCTGTTCCAGGCAGCGGATGGCCTTCATCAGGGCGCATTCGAAGCTGGGGGCAATACCCATCACTTCGCCGGTTGCCTTCATCTGGGTGCCCAGCGAACGGGCCGCATGCACAAATTTATCGAAGGGCCATTTGGGGAACTTCACCACGCAGTAATCCAGCGTAGGTTCGAAGCAAGCAAACGTCTTCTTCGTAATGGCGTTCTGGATTTCATCGAGCGTATACCCCAGGGCAATTTTCGACGCCACTTTTGCAATCGGGTAGCCCGTTGCCTTGGAGGCCAATGCCGACGAACGGCTTACACGGGGGTTTACTTCGATGACGCAATATTCAAAGGAATTGGGGTTCAGGGCGAACTGCACGTTGCACCCGCCTTCGATCTTCAGTTCTTCAATAATGGCCAGAGCCGCCGAACGCAGCATCTGGGTTTCTTTATCGGCCAGCGTCTGGCACGGCGCCACGACGATGGAATCACCGGTGTGCACCCCAACCGGGTCGAAGTTTTCCATGTTACAAACGGTAATGCAGTTGCCGTTGTGGTCACGCATCACTTCGTATTCGATTTCCTTCCAACCGGAAATACAGCGCTCAATCAGCACCTGATGCACACGGCTGCGATGCAAGCCCGTGGTTGCAATGGCATGCAGCTGTTCTTCGTTATAGGCAATCCCGCCGCCGCTGCCGCCCAGGGTGTAGGCCGGACGTACGATAACCGGGTACCCAATGCGCTTGGCAATGGCGAGGCAGCTGTCAAGATCTTCCGCAATATCACTTTCGGCGCAGGGCTGATGGATACGGTCCATCGCTTCTTTAAACAATTCGCGGTCTTCCGCCATACGGATGGTGTCGGCCTTCGTGCCGATCATTTCCACCCCATTTTCCCGCAGGAAGCCGGATTCTTCCAGTTCGACGGCCAGATTCAGCGCCGCCTGTCCACCCAGAGTCGGCAGGATCGAGTCGGGCTTTTCTTTCAGGATGACCTTTTTAACAGTATCAGTGGTCAACGGTTCGATATAAACCCGATCGGCGATCTGCTTGTCCGTCATGATCGTAGCCGGGTTGGAGTTGATCAAAACCACCTCAATGCCTTCTTCGCGCAGGGCGCGGCAGGCCTGGGTACCAGCGTAGTCAAATTCTGCCGCCTGTCCGATCACAATAGGGCCTGAACCAATAATCACAACTTTTTTGATGCTATCTCTTTTCATACTCTACAGCGATTCCTTTCTCACAGGAGTGCAGCCGGGCCTACCGGCACCGGCAGCAGGGGCCAGGGAAAAGCCCCCTCCAGACAGTGGTTTTTATAAGCTACCCTTTTTAATCATGGTGAGGAAACGGTCAAACAGGAACCCGGTATCCTTCGGGCCACCACACGCTTCCGGATGGAACTGCACGGTAAAGACCCGGCGGTTTTCATAGGTGAGCCCTTCCACACTGCCATCGTTCATGCTGACAAAGCTGACTTCCGCCTTTTTGGGATCAACGGTTTCGGCATTCACCACAAACCCATGGTTCTGGGATGTGATATACACCCGGTTGCTGGCCAGTTCCTTAACCGGATGGTTAATGCCGCGGTGGCCATACTTCAGCTTATAGGTATCAAATCCCTGGCTCAGTGCCATGAGCTGATGGCCCAGGCAAATGCCAAATGTGGGAATACCATAGTCGTAAATACGGCGCAGCTCGGCGATGGCTTTTGTATTGGCCTGCGGATCGCCAGGGCCGTTACTGAGCATGATGCCATCGGGCTTAAAGGCCAGCATATCTTCCATGCTGCAGTCATGGGCGAAGCATTTGACGGTGCAGCCCCGCTGTACCAGGCAACGGATGATATTCTGCTTCACGCCGTAATCGTGCAGCGCAATGCGCACGGGCCCATCTCCATATACATGGCCATTCTGAACACTGACCTGCGGTACGCAGGAAACCATGCGGAATTCTTCGATGGTTTTTTTCATCTGGTCCAAATCGGGGTTGTCGCCATACGCGATCATCCCTTTCATGGTACCGCTTTCCCGCAGCACCCGCGTCAGGGCCCGGGTATCAATGCCATACATACCGGGGATATGGTTATTTTTGAGGTAGGAATCCAGATCCATATCGCAGCGGAAATTGCTGGCCAGCCCGGAAACGCCATGAACAATAAAAGCACTGAGCCACGGTTTGCACGATTCGGCATCCTCAATGCAAATGCCATAGTTCCCGATCATGGGATAGGTCATCACCACCCCCTGCCCGGCATAGGAAGGATCGGTGAGCAGCTCCGGATAACCGCACATGGCGCTGTTGAATACCACTTCACAGGCGACATCGCGTTCTTCGCCAAAGCCGTGGCCTTCAAACGTCATCCCGTTTTCCAGCATCAGTAAAGCTTTCATTCTTTTCCCCTTTTCTCCGCACGAACCATGTAGTGAGCAACCGACCGTCTTTCCGCGTGCGGGTGGATAGACGTTGCGGTATGATGACAAACCAAATCCTCCATTCCGTTTTTTGGGCGGCACAGAGGATTTGAAGGAATGCGATATCAGCCGAAGACCGCGACGATTCGTTTCAGCGCTTCTTCGGTATTTTCTTTGGTATTAAACGAAGTCAAACGGAAGAAACCTTCCCCGTTCAGGCCAAAGCCGGAACCAGGCGTCCCCACAACATTGGCTTTATGCAGCAGTTCGTCAAAGAACTCCCAGCTGCTCATGCCCTGAGGTACTTTCATCCAAACATACGGCGAATCCACGCCCCCATACACGGTAAAGTCGGCTTTTTTGAGGCCTTCCCGGATCAGTTTGGCATTTTCACGATAATAGGCGATATTTTCCTGGACTTCACGCCAGCCATCTTCGGAATAAACCGCTTCGGCAGCGCGCTGGATGACATACGGAACCCCGTTCATCTTGGTGGACTGACGGCGGGCCCACAGCTTGTTGAGCGAAACCCCGCCGCGTTCCAGTTCTTTCGGGATCACGGTAAAGGCACAACGCGTACCCGTAAAACCGGCCGTTTTGCTGAACGAACGGAATTCAATGGCACAGGTCTTGGCCCCTTCCACTTCAAAAATGGAATGCGGAACCCCAGGCGTGGTAATAAAGGCTTCATACGCTGCATCGTACAAAATCACCGCGCCCGTTTCATTGGCATAATCCACCCATTTTTTCAGTTCCTCTTTCGGGATGGAAACACCACTGGGATTATTGGGGAAACACAGATAGATCATATCTACCTTTTCTTTGGGGAGCTCGGGCAAAAACCCGTTTTCTTCCCGGCAAGGCATATAGACGATCTTTTCAAATCCATAGCCTTCTTTGTACGCACCGGCGCGGCCTGCCATGACGTTGGAATCCACATACACCGGGTAAACCGGGTCGCACACCGCCACTACATTATCCACCGCAAAAATATCACCGATCGACGACGTGTCGCTTTTTGCACCATCGCTCAGGAAAATTTCATCGGCCGAAATGGAAATTCCATGATCCTGAAAATCATGTTTGGCAATGGCCTGCAGCAGGAAGTCATACCCGTAATCCGGGCCGTAACCACGGAACGTTTCGGCTTTTCCCATTTCGTCGGCCGCTTTTTTCATAGCCTGCACACACGCTTGGGGGAGCGGACGGGTTACATCCCCAATACCCAGGCGGATGATGTTTTTGTCCGGGTTTTCCGCTTGGTAACGGTTCACCCGGTTTGCAATTTCAGCAAACAGGTAATTCTGCGCCATATCGGCAAAATTCTGATTGATTTTCAGCATAGCAGTCCTTCCTTCCGTGACATCCATATCCGATCAAGTCATTATATCATATTTCGACAGTTCCGTCAAAAACAAATTGTGCCGGCCCCGTCATTTCCACTTCACCGGTTTCTTTATCCCAAACGATGAACAGATCGCCCCCGCGCAGGTGAACGGTCACATCCCGTTCCGTTTTTCCATTGAGCACACAGGCCACCACGGTGGCACAGGCGCCCGTACCACAGGCCCAGGTTTCACCCGAACCCCGTTCCCATACGCGCATGCGTACTTCGTGGGGCCCGAGGACCTGCACAAATTCGGTATTGACCCGCTCCGGGAATACCGGATGGTTTTCCAGCGCCGGCCCGATTTTTTCGAGATCCAACGTGTCAACTTCATTAGTAAAAATCACACTGTGAGGGTTCCCCATGGACACAGCGGTTACTTCGTACTCGGTGCCATTGGCCTGAATCTTCTGTTTTAAATTGGAAGGCAACGTCGTGGGGATTTTTGCGGGTTCCAGAATCGGAGCGCTCATATTAACTTTCACAGCCGTTACAATCCCGTTTTCCACCGTGAGGTACAGGGTTTTTACGCCGCTTAAGGTATCGATTTTCAACACGTCCCGGCGGCAGATCCCCCGTTCATACACGTATTTGCCCACGCAGCGAATCCCGTTGCCGCACATCATAGCCCGGGAACCGTCCGCATTATACAGATCCATAAACGCATCGGCCCGGTCGCTGGGTTTAATCAGGCAGATCCCATCGCCCCCAATACCAAACCGCCGGTCGCTCAGGCGCCGCGACAGTTCTTCAGGATTTTCAATGGTCTCTTCAAAACAGTTAAAGTAAATATAGTCGTTGCCGATCCCCTGCATTTTTGTAAACTTCATGTTAATCACCCTTTTGATTGGATTTGGTTACCTATCCCACTCTTTCCTCGCCTTTTATGTACGCAGCAAGGTAATCCAGGCCGATTCGATCAGTTTATTACCGGCATTCATGCTTTTTTTCTGCAAAAAGCGGTGTGCCTGGTTTTCCGACAGGCCGTTGCGCTGCATGAGGAGCTCTTTGGCCTGCAAAATCACTTTCTTGTCGTCTTCTTGCCCGGTTTCCATTTTCTTTTTTACCAGCAAACTGGGGGGTTCATCCAGACTGAACATCAAATTGACCGTAGCAATCAAATCCGTCCGAACAATGGGAATCCGCACCCCCAATGCCTTTACGTCTTGTAACATTGGCCATTCCGTGGCCTTTAAGGTCAAGATAAAATCACAGCGCCCACCGGCCAATTCTGTCAGCCGTCGCAGCGGCATATCCGGCAAAAAGCCGCCGCACACGCACACTTCCCCCCGGGAACGGCAGAAATCCAGCACTTTGGCACCGGAAACTGCCACCCCGAAAACGGGAAGACCGGCCGACCGCAGCACTGCCGCAATCTGCCTGGCCGCAGCCGCATTTGCGTTTGCTACCAAAATGCCCTTCATCCTCTTGTTTCATCCCCATCCGTTTCAACCATTCTGAAATACATCCTTTTCAGAATTTATTAAGATATTCGCGGATTTCCCAGGAACTGACATCTTCAGCAAAACGCTTCCATTCCTGTTCTTTTGCTTCCACATACTTGCGGAAAATGTGGTCTCCTAATACACGGTGCAGGAAATCATCCTTTTTCAGTTCCTGTACTGCTTCCCACAAATTGGACGGCAGGTTTTCCACACCCTGTTTTTGTCTTTCCTCTTCGCTTAATTCAAAAATATTGCCTGCCAGTGCCTCGGGCGCCGGCAGTTTCTCGCGAATCCCCTCCAGCCCGGCGGCCAGCAGGGTGGCAAACACCAGATACGGGTTGCAGGCCGGGTCCGGACTGCGCAATTCCACCCGGGTACTGGCTCCCCGGGTAGCCGGTACGCGGATCAGTGCACTGCGGTTCGAACGTGTCCAGGCAATGTGGCAGGGTGCCTCATACCCGGGCACCAGCCGTTTATACGAATTGACCAGCGGGTTGCATAAGGCGGTGATGCCTTTAATGTGTTTCATAATCCCGGCGATAAAATGCAGGCCGGTTTCCGATAGCCCGTTTTCCCTAGTTTCATCGTAAAAACAGTTTTTGCCGTCTTTGCACAGGGACATATTGACATGAAGTCCGGAGCCGGCCTGTCCAAACAGGGGTTTGGGCATGAACGTCGCCCACAAGCCGTGCTGCGAAGCAATGGACTTTACCACCATTTTAAAGGTTACCAGATTATCGGCCGATGTCAGTGCTTCGGTATAGCGGAAATCAATTTCGTGCTGGGCCATGGCACATTCGTGGTGGGACGTTTCGATTTCGAATCCCATCTCTTCTAAATTGGTGCAGATTTCCCGCCGGGCCTGTTCCCCCACATCCCCAGGGCCCAGGTCAAAGTAACCGGCCCTGTCAAATGTCGTGGTGGTGGGATGACCGTTATCATCCATATTAAAAAGGAAGAATTCGCATTCCGGCCCCACATTAAAAGTATACCCCATTTTGGCCGCTTCCCCAATGGTGCGGCGCAAAATAAACCGCGGATCCCCTTCAAAATCAGCACCGCCGGGCATACACACATTGCAAATCAACCGCGCAATGTGCCCATGCTCCGTATGCCAAGGATACAATAGGAATGTATCCAGATCCGGGTACAGGTACATGTCGCTTTCTTCAATACGGACAAAGCCTTCGATGGAGGATCCATCAAACATGCAGGCATTATTCAGCGCCCGGCGAATTTGCCGGTCCGTAATGGCGACATTTTTGGGGGCACCGAAAATATCGGTAAACTGAAGCCGGATGAATTTGACATCGTTTTCTTCCAGCATACTGACGATATCTTCTTTCGTATACTTACTCACGACCCGATTCCTCCCATAAAAAAACAACAGGATTGCACTGGATTTTTTGCACCCTCTGCACCCCCTGCTGTTTTGAATGTGATTCGATTCTTTTTTCCTTCTGCCATTTTTATACTGGCTGCAGGCTATTTTTTATTTTATTCAAAATGAATGACACTGTCAACTAGCACAACCAAATTCCGCCTTTTTTCATGTGCTTGCACAATAATTGGGAAATCCACACGGCAAAGCTTGGTATTTTCCTGTAAAACAATGATAGTTTATTCATTTTACCGTATATTCTCGCAAAAAATTTTCATTCCTTATTCTGCAAGTTGCAGCCAAAAAATTTCATCCTTTCAAAAAAATGGGATTTTTTGCTTTTTTCCGTCACTTTTACTTGATTTTCGCAAGAAACTGTGATAAAGTATTCACGATGTCTGACGCATAGAATAGGAATATGCGTCAAAAAGCTCTCGGGAAGATTTGTTCCCGGTTTGCTTTGTTTTATTATCTCATTAGGAGGATATGTGAAATGTCTTATGTAAGCGAGATTCTGGAAAACGTCAAAGCGAAAAATGCCAACGAACCCGAGTTTCTGCAGGCTGTGACCGAAGTGCTCACAACGCTGGAACCCTGCATCGAAGCGAACCCCCAGTACCAAGAGGCTTCCCTGCTGGAACGTTTTGTGGAACCGGAACGGGTGATTATGTTCCGTGTGCCGTGGGTGGATGATAATGGCAAGGTACAGGTCAACCGTGGGTTCCGTGTACAGTTTAACTCTGCTATTGGTCCGTACAAAGGCGGCCTTCGTTTCCATCCTTCTGTGAACCTTTCCATTTTGAAGTTCCTGGGCTTTGAACAGATCCTGAAAAACAGCCTGACCGGCCTGCCCATCGGCGGCGGCAAGGGCGGCAGCGATTTTGACCCCAAGGGCAAATCGGACCGCGAAGTCATGGCGTTCTGCCAGAGCTTTATGACGGAACTGTACCGTCACATTGGCCCCGACACAGATGTGCCCGCCGGTGATATTGGTGTAGGCGGCCGTGAAATTGGGTATCTGTTTGGCCAGTACAAGCGCATCCGCGATGCTTACGAAGGCGTGCTGACCGGCAAGGGCCTGACCTGGGGCGGCTCTTTGGTACGTACGGAAGCAACCGGCTACGGTTTGCTGTACTTCTGCAATGCCATGATGAAGAAGAATGGCTATTCCCTGGAAGGCAAAACGGCGGTGATTTCCGGCGCCGGCAACGTTGCGATTTATGCCTGCCAGAAAGCCAATCAGCTGGGCATGAAAGTTGTCACCATGTCGGATTCCAACGGCTGGATTTATGATCCGGAAGGCATCGACCTGGCTGCCATCAAAGAAATCAAGGAAGTCAAGCGTCAGCGCCTGACGGAATATACGAAGTACCGTCCCAACGCGGAATATCATGAAGGCCGCGGCGTGTGGTCGGTAAAATGCGATGTGGCTCTTCCCTGCGCCACGCAGAACGAGCTGCACCTGGAAGACGCGAAACAGCTGGTTGCTAACGGCTGCCTGGCTGTATGCGAAGGCGCCAACATGCCCACCACGCTGGAAGCGACCCAGTACCTGCAGGAAAACGGCGTGCTGTTTGCGCCCGGTAAAGCCAGCAACGCCGGCGGCGTAGCCACCTCTGCTCTGGAAATGAGCCAGAACAGCATGCGCATGGGTTGGAGCTTTGAAGAAGTCGACCAGAAGCTGCAGAGCATTATGGAAAACATCTTCAAAATGTGCGACGAAGCTTCGGAAAAATATGGGTATCCGAAGAACTACGTCATGGGCGCCAACATCGCCGGTTTTGTCAAAGTGGCCGATGCTATGCTCGCACAGGGTGTTTGCTAATTCTTCTATTTGATTCTTCTCTGGAAAGAGACCTCCGAAAAATTTTCGGAGGTCTCTTTCTTTTCGTTATAAAAATGGGGAAAGCGATTTATAACTTTCGCTTTCCCCGTTTCTTTTCCCTATCAGTAAGCAGCGGACAATGGATTCAAAATGCCATACTGCTTATTTTCCATGTCATCAATAAACTTGGTGGCCTTCCCGGCGCCAGTTACTACACAGTTTTCCGGTTCTTCCGATTCAATTACCGGAATACGGGTTTTTTTACGCAGTAACGTAGCAAACCCGCGCAGCCGGGCCGAACCGCCGGTGAGATACATACCGTCTTCGTACACGTCGCTCATCAGTTCCGGCGGCGTGGATTCCAGCGTATTCTGCACGGCCTGGACAATTTCCATAGCTGGTTCCAGCAAAGCTTCCAGCATTTCTTCCCCGGTTACATCCACCCACTGGGGCAGTCCGGTCAACGCGTTGCGGCCCTTTACCCGGCACGTGAGGGTTTCCTGCTGCGGATACACACAACCCGCTTCGATTTTAGCCTGTTCGGCCATCCGTTTACCGATAATCAGGTTATATTTGCGGCGCACATACCGGATAATATGGTCGTCAAATACATCCCCCGCGATTTTGATCGTTTGGGATACCGCCACACCCGATAGGGACATGACCGCCATATCCGTCGTGCCGCATCCGATATCCACCACGAATACCCCATGGGGTTTGGCAATATCCACGCCGGCTCCAATAGCCGCTGCCACGGGTTCTTCGATCAAACAAATCCGGCGTACACCGGTGGAACTGATGGCATCCACCACGGCGCGCTTTTCCACTTCGGTAATCACACAGGGCACACTGACTACCACACGGGGCATAAACACGGCACTGCCCCCAATTTTTTTCATGTAAACCGACAGCATATTCTGGGCCAGATCGTAATCGGAAATCACCCCATTGACCAGCGGCCGCACTACCTGAACCCGGTCGCAGGTCCGCCCCACCATGCGATAGGCTTCCTGGCCGGTGGCCACCATTTCTTCCGATTCCAAATCAATGGCGGCGACAGACGGTTCGCTGAGAATCATCCCTTTATTGCGTAAATAGATCCGCACATTTGCGGTACCCAGATCAATTCCAATATCCGTTCCTGGCATGAACGATATCCTCCTTTTCAGTCCTTCTGATTAGTATTATAGTATACGGCCCGGCTGATTGCAACCGCGAATCGCGGCCACTACTCCGGTGACATGCTCGGCTCCTTCTTTCCATAAAACAGAAGCCGCTTCTTGCATGGTGCTTCCGGTGGTGAGGATGTCGTCGACCAGTAGAATTCGTTTTCCCACTATATCTCCCTGCGCTCCGTATACCCCTTTTACATTGCGGGCCCGCTCCTTTTTGGAAAGTTCATGCTGAACTTTATTGTCCTTCTTTTTCAGAAGGAGTGGTTCGACCGGCCTGTGCCACATCTTCCCCATACGCCGGGCCAACAATTCCGACTGATCATACCCCCGCTGTTTTTTGCGCTGTGGCGAAACGGGAATCCATGTAATCACCGGTTCTTCCTCCTGCAAAAAACACAGCGTAGCTGCCATTACATCGCCGAAAAAACGATACAGATCTGGCCGGTTATAAAACTTATAGCGCACCAGCGCGGCACGGACCCGGTCCTGATAAAAAAACGGCGCATACACGTCAAACGGCTGTATGCCATGGGCCAGCAGCACCACTTCTTTACGCCCTATGTGTACGTCCTTTTCGCAAGTTTCGCAAACCCGCCGGGGCATTTTCAGTTTGCATCCGCAAAACGGGCACGAAAGCGGGAATACAATATGCCACATGCGTTCCCGTCGGGTGAGCGGCCATATCCAACCGGGTTCAGGCACGCTTTTCACCCCCTGTCAAAAACAGGCACAGCGCCGAATAACGCCGGGTTTTCCGGTCATTTTCTACCATTTGATAGACACATTCCTTTTCCCCCACCAAAATCAGCAGTTCTTTCGCCCGGGTAATGGCTGTATAAAGCAAATTTCGGTAAGAAAGCTGCTTGGGACCGGGGAACATGGGAATGATCACCGCCGGGAATTCGTTGCCCTGGCTTTTGTGAATGGTCATGGCATAGGCCAGTTCCAGTTCCCCCGCGTCTTCCATATCATATAGCACTTCTTTATCGTCAATTATCACCGTGAGGGTACCGGCTTTTTTATCGACGCAGGTTAGCAGGCCCACGTCTCCGTTAAAAATGCCCTCGCCTGTTGTGCCATCTTCCTTACTCCAGGGCAGATCGTAATCATTTTTGATCTGCATCACCTTGTCGCCTTCCCGCAAGATGGTCCCGTCAATTTTCACTTCATTTTTGCCCCGTTCCGGGGGATTGAGCACTTCCTGCAGGCGGCGGTTCATCTCAAAGGTACCCAGTTCCCCTTTGCGGCCCGGGCACAACACCTGAATGTCCTGCCAAATCGTATAATCATAACTCTTCGGAAGCCGGCGTACACACAAGTCCACAATAGTGCGGGCAATCTGCCCGGCCTCATAAAAGGGCAGATAGAAAAAATCGCTGTCATGACGGGTCAGTTCCGGCATATGGCCCCCAATGATGCGGTGGGCATTGGTCACAATCAGGCTTTGCATGGACTGGCGGAAAATTTGTTTGAGTTGTACCGTGGGGAACAGTTCACTGGCAATCAGATCCCCCAGCACATTGCCGGCCCCCACGGAAGGAAGCTGTTCGCTATCCCCTACCAGGATAACCCGGCATCCCATCGGGATCGCTTTGAGCAGGGCCGCGAACAACAGGCTGTCCACCATGGAGAGTTCGTCCACAATCACAGCATCGCACTCCAGGGGATCTTTTTCATTGCGCATAAACACGGGCCTATCCTGGGAATCCCAGGCAACCTGTAAAAGCCGGTGAATGGTTTTGGCCTCTTCCCCGGTGACTTCCGACATGCGTTTGGCCGCCCGTCCTGTAGGCGCTGCCAAAAAGACCGTTTGGCCGCAGCTTTTCAAAATGCGGATCACAGCGTTGAGCGTCGTCGTTTTCCCTGTACCCGGTCCCCCTGTCAGGATCAGCAGCCCGTTTTGCAAAGCCAGGCGGATGGCCTCTTTCTGTTCTTCGGCATATGTAATCCCGTTTTCCTTTTCAATCTGTTCAATGGACCGGTTCGCATCGGTCAAAGCCGCCGGCGGCATATCCATCATAGCCTGTAAGCGCTGTGCCGTATACCATTCGGCTTCAAAATACGCAGGGAGAAAAACCGCCTGCATATGTCCCAGATCCACTTCCTGTACATCTCCGCAAGAAAGCAGTTCATCAAGGCCGGCTTCGGCGGTTTCCAGTTCGACCCCCAGCATACGGGCTGCCGCCGGCAGCAGCTTTTCCCGTGGCAAACAGGTATGACCGTTGCCGGTATTATGGCGCAGCACATACAGCACGCCGGCCTGCACGCGGCACGCGGCATCGTCCGGCGTGTTCATTTGGCGGGCAATCTGATCGGCTCTGGCAAAATCCACCGATAACTCCTGGCAGCACAGACAGTATGGGTCCTGTTCAATTTTTTCCCGGGCGCGGCTGCCAAACAGCCGGTAAATGCGCACGGCCTCTTCGGCGCTCATCCCGTACCGGGCCAGGTAGGCCATCATTTCGCGGATACCACACACCTTTTGAAATGCCTGGCTGAGTTTCTCCGCTTTTTCCCGGGAAATACCCCGTATGGTAGCCAGCCGTTCCGGCTCGTTTTCCAATACGTCCAGCACGTTTTCCCCAAAAGCTTCGACCAGCCGCGCCGCCAGTGACGGGCCAATCCCCTTTATGGCCCCCGACGATAAGTATTTGAGCATGGCGGCCGCCGTAGCCGGTTTGGAACGCTCACAGACTTCGGCTTTAAATTGCGGCCCAAAATTCGGGTGGTGCCCCCACGTGCCCACCACGTGCAATTCTTCCCCCACACTCAAAAATGGCATGCATCCAACCACCGTGACCAGTTCCTGGCCATTATTGACTTCCAGCACCGTATACTGGTTTTTTTCGTTCCGATACACGATCTGTTCGACCGTTCCGTTCATTTCCAACAGCATCTTTTCCGGCATGCCTGCGCCCCCGAACATAGTTTCTTTTCCTGTTTAGTATACCCGATTTTCCACGGGATTGCAATTTGATTCTGCGCAACGGCACATATCCGCTACTTCTTCCGGTGTCACCACACGGCACACCGGAAAATCCTGTGTAAACAGCTCGCACACCCGGCGGGTTTCTTCATCCATACCACCATCGATGCACAGCAGTACTTTGGTTCCCTGCCACATATGCAGCCTATGGACGGCTTGCCGCAGCTGCATTTCGGCATCTTCCACATGCCCTTGGAAGAAAACCGGCATCCAAATGACATTCTCTACCGGACGGTCCAATAACCAATGAAGGGCCTGCCGGAATCCGAACAAAACCCCTAATAATAAAAAGAATGTGAGCAAAACGCCGCCAATCCAGTCCATAAAACCCCTCCTCTATCTTTATCGTATGCAGAGAAAGGCAAAACGGCGCATAAAAAATCCGCCCGGTAAAAACCGGACGGATCAAAACATTTTTATTCGTTTGTCGCTTTGGGGTACACCAGGCATTCCGGCGTCCAATCGGCCAGTACCTTGGCATAGCTTGCTGCCCAGGTACGGGCGCCAGCTAAGTCATGTTCCCGGTAATTGCCGCATTCCCAAGAATGTTCGGCCCCGGGGATCACGCCCTCCCACCGGGCAATTTGTTCCATCGCCCGGCGTACAAAGCCGATGACTTCTTCGTGGCGGCTATCCCTCACCAAGAAATAGAAGCCCGTACGGCAACCCATCGGGCCAAAATAGATCACGCGCTCTTTCAGCCCCGTCTCGTTGCGGGCCAACGTCGCAAACAAGTGCTCAATCGTATGCATCACGGGGTTGGGCAGATACGGGGGGACATTCGGTTTGACAAACCGCAGATCATAGGTAGTTATATCCCCATCTACCCGGGAAAGGTACAACCCGGGGGTTAACACATCATGGTCAATCGTAAAGCTGGCAATTTTCTCCATAATGGTTTACGCCTCCACCGCAGCGCGCAGAGCCTCGACCCGGTCGGTCTTTTCCCACGCCACATCCAGATCTTCGCGCCCCATATGGCCATAAGCGGCCAGCGGACGGTACTGCGGACGGCGCAAATCCAAATCGCGGATGATCGCCGTAGGACGCAGATCAAATACTTTTTTCACCGCTTCGGCCAGCACCGTATCACTCACCGTACCGGTACCAAAGGTATCCACCATCACCGAAACCGGATGGGCTACACCGATGGCATACGCAAGCTGTACTTCACACCGGTGAGCCAATCCCGCAGCCACGACATTTTTTGCCACATACCGGGCTGCATAGGCTGCCGAACGGTCTACTTTCGTGGGGTCCTTCCCCGAAAAAGCACCGCCGCCGTGACGGCCTACCCCACCGTAGGTATCCACAATGATCTTCCGGCCCGTCAGACCGGCATCTCCCACCGGCCCGCCAATAACAAAACGGCCCGTGGGGTTAATATAGTATTTGGTATTGCCATCCAGCAGGTTCTCTGGGCAAACAGGACGAATGACATGTTCCAAAATGTCTTGCCGGATCTGTTCCAGGCTGACATCGGGATCGTGCTGCGTGGATACCACCACCGTATCAATCCGCACCGGGGTATAGCCCTGGTATTCGACGGTCACCTGGGTTTTTCCATCGGGACGCAGGTAGGAAAGTTCACCGGATTTGCGCACTTGCGCCAGTTTTTTGGCCAACCGGTGAGCCAGCGAGATCGTCAGCGGCATCTTTTCCGGCGTTTCGTCGCAAGCGAAACCGAACATCATACCCTGATCCCCGGCGCCGATTTGATCGTCGGCATCGGTGGCACCATTCTTCATTTCAAGCGATTCGTTAACACCCATGGCAATATCCGGCGACTGCATATCAATCGATGTGATCAGGCCGCAGGTGTGCCCGTTAAAACTGCAAGCTGCATTATCATAACCGATATCGCAAACCACCTTGCGGACCACCGATTCAATATCGCAATAGCATTCCGTGCTGATTTCGCCCATTACGTGAATTAACCCCGTGGTGGCTGTCACTTCACAGGCCACATGGGCATTGGAGTCTTTCGACAGAATATCATCGAGGATAGCGTCCGAAATTTGGTCGCATACTTTATCGGGATGTCCTTCGGTCACGGATTCACTGGTAAACAGATAACGCTTTTCTTCCATTTTTCTTGTGTTCCTCCTTTTTTTACAACAAAAAACGCCGCCCGGTAAAACCGGGCAGCGTTACAAACGAACCTCATCTCTCGGTTTTCATCCGCAGGAATTGGCACCAACACAGCTTCTGCCGCAGGTTGCCGGGCATCATAGGGCCTGTTCCCTCCGCCACTCTTGATAAGGAGATTATTCAGTTGTTTGATAGTATACCATACCCTCTTTCCCGCGTCCATAGACAAATCGACAGAAAAGCATTTTTTATTCACCATCTTTTTTGTACAAAAAAAGATACCGGCAGCAAAGCTGCCGGTATCCGCTAAAAAGCTATGAAATTATTCGTTGATAGCGGTTACAACGCCGGAACCAACCGTGTGGCCGCCTTCACGGATAGCGAAACGCAGGCCCACTTCAATAGCGATGGGGGTGATCAGTTCAACGTCCATCACAACGTTATCACCGGGCATGCACATTTCGGTGCCTTCCGGCAGCGTGATAACACCGGTAACGTCGGTCGTTCTGAAGTAGAACTGAGGACGATAGTTGTTGAAGAACGGGGTATGACGGCCGCCTTCATCTTTGGTCAGAACGTACACCTGGCCCTTGAACTTGGTGTGGGGATGAATGGTGCCGGGCTTAGCCAGAACCTGGCCACGTTCGATTTCGTTTCTCTGAATGCCACGCAGCAGCACGCCGATGTTATCGCCAGCTTCAGCGAAGTCCAGCAGCTTGCGGAACATTTCAATACCGGTAACAACCGTCTTGCGGCGTTCTTCGGTCAGGCCGATGATTTCGACTTCTTCGCTCATCTTCAGCACGCCACGTTCCACACGGCCGGTAGCAACCGTACCACGGCCCGTGATGGTGAACACGTCTTCAACAGGCATCAGGAAGGGCTGGTCGGCTTTACGTTCGGGGGTGGGGATATAGTTGTCAACGGCGTCCATCAGTTCATGAATGCACTTGTATTCAGGAGCGTTGGGGTCGGTGGAGGTGCATTCCAGCACCTGCAGAGCGGAACCCTTGATGATGGGGGTGTCGTCGCCCGGGAATTCATATTCGTTCAGCAGTTCACGAATTTCCATTTCAACCAGATCCAGCAGTTCGGGATCGTCAACCTGGTCAACTTTGTTCATGAACACAACGATATAGGGCACGCCTACCTGACGGGACAGCAGGATGTGTTCACGAGTCTGAGGCATGGGGCCGTCAGCAGCGGACACAACCAGGATAGCGCCGTCCATCTGAGCAGCACCGGTGATCATGTTCTTTACATAGTCAGCATGGCCGGGGCAGTCAACGTGAGCATAGTGACGCTTTTCGGTCTGGTATTCAACGTGAGCGGTGTTGATTGTGATACCACGAGCTCTTTCTTCGGGAGCCTTATCGATGTTGGCATAGTCCATGAAGTCGGCTTCGCCCTGCATAGCCAGCACTTTCGTGATAGCAGCGGTCAGGGTGGTTTTGCCGTGGTCAACGTGGCCAATGGTACCAATGTTTACATGGGGTTTATTTCTTTCGAATTTTTCCTTTGCCATTGGAATGTTCCTCCTTATTCTTGCAATCATAATTCCGCAGTCGGTAAAATAATTTTATCAACTTACGGAAAGAAAATCAAGAGCAATCCAGAAAAAGTACGGGATTATTCCGACTTTTTCGAGCGCTTGGAAATGATTTCTTCGGATACGGACTTCGGGACTTCGGCATAATGAGCCGGTTCCATCACGTACTGTCCGCGGCCCTGCGTACGAGAACGCATGTCGGTAGCATAACCGAACATCGAGCTCAGCGGAACTTCCGAGTTGATCTGCTGGGCACCGGTAACAGCATCCATGCCCAGGATCATGCCGCGACGGCTGTTCAGGTCGCCGATCACGTCGCCCATATATTCATCGGGCACCACAACGACAACCTTCATGATGGGTTCAAGCAGAACCGGATCAGCCTTCTTCATAGCCTCTTTGAAGGCGATGGAGCCGGCGATCTTAAAGGCCATTTCCGAGGAGTCCACTTCATGATAAGAACCATCATACAGCGTGACCTTTACATCCACAACCGGGTAACCGGCCAGCACACCACTGAGCATAGCGCCCTGGATACCGGCGTCAACAGCGGGGATATATTCCTTCGGGATGGCACCGCCCTGTACGGCATTGACAAATTCGTAGCCCTTGCCGGGGTTGGGTTCCACTTTAATCTTAACGTGACCATACTGGCCGCTACCACCGGACTGACGCTTATACTTGTAATCCACGTCTGCCGGCTTACGGATGGTCTCTTTATAAGCAACCTGCGGGGCACCAACGTTGGCTTCCACCTTGAATTCACGCATCAGGCGGTCAACGATGATTTCCAGATGCAGTTCGCCCATACCAGCGATAATGGTCTGGCCCGTTTCTTCATCGGTATAAGCCTTGAAGGTGGGGTCTTCTTCCGCCAGTTTCGCCAGCGCAATGCCCATCTTTTCCTGACCGGCTTTCGTCTTGGGCTCGATGGCCACACGGATAACCGGATCCGGGAATTTCATGGATTCGAGCACGATCGGATGCTTTTCGTCGCAGAGCGTATCACCCGTGGTGGTGTTTTTCAGACCAACAGCTGCCGCGATATCACCCGCATACACTTTGGGGATATCCTGACGGTGGTTGGCGTGCATCTGCAGAATACGGCCCATCCGTTCGTCATCATCTTTTACCGAGTTGTATACCGTGGTACCGGCTTCCACCGTACCGGAGTATACGCGGAAGAACGCCAGTTTCCCAACGAAGGGGTCCGTAGCGATCTTGAACGCCAAAGCGGCAAAAGGTTCGTCATCGGACGAATGACGCTCTTCTTCTTCCCCGGTTTCCGGGTTAACCCCCTTGATAGCCGGAACGTCGGTAGGAGCAGGCATATAGTCCACAATGGCATCCAGCAGTTTCTGAACGCCTTTGTTGCGGTAAGACGTACCGCAGGTCACAGGAACCATGGTGTTCGCAATGGTGGACTTACGGATCGTCGCTTTGATTTCATCGACGGTGATTTCTTCACCTTCGAAGTATTTTTCCATCAGAGCTTCGTCCTGTTCGACCACGTGTTCGATCAGTTCCGTGTGATATTTTTCGGCAAGTTCCTTCATGTCGTCCGGGATTTCCTCGTCACGCATGTCCTTGCCCAGATCATCATAGTATACTTCCGCACGCATGGTGACCAAGTCGATCACACCGCGGAAGGTGTCTTCACTGCCGATGGGCAGCTGAATCGGCACAGCGTTGCACTTCAGACGTTCTTTCATCATGTCGACGACGCGATAGAAATCGGCGCCCATGATGTCCATCTTGTTTACATACGCCATACGCGGGACTTTGTATTCTTCAGCCTGACGCCATACGGTTTCAGACTGCGGTTCTACGCCGCCCTTTGCACAGAATACCGTTACCGAACCGTCCAGTACACGCAGAGAACGCTGCACTTCTACCGTGAAGTCCACGTGGCCGGGGGTGTCGATGATGTTGATTCTGTGGTTTCTCCAGAAGCAAGTGGTAGCAGCAGACGTAATCGTGATACCTCTCTCCTGCTCCTGTGCCATCCAGTCCATCGTAGCAGCACCATCGTGCGTTTCACCGATTTTGTAGTTTACACCGGTGTAAAACAGGATACGCTCGGTGGTAGTGGTTTTACCAGCATCGATGTGAGCCATGATGCCGATATTACGGGTTTTCTCCAGAGATACCTGTCTTGGCATAGCTTCCTCCTTGTTTTAGTACCATCCGTTATGCGGATTTGATTACCATCTGAAATGTGCGAACGCCTTGTTGGCTTCGGCCATCTTGTGCACATCGTCGCACTTTTTGGCAGCGCCGCCCACACCGTTCACTGCATCAAGGATTTCAGCAGCCAGTCTTTCGCGCATGGTCTTTTCGCTGCGCAGTCTGGAGTAGTTGGAGATCCAGCGCAGACCCAGGGTCTGTCTTCTCTCCGGACGAACTTCCATAGGAACCTGATAGGTCGCGCCGCCTACACGACGGGCCTTTACTTCGAGGCTGGGCATGACATTTTCCATGGCCTGCTCAAACACCTCGAGGGGATCCTTACCAGTTTTTTCGCCGACAATATCAAATGCACCGTACACGATTTTCTGGGCCACACCCTTTTTACCGTCGAGCATGATATTGTTAATCAAACGGGTTACGAGTTTGGAATTGTAAAGCGGATCGGGTAATACGTCGCGCTTTGCAATGTTGCCTCTTCTCGGCATAATCTTCCCTCCTTCACAAGAATGATATCATAGGTACTCGAAAGTATGACATAACTTCCGCTCGGCCATCCAAGAGGCGCTTTATATAAACGCCTTCTACCGGGTCCACCCGGCAGGAGCCACCGTGAAATCAGTCAAATCATCAGGCTATTCGCGAAAAATTACTTCTTCGCAGCGCCAGCCTTGGGACGCTTCGCACCGTACTTGGAACGGGCCTGCATACGCTTGGCAACGCCCTGGGCATCCAGAGCACCACGGATAATGTGGTACGGAACACCGGGAACGTCCTTTACACGGCCGCCACGAATCATGACGACGCTGTGTTCCTGCAGGTTGTGACCAACACCGGGGATATAAGCCGTAACTTCTACCCCATTGGACAGACGCACACGAGCGATCTTACGCAGAGCCGAGTTAGGCTTCTTGGGGGTAGCGGTCTTTACGGACGTGCACACACCACGCTTCTGGGGAGAAGCCTGATTGATGGCCACTCTCTTCTTGGAGTTCCAACCTTTGAGCAGTGCAGGGGCCTTGCTCTTCTTCTGAGCAACTTCGCGACCGGTATGAACCAGCTGATTAAAAGTAGGCAAACATGACACCTCCTTGCCTGAAAAATCAATATGTGAAATGGGAAATCCCATTTACACAGCAAACTGTCAATAGGATAACCCGCAGGGCTGGAAAATATACCCTCTTCTTAAAAGATTCTGTACAGCACAGTATCCTGCCCCAAAGCGAGGCAGGATACTGTTTTCCTACAGACTATCCCAAGCACTGATTATACAGGAATCAACCAGCATTTGTCAAGTCTTCTTTTTCATTTTTTTCCGGCTGGGTTACATCTTCCACGGTCACGTCACTGTAGCACTGCATACCGGTACCGGCCGGAATCAGTTTGCCGATAATGACGTTTTCTTTCAGGCCCAGCAGCGGGTCGGATTTGCCCTTAATCGCAGCATCGGTCAGTACGCGGGTCGTTTCCTGGAACGAAGCGGCCGACAGGAACGAATCGGTAGCCAGCGAGGCTTTGGTGATACCCAGCAGCACCGGCGTTACGGTTGCTTCCTTCAGGTCGGTTTCGCCTTCAGCAATGCGGCGGCGAATCTCTTCGTTGGCCAGTTCCACTTCCAGCTTGTCGGCCATGGACGCCGGCAAGAGGCCTGTGCTGCCCGCATCTTCCACGCGGACTTTGCGCATCATCTGCCGGACGATAACTTCGATGTGCTTATCGTTGATATCTACGCCCTGCATCCGGTACACACGCTGCACTTCCTGGATCAGATAATCCTGCACAGCCTGGGCCCCATTGATGGTGAGCACGTCGTGGGGGTTCACGGAACCTTCGGTCAGCCGGGCACCCGCTTCGACCACGTCCCCTTCGTGTACACGAATACGGGAACCGAACGGAATCAGGTACGATTTGCTGTCGCCGGTTTCGGTATTGGTTACCACCACATGGCGGTTTTTCTTGATATCTTCAAAGTTCACCACACCGGGAATTTCGCTGAGGATGGCCAGGTGTTTCGGGCGGCGGCCTTCGAACAGTTCTTCTACGCGGGGCAGACCCTGGGTAATATCTTCCGCACTGGCAACACCGCCGGTGTGGAATGTACGCATGGTCAGCTGCGTACCGGGTTCACCGATGGACTGAGCCGCGATAATACCAACGGCTTCACCCACGGTAACCGGCTGGCCGTTGGCCAGGTTGGAACCGTAGCACTTTTTGCACACACCGTGTTTGGCGCGGCAGTTCAGGATGGAACGGATCTTGATGCGTTCCACGCCATGGCCCACAATGATGTCGGCGTCATGGTCATCCATCATCTTATCTTTGGAAACCAGCACTTCACCGGTTTCGGGATCACAGAAATCCTGTACCAGGAAGCGGCCCTGCAGACGTTCATGCAAGCTTTCGATGGCTTCGCTACCTTCGCGGATGTCGAAGATTTCCAGTCCATCGGTCGCACCGCAGTCTTCTTCCCGGATGATTACGTCCTGGGAAACGTCGACCAGACGGCGGGTCAGGTAACCGGAGTCCGCCGTACGCAGAGCCGTATCGGCCAGGCCTTTCCGGGCACCACGGGACGAAATGAAGTATTCGAGGATGTTCAGGCCTTCACGGTAGTTCGCACGAATAGGAATTTCGATCGTCTTACCGGAGGTGTTGGCGATCAGGCCACGCATACCGGCCAGCTGACGAATCTGGCTCATGGTACCACGAGCACCGGAGTCGGCCATCATATAAATGGGGTTGTAACGGTCCAGACCCTTCTGCAGGGCATCGGTTACGTCGTTGGTCGCCTTTTCCCAGGTCTTCAGAACGGCGTTGTACCGTTCATTATCACTGAGCAAGCCATCGCGGAACTCATCGGTGATTTCATCGATCTGGGCTTCGGCTTCTGCGATAATCTCTTTCTTTTCCTTCGGGATTGTCGCATCGCCAACGGCCACCGTGATGGCGCTGAGGGTGGAGTACTTATAGCCCTGGGCCTTGATATCGTCCAGCACTTCACTGGTCATGGCCGTGCCATGCACCTTGATGCACCGTTCAATAATTTTGCCCAGCTGCTTCTTCCCTACTAGGAAGTCAATTTCAAACTTCAGGGCATTTTCCCGCTTGGTGCGGTCCACATACCCCAGATCCTGCGGAATGGGACGGTTGAAAATGATCTTCCCTACCGTGGTATCGATCAGGTCTTCAATCGGTTCGCCGTTCCAAATCCCGGTGCGGCGCACCTTAATCTTCGACTGCAGGTTTACCACATGGGTATCGTACGCCATCAAAGCTTCGTTTACATCGCGGAAGATCTTGCCTTCGCCAATCTGCCCATCGCGGTCCAACGTCAGCCAGTAGGACCCCAGCACCATGTCCTGAGTCGGCACGGTTACCGGACGGCCATCGGAGGGTTTGAGCAGGTTGTTGGCTGCCAGCATCAAAAAGCGGGCTTCTGCCTGCGCTTCAGCCGACAGCGGTACGTGCACAGCCATCTGGTCGCCGTCGAAGTCGGCGTTATAAGCCGTACAAGCCAGCGGGTGCAGTTTCAGGGCGCGGCCTTCCACCAGTACGGGTTCAAATGCCTGGATACCCAAGCGGTGCAGCGTAGGAGCACGGTTGAGCAGCACGGGGTGACCCTTAATGACCACTTCCAAAGCATCCCATACTTCGGGCTTGGCGCGTTCAACGGCTTTACGAGCCGCCTTAATATTTCCAACGGCGTTAGTTTCCACCAGGCGCTTCATGACAAAGGGTTTGAACAGTTCCAGTGCCATTTCTTTGGGCAGACCGCACTGATACATTTTCAGTTCGGGCCCAACCACGATAACGGAACGGCCGGAATAGTCAACACGCTTGCCCAGCAGGTTCTGACGGAACCGGCCCTGTTTGCCCTTGAGCATATCGGACAGGGATTTGAGCGGGCGGTTGTTCGGCCCGGTCACGGGACGGCCACGGCGGCCGTTGTCGATCAGGGCGTCCACCGCTTCCTGCAGCATGCGCTTTTCGTTGCGGACAATGATATCCGGCGCGCCCAGTTCCAACAGGCGCTTTAAACGGTTATTCCGGTTAATCACCCGGCGATACAGGTCGTTAAGATCCGACGTGGCAAAACGGCCGCCGTCCAGCTGTACCATGGGGCGGATATCCGGCGGGATGACCGGAACAACATCCAGGATCATCCATTCGGGGCGGTTCCCCGACAGGCGGAAGGATTCCACCACTTCCAGGCGCTTGAGGATACGCACACGCTTCTGGCCGGAAGCATGTTCCAGTTCCGTTTTCAGGTCCTGGGACAGGGCTTCCAAATCGATTTCTTCCAGCAGCTTTTTGATGGCTTCGGCCCCCATGCCCGCCTGGAAATCGTCTTCATATTTTTCACGCAGATCGCGGTATTCTTTTTCCGTGAGCATCTGCTTTTTGGACAGTTCCCGCACATTGCCGGGGTCCGTCACAATATACTGGGCAAAATACAGCACTTTTTCCAGCATACGGGGCGAAATGTCCAGCATCAAACCAATGCGGGACGGAATGCCCTTAAAATACCAGATATGGGAAACCGGAGCGGCCAGCTCAATGTGGCCCATCCGTTCCCGGCGCACTTTGCTGCGGGTTACTTCCACACCGCAGCGGTCGCACACCTTACCTTTATAACGAATCCGCTTATACTTGCCGCAGTGGCATTCCCAGTCCTTCGTCGGCCCGAAAATCCGTTCACAGAACAGGCCGTCACGTTCGGGTTTCAGAGTACGATAGTTAATCGTTTCGGGTTTTTTCACTTCGCCATGGGACCAGTTGCGAATCTGGTCGGGAGAAGCCAGGCCGATTTTAATCGATTCGAACTCGGTAAATTCCATCCTGTAACCTCCTGTTTTTATTCATCCGTCGAATCCGACGAGTCTTCATCGCTGAACAGAGCTTCATCAAAGCCCATGCTATCGTCAAAGCCGAAGTCGTTGCCTTCGTCGGGATCTTCCACAGTGTACCCTTCGATGTCGTCGCCTTCCTGCACCCCACTGGTCAGTTCGTCGGCGTAATCGCTGGGAGCAAAGCCCATGTTGTCATCATCGTCAAAGTTCTGTTTCAGGTCGATTTCCTGTTCGTCCTTATCCAGCACTTTCACATCCAGACCCAAGCTCTGCAGTTCTTTGATCAGCACCTTGAAGGATTCAGGCACACCGGGCTTCGGAATATTCTGGCCCTTGACAATGGCTTCGTACGTCTTCACACGGCCGACCACATCGTCCGACTTCACAGTCAGGATTTCCTGCAGGGTATAAGCCGCGCCGTACGCTTCCAGCGCCCACACTTCCATTTCGCCGAAACGCTGGCCGCCGAACTGGGCTTTACCACCCAGAGGCTGCTGCGTAACCAGCGAGTACGGACCGGTGGAACGGGCATGGATTTTATCATCGACCAGGTGGTGCAGCTTCAGGTAATACATCACACCCACCGTGACGCGGTTTTCGAACTTTTCACCGGTACGGCCATCGTAGACGGTCGTTTTGCAGTCGGGGGTCAGGTCGATTTTGCTAAAGTCGATCTTATCACCGAAATCAGCCGGGTTCAGCGGCGTTTCGGGGTTATACCATTTTTCATGGGCCAGAGCAAACGCATCGCGAATGTCGCTTTCATGGGCACCGTCGAAGACGGGCGTCATGATCTTCCAGCCCAGTGCACGGGCCGCATAGCCCAGGTGCACTTCCAGTACCTGCCCGATGTTCATACGGGAAGGCACGCCCAAGGGGTTCAGCACGATATCCAGCGGCGTACCGTCGGGCAGGAAGGGCATTTCTTCCTGCGGCAAAATGCGGGACACAACGCCCTTGTTGCCGTGACGGCCTGCCATCTTGTCGCCCACGCTGATCTTTCTCTTCTGGGCAATATAGCAGCGCACCACCTTGTTTACACCGGGGCTCAGTTCATCGTGGCTGTTCTCACGGGTGAAAACTTTCACATCCACCACGATGCCATATTCGCCGTGCGGCACACGCAAAGACGTGTCACGCACTTCTCTGGCTTTTTCACCGAAGATCGCGCGCAGCAGGCGTTCTTCCGCGGTGAGTTCCGTTTCGCCCTTGGGCGTTACCTTCCCCACCAGGATATCACCGGCACGCACATCGGCGCCCACACGGATAATCCCGCGGTCATCCAGATCCCGCAGCAGATCTTCGCTGACATTGGGAATGTCACGGGTGATTTCTTCCGGCCCCAACTTGGTGTCGCGGGCTTCGATTTCATATTCTTCAATGTGGATGGAGGTGTACACGTCGTCGCGCACGATCTTTTCATTGATCAGAACGGCGTCTTCGTAGTTGTAACCTTCCCAGGTCATAAAGCCGATCAGGGCGTTTTTGCCCAGGGAAATTTCGCCATTGTGAATGGCGGGGCCGTCGGCGATGACATCGCCCTTTTCCACCCGTTCACCGCGGTTCACCACCGGTACCTGGTTGATACAGGTGCTCTGGTTGGAACGCATGAACTTCAGGATGTGGTAAATATCGGTTTCGCCGTTGTCGGCCGTGACACGCACTTCGTCAGCGCTGACGCTACGCACCACACCGCCGCGGCGGGCCAGCACACACACGCCGCTGTCCACGCCGGCTTTGTATTCCATACCGGTCCCGACAATAGGCGCTTCAGTACGCAACAGCGGAACAGCCTGCCGCTGCATGTTCGAACCCATCAGAGCACGGTTGGCGTCGTCGTTTTCCAGGAACGGGATCATAGCCGTAGCCACCGAAACGACCATTCGAGGCGATACGTCCATGAAGTCCGCTTCGCGGCGGTCTACTTCCACGAAGTTGTCGCGGTAACGGCCAACCACTTTCTGGTTCGCAAAGCAGTTGTTTTCATCCAGGGGTTCGTTCGCCTGGATAACCACGTATTCGTCTTCCATATCGGCCGTCATATACAGCACTTCGTCGGTTACATGGCCGGTGCCTTTTTCGACGCGGCGATACGGCGTTTCGATAAACCCGTATTCATTGATGCGGGCAAACGTAGCCAGGTACGAGATCAACCCGATGTTAGGTCCTTCAGGCGTTTCAATAGGACACATACGGCCGTAATGTGTATAGTGTACGTCACGCACTTCGAACCCGGCGCGGTCACGGGACAGGCCGCCGGGGCCCAAAGCCGACAGACGGCGCTTGTGCGTCAGTTCGGCCAGGGGGTTCGTCTGATCCATGAACTGGGACAGCGGCGAAGAACCGAAGAATTCTTTAATGGCCGCTACCACCGGACGGATGTTGATCAGGGTGTGGGGCGTGAGCTGGTCCGCTTCCTGTGCCTGCAGCGTCATCCGTTCACGAATCACGCGTTCCAACCGGGAGAACCCAATGCGGAACTGATTCTGCAGCAGTTCGCCTACCGAACGAATACGGCGGTTGCCCAGGTGGTCGATATCATCGGTGGTGCCAAGGCCCATGGCCAGGCAGTTCATATAGTTCACCGTGGAGAAAATGTCGTCCAGGATGATGTGTTTCGGAATCAATTCATCATGACGGGCGCGGATCATGTCCTTGAGGGCTTCTTCATTGTCCCCGCAGGCGTCCAGAATTTCGCTGAGCACCACATAGCGCACACGTTCATTGATATCGCATTCCTCTTTGGCATCGAAGGAAACGTATTTCTGAATATCCACCATGCCATTGGAAATAATCTTGACTTCCCGGTCGCCTACCTGCACATAAGCCACCGTCACACCGGCGTCGTCCATTTCCGTAGCCAGTTCACGGGATACCACCGTACCGGCTTCGGCCATCACTTCGCCCGTGCTGGGGTTGACAATGGGCTGGGTCAGCTGCTGCCCGGCCAGACGGCCGCACAGGTTCAGCTTCTTATTGTACTTATAGCGGCCCACGCGGGACAGATCATACCGGCGTTCGTCAAAGAACAGGCCGTTGATGTGCGACTGCGCACTTTCAATCGTCGGCGGTTCGCTGGGACGCAGGCGGCGGTACACTTCGAAGAGGGCTTCTTCCTGGGTTTTGGTGGGGTCCTTTTCGATGGTGGCTTCGATACGGTCATCCGTACCGAAGTATTCCCGCAGCTGTTCGTCGGTACCCAGTCCCAGCGCACGCAGGAACACGGTTACCGGCAGTTTGCGGTTTTTATCGATGCGCACATAGAAGACATCGTTGGCATCGTTTTCATATTCCAGCCAGGCACCGCGGTTCGGGATGACCGTGGAGCTATACAGTTCCTTACCGGTTTTGTCGTATTCCATTTTGTAATACACGCCGGGGGAACGAACCAACTGGGAAACAATTACACGTTCGGCCCCGTTGATTACAAACGTGCCGCTGTCGGTCATCAGAGGGAAATCTCCCATGAACACTTCGGATTCTTTCACTTCGCCGGTCTCACGATTGTGAAGACGGGCTTTTACCCGAAGAGCCGCTGCATACGTGGCGTCGCGCTCTTTGCACTCTTCCACACTGTAATTGGGCTTGTCATCCAGCTTGTAATCAACAAAGTCTAGAACCAGGTTGCCGGTAAAATCGGTAATCCCGGAAACGTCACGGAATACCTCTTTCAGCCCTTCGTCCAGAAACCACTTATACGAGTTCTTCTGGATCTCAATCAGGTTCGGCATGCCCAGCACTTCGTTGATGCGCGAAAAGCTCATGCGTTCTGTGCGGCCCAACTGCACCGGTTTGACATTCACCATTGGCTCTATCACTCCATATCCATGTATTTCGCCCCGCCCTTTCTTTTTTCAAAGCGCGGCGATTGGGGGAACCGTTTTGCCGGAAAACAGGCGCCTTCCGGCAGATGGCAATTTAAACAAACTCTTGCATTTTTCAAAGAAATGTGCTATGGTATTTGCAGGTTACCAGAACATACATATCCATGATGATGCAGTATAATAGTATACGGTAGATTTTTCGGACTGTCAAGGGATTTCCGCGTATTTTGTGGGAAATCCCTTTTCTTTTTCGTTTTTGGCGCCATATTTTGAAAGAACCCGTTCGCATTTGCCCTTGAGAACGCGAACGGGTTCTTCTTTTTCTGTTTACAAACACCCGGAGGCGTGTGACATTTTACTCGCCCTTTTGTGCCTGCAGCAGCACGGTATCCCCCGCATGCCACACTTCCGTAATATGGCAAAAACCGGCTTTGCGCAGCAGTTCTTTTTCGTGGCTGACCGTAAGAGGAATATCGCTGTGCAGCATGTCTTCTTTGCCCCAGCCTTCCTCCTGCCGCAGCCGGGCATCCTCTTTCCGCAGCTTTTCTTCTTCGGCCGAGGAGCGCACCATATAATCCGCCAACAAAAACAACCCATCTTTCCGCAAAGAAGCCCAAATTTTGCGGTACAGGCGAAACTTTTCAACCGGCGCAAAATGATGAAAACTTTCAAATGACACGGCTACGTCAAAATGGTTGCGCCCAAAAGGATGGCGGAAATAATCGCCGCACACCACGGTCATACTTTTGTCCGTATACTTTTCTTTGAGCTTTTCCAACATTTGGGGGCACAAATCGATGGCATACACCATAATATCCGGCTTTTTTTCCCAAATTGCCTGCAATTCCAACCCGGTCCCGCACCCCAGGTCCAGCAGGTTTAAGGTATGGCCAGGTACCAACGTGGCCATACGCCGGTACCCTTCTTCACAGCCTTCCACCTCTTGCAGCATGTGTTCCTCATACCCGTCGATTCGGCGTGCGAAAAAGTCCTCCATTCGTTCCAACATGGTAAACCGCTCCTTTTTTCCCTGAAAAACCGCCCGCACCATAAAAATGGCGCCGGGCGGCTGTTCCGCTTATTCTTCCTGTTTCGTATGCTCGTCCTGCGAAAATGTATAGGCCGCCAATTTCTCTCTGACAAGATCGGTGATTTCGGCGTAAATCTTATGAAACCGGCACGACGTGTGACAACACTGGTACTGACTGTCCTGGCACCGGCTGATCCGGTAAGGGCCTTCGACCGCTTCAATCACTTCTAATAGGGTAATCATCCCGGCGGGACGCGCCAGCGTATAGCCGCCTTTGGCCCCTTTATACGATGTGACAATGCCACTGTGTACCAGGCTGCGCAGGATTTTTAGACAAAAGCGGGAGGGTACCTGTGCTTGTTCACTGACGGATGCCGCATCCATGCGCTGCTGGGACCGTGCCAATACATCCACAATGCGCACGGCATAATCCGTTCCCTGTGTAATTTGCACCAGAAACTCCTCCTTTCCACATGGATTTAATCCAGAAAATCTTTCAGGCGCTTGCTGCGGCTGGGATGGCGCAATTTCCGCAGAGCTTTGGCTTCGATCTGGCGAATGCGTTCCCGGGTTACATTGAATTCTTTGCCCACTTCTTCCAACGTACGGCTGCGGCCATCCTCCAGGCCAAAGCGAAGTTTGAGCACTTTGGCTTCCCGGTCGGTCAGGGTGCTGAGCACTTCCGTCAGCTGTTCTTTGAGCAGCGTGTGCGAAGCGGCATCCTGCGGCGCCGGTGCATCATCGTCAGGAATAAAATCCCCCAGATGGCTGTCTTCTTCTTCGCCAATGGGCGTTTCCAGCGAAACGGGTTCCTGGGCCACCCGCATGATTTCGCGCACTTTGTCTTCGGGCATGTCCAGCACATACGCAATATCTTCGGCCGAAGGTTCGTGGCCATTCTGGTGCAACAGCTGGCTCGATACCTTCTTTACTTTGTTGATGGTTTCGACCATGTGCACCGGAATCCGGATGGTACGGGCCTGGTCGGCAATGGCGCGGGTAATAGCCTGCCGGATCCACCACGTGGCATAGGTAGAAAACTTAAAGCCCTTGGTATAGTCGAATTTTTCCACCGCCTTGATCAGCCCCAGGTTCCCTTCCTGAATCAGATCGAGGAACTGCATGCCTCTGCCCAAATACCGTTTGGCAATGCTGACCACCAGACGCAGGTTGGCTTCCGACAGCCGCTTTTTGGCCGCTTCGTCCCCTTCTTTAATCCGCTTGGCCAGTTCGATTTCTTCGTCCGGCGACAACAGCGGCACCCGGCCGATTTCCTTTAAATACACCTTCACCGGGTCGTCAATGGCAATGCCCTCGGTAGAGAGCGCATTTTCCATTTCTTCCGGTTCGATCTCCGGTTCTTCCAGGATGATATCGTCAATCTGCAGATCAGCCATATCGTCTACGATTTCGATTCCCTGGCTTTCCAAAATATCATACAGCTTTTCAAACTGCTCGGGTTCTATATCCATATCGCCAAAGGCGTCGCTGATTTCTTTTGTCGTCAGCGAGCCTTTGGATTTCCCGGTTTCCAACAGATCGTGAACCACGTTCTTTTTATTCTGTACTTCCATGCGTCAGTTCCTCCTGTTTTTCTGTTCCCGGATCTTTAAAAGCTGGAGAGCCAGCTCTTCGTCCGTTGCCTTTTTTATGCCTTCCCGGCCCAGGCTTTCGCTTTCGGCCAGAATTACACCGATCAGTTCGCCCACATCCCGCCGGGTGAGGGGCGCTTCATGGCGGCGGGCCAACATATGCGCCACCGAAGCCATTTCATCCACCGTCAAACTTTCGCTCAGATCGGACAAAGATACACTGGTACCTGTTCCTATCTTTTCCAGCAAACTGGCATATACACGGCGATTAAAGGCCGTGCAGAATTTTTCCGGTGGAATTTTCTCGCGAATTTTTCCGGCGTCGTCCGGGTGATCGAACAAATAGACGATCAATCCTTCCTCGGCCGCCGCCGCCCGCAGATGATCTTTCTTTTCCGGGTTCACCCGGTCTTTCACAGCGCTGAGCTCCTGTTGCTCCTGGCGCAGTTCCTGCCGGCGCCGGGTTTTCACACGTTTGCGATCGAGCTGCCGCAGCAGCAGCAAAACCGAGCTGCGTTCCACGCCCGTTTCTTCGGCCAAACGGCCGGCATATACGTCGCGCTCAATGGGGTTTTCAATTTCCGATAGTACTTCCGCCGCCGCGTTTAAGTACTGCACCCGGCCGCTTTCTGTTTGAATATTTTGCTGGTCTTTTAACTTCTGCAACCGGTATTCTACGTCGTTGCTGCAAGTTTCCAGCAGTTTTTTAAACAGGATCGGGCCCTTTTCCCCATGAGACCGTATAAATTCGTCGGGGTCTTTGCCGTCGGGCACCGTGAGCACCCGCACCAGCAGCCCTGCGTCCCGCAAAATGGGCATAGCGCGAGCCGTAGCCTTTTGCCCGGCCCCATCGGCATCGTAACAGATCACCACTTCTTTGGTGTACCGGCTCATCAGCCGCGCCTGTTCCGCTGTCAGCGATGTGCCCAGGGAAGCAATGGCCTGGGGGAAGCCCGCTTGGTGCAGCGCGATCACGTCCATATAGCCTTCGGCCAAAATCAGGTAGCCAGCCTCGGCATTTTTCGCAAAGTTCATAGCGAACAGCCCGTTACTCTTGTGGTACACGGGGGTGTCGTTGGTATTGATGTACTTGGGCTTTTCGTCCGTGAGAATCCGCCCACCAAACGCGACCACGTTGCCCCGCAAATCGATAATCGGATACATGACCCGGTCGTGAAAGCGGTCCATCGCCCGGCCGCTGCGGCTGCGAAACGCCACATTGGCGGTGATCATCTCGTCTTCCGTATAGCCGGCTTTCCGCAAATGGTCGCAAAGGGTAAACCGGCCAGGTGGTGAAAAGCCCAACCCAAAATGACGGATCGTGCGCAG
This sequence comes from uncultured Clostridia bacterium, assembly GCA_930990065.1. Lineage (GTDB taxonomy): Bacteria > Bacillota > Clostridia > Oscillospirales > Acutalibacteraceae > Heritagella > Heritagella caecorum. Next base: position 28,910 of record CAKNOA010000008.1, on the reverse strand, counting down.
GGAAAGCCCGCGGTTTGTCAAGTACGCAAGCCCCGCCTTGCCCTCTTCCCCCATCAAAAACCGGTGAAAAAAGCGGGCCGATTCCCGGTTAATCTCCAACACCCGGGTCCGCAGCCGCGCCATCCCATCGTCCACCCGTTCTTCCGGCACGGGAATGCCGGCCCGCTGCGCGAGAAAACGGACGGCCTCCATGTAATCCAAGTTTTCGATGCGGCGGATAAAGGTGATCACGTCACCCCCCGCTCCGCAGCCAAAACAATAAAATGACCCGTTTTCCGGATACAAATTAAAGGAAGGGGTCTTTTCATGGTGGAATGGGCAAAGCCCTACCATATTGCGGCCCCGCCGTTTGAGCTGTACATACGAAGAAACAATATCGGTAATATCACTGCGAGCCTTGAGCTCTTCCAAAAAAGAATCCGGTAATGGCACGATTCTCACCCCCTTTGTGAAAAGGAATCGAAAACCAGCCCGAAGCCATATGGGCGAAAAAGCTCTCTATAAAGAAATATACGCAAAAAATCGGTTTTTCCCTTTTTCTTTTTTCTTTTTTTCTTCCTATTCGGGAAGAATTTCCTGCTGAAAATACTTTTCTCCCGTCACCTCTGCCTGGACTTGCCCATTGGAAGCATCGGCCAGACGTTTTTGAAAATGCGGCACCAGCGCGGGTTCCATATGAAAATCGATTTCCACGTGTTCACCAAACCGCGTGTCGTCGATCAGGCCACCACATTCGGGTATTAAAGAATCCAGCCGTCCGTACCGGCTGTAATCACAGGCAAGCGTCAGCATCTGGCAAGGTTTCATACAGACGATACCCGCCGCCTTCACCGCAATGGAAGATGTGTGGGAATACGCCCGAACCAAACCGCCGCCACCCAGCAAAATGCCGCCAAAATACCGGGTAGCCACCACCACGACATCCACCAGGTTGCTTTTTTGCAGCACATCCAATACCGGCATGCCCGCTGTACCCTGAGGTTCTCCGTCGTCATTATAGCGCTGGATTTGGCCGTCCCGCAGCCGGTAGGCGTACACATTGTGCGTCGCGTCCCAGTGGCGGGACCGAATTTCGTCGATAAACGCGACCGCTTCTTCCTGCGTGGTAACCGGGCGGCACCACCCGATAAAACGGGAGCGCTTTTCCGTAAATTCCGCGCTGGCAAATTCTTTTACCGTTCGATATTCCGTCATCCTTTCGCCCCCCACGTTTTTGGAAGAAAAAAATATAGGCGGCGCCTGGTTAGCCCACATGCGCCGCCTGTATTTATGCTGTGTGAATTATTTGCCAAGGCCGTAACGCTTTTTGAACATATCAACGCGCCCGCTGGTATCCACCAACTTCTGTTTGCCGGTGAAGAACGGATGGCATTTGGAACAAATTTCCACGCGAATATCCTTTTTCGTGGAGGCCGTTTCGATCACATTGCCACAGGCACAGGTAATCGTGGTCTTCTCGTACTTGGGATGCAGATTTTCTTTCATGTTGTCTGGTCACCTCTTTCAGCCGTACTGCAAGATTAACAAATGGATTATAGCACAAGCCCGTCAGAAATGCAAGACAAAAAAACATGATTTTCACAATTTCTTTCCGGACTTTCCGGCTTTTCCCCAAAAATCACCCCTGTGCGTTGGAACGGTACCTCACATATTCTTCCAGGCACATAGACATTTCCCGCATGCGCTGGGCATTTTTGGTTCCCACATACCGCAAACTGGTAGGATCAAAGTCGTGATTGGTGATCACTTCGCTGCCTTCTGGGTAACGGAACACAAACCCGTAATCCGCCGCATACCGCACCAGGAAATTATACGCTTCGGTTTTTTGAAAATCGGTTTTCGAGTCACCAGCCTGAGCAACCGTTACTGTCATACCCGTCTGCCCTTCGCTGCCGCCACCTTTTGGCACGGTTTTCTCCGCTTGCCGTTCGGCCATTACCCGGGAAAGTTTTTCTTCCTTTATCAGCCGGTTGACTTCTTGTTCGTATAAATTGTCCTGCTCATCCGAACTGACATACCCGCCCGTTACCTGCAAGGGGGCCCCGGCTTCTTCGGCTGCTTGCAGCAGAGCTTCCAGGGCCGGCACAATCCGCTCATCCATCTGCACGCCTTCATACTCGGTCAGCTCGGGAGCTTCGTCTTCTTCCAGCGGATCGTCAACCGAACAGATTTTCAGGCAAAACGCATCGCTGTAAACCGGCAAGGCTTCTTCTTCCACTTCGCTGCTTTCTTCCTGTTTGCTGGTTTCCAAAATCGAACCATTCTGGGCCAGTTCGTGAATTTGGGAGTAGGCATACCATACCCCCACGCCAGTGACCGTCACCAGCAGGACAAAAACCAGAACCATCAAAAGGCGAATTCGTTTAATTTGTTCATCGGCATGCCAACTGGGTTTGCCGTGTTCAATACGATTTTTTGATTTTTTACCCGGCACAGGGCAACCTCCTTTTTCCCCGGACGGATTTTCCGGGTCTTTTCTGTTTATTGTAGTACGTTCCCCGTAAAAATTCAACTGTTCCCGCTTGGCCCCTGTATATGTATAGAATTTGTAAAGTTTACGAAAAATCGATATATATAGCTTGATTCTAGCAGAGATTCACAGGTTTTTACGCGCGATTCATGATTTTGCCTTGCAAGTTACAAAAAAAAACGATATGATAGATTTGTGAAAATATTTTTGCTTCCTGCGCAAAATTAAAGGAGCTGCTGCTAAATGAGAAAAACAAAAATCATCTGCACACTGGGCCCTGCCACTGACCGGGAAGGTGTCCTGCGTCAGCTGGCTCAGTCCGGCATGGATGTCGCACGTCTCAATTTTTCCCATGGTACTCATGCGGAACAAAAACGCCGCGTGGATGCGGTCAAAGCTATCCGGGAAGAACTGGGGTTGCCGCTGGCCCTATTATTGGATACCAAAGGGCCGGAAATCCGCCTGAAAGAATTTAAAGAACCGAAGGTATTCCTGAAGGCGGGCGATAAATTCACCTTAACAACCCGTGAAGTCGAAGGTGATGAAACCATTGCCAGTATCACCTTTGCCGGACTGCCCGACGACGTTACCCCGGGCACGCGTATTTTGATCGATGATGGCCTGATTGAGATGGTCGTAGAAACATGTTCAAAAACTGATATTGTCTGCCGGGTGGTGAACGGCGGGCCGGTTTCGGCTCATAAGGGCATCAATGTGCCCGGTGTTTCGCTTTCGCTTCCGTTTATCAGTGAACGAGACAGCGAAGACTTGGCTTTTGGTGTCGAGCAGGGGTTCGACTACGTTGCAGCTTCTTTTACCCGCTCGGCCTATGACATTCAGCAAATGCGTTCGCTTCTGAAACGGCTGGGCGGAAACCACATTCGCATCATTGCCAAAATTGAAAATGCTGAGGGTGTGGAAAACATCGATTCCATTCTGCAGGCTGCCGACGGGGTCATGGTCGCCCGCGGCGACTTGGGTGTGGAAATCCCGCTGGAAGAAATCCCTGTTATTCAGAAAAAACTGATCGACAAAACCCGCGCTGCCGGCAAACAGGTGGTAACGGCCACCCAAATGCTGGATTCCATGATGCATAACCCCCGTCCCACCCGCGCCGAATCCACTGACGTGGCCAACGCCATTTATGACGGGACCAGCGCGATCATGCTATCGGGCGAAACGGCCGCTGGGGAATACCCGGTGCAGGCGGTGCGCACCATGGCCCGGATTGCCGAACGCACAGAAGCCGATATCGATTATAAAACCCTGTTCATTAAGCGGACCGCCGATACCTATCCCAATGTGACCGCCGCTATTTCCCATGCAACGGTTACAACGGCTCATGATTTGGGAGCCCGTGCCATTATCACGGTTTCCAAATCCGGCTATACCACCCGCATGATCTCGAAAAACCGGCCGCAATGTCCTATTATCAGCGGCACGCCTGACCCCACTGTGTACCGTCAGACCAACCTGAGCTGGGGCGTCACGCCTTTGATGGTCAACGAGATGCACTCTACCGATGAGCTCTTCACCCACATGGTGGAACGGGCCCGGGAAAGCGGCTTGGTGGATGATGGCGACTTGGTGGTCATTACTGCCGGGGTACCGCTGGGCATGAGCGGTACGACGAACCTGATGAAAGTACAGATGGTCGGCGATGTACAGGTAAAGGGCGTTGGGATCACCAAAGAATCCGCCTGGGGCAATCTGTGCGTATGCCACACGGAAGAACAGGTCAAAAAAAAGTTCCACAAGGGTGACATTCTGGTGGTTCCGTTTACCAACAACAATATGCTCCCCGAAATGCGGGCCGCCAGCGCTATTGTCACCGAAGCCGAAGGGCTGGATTCCCACGCCGCGATCGTGGGCTTGGCGCTCAATAAGCCGGTGATTGTCGGGGCCGAATTTGCCACCACCATTCTGAAAAACGGTGCTTCTGTGACGGTGGATGCGAGCCGCGGGATTGTGTATACCGGGGAACGCAAACCGGAATAATGTCTTCTTTGTCTTAAAATGGGCAAAAGAAAACGGCAGGGTGAAAACCCTGCCGTTTTTTATTTTGGATTAGTCGGCAAAGAACGCCTTGCAAGCCTTATAGGTCATGTACACATCGTACTTCGATACCACTTCAAACGGCGCGTGCATGGAAAGCACCGGCACCCCGATATCGATGACATCCACATTCAGTCCGGCCACATACAGCGCCACCGTGCCGCCGCCGCCCAAATCCACGCGGCCCAGTTCACCCATCTGCCACTGCACATCGTTATCGTCGAACAGCTGGCGAACCTTGGCGGTAAATTCAGCCGATGCTTCGGAAGAACCAGACTTGCCGCGGGCACCGGTGTACTTCATTACACCCACACCGCGGTTAATCAGGCAGGCATTCTGCACATCATAAGCCGACGCATAGCTGGGATCAAAAGCAGCCGTTACGTCAGCGGACAGGCACTGGGATTTCGACAGCACATGGCGCGCTTTAAGCCCTTCGGCGTCGGCCAAATCTTCGACAAAATAGTTCAGGAACTGCGAATCCAGCCCCGTGTTCCCTACGCTGCCGATTTCTTCTTTATCAGCCAGCACCACAATGGCGGTACGGCGGGGTGTTTTGCTGTGCAGCAAAGCCTGCAGCGCCGGGTACGCGCACACGCGGTCATCGTGGCCATAGGAACCAATCATGCTGCGGTCAAACCCGATATCCACCGCGTGGAACGCCGGTACAAATTCGATTTCGGCGCTCATCAGGTCTTCTTCACAGATGCCATACCGGTCGTGCAGAATCTGCATGACTTTCTGCTTGTACATCTCTTCCCCTTTTTCGCCGGAAATCGGGCTGCTGCCGCAGAGGATGTTCATGTTTTCGGCTTCGATGGCCTTACCCAGCGTTTTCGCGGACTGTTCCTGCGAAAGATGGGGCAGCAGGTCCGTCACGCAGAACTGTTCGTCCCCTTCTTTTTCGCCAACGCACAGGTTCACCACCCGGCCGTCTTTGCAAACAACCGTACCGTGCATAGTCAGCGGAATGGCCGTCCACTGATACTTTTTGATACCGCCATAATAATGCGTCTTCAAAAAGGCCATATCGTTGCTTTCATACAGCGGGATGGGCTTTAAATCCAGACGGGGGGAATCGATATGCGCCGCTGCAATCGCGACACCATTGCGGCATCCTTCTTCGCCGATGACAGCCAGTACCAGGGCTTTGCCACGGTTGGAAACATAAACCTTGTCGCCGGGTGCGTACTTCTTGTCCGCTTCAAAGGGGACAAAGCCGGCTTTTTCCGCCAGGCGAATCGCCTCACGCACACATTCCCGTTCGGTTTTGCCATGATCCAAAAACGCCTTGTACTCTTCGCAAAAAGCGTTCATTTTCTTTTCTTTGGATTCACTCAGCGTAGGAAGCCCGTTTTCTCTTTTGAAGAGATACGTTTCTTCTTCTTTTTTGACAACTTTCTTTGTCATGAGTTGTTTCCTCCTTATTTTGCTTGGAAATTTGAATAGAGATATTGGTAAATTTCTCGATTCTGCATCACTTTTTTCACGTACTCCCGGGTTTCGGCAATGGGGATATTCGTCAGGTTCCCCTTGCCATCGGACAGGGTGCTGTCTTGCAGCCAACTGTCCACATTCCCCACCCCGGCGTTATACGCCGCCAGAGCCGTTTCTACGTTTTGATATTTATCAATTAAATACCGCAATAAGGCGCATCCAAACCGAATACTTGTGGAAGGATCAAAGAGATCTTCTTCCTCATAGCCGGAAACACCTTCCAGCATACACACCCAGTCAAGGGTCTGGGGCGTCATCTGCATCAAACCACAGGCACCTGCCGATGAGACGGCCTGGGGATCAAAACTGCTTTCCGTGCGAATGACCGCCATTACCAGGTACGGGTCCAAGTCCTCTTCCCCGGCATATTCACTGATTTGCTCCTCATAGCGCAAGGGGTAAAGCTGCTTTAAAATCTCCCGATGCTGTGTATAAAGGAAAATCCCTGCACAGCATAACAAGAGAAAGAGTATAAGCACAATTTTCACGGCCCGGTGTTTCTTTTTGGGCACCGGGCGCCTATTACTGCGGCTCATACGCTCCTCCTTTTTCAAAAAACGTCAGCAACCGGCGATCCGGCAGCAGGCACGCCAGACTTTTTGCACTTGGCGGTGCACATCGGTTAACGGCTGGCTGCCATCGATGACAAAATCGGCTTTTTCCCGTAAATATCCTTCATCGAGCTGTGCCTGCATACGCTTTTCCAGCAGTTCCCGGGGCAGGGCGTCCCGCTGCTCCAACCGCTGCAGCCGGATGTCAGCCGGCGCCGTCACGACACATACCGCCCCACAATACCGTTCACACCCTGCCTCAAAAAGCTGAGGGGCATCGAGCACAATAACCGGAACCCCCGCCTGTTCCTTTTCATACAGGTCGTCTTCAATCAGCTGGCAGATAAACGGATGGGTCAGCCGGTTGAGCATGCTCACTTGTTCCGGCCCGGAAAAGGCACGTTTGGCCAGCAAGGTACGGTCCAGTTCCCCGTTACTCCGCAGAATATCCGTTCCAAACGCATCGCTCAAATCCCGCAAACACGGGCTCCCTTTTTCGGTGGCTTTCCGTGCAATTTTATCGCAATCCAGCACACAGGCCCCTTCTTCTTCCAGCATACGGGCCACGGTGGATTTTCCCGCCCCCGTTTGCCCAGTGAGCCCCAGTACAAACATATTCACACCTCCATCACGTCAAAACCAGCCGCCCGAATCAAGCGGTTGTAAACGGCCAGTCCCACGCCGGTAGGCGATGGGGCCCGGGCATAAACGATTTTGGCCCCGATTTCATCCAACTGCCGCAGGGCTTCGAAAATCTCGTGAGCCTGGGAAGCCGCATCCTCCCGGGTGCCGTACGGCACACAGGGAACGTGCAGAAACGATTCTTCCCCGTCAAAGCATAGGGCCGCTACCCCAGATTCTTGTTGCTGATTCACCAGCGCACAATAGGCGTCAAACGGCCCTTTGACCATAATCACATGGGCTTTGGGCGCATAGTGCTTATATTTCATCCCCGGTGAAGCCACCTTAACGCCTTCAGCCAGCGGATGGGTAACCGCCGGGTCGACTTCTACCGGGCCCAGCACGCTCTCCAGCTGCTCCAAGGTAATCCCACCTGGGCGCAGCAACCGGGGCGGATTGGTCGCCAAGGTAACCACCGTAGACTCCACCCCCACCCGGCAAGGGCCGCCATCCAAAATGGCGTCAATGCGGCCATCCATATCTTCGGCCATACAGGCCGCGGTGGTGGGGCTGGGTTTTCCGCTTAGATTTCCAGACGGTGCCGCCAGCGGGCATCCGCTTTCGCGGATGAGCGCCTGTGCCACCGGGTGCGACGGGAACCGCACGCCTACCGTAGGCATCCCGGCACTGACTTCGTCGGGAATGATCTTCGATTTCGGCAAAATAATCGTCATGGGGCCGGGCCAGTACGCCTGGGCCAGTTTTCGGGCGTTGTCGGGAATCGTGTCCACCAGCTCGTCCCACTGGGAAAGTTCACAGATATGCACAATCAGGGGGTTATCCATCGGACGGCCCTTGGCTTTAAAAATACCGGCTACCGCCGCGCCATTCAGCGCATTGGCCGCCAGTCCGTATACGGTTTCCGTGGGCATGCCCACTAGTCCTCCCCGGCGGATAATACCGGCCGCCGTGCGCAGGTCTTCCTGTTTTTCGGCCGATAGATGTAATGTTTTCACGTTTTCGTCAAACCTCTTCTCTACGGGGATTTACCCGTTTTCCATACCGGCTGCCTGCCGCAGCTTTTCCGCTTGATCCGCTGCAATCAGTGCATCGAGCACTTCCTGAATATCCCCGTTGACAAACGAATCAATCCGGTAGAGGGTTAGCCCAATCCGGTGGTCCGTGACCCGCCCTTGGGGAAAATTATAGGTGCGGATCCGTTCGCTGCGGTCGCCGGTACCAACCTGGCTGCGGCGGTCCGCCGCTACCGCTTCATCCTGCTTTTTTTGGGCTCTTTCAAACAAACGGGAGCGCAGCACTTTCAGGGCTTTTTCCTTGTTTTTATACTGGCTTCGTTCATCCTGGCATTCCACCACCAGCCCCGTGGGCAAGTGCGTAATACGAATGGCCGAACTGGTCTTATTGATGTGCTGGCCACCGGCGCCGCTGCTGCGGAATGTATCGATTTGAAGGTCTTTGGGATCAATCTGCACGGTTACTTCATCCACCTGGGGTAGTACCGCTACTGTCGCGGTACTGGTATGCACCCGCCCCTGGGTTTCGGTTTCCGGTACACGCTGCACCCGGTGAACGCCGCTTTCGTATTTGAGCAGCGAGTAGGCCGAAGCCCCATCCACGGAAAAGCAGATTTCTTTGTAACCGCCCAGTTCCGTTTCATTGCAGCTGATCACTTCGCAAGCCCATCCCTTTTTTTCGGCATACATGCTGTACATGCGAAACAATACCGCCGAAAACAAGGCCGCTTCTTCCCCACCGGCGCCCGCCCGGATTTCCACAATCACAGGTTTTTCGTCGTTGGGGTCCTTCGGCAGCAACAGCACATTCAGCTGCTTAGCGCTTTCAGCCTGTTCCGCCCGGCCGGCCGCCAGCTCTTCCTGGGCCAGTGTTTCCAGCTCTTTATCCAGCCCCGGCTCTTTGAGCAGGTTACGGGCCTGTTCTTCCCGCTGTACCGCTTGCCGGTAGCGGCGGTATTCCTGCACCAGAGGGGCCATTTCGCTGCTTTCCCGCAGCAGCGCCGTGTACCGCGCCGGGTCTTGCACCGTTTGCGGCTGACACAACAGCTGTTCAATCTCCTCATAGCGCTTTTCAAAAACCGCCACTTTTTCAAACATGCTTTCCCTTCTCCTTTTTCCGAACGGTTACGATTCCTGCAGCGGTGGCATCACTTGTTTGCCGTCCCGCATGATTTTCCGGATGTTTTTTTCGATCTTCAGCCGCGGCACCATGACTTCCCGGCCGCAGCCTTTACAGCGAATGCGAAAATCCATACCGGCCCGCAAAACCAGGAATGTCTTTTCCCCACAGGGGTGCGGTTTCTTCATAATCAATTCATCACCAGGGCGCACATCCATGCTGCTGATCCCTCCCTTTCTTTCTTGTCCAAAAAGGGCATACCGTTATTATACCATTCTACCCGTCACGATTCAACCTTCGCCCTGTTCCGGTTCCAGGAACCGGAGAAAGCGCTCGTGCATAGCGGGCAGCCGGCGCTTGAGCGAAATCGGGCGCCCACTGGCCGCCGCCAAAAAGCAGTGCCGGCTGCGGGCGGTGGAACGCAGTTCGCCGGTCTTTTTATCGGTAATCGTGTACCCGATCACCAACCGCACACCGTCGTATTCTTCCACCCAGGCGTCGATATTCACCGTGTCGCCAAACCGCACCATGGAGCGATAGGTGCATTCCACCCCCAAAACCGGGATCTGCACTCCCTCTTTTTCCATGGCCGCATAATCAATCCCCACCTGCTGCATGGCAAAAATACGGGCTTCCTCCAGCCAGCGGATATAATTCGCATGGTGAATAATGGCCATTTGGTCGGTTTCATAATAAAACGCTGTGCGTTCATATCGTACTTTCATGGATAAAAACCTCCTTACGGTTTCTGCTTTCTTTCACCAGACAGAAAGGGCCAAAGCTCCCGTAAAAAAGCCTTCGCCCTTTTTGCCTGCCAGAGTGCGCGCGCTGGTAGCTCATCGTAAGGGTCACCAGCAAAATCCGTTTTGCTTATTTTATCAGATCTTCTGCCATATTTCCACTCTGTGTGCGGAAATTCCCTCAATTTTCTTTTTTTATAAAAATTTTGCGGAATGGCTTCTTGCTTTTTTTTACGGGATGTCTCATAATGGACAAAGTGGCGTGTGGCGCCGGTGTCCTTTTCAAAAAGGCACAAACCCGGTGCCAGGAAGGGGGAGCCCATGAAAACAAAAGAACGAATTTTACAAAAATTGCGTGCTTCGGCCGGTTCATATGTATCCGGGGAATCCCTGAGCGAAGAATTCGGCATGTCCCGCACAACGGTATGGAAACACATCAAGGCCCTTCGGGCGGAAGGGTACGCGATTACATCGGTCACCAACCGTGGGTATTGCCTGCAGGAAGAACCGGATATCCTCACCGCAGAAAATATCCGGGCTTCTCTTCCCACCCGGGTCATCGGACAAAACCTGGTGGTATGGCCCGTGACCGATTCCACCAATAACGAAGCAAAACGGATGGCGCTACAGGGGGCTCCCCACGGGACTGTCGTCATAGCCGAAGAACAGACCGGCGGCAAAGGGCGGTTGGGCCGGGCTTGGCGGTCGCCGCCGGGCCGGGGGCTGTGGTTTAGTTTACTATTGCGGCCCCATTGCTCCCCCCAGCAAGCCAGCCGCATGACGCTGCTAGCCGGGTTGGTCATCTGCCGCGTGCTGCGCCATGTTGCGGGGGTACCGGCTAAAGTCAAATGGCCCAATGATGTGGTCATCGGCGGCCGGAAAATCTGCGGGATTCTGACGGAAATGGGCGCCGAAATGGAGCAGGTGGAATATGTGGTCATCGGCCCCGGGGTGAATATTCACGAGGGCAGCTATCCCCCCGATATTCGGGAACGGGCCATTTCCCTGGAAGAGGCCACCGGCAAAAAATGGAACCGGGCCTATCTGATGCGTTCCTTCTTGCAGGAATTTGAAAACGTCCTGGAAGAAAACGAGAAAAACGGCCTGCAGTCTTTGCTGCCGGCGTACCGGGATTTGTGTGTAACCCTGGGCCGCACGGTGTATTGTGACCGCGGGGGCATCGAATTGCGGGGAACTGCTGTCGACATTACCGAAGAAGGCGAACTGGTCGTCGAAACCGAAACCGGGGAACGGGCGATCATTTATTCCGGCGAAGTGTCTGTACAGGGCTTTTACGGCCACGCCTAATAAAACAAAGCAAACGAAAAGGACCCCCGGCGTATCAATCGCCGGGGGTTTTGTCCTAATTTCTTATCCTGCCACAGCCAATTGCCGTAACGGGGTACCGGTCTGCCACAAACGCATATAGACATGGCAGCATTTTTCGTATTTTTGAAACAGCCGTTTGGCGCGTTCTTCATCCCCATATACTTTCCAGCACCCGGCACATTTGCAGTTTTTCCCCTGATGCCGGATAAAACCGGCCACATCTTCAAACGGATATCCCAGAAAAAAGCCGATTTCGTGAGGAAAATCCGGCTGGGCGGCTACCCGGCGGCGCAGCTGCCGGATACTTTGGCAAACCGAACCATGATATCCCCATAACGCCAGGAACGCCGCTACTTTGGGGCACGCCATATCCTGCTGCAGCCGTTCTTTGCGGTATACGTACAAAAGGGCATGGCCCTTTTTGATTTGCAAGACCGTCATATAGATACCTTTATCCCTCAACTGGCGCGCCAGCGTACGAAATTGTGAAAACCAGGCAACGGGTTCTTCCACTCGCACACGAAACAAACTGCCGGTTTTTAACCGGGCCAAGGTGGGCGCACATAGCGCAATCAATTCCCGTTCCATGCGTCTTGCTCCCCTTTCCCCGTGCATGCCCCGCAATACTGTACCAGTACCGCATGCAGGGCCGATGCGCTGCTGGAGTGCACCCGATGGATGGGGATGTGGTTGCGTTTCGCTTCCTGCGAAGCGCTGATCACCATTTTGTGGGACACCGTACTGACAAAAACAATCAATAAATCCGGGCACCCCATTTTCCGCTTCATTGTCCCGTGTTCCTTTGTGTATATTTTGGCTTTGCATCCATAAATTTTGCAAATATCGGCATACTGTCCGGCCATCCCTTCATTGCCGCCTATGATCACCACGCTCATGGAACCCATCCTTTCTGTTTTTGATGGTTAGTTTACACTAACTATCTATGGAAAAGAAAACTCCCCTACAGCCGGAGAGTTTTTGCCTGTTAATAGTTAGCTTTGACTAACAATGTATGTACTATACCATACGACCTTTCTCTTGTCAAGACGATCCGGCTCTGTTTTTATAAAAAAATCCCGTCCTTTCGGACGGGATTTTTTCTTATCGTTCGTAAGCGGCCAAACAACCGGGGTACGTATATCCGTAGGTATTCACTTTATACTTGGACGAAGACGGGTTCGCGTCTGTATAATTTGCAAACGAATAGACCTTCGATTCCGCCAACCGGCGATAGAGCAGCCCCGGCAGGCATACCCCACCGGCTTTATGCCATTCCAACATGGCTGTGCCGTAGCAATACGAATCGGTGTACTGCAGGTCATGTACCAAATCGCTGCCCGACAGGCTGATATACCCACCATGTGCCCATCCGGTTTTGCCCGAAGAGGTGGTCAGGTAATACCACATCTGTTTGGTGCTGGACTGATATTCCATCTTATACACCGTCACCGATGTATTCACCCCAATACTGGTAATCACCCCGGTGTTGTTGCCCGCCCCTTTATACAGGACGAAGGACTCCGTACTGGTACCTTTGCGCCCGGAAGAACCAATGGTAATGGGCTTCACGGCGTTGAGCATGATTTCCCGCATACTGATGGAGGCCGACGGGTTGTTCCAATACCCAGACCCCACGTTGTACGAAAAGCTCACCAGCGAATCAAACTGGCACTGGCTTATTTTCAGATTGTTATTGGCTACAAATTTATTCACTTCGCTGGTATACGACCGGGTATTGATGGTGTTGCACAACAGCGCCCATGCTTCCCGTTTCGTGAGGTTATTATAGAACTTCTCCCCTTTGGAGATCACATACCCATACCCCAAGGTGGGAATGTTGTAGGCCAGCGTATCGGGATAAACCCCGGCACTGTAGCCTTCCATTTTGCTGATAATCGTCAGCATTTCATCACTGATCCGGCGGGTTTCCGTCGAAGTGGTCGTCGCATCCGCCGTGGAAACCACGTATACCGTAAAGGTAGCGTAATCGCTGCTCCAGGCTCCGTTGCTGTACGCATATACTTTCACGTCATACGTACCGGCCTTATCAAACGAAAGCTTCTTGGCGAACACGCGGGTTTCGTGGTCCGCCAGGCCGCTGGTCACCGCTTTTTCCGTGGTGTAGCCGGATACATCATACTGGGTTGTTTTGCCGCTGGCCGTCACTGCAAACCGCACTTTGGTGCGCTGGTTATTGGTAATCGCCGTCAGCGTCACATCGGAACCGGCAAAGGCGATATTGGGGTCGCTGTAAGCAAACTCCACCGCTTCCGCCGCTGTCACCGTCACTTTGCACGTCTGCTTCGACGAGCCGCTCTGTGCCGTTACGGTGCAGCTGCCCGGCGCTACCGCGTAAATATAACCGTTTTGCACCGTGGCCACTTTTTCATTGCTGCTTGTCCAGGTGATCACAGCGCCGCTACTGGAGCTGGTCGCGGTGGTATACATCGTCTTCCCGGCCGGAATCGAAGCCGTCGTATGAGACAGGGTAATGTCCCCCGAGGGCAGTTCCGACAGGAACTGAATGTACTCGGTCGACACATAACCGGTTGTATTACTCCCATAGATGCTGACCTTTGTCCAATCCGGATTCGACGTATCCAGTACATTCAGCACGGTTCCCATAGCCATAGTGGTAATCACCGTATACGTCGTTCCCGGCCCTTGGCGCAGGTTGACCGCGGTGGTCGTACGGGCATAGGCAAAATCATCGTTTTCCTTTTCCTGTACCGTTACTTTCATGGTTTTGGAAACGGAGCCGACTTTCACCGTGATGGTGGCCGACCCGGCTTTCACGCCTTTGATCGTATACAGGTATTTACCACTGCTTGTTTTGTTGTAGCTGGCCGTGGCTACCGATGTGGCCGACGAAGAAATCGACGGAACGGTGCGGCCATTATTGGTAGCCGTTACCGTTAACGTAAAGCTTTCGCCCACCTCCACCGTTTTGCTGGTGGGGCTCAGCGACAAAGTGGGCGCCGGCGTACTGGAAGAGAGCTTCAAGTACTCCCGGCTGCACCAGCCGGTGTTCCCGGCCGAAGCCTTCACTTTTACCCAGCCGCTATGACTGGTGCTGTCGAGCACGGTGAGCTTGGTCCCTTCCGGCAGCACCTGTAAGACCGTATAACTGGTGCCCGGGCCGGAGCGCATATTCAGCACATCGGTGGTGGTGGCCGTTTCACCGATTCCGGCGCTTTCCGTCACTGTCACTTTCATGGTTTTCGAAACCGAACCCACTTTGACCGTGATGGTGGCCGACCCGGCTTTCACGCCTTTGATTGTGTAAAGGTATTTGCCATTACTTGTTTTGCTGTAGCTGGCCGTGGCCACCGAAGTAGCCGACGAGGAAATCGACGGAATTGTGCTGCCGTTATGGGTGGCTGTTACTGTCAGCGTGAAGCTTTCACCTGCTTCCACACTCTGACTGGTGGGGCTGAGCGACAACATCGGGGTAGCCGTCGACGAAGAAGAAAACGTCAGATATTCGCGGCTGCACCAGCCGGTTTTCCCCGCGGATGTCTTCACTTTCACCCAGCTGCTGTTGCTGGTACTGTCGACTACCGTCAGTTTGGTTCCCTTGGGCAGCACCTGCAGCACCGAATAAGTCATCCCGGCCCCCGAACGCATATTCAATACATCGGTGGTCGTCGCTGTATCTCCGCTTGACGAAGAAGAGGAGGAAGAGGAAAACGACAGATAGTCCCGGCTGCACCAACCGGTTTTCCCCGCCGATGTCTTTACCTTCACCCAACCGCTGTGGCTCGTGCTGTCCACCACCGTGAGTTTGGTTCCCTTCGGCAACACTTGCAGCACCGAATAGCTGGTTCCGGCTCCGGAGCGCATATTCAGCACATCGGTGGTGGTGGCCGTATCACCGCTTGCCGTGGAAGAGGAAGCCGCCGTAACGGTTACTTTCATGGTTTTGGAAACCGACCCGACTTTTACCGTAATTGTAGAGATCCCGGCCTTTACACCTTTAATCGTGTAAAGGTATTTACCATTACTTGTTTTGCTGTAGCTGGCTGTCGCTACCGATGTAGCCGATGAGGAAATCGACGGAACTTTGCCGCCGTTATTGGTGGCCGTCACCGTCAGGGTAAAACTGCTTCCCGCCTTCACCGATTTGCTGGTCGGGCTCAGCGACAGCGTCGGGATAGCCGAAGCGGAAGACAGCGACAAATACTCCCGGCTGCACCAACCGGTTTTCCCTGCCGAGGTTTTTACTTTCACCCAGCCGCTGTGGCTGGTACTGTCGACCACCGTGAGTTTGGTCCCCTTGGGCAACACCTGTAAAACCGAATAATTGGTTCCGGCTCCGGAACGCATATTCAGCACATCGGTAGTGGTGGCCGTACCGCCGCTCTGCGAGGTGCTTCCAAACGATAAATATGTTTTGCTGCACCAACCGGTTTTCCCCGATGAGGTTTTGACTTTGGCCCATTCGTCATCACTGTTATCCACCAGCGTGACCGTAGCCCCTTTGTCCATCAAAAGGATTTTATCGTAGGATGTACCGGGTCCGGTACGCAAATATAGGTAATCCGTTGTAGTCGCCGTGGAAGCGGCTTCTACCTGCCCATAGGATCCCCCTACGGGGATCATCACCAGCAGCATGATCACTGTACAAAATATGGCCAGACATCGCCGGCCCACTTTTCGATACGTCTTCATCCAAGTCTCCTCCCCTTTTAGCATGAAACTGGCATAGCCGTTTTTTTGTTTTATACAGCTCCATTTTACGAGATATCGCAGGATATTGCAATGTTTTGCGCGCATTTTTCTGATTTTTTCAGGGTTTCGCCCCGTTTTTTCCAGCCTCTGGGGGGACTACCCAAAAAAGGCGCCTTCCTTCACTCAAGAAGAAAGGCGCCTTTTCGTGGTCACAGACTTAGCGGGTCAGGGAATGTTTCACCCGGTCACGTTCTTCCGCCCGTTTAGCATTGTTCCAGCGGTCGGTCGTCCCTACCAGGTATCCCGTAATCCGGCGAATTCGTTCAAAATTCACACCTGCACCTACGGTTCCGTTGTTTTCCATTTTTTTCTCCGTCATCGTAAAGTCCTCCTTTAAAAACAATGATGTTGTATCAAAAAGTAGTCGTTATCCTTTTCTCAATAGCATCCGCAGTGCTGCAGCGGCACATTGGGGTACTTTTTGCGCAGTTCCTCCAGCTTTTCCAGGCTGACCGGTTCACCGGCCCGCCGTCCGCACCGGGGACACACTTCATCAATAATACCATTATACCCGCATACCGGGTCGCGGTCAACCGGGTGGTTCACGGAACCGTACCCGATGCCGGATTCCTTCATGCAGCGGATCACCGCTTCGAACGCATCCAGATTCTTGCATACATCGCCGTCCAGTTCCACATAGCTGATATGGCCGGCATTGGTCAGCGCATGGTACGGTGCTTCGATCTGAATCTTGCGGAAGGCATTGATGGGATAGTACACCGGCACATGGAACGAGTTGGTATAGTATTCCCGATCGGTAATGCCCGGCAGTTTGCCGTATTTCTTGGCGTCAATCCGCACAAAGCGGCCACTGAGCCCTTCGGCCGGAGTCGCCAGCAGCGACCAGTTCAAATGCGTTTTTTGGCTTTCGTCATCCATACGTTTGCGCATATAGGAGATAATCCGCAAGCCCAGTTGCTGGCTTTCTTCGCTTTCCCCGTGGTGTTTGCCGGTCAGGGCGACCAGCGTTTCGGCCAACCCGATAAACCCGATGCTCAGCGTGCCGTGTTTGAGCACTTCTTCCACCGTATCATACCGGCTGAGCTTTTCGGAATCGATCCAAACCCCCTGGCCCATGAGGAAGGGATAGTTATAGACCTTTTTGCTGCACTGGATCTTAAACCGGTGCAGCAGCTGTTCAATGCACAGATCGATGCGGTCGTCCAGCATCGAGAAGAACTTCTGCAAATCGCCGTGGGCTTCAATCCCCAGGCGGGGCAGGTTGATTGTGGTAAAGCTCAAATTGCCACGCCCACAGGTAACTTCGCGGTTGGGATCGTACACATTGCCCATCACGCGGGTCCGGCAGCCCATGTAGGCCACTTCCGAATCATAATCGCCCGGACGGTAGTACTGCAGGTTGAACGGGGCGTCCAAAAAGCTGAAGTTCGGGAACAGGCGTTTGGCCGAAACCCGGATGGCCATTTTGAACAGGTCATAGTTGGGTTCGCCTTCGTTATAGTTGATGCCTTCCTTTACCTTGAAGATCTGTACCGGGAAAATCGGCGTTTCGCCATCCCCCAGCCCGGCTTCCGTAGCTTGCAGCAGATTCCGGATCACCATCCGGCCTTCCGGCGACACGTCGGTACCATAGTTGAGCGAAGAGAACGGCACCTGGGCGCCGGCCCGGGAATTCATGGTATTCAGGTTGTGTACCAGCGCTTCCATAGCCTGGTAGGTGGCGTTATCGGTTTCGTTATAGGCATTGCTCTGGCAATAGACCGCTGCTTTTTCGGCTTCTTCGGGGGAAATCTTCCCTTCCATTTTTTCTACCAGATAGGCAGCCAGCTTTTTACCATAGGCTTCGGCTGTGCCCAGCGAAACATCCTTGCCCACATCTTCTTTGACCGCAGAAGTCCATTCATCGGCCTGTTCAAACGTAAACCCGAACCGCACCTGCAGGTACTGGGCCACCGATTTAAAGTACTGTTTGCGGAACGTTTTGGTAACACCGGGCGCCATGGCGTAGTCAAAGTTTGGAATACTCTGGCCGCCGTGCATTTCATTCTGGTTGGCCTGAATCGCAATGCAGCACAGCGCCGAATAGCTGCGGATGTCGTTGGGCTCCCGCAGGTACCCGTGGCCGGTGGAAAACCCATTTTTAAACAGCTTGAGCAGGTTAATCTGGCAGCACGTTTCCGTCAGCGCGTAGAAATCTTTATCGTGAATATGGATATCGCCGTTGATATGGGCCTGGGCGATTTCGCGGGGAATGACATATTCATCATAGAAAGCCTTGGCCCCTTCCGACCCATATTTCAGCATAGTCCCCATGGCGGTGTCGGCGTCAATGTTGGCGTTTTCACGCTTGAGATCCACTTCGGAGCTAGGCTGGAACGTCAGGTTTTCGTAAATCTTCATCAGATTGGCGTTCATTTCCCGCATTTTCTGATGTTCGGCCCGATACAGAATGTAGGCTTTGGCCGTTTTGGGAAGGTCGCTTTCAATCAGCTTTTCTTCCACCATATCCTGAATCTCTTCCACATTGGGAATGGCGTCTTTTTGCTGTCCGGCATTGAGCGCATCGACTACCATAGCCGTTACTTTGTCAAGATCATAATCGCTCATGCGTTCCCCGGAAATATGAGAATTGGCCTTTAAAATGGCATTCCGGATTTTGCTGGCATCAAACAGAACCACTTCGCCATTACGCTTCATGATTGTCTGAATCATCGGTCGGTTACCCCTCTCTGTTTTGCTGTTTTTGGTTCGAAACGTTTTTTCTGTATTCATTCCCCATGCAGTCCGTTTTCCTGAAATCATCCCTATCAAAACAGAAATACGGGTGAATGTATTTTTGAATAGTTTCCGCTTTTAGGAAGAACCACAATATATTGTGGTTCTTTTCCCTTTCGGAGGGAACGACTACTATAATAGCCCAATACCGTATAAATTGCAAGGCCTTTTTGGAAAAAACAATTTTTTTGGCATTCCTGTATATAGCTATTCTTTTTCCTTTTCACACCATATATTGTATAGACAAAAAAGCTTTTTCGCATAGCTGCCCGTTTTTTAGGCTCGGAACCAACCGAAAACCTTCTCTTTTCGCGGCAAGTCTTCCCCCTCTTTATAAAACTCATTTTATTAGTTTTCCATATTGCACACCGCCTATTTTCCATAAAGTGGGAATGGGCCGTCACATTTTGCCGCCTGTCCGCATAAAGTAAAACAGACCGCCAATAGCCGGCTTTCTCTTTTTCGCAGAAAAGCGGCTTTTCACCGTCAAAAAGAAAGGAGCCTTGCTTTTTCATGAATATCTATCGACCCAATGAACAGCATGGCTGTCAGCCCTGCTGTCCGCCTTGCCCCGTTTTTTGCCCGGTGCCCGGGCCGCAAGGGGTGCAAGGCCTACAAGGCCCTGTCGGCCCCATAGGCCCCACCGGCCCCCAAGGTGTACAGGGCTTACAGGGTTCCACCGGGTCTGTAGGACCTGCGGGAGCCGCAGGCTCGGCCGGGCCGGCCGGCCCCACAGGGCCTACGGGCGCTACCGGAGTCACCGGTCCCACAGGGCCCACGGGACCTACTGGTGCTACGGGAGTCACCGGGCCTACCGGTCCCACGGGAGCCACCGGAGTAACCGGGCCCACAGGGCCTACCGGAGCTACGGGACCCACCGGACCTACTGGGCCTACTGGGCCTACCGGACCGACTGCCACCGTGACCCCTGCGGCAGCTGTCGATCCGGCTACGAGTTCAACCGATGTTGTCACACAGTTTAACCAGCTGCTCACAAATTTGCAAGCCGCCGGTTTACTCAGCAGCTAATTTTCATGAGGGGAGCCCGCTATAGGGCTCCCGGTTCATAAAGGAGCCTATTTGTGATCACTGTCAGCCTGTGCATGATTGTGCGCAATGAAGAAGCCTGTCTGGCACATTGCCTTGCGTCCGTGCGGGATTTGGTGGAAGAAATCGTCCTGGTCGATACGGGCAGCACTGACCACACCAAGGACATCGCCCGTTCTTTTTCCTGCCGGATTTTCGATTTTCCATGGCAGGATGATTTCGCCGCCGCCCGGAATTTTTCCTTTGACCAGGCCTGTATGGATTTCTGTTTGTGGCTCGATGCCGACGACCGTCTATTACCGGAAGACCGGGAACGATTTCGCCGGTTAAAAGAAGAATTGACAACCGAAACCGATGTGGTGTTGCTGCCGTATCACACGGCGCTGCGGTCCGACGGCTCCCCCGCTTTTACCTGTTACCGGGAACGGCTGCTGCTGCGTAAAGACCGGTTCCGCTGGGAGGGGCGGGTTCACGAAGCCATCGCCCCCCGGGGCCGCTTGCAATACGGTACAGCAGCCATCACCCACTGCAAAAAGGGGCCGGGGGATACCCGGCGCAACTTGCGTATTTTTGAAAATATGCTGGCACAAGGGAGCACGCTATCACCCCGGGAACAGTTCTACTATGCCCGCGAATTGCAGCGCCATGGTCTTTTTTCGCAGGCAATCGAACATCTTTTGCCTTTTTTACAGGAAAAGGACGCCTGGATCGAAAACCAGATAGAAGCGTGCCGGAATTTAGCCCAATGCTATTATGTCCTGTCAAAACCAGATGAGGCGCTAGAGGCTCTGTTCCATGCTTTGGCCCTTTCCCTGCCCCGTGCGGAAATTTGTTGTGACATAGGGCTTCATTTTCTGGAGCATACGACGCCACCCCGGTATGAACAGGCGGCCTTCTGGTATGAACTGGCGCTGTGCTGTCCGCGCCGGGACCAAAGCGGTGGCTTTGTACTGCCGGATTGTTACGGATATATCCCGCATATGCAGCTGTGTGTGTGCTATTACGCCATGGGGAACCTTCAAAAGGCCCGGCAGCATCATGAAGCCGCCGGGCGCCTTCATCCCGATGACCCGGCCTATATGGCGAACTGCCGCTTTTTTGCATCGATCCCCCCAACACCATAAAAAATCCCCTGCCAAAAAGCAGGGGATTTTTTCATGATTTAGTCCTAGACCGCCGGTTCACCGTTTTCCACCCGTTCCAAAAAAGCCAGGGCTTTACGGTACTTTTCCCGGCGGGCCAAGGCTTTTTCGGTACCGGCTTCTTCTTTTGGCCAACGGGTTTCGTCGCGATTATGACGTAAATCGGCCATTTTCACTGCTCGGGCAATCGGGTCAGGGGAAAGCTTCTGCACATACGTTTCGTACGGCACCGCCGAATCGTGCGTCAAATGTACCACCGCCTGTATAACAGCAGGCGAAAATCCTTCTCTTTCCAGATCTTCCACTGTAAGGGGCGTATCTTCCAACACATCATGCAGCAGGGCGGCACACACGGTTTCTTCCGAGTGCATCTGTTCGGCCAGATGATAGGGATGAAAAATATAGGGAACACCCCCTAGATCCATTTGGCCGTGATGAGCCCGGTACGCCAGGCGCATCGCCTTTTTGGTTGCCTCGGTGTATAGCACGGTTTGCCCCTCCCCGATTTGTTTTAATCCTGCACAATAAACCGGTTCCGGCATACCGGACAGCTGATCTCAATTTTCCCTTTGCCGGCCGGTACCCGCAATTTTTGTCCACACTGGGAACAGAAAAAATAATTGTATTTTTGCTCCGGAGCCTGCGCGGAAACCGGTTTGCCACAAGAAGGGCAGAATTTCCCTCCGGCCGGAATCGCAGTTCCACATGAACGGCAAAACATAAACATTCCTCTCTTTTCTACTCTGTATCGATGGGCGATAATTGTTTTATTATACCATGGTCCCTATAAAAATTCAAACAGCGGCTGTCACGAAAAACACGCTCTTTTATACGGATCATGCTGCTGCCGTAACGCGCAAAACCGTGCTTTATTTATAGAAAATGCCGGTTTCGCAGCCACTCTACCGACTGTTTGAGGGCTGCAATCGTCTTTGTCTCCAACACAACGCGGCAATTGTGTTCCCCGGCTAACTGCAAATAAAAGGGAAGATCCAGCTCCCCCGTGCCAAGGGCCAGATGATCGCGGTGTCCCGCTGCGTCGTGCATATGCATATGGCACAGATGGTCCCGGTTTTGCCGTATAAACGCTTCATCCAAACCACCGCAGCTGTGATTGTGCCCAATATCAAACGTGAGGCCAAAGACCGGAGACGACAAAAGCAGATCGATGGCTTCCCGCTGAAATGCGGGAAACCCATCGCAATTTTCCAATCCGATTTTAATCCCGGTCTGTCCGATAGCCTGTTCACATAAAAAGCGGAATTCCCTCATGCTTTTTATGTACTCTTCCCGATATTGATCGAACAGATAGACCTTTCTTTCCGGCAAGGTAAAGTATACCCCTCGGGACAAGTGCATCGTAAGAACCGGGATTTGCAGTTTCTTCGCTAATTCTATGGTTTCTTTCACCGTACGCCGGTAACTGTCGGCCACATACGGATTAAAATCGCTGACATTTAAATTTTCATCCAGGTGAATGGTATAAAAGATACCCGCCTGCTTGGCGATTTTCTGTAACCGCACAGGATCCAATTGCGAAAGCTGGTACAAAGGTAGGTTCATGTTTAGTTCGATAAAAGAAAGGCCTAATTGTTTACAAAGGGCTACACACTCTTCCAATGTGCGGGTTTCTAGCAGCGTAGGCATTCCAAACATGGGCATACTGCCTTCCTCCTTTTCTAGCGACCTTTTTTCTATTTTATATAACAAAAAATGGACACCAATTCGATACCTTCTGTATCAAAATTGATGTCCATTTTGGTGCGAGGGAGGGGACTTGAACCCCTATGAGCGTAATGCTCACTAGAACCTGAATCTAGCGCGTCTGCCAATTCCGCCACTCTCGCATGTAGTGGGAATGTCGCTCACAACGAGGAAGATTATATCACTACAAAAATGGATTGTCAATCATTTTTTTACCATTTTCCGCTTTTTTCTCTTTGCGGCTTGGTACCGCCTCCATATTCTTTTTAATTTAGACAAAAGTTTTTGCCAGCTTTTTTAAATTTCTATTTCTTTTATTTACATGCATCAAAAAGTCTGTTATACTGTAGGTGCTGCTTAATCCACGAACAAGGAAAGAAGGTAGATTTATGAAAAAACTTCCCGCCCTCCTCATGTCTGGTTTTTTGGTGCTCTCGTTAGCTTCCTGCCAGTCCCCCTCACAAAATCCGGCCGAAGCCTATAAGGCGGCTTGCGAAAAAACGGCAGCGCTGACCGCTACCGAGTATGATGCCTCCCTGTCTGCCCAGATGGAAGCCAGTGGCATTTCCATGAATATCGACATGGACATCGGCATGAAACTCGATATGAAAGACAAACAGAGCCCGAAAATGGCGTTGGATTTTTCCACGACTCTGTTTGGGCAGTCGGTTGACGGTACGTTAGTGTGCACGGACGGCACCTGCTACATTTCCAGCATGGGAGAAAAATCCAAATTTGCCTATACGGCTGAAGATTTGACCAGTGTAGGCCTTGATAAAGGCATGTCCGTAGACCTGACTCTGCCGGAAGGAACCGAAATTACCACTAAACAAGAAGATGGCAACACCGTATACTGCTTTGAACTGTCCGGTGAAGAGTTAAAAAGCAGCAACTCGTTCCTGATGGATAGTTTAACAGAAAGCATGGGCGCTGACAATCAAATTGGCACTATTGCCTGTGAAATGTCGGTGAATAACGAAGGATATGTGGTCCGTCAGGTTCTTTCCATTCCGATCACGACCAGCCAGAGTGGTGTCGAAATGACAATGAATATGGATCTGGATATGAAACTTGTCAATTATGGCGATAAAGTGTCGATCACCGCGCCGGAAGACGCTTCCAGCTATCCGGAAGGCGATGCCGTCGACTTTGGTTCTCTGTTCTCTCTAACGTAATGGGTAAATGAAAAACCGGGCCTTCTATAGGCCCGGTTTTTTTATGCCCCGCCTTCGGTTACGGGGCCTTTTTATTCGTTTGCAGCAAATCGGCAATGGTAATCCCGTCAAAATAGTCATTGGTGAGGGTATAAAACTTTTTCCACATAGAAAGGGTCTTACAGTACGCCTGCCGGTTGCACGGTTCCGCCCCACAAGCCAGGCAAGCTACCGGCGCCAGATCCCCTTCTTCCAAGCGCAGAATCTCCCCTACGGTGTACTCTTCCGGGGCGCGGCTTAATCGGTACCCGCCACCTTTACCATGGATGCCTTCTACCAGATTGTTTTTGGACAAAACCGGCAAAATCCGCTCCAAATATTTCAGGGAAATTTCCTGCCGGTCCGCTACTTCCTTCATGGGGATATAGCCGTCTTCTCGGTGTTCCGCCAAATCGATCATCACCCGAAGGGCGTACCTGCCTTTCGTCGAAATCATCATACTAAAAACCTCGCTTTACTATATCCCATTATACAACGGAATTTGTAAAGTTTGCAAGATACGTCCCTTTACCCAATGGTACCGCCACCCACCACGACATCGCCATCGTACAAAACCACCGCCTGCCCTTTTGTGATGGCCCGCTGGGGCACGTCGAAAACTATTTGCAGCGTGTCTTCGTCCGTTTGCGTGACGGTGGCCCACTATTCCGGATGCCGGGAACGGATTTTCGCCTGAAGCCGCATGGGGTGCGGAAGCTTTGGCAGGGCGATGAGATTGATATTTCGGGCTGTGAGGGTGGTACTGTATAGATCCTGTTCCGGACCGACGACCACGCGATGGGTAGCAGGATCGATGGCACAGACATAAAGCGGTACCCCCGCCGCCAGATGCAGCCCCCGCCGCTGGCCGATGGTATACTGCCAAACGCCCTCATGCGTGCCAAGAATATGGCCTTCCCGGTCAACAAAGTGTCCTTTGGGACAAGGCATTTTGGCATGGGACGATAAAAAAACCGGCACAGCCCTCTTTCCCGATAAAGCAGATATCCTGTTTATGGGCATTGGCAAAGCCGTGTTGGGCCGCGATTTGCCGCACCTGTGCTTTTGTTAAATGCCCCAAAGGAAACGCCGTGTGCTGCAATTGTTCCTGGGTCATGGTATACAGAAAATAGCTTTGGTCTTTCGTTTGGTCCATGGCCTTTTTCAGCAACCAGCGCCCGGTATTTTTCTCGTAGGCCACACGGGCAATGTGGCCCGTGGCCATTACTTCACATCCCAGTTCCCGGGCTTTTTGAAATAGTTTGCCGAATTTTAGTTTCCGGTTACAAAGGATACACGGGTTGGGAGTTTGTCCATTTTCATACGCCTGTATCCATGGGTCAATCACCTGGTCCTGAAAGCACCGGGAAAAATTAAACACATAATAGGGCATATCCAGTTGCCGCGCCACCCGGCGGGCATCTTCCACATCATCCAGGGAACATCAGCGGTGACCGGTTTCTTCCTGCGTGAAGGCATGGCCCAGCAGTTTCATGGTAATCCCTAAACAGGTATACCCTCTTTCTTTCATCAAACAAGCGGCAACGCTGGAATCAACGCCGCCGCTCATGGCAATCAGGGCTTTCATACCGGTGCGCCACAGCAAGCCGGGCAGGCCGTTTCTTCCGGCAGACATAAGCCTTCCAGCTCTACCCCCTGTTTGTCGGCATAATCCTGCAAAGCTTTTTTAATGGCTTCTTCCGCCAAAACGGAACAGTGCAATTTGTGTGCCGGCAGACCGTCCAGTGCTTCGGCCACTGCTTTGTTCGTCAGCTTCATGGCTTCGGAAACCGGCTGTCCTTTAATCAGCTCCGTTGCCATGGAGCTGGAAGCAATGGCACTGCCGCAACCAAAGGTTTCGAATTTCACATCGGCAATCACATTGTTTTCGATTTTTAAATAGATTTTCATAATATCGCCGCACCGGGCGTTCCCCACTTCGCCGATGCCATCGGCGTTTTCAATCACGCCCACATTGCGGGGATGACGAAAATGATCCATCACTTTTTCACTATATAATGCCATACTGACACCTCACTGAATCACAAAAGGTTGTTTTCCGTTTACCAGATCCCGCCATACCGGAGACATGCCCCGCAAATACTGTACGACCTGGGTGACCGCTTCCACGGTGTAGTCGATTTCCTGCGGCGTGGTCTCTTCGGACAGCGTAAGCCGCAGCGAACCGTGGGCAATCTCATGGGGCCGGCCAATGGCCAGCAGTACGTGGCTGGGTTCCAGGGAACCGGACGTACAGGCCGAACCGGAGGATGCGCAGATGCCCTTTTCGTCGAGTAAAAGCAGCAGCGATTCCCCTTCGATGCCTTCAAAGCAAACGTTCACGTGGCCCGGCAGCCGCTTTTCGGCATCGCCGTTTAGCACCGAATGAGGGATCTGCAAAAGCCCCTGTGTCAGCCGGTCGCGCAGGGCGGCCATTTTTTGGCCGTTTTCTTCCAGTTTCCGGCACGCTTCTTCCAGCGCTTCTGCCATCCCCACAATCGCCGGTACGTTTTCGGTTCCGGCCCGCCGGCCCCGTTCCTGGGCGCCGCCTTCGATGATCGAAAGAAGCGGAATGTCTTTGCGGGCTATCAAGGCCCCCACCCCTTTGGGCCCATGGAATTTGTGGGCCGACAGGGATAAGAAATCGATCTGCTGTTTTTTCACATCCATCGGGATATGCCCCACCGCCTGGACGGCATCCGTATGGAAAAGCACGCCCTTTTCGCGGCAGATTTTGCCGATTTCCTCCACCGGCTGGATGGTGCCGATTTCATTATTGGCCGTCATCACCGATACAAGGCAGGTATCCTCTTGAATCGCTGCGGCTACCTCCTCCGGGCGGACAATTCCGTCTTCGTGCACATCTATAAGGGTTACTGTAAAGCCCTCTTTTTGTAAGCTTTCTAAGGTATGCAAAACGGCGTGATGCTCAAACTTTGTCGATACAATGTGCCGTTTGCCCCTTTTGGCGCCCCACTGGGCCGCGGAGCGAATGGCCTGGGTATCGGCTTCGCTGCCGCCGGAGGTAAACGTGATTTCTCTTGGTTCACAGTGAAGCAGCGTAGCGATGCGCTCGCGGGCTTCGGTGATGGCTTCGTGGGCTTTTTGCCCAAAGGCATATAAGCTGGACGGATTCCCGTATTGTTCGGTAAAATAGGGCTCCATGGCCCGAAAAGCGGCGGTGCTCACTTTCGTGGTAGCCGCATTATCGAGATATACGTGCATCAATAAACTCCTTTCGCACAGGTTATGGGTTTCTTTGCTCTGTATCGCGTGAAACCGGTTAACATAATCGAAAAATCGTGTTAATCAGAAAAGAGCGGGGTGGAAAAATACCGGTCTCCGCCATCCGGCAGCAAGACCACAATGTTTTTCCCTTCTTCCCGTTTGGCTACTTCAATGGCCGCCCACACGGCAGCCCCGGAGGAAATGCCCACCAGAACCCCTTCGTGCTGGCCAATCCACCGACCGGTGGCAAAAGCGTCGGCGTCTTCTACCCGCACAATCTCGTCATAAATTTGCGTATTGAGAATGGCGGGAACAAACCCGGCCCCAATCCCCTGGATTTTATGGGCACCCGGTGTTCCTGTTGTCAATACCGGGGACGAAGCAGGCTCTACGGCCACGATTTTGACAGCGGGATTTCTCTCTTTTACATATTCGCCTGTACCGGTAATCGTACCGCCGGTGCCCACACCGGCCACAAAAATATCCACATGCCCGTCGGTATCCTCCCAAATTTCCGGCCCGGTGGTATCCCGGTGCGCTTGTGGATTCGAGGGATTTTCGAACTGGCCCGGCAGAAAACTGCCCGGGGTGCTGGCCGCCAATTCTTTTGCTTTGGCAATGGCCCCTTTCATGCCGCTGGCACCGTCTGTCAGTACAATCTCGGCGCCATAGGCCTTTATCAGCCGACGGCGCTCCACCGACATGGTTTCCGGCATCACCAGGATGACCCGGTATCCCCGGGCCGCCGCCACACTGGCAAGGCCAATCCCGGTATTGCCGGACGTCGGTTCGATCACCACAGAACCGGGCTGCAGCTTTCCGGTGCGTTCGGCCTCATCGATCATGGCTTTGGCAATGCGGTCTTTGACCGAACCGGACGGATTTAAAAATTCCAATTTGGCAAACAGCTTGCTCTTTAACCCCCATGCTTTTTCGACGTGGGCAAGTTCCAAAAGCGGTGTTTTGCCAATCAACTGATCGCTGGATTGATAGATCTTCATAAAGTGACTCCTTCTCTTACGTAGCAGCCTCAAAACCGCGCTGCAAATCGGTGATTAGATCGCCGCTGTGTTCCGTTCCTATGGACAACCGAATCGTATTCGGGAAAATTTGCTGAGCCAGGAGCTCTTCTTCCGTCAACTGGCTGTGTGTGGTGGTCGCCGGGTGAATGACCAGGCTTTTGACATCCGCCACATTGGCAAGCAGCGAGAAAAGCTGCAAGTTGTCAATAAACCGGAAGGCTTCTTCCTGGCCGCCCTTGATGGCGAACGTGAAAATGGATGCCCCACCGTTTGGAAAATACTGTTCATACAGCTTGTGATCGGGATGATCCGGCAAGGACGGGTGGTTAACTTTTTCCACCTGGGGGTGACTCACGAGAAAATCGACGATCTTTTTCGTATTTTCTGCGTGCCGCTCCATGCGTAACGACAAGGTTTCGATCCCCTGCAAAAGCAGGAAAGCGGCAAAGGGCGACAGGCAGGCGCCGGTATCCCGCAGCAAAATGGCCCGGATATAGGTCACAAAGGCCGCCTCCCCCGCTGCCTCCACAAAGGAAACCCCGTGGTAGCTGGGGTTAGGTGCTGCGATCGCGGGGTACTGCCCGGAACGCGCCCAGTCAAACCGGCCCGCGTCCACAATCACACCCCCCAGTGTGGTGGACCGAACCAGTAAAAACGGACAATAGACAAAACGCCCCCTGTGTAGGAAAA
>CAKNOA010000007.1 GCA_930990065.1 uncultured Clostridia bacterium | reverse complement strand
TTCCTACACAGGGGGCGTTTTGTCTATTGTCCGTTTTTACTGGTTCGGTCCATTTTAGCCGGGGGCTTTTTGCTGCCTGTTTTTCTTTTTACAGCAGATGGTATGCGACGATCAGCCCCGCAAACACGATGGAGACCATGCTGGTGAGCTTAATCAGGATATTGATGGAAGGCCCGCTGGTATCTTTGAACGGGTCGCCCACCGTGTCGCCGACCACGGCCGCTTTGTGGCAAGCACTGCCTTTGCCGCCGTGGGCGCCGCCTTCGATGTACTTTTTGGCGTTATCCCATGCGCCGCCGGCGTTGGCCATCATGACGGCCAGCACAAACCCGGTGACCGTGGTACCGGCCAGCAGCCCGGCCACACCGTTGACGCCCAGCACCAGGCCCACCACGATGGGGGTAATCACGGCGATGAGCGCCGGGGCCAGCATCAGCTTTTGGGCGCTGCGGGTGCACATATCCACGCATTTGGCATAATCGGGTTCGGCTTTGCCCTCCATCAGCCCTTTAATGGTGCGGAACTGGCGGCGGACTTCCACCACGATGCTCTGGGCCGCTTTCCCCACGGCGTCCATGGTCAGGGCCGCGAACAGGAACGGCAGCATGCCGCCGATGAACAGCCCGATGAGCACCGTCGGGTTTGTGATGGAAAGATCCATCACAAACGACGGGTCGATCTGGTGGACTTTATCAATGTAAGAAGCAATCAGCGCCAGGGCGGTAATGGCCGCCGAGCCGATGGCAAAGCCCTTGCCCGTGGCGGCGGTGGTGTTGCCCAGGCTGTCGAGGGCGTCGGTGCGCTCCCGCACTTGGGCGGGCATGTGGGTCATTTCGGCGATGCCGCCTGCGTTATCGGCAATGGGGCCGTAGGCATCGGTGGCAAGGGTGATGCCCAGGGTGCTGAGCATACCCACAGCCGACACGCCCACGCCGTAAAGGCCCATATTGAAGTCCTGGGCACCGCCGCTGAGGAAGTAACTGACGAGTACCGAAACGCCCACGATAACGACCGGCGCGACGGTGGAGAGCATGCCGAGGGACAGCCCGCTGATGATGACCGTGGCGCTGCCGGTTTCACTGGAATCGGACAGCCGCCGGGTGGGACGGTAGGTATCGCTGGTGTAGTATTCGGTCAACGCGCCGATGGCCACCCCGGCGATCAGGCCGCTGAGGATGGAGAAGTATACGCCCGTATTCTCCGGCAGCAGCCAGCGCACGGCAAAGAACGACACAATCGCGATGAGAATGGCGCTGATGTACGTGCCGGTGCGCAGGGCGCGCAGCAGGTTTTTCTGGCTGGCGCCTTCTTTGGTGCGCACGAAGAACGTACCAAGGAGCGAGCACAGCACGCCCATGGCCGCCAGCATCATGGGCACGCCCACCCCGTTCATGCCAAAGCCCGCGGCGACCGCCAGGGCGCTGGTGGACACGATGGAACCCACATAGGATTCGTACAGGTCGGCGCCCATCCCGGCCACGTCGCCCACGTTGTCGCCTACGTTGTCGGCGATAACGGCGGGGTTGCGGGGGTCGTCTTCGGGGATACCGGCTTCCACTTTGCCCACAAGGTCAGCGCCTACGTCGGCTGCTTTGGTGAAGATGCCGCCGCCGACCCGGGCGAACAGGGCCATGGACGAAGCGCCCATGCCAAAGGTGAGCATATTCGACGTGATGTTCCCGATGAGTTCCGCTTCTTCGGCCACCGGCTGCACGCTGGTGTACCAGAAATGCAGGAAGAAGTACCAGATCGACAGGTCCAGAAGGCCCAGGCCCACCACCGTAAAGCCCATGACGCTGCCGGCGGAGAACGCCACCCGCAGCCCGCGGTTTAAACTCTGGCTGGCGGCGTTGGCCGTGCGGCAGTTGGCCATGGTGGCCGTTTTCATGCCGATAAAGCCGGACAGGCCGCTGAAAAAGCCGCCGGTTAAAAAGGCAAACGGCGTAAAGTAGCTGAGCAGCCCGGCCACGGCCATCCCCAGCAGTATGAGGAAAATGACGAGGAAGAAAATCCCCACCCCTTTATACTGCCGCCTTAAATACGCCGAAGCGCCCCGGCTGACCGCCTCGGAGATATGCTCCATCTCCGGTGTGCCGGGGGATTCCTTTCGTACCCGGGCAAACATGGCCCCTGCGAATATCAGCGCAATAAGGGACCCGATTGCCACAAAAACCATGGTGTCCATAAAAATCCATGCCTCCTCAAAAGATGAAATCTAGCCGCCTGGCGGCTTTTACGCCTTTATTATACCATGGGGAAGGGGGAAAACAAATGGCGGGAGGGAAAAAAGGAAGGACGAAAAATAGGGGGAATTTTTAGGTAAAGTATACGTAAAATATACGGATTTGTCTTTTTTTTGGAAAGTTTGTCTGGTACAATGGGGAATCGGAATAGGAAAAAGAAAAGGATGTAAGAAAGATGGGAAACGGACGGGCCGCAAAATGGGATAACCTAAAAGCCATTTTGATTTTTTTCGTAGTGTTTGGGCATTTCCTCTATAGCGTGCCGGGGGAGAGCCCCACGGCGCAAAAGCTGATTTTGCTGATTTACACGTTCCACATGCCGCTGTTTTTATTTGTGGGCGGGCTGTTTTCGAAATCGGCGGTATCCGGCGGCAAAAAGGGGCAGGGCCGGGTGCTGGTGTACGTTTTGCTCTTTTTGCTGCTCAGCGGGATAACCTATGGCATTAAAATCGCCGCGGGGCAGAAAGCGGATATCGAGCTG
The DNA here is from genome assembly GCA_930990065.1 of uncultured Clostridia bacterium. Lineage (GTDB taxonomy): Bacteria > Bacillota > Clostridia > Oscillospirales > Acutalibacteraceae > Heritagella > Heritagella caecorum. The sequence continues at coordinate 76,847 of CAKNOA010000007.1, read as the reverse complement.
CTGGGCACCTACCACGTGCCGTGGTACATGGCGGTGATGGCGCTGTTCCTTTGGCTCATGCGGGCACTTTGTCACCTGAAAGCCGGGCTGGTGCTTTCCGTCTCCGTTTTCTGCGCGTGTCTGGCGGGGTATGACCCGGATGTGGGCAATTTCCTCTTTTTATCCAAAACCGTTTCGTTTTTCCCGTTTTTTGCGGCGGGGTATTACCTTGACGCCGGAAAACTGGAAAAAGCCCTTGCCCCCCGGTGGGTGAAAGCGGCAGCCGTGGTGGTTTTGGGCGGGTTTTTCGCCCTTGTGTGGCTGGGGGAAGGATGGTACCGGGCACAGTTTTCCCCGCTTCTCATGCTCTCCACCCCGGCGCCGTATAGGAAGCTGCCAGCCCCTGCCTTGGGATTTTTTGTGCGGCTTATCTGGTATGCCCTGGTGACGGTTGTATCCCTGGCCTTTATTGCGCTCACGCCGAAAAAACCGTGCTTTTTATCCCCCCTTGGCCGCCGCACGCTGCCCGTTTACTTCTGGCATGTGCCGCTGCAGCAGCTCTATGGGATTTCGGGGCTGGCGGTGTGGCTGCCCGGGCATCTGCCTCTCCCTAAAACGGTAATCATTGCCCTAATCACCGTACTCCTACTATTCCTCCTTTCCCGGCCGGTGATGGCAAAACCCTTTACCTTCCTTATGCGTCCCTGGCGGCGGGAGGAAACGTTCTCCTGACCGGACAATCAAAAAGCCGCCCGCATAATTTGCCCGCGGCTTTTTCTTTTTTGGGGCGGAAACCGGGAGCGCAAAAAAACGGCCCCCGAAATGGGAGCCGGGAAAGGGCGAATGGATATAGGAGGGCTGCCGGGGTGCGTGGCGGGGAAGCCGGGGGTGGCCCGAGACTAGCGCCGCGGGATAGTACGTCACGGAAGACAGAACACCGCGCCCGTCAGCACGCGACGCCTGCTTGCCGCAGCGCCGCAAGCAGAGCGGGAAAGTCCCGCTTTTCGTGGTCAAAATAGATGGTTTTCATCCCCAGCGCCTGGGGCACAATCAGGTTCTTTTCCTGATTATCAATAAAGACACATTCCTCCATCGGGACAGACAGAGCGGCCGCCGCCTGTTCGAAAATCCGGCGGTCGTCTTTCCCCGATCCCACGGCGGCCGACACGATGACCGTATCAAACAGTGTCTCCCAGTGATGGTGGCGGACAAGACAGTCGATGCGGTCCTGCTTATTATCGGTGATCATCCCGGTTTGGTACCCGGCGTTTTTCAACCGGCGCACCAGGGTGAGCATATGGGCATCCAGCGGCGTGTGCAAAAAGGAATCGATGAGCAGCTGATAGGGCAGCTCGACTCCCAACCGGGCGCACACCTGGGGCCATATGGCCGCATGGGTGGTTTTGCCCAGCAGCAGGTCGTGGTTATACGTCCGGTAGGCTTTCGTAAAAGCGGCTTCCTCCACCCCCGCCGCGGCGGCGATATAACGGCAAATGGAATAGGAGCCGGTGGGGTCGGTGGTGAGCACCCCGTCAAAATCAAAAAACACGGCTTGCATGAAAATTCCTTCTTTCCTGGATGATTCGGATTCCTTCAGGCGGCGCCTCTCCGCACGGGGGCTTATCCTGGGACAAATGGAGAAAAAGGGCCGGAACGTGAAACGCCGCGCACGGGGGAACTTGGTATATTTTTATCCTATCATATGGAGTCGCTTTGATAAAGAGATCTTATCCTCTTTTCCCAAAGTGACTTCAGAAAAATGAAAAGAACGGGAGAATAATTTCAAGAGGAAACCAAGAAGTTTACCGGTTGTCCCAAAGGATGAGACCATCCTGCCGTGGAGGCGGGAAAAGAGTAGGAATCTTGCAGAAAGCCTTTCGTGCATGTTATACTTACAAGCATGAATTTAGAGACTAGCTGTCCCGAACAATCAGAATGTTCGGAGGAGAACGGATGATCACCATCAAAGAAACGACAAGAGAAGACCTCGAAAATGTCCGGCGCCTTTGGGCGGACGGCGACGTCATGCGGTTTGTGGGATTCCCGGACGGGCTGCACGAAACGGAAAAGGCCATGCAGCAATGGCTGGCAGAGCTGACGGCGGCCCGGCCGGTTCAAAACCATTTTTCCATCTATGAAAATGGGACGTTCTGCGGCGAAGCGGGGGACGGACTCAGTAGGGAACAGGAAAGCGCCTGGCTGGATATTAAACTATTCCCGGCGGCGCGGGGCCGGGGGATCGCCACCCAGGCGGTTTCCTACGCCATGGAAGAAGCCTTCCGAAACGGCGCTAAAACCGTGTGGGTAGACCCCGACCCGCAAAACGTCAAAGCTATTGCGTTGTATGAAAGACTGGGTTTCCATCAGAAGGAGATGCCCGCCCACGTTATCGCCCTGGGCGAAGATCCAGCCCGGAATATCTATTTTGAGCGCAGCAAAGAGTGAAATAATATGTACGGGCTCCCCCATAAGGGGCCCCGCTGCGGGGTTGCATTTTCCCTGGACTGCTTCTATATATGAGCAAAAAGGCTGGTGTTCCAGAACCTTATGGCTGGAATGCGTGTGGCGGCACTTTGCCCGTCTGTCCTGTCATATCCTGGAGCGTCAGCTCATTTTCTGGCTTCTTTCCGGCTTTTGCCGGATGGGGTCAAAAAGGAGAGGGAAACTATGTATGTGGTGCGAGAAGATATGGAGATCCTTGGCCGGCAGGAAACGTTTGATCTGCGTACCGCCTATCGGGAAAAATTTCACGAGGATTTCAGACCTTTTAACTATGTAGATTTCCATAGCGATGATAACAAACCGGCGGCGGCGTATTATGTGGAAGCCCTTCGGGAGGCATTGGAAAAAGAGGAACCGGCTCGGTATGAAGGGAATCCCTGGGCCTTTTTCGGGCACTGAAAGCCGCCAGCCCTTTGCGTGCTGCCGGACGGTCAAATTGACAAGTAGCAGGCAGCCCTGTATAATAGGGGAAGAGAAAAAGCGCCTCGAAAAGCGCGAGAGGTTTTTCGAGAGGAGTATGGGGATACCATGGAGCGAGATGACATGATTTCGTATCGGGATGTTATCGAAACGAAGAAGATGACTCCGGAAGAACGGGAAGAACTGGAGAAAAAATTGAAAGAGGAAAGCGATCAGCTTACCGATTGGCCCAAAATGTGATACCACCCACCGGAAGGCAGGGTGGTATTTTTGTTTTGGAGGGATGGCGGTACGTCAAAGCCGTCCCGGTCTGCGCGGGCTCCCGAAAAGGCCCTGCCGCAGGGGAAGGGAGAGAGGAGCCGGATCCTGGCGCTTTGGAAAGGCGCTGCTTATATGGGGGAGGTATCGCATGAAACAAATCGCATTCCATGATTTTTGGGGCTTATCAGAAGAAGAGCGTAAAAATCAATATCAGTATCTTTCCGATCACGATAAATTCCTGGTTCGGATCTCGATGAACCCGGGGGTCGTATCGAGCCAATGTAATCATTGCAGACATTATTGGGGGTTTGGTAGATGTGATGCCTATCCCGATAATATTCCCTGTGAAATCTTAGGCAATCAATTTGAACATACAACGCCGTATGAAGGCGATAACGGGATCTGGTTTGAACCAAAGCAGGAATGACTACCCACCGAAAGGCAGGGTGGTATTCTTTGCTTCTCAGGGTTCGAATCCCTCCAAAACAAAAAAAGTACAGCACCCACATAAAGTGGATGCTGTACTTTTGGCCCGCCCGGAGGGATTCGAACCCCACAGAAAAAGCGCAAAAATGCCGGTTTTATCACGTTTTTTGATTTTTGTGTTGCATTTCGTGTTGCATACTGTCAAAAAATACATTTACGTGATCTTTTGCTTTGCCTACTTCATCGGAAAAGGTGTACTGATAGACACGGCGCAACACCGATTCCGACGACCATCCTCCCAATTCCATGACATACTTATCAGGGACCCCCTGCTGGTGCAAAATAGCGGCGAAGGCGTGTCGGAGAGCATGCATGGAATACGGAAACATCCCGGCCCGCGAGAGGGTCCGTTTGAGCGACTTTCGTACGTCGTCCGGATGCATGGGGAACAGCCAGCCATCCGGATGCCGGGAACATGCCAGGTGCGTGAGCTCCCGGAGCCGTTCGGGCATGGAAACCGAACGGGCGCCGGCATAGCTCTTCGGGTATGGCTTGTACACCAGTCCCCCTTCCGGGCCACGGACACGCACCCCGCTGATTTGCACGGCGCCATCCGCTGTGATGTCTTTCGCCGTCAGAGCGGCGATTTCCGATTGCCGCAAACTGCAAGTCAGGGCCAGCAGTGCCTGGGGTTCAATGGCTGCGCCATAGAGCGCACGCAGGATCTGAGGGATCTCCGCCAGCGTCGGTACCGGGATTTGCCGCTTTTCCCGCGGCAGTAAAGAGACCCGCGGCATGGGGCATTCGTTTTGCGCCATGACGGCAGAGAGAAGCCCCAGCTGATTGCGCAGGGACTTGGCGCGGTAATGGGTGGCATTCTGATTCATTTGCCGCTGGATCACACCGGGTTCCACCAGAGCGGACAATGGCAGCGCCAGCAGCAGAGGAAAAGCGTGGTCCCGTATAATCTGGTACCCCCGCAGCGTAGAAGGGGAGAGAATATGGGATTTTAAGTCGATGTAGGCGTTGATCGCCTCCTTTAGGGTCAGCGCAGAGCCCTGGGCCCGGTCCATCCTTTTGCCGGCTGCGTATTCTGCGGCCAGGCATTCGGCGGCTCGCTTGGTGGGAGCGGTAAACGACCGGTATTGCCGTTTGCCGTCCACTTTTCCGGTATAGAGCTGGACCCGCCAGTTTCCGCTGGGCAATTTTTTTGCTTTTGGCATTTTTTTACCACCTTTCCAGGCATAGCTTGCCAAGCCTACCTCAAAAGTGGTATAATCACATTGTTCTGGATGGGACTATTCCACTATGGAGTAAGCTCGTTCGATTGATCCCCTGCCGGTTGCCGCCGGTGGGGGATTTTTTTATTTCCATCTGCCCCGTTCCTTACGGGCGGTTCAGTGGCATATTAAAACCAGTGGGTAAAGCCTACGGCCAGCCCCTCAATGTGGACGCTGTCCAGGGCCGGGCCGCTGTACACCTTTGGCATATAGGCGCTATTGGCCGGGACGAGCTGCAGCACCCGGTTATCATTGTCCCAGAAAACACGTTTGAGGGTGGCCTCGCCATCGATGCGTACAGCGGCGATCTGGCCGTTTTCTACCTCGGGTTGGATGTGGATATAAACCACATCCCCGTCATGGATGCCCGCCTCTACCATGCTATCTCCTTTGCAGCGCAGGCAGAAATCACAGCGTATGGTTTCGGGTACATCCACATAGTCCTCGATATTCTGTTCGGCGGTAATCGGTTCCCCACAGGCAATATTGCCGACCAGGGGGCGTTTAACCGTTTTGGGCAGCGGTTCAAAGCCAGGAGGAATAGGAGACAAGCCTTGATGAATGTCGTCCAGTATGGCACTTTTTGGCACCCCAAAATAGGAGGCCATCTTTTCTACCGCTCCCATGCGGGGTGTTTTTATATCAGCTTCCCATGTTGATACAGCTTTATCTGTAACACCTGCAATTTTTCCAAGTTCTGCCTGTGATAACTTCGATTCCAGACGCAATCGTTTGATGTTTGAGCCGATACTCACGAAAACCGCCTCCTTTACTGGTAGCTTACCCCAAAAGTAGAAAAAAGTCAACATGGGTTTAAAAAAAGTCTACCAAAAGTTCTTGACACTCTACTTTAAGTGGAGTATACTGTGGATAGCAAAAACAAGAGGAGGTGACAACATGGGATTTTCTGTCAAACAGGCGCGTCAATATGCAGGCCTAACGCAAAGGGAAACCGCGAAAAAGCTGGGGATTTCCAGGGATTCTTATCGGAAAATGGAGATTGCTCCGGAAAGCGCGTCTATTGCATTAGCAAAACGATTCAGCGAGATCGTAGGGATTCCTATCGATCAAATTTTTTTCACTGAAAAATCTACTTAAAGTAGATATTGTTGAAAACCGGCGTGAGAGAAAAGAAAAACCGCCTGTGGTGGTTTCACAGACGGCTTTTCCTCGAATTTGTTTACCCTTACCCATTGCAGGATTCTGCACGACAGACGCACTTCACTTTTTAACGAGGAGATGGTGCCTCTGCTCTGCCGAAGCCAAACTACACTTTTTTAACACGGTGCGCTCCGCACGTTTGGCCGCTTTACAAAATTCGCACAACAAACCACACTGCGCTTCTTGATGGACGAATCACTTAGGCGGTTCCGACTCCGCACCAAATAGCCTTAGCATCATCAGTTAGTAAAGGGAACCGGCAATCTCAAAAGTTTGGTCAACCCGACCACGCTCCTTTCGACCGCCTGTACGGCTGTCATAAGCGTACCACAAAACGCAACTAAACACAAGTAAGCACAGCAAAAAGGAAGTGAAGCAATGGCGAATTTATACACCTGTTCCCAAATCGCTGAACGGTATCACGTTAAACCTGCTACGGTTTGGGGATGGATTCGCAAGAAAAAACTACCCGCCCAAAAAATCGGCAAGCAGTACCTTGTCAGAGAAGAAGAACTTCACCGGTTTGAGAAAAGCCAGAAGCTGGCGTAAGACCGGTTTTCTCTTGGGGATGGCTGCCGGAATCACGTTTTTCCGTTAAGCCCATCCGAAGACATGAACCAAAAAGGAGGTGATTTTTTGGCTTTCCCTGAAAATTTAGCGAAATTGCAGCAAGAAACGGAGGTTTCCAATTATAGGTTAGCGAAATATCTGGGAGTGACACCAACAACGATTTCCAATTGGAAAAATGGGACAACTCCCCCATTGGATAAAGCCGCTGCAATCGCAGATTTTTTCCACACGACTGTGGACGAACTCATCAACGAGAAGAAAGGATGATTAGAATGAACGAGCTGAAGATCTTTGAAAACCCTACTTTCGGGCAGGTGCGAATCGTGGAGCGCGAGGGCGAGCCTTGGTTCGTGGGTAAGGACGTGGCTCAGGCGCTGGGGTACAAAAATCCGCAAGAGGCTATCCGAACTCATGTTGACGAGGAAGACAGAGGGGTGAGCGAAATCCTCACCCCCGGAGGCAAGCAGAACATTCCTATTATCAACGAATCCGGCTTGTATTCCCTGGTACTGTCCAGCAAGCTGCCTACCGCAAAAGCCTTTAAGCGCTGGATCACGTCAGAAGTCATCCCCTCCATCCGCAAAACCGGCGGGTACCTAATGGGGCAGGAACAGCTTTCTCCGTCGGAATTGATGGCAAAAGCATTGATGGTAGCGCAGAAAACCCTGGCCGAACGGGATGCCCGCATTTCTGCCCTAACAGTGGAAAACCAGATCATGACCCCCAAAGCGGAATACTTTGACGATCTGGTGGATCGGAACCTCCTGACTAGCTTCCGGGAAACCGCAAAGCAGCTGGAAGTCAAAGAAAAGGCCTTCATTGCTTTCCTGCTGGAAAAGAAGTTTATCTACCGGGACAAAAAAGGCAAACTGATGCCTTATGCCGAAAAGAACAACGGCCTGTTTGAAGTAAAAGAGTGTTTCAATGATAAAACTCAGTGGAGCGGCACCCAGACTATGATTACCCCCAAAGGCCGCGAAACGTTCCGGCTGCTGTGTCAAGGCATATAAGAAAGTGGTCGCACTTTCCTGCAACAGAAAACACGAAAGGAGGGAATCACCGTGCCCAGATTACGGGTATTGCCCGATGAAAAAAAGGACCGCCAGCTGGTGGGCGCCATCCGGCAGCGGTGTACGCTGCTGGCGGTATCGGATACCGAGGCGGTCGCGGCCGCTCTTGGCGTATCCAAACCCACAGCCCGGGATCGGCTATCCCACCCGGAGGCGATCCGGCTGGGAGAACTGCGAAAGCTGGCCCGGTACTTACGTATCCCACTGCCGGAGCTGATCCGCGGCGAGTGGGGCGAAGAGAAAGGGGGGACAGGCTGTGACTGATCTTCTGGTATTCGGCCTGCTGGCCGCGGCCGCCGGGGCCCTGTTGGTGCTGATCGGCAACCAGATCGTGGCCCTGTGCAGGTTGCGCCGCCAGGCTGCAGAGGAAGCCCAAAAGGAAAAGATGGAACAGGTAGCGGCTCACAACCGGGCGATGATCCTCCGGGATCTCATCCGGGGCAAGCTGTAAAGGAGGAGGTGAAAACTATGGATCAAGAAACGGTCCGGCGCTTGGAACAAGCGCTGGACGGGGCGCTTGCTGACATCCGGGAGGCATCGACCGATGACTTCCGGCGGTTAAAGTGCGGGGAATACCGGGGACTGAAAATCGCCGTGGCCATCCTGGGACTGGTACTCCAGGAAGCGGGCGGCCGGCACACACTCATGATGGGCAACGCTGGACAGGAGGAAGCATAATGCTCAGATATTACTATTTTACATTCGGTACAGACCCGGATTATCCCTTTGCGGGGGGATGGGTGACGGTCGCAGCACCGTCCAGGCAAGCAGCCACACAGATTTTCCGCCTCTACTATCCCAATGAGGCCGGCGCCGATGCGCTCAACTGTGCGGATGTCTACACCGAGGAAGAATTTAGGGAAACGGGCATGGAGGAGACCGGAAACTTCGGCGCGTTTTGCCATGAGATCATCGAGCCCAGAAAGGCGGGGAATATCAAATGAGCTTGCCGAAGATCAGACCGTGCCGCTGCGGGCACACGCCAGAGCTGGAAGAAACCTTCTCGAACATAAACGGGAATTTCCGCCGTCGGTACTATGTGTACTGCACGCATTGCGGCAAAAAATCAATCCTCATGGAGACCCGAACAAAGGCCATCAAAACCTGGAACTACGGGATCATGGAGGAGGCAGCGCTGTGAATCCGATGAGCTGGCTCTTTGCCCCCACCAGCGTCCGGTCCAAAGCCGATGTGGAAAAATACTGCAAAACATGCGGGCAGTATAAACGCGCCGGCGGGATCTGCAAACGGCATTGCTCCCGGCGCAAACGCCTGATGCTGGAAGCCGAAGAAGTAGCGGCCGCCGCCCGGACAAACGCCCGGGTCATAAAGAAACGGCAGCACAAATAAAAAGAGCCGCCCCCCGTGCGGCAACACGGAAGAGCGGCCAAAAGATTGTACAGCCTTAGTATAGGCTATTTAGGAGGAAAAAGCAAATGGTAAAAATCAATACTTTGGAGTTGGAAAACATCAAGCGAATCCGGGCCGTCCGGATGGAACCTTCTCAAAACGGCCTGACGGTCATCGGCGGCCGCAACAATCAGGGAAAGACCAGTGTGCTGGACGCCATTGCCTGGGCGCTGGGCGGCAACAAATACCGGCCCAGTCAGGCACATCGGGAAGGCTCTCTGGTTCCGCCCCATCTGAAAATCCAGCTGTCCAACGGACTGGTGGTGGAGCGCCGGGGCAAAAACTCCGATTTAAAGGTCACAGACCCGGCAGGCAACCGCAGCGGCCAGCAGCTGCTGGATGAATTCATCGAACAGCTGGCCCTGGACTTGCCGAAATTTCTCCACGCCAGCGACCGGGAAAAGGCAGAAACCCTTTTGCGGATTATCGGCGTAGGAGACCGGCTGGAAGAGCTGGAACGGGCGGAAGTGCAGTTGTATAACCAGCGCCACGCCATCGGCCAGATGGCAGACCGGAAGGCCAAATTTGCCCGGGAGCTTCCCCAATGGGATGACGTGCCGGAAGAGCCGGTCTCCGCTTCGGAGCTGATCCGGCAGCAGCAGGCCATTCTGGCCCGCAACGGCGAAAACCAGCGGAAGCGGGCACGGGCAGCAGAGCTGGAACAGCAGGTGCAGACCATGCAGGAGCGGGTGGACAACCTCGCACAGCAGTTACAGGAAGCCAGCAAACAATGTGCCGCCGCTATGCGGGATCTGGAAACCGCACAGAAATCCGCTCAGGACTTGCAGGACGAAAGCACCGCCCAGCTGGAACAGAACATCCGGGATATTGAAGCCCTGAACGTAAAAATTCGGGCAAACCTGGACAAGGAAAAAGCGGAGGACGATGCCCGCCAGTATCGGGAGCAGTACGACAGCCTCAGCCGGGAAATTGACCGGGTGCGCACTGCCCGGATTGATTTGTTAAACAACGCCCCTCTTCCCCTTCCCGGCTTGTCGGTGGAAAACCATGTCCTTACATACAACGGACAGCAGTGGGACAATATGTCCGGCAGCGATCAGCTGCGGGTGGCCACCGCCATTGTGCGCCGTCTGAATCCGGAGTGCGGCTTTGTGCTGCTGGACAAGCTGGAACAAATGGACACGCAAACGCTGGAAGAATTCGGGGCATGGCTGGAACAGGAAGGATTACAGGCTATCGCTACCCGGGTGAGCACCGGAGACGAATGCAGCATCATCATTGAAGACGGATACGGCACAACTTTTTCCCAAAAACAGGGGAGCGGAGCTTCGGAAAATGAGCTATCGTCTTCAAGGGGAGAAATTCCCAGAAAAACATGGAAAGCAGGTGAATTCTAATGCAAATCACTCGTGGAATCATCCCCAAAGCACAGAAAGTCGTTTTGTACGGGCCGGAGGGGATCGGAAAGAGCACCTTTGCCGCCGCCTTCCCGGGGGTTGTATTCATCGACACCGAGGGCAGCACCGCCGGGATGGATGTGGCCCGGTTGCCGGATCCTCAGAGCTGGCCCCAGCTGCTGGAAGAAGTCCGGTATATTCGGGACAACCCCCAAAACGCCGGGACACTGGCGCTGGATACCGCTGACTGGGCGGAAAAACTGGCGGTGCGGTATCTCTGCGACAAATCCCAGAAGCACGGCATTGAGGATTGGGGCTATGGCAAGGGGTACACCTATCTGTCGGAAACTTTCGGGGAGCTGTTCCACCTTTTGCAGGAAGTGGTGGACAGGGGCGTTCATGTCATCGTCACCGCCCACGCCAAGATCACCAAATTTGAACAGCCCGACGAAATGGGCGCCTATGACCGGTGGGAATTAAAGCTCACCAAGCAGGTGGCGCCCCTGCTGAAGGAGTGGGCGGACATGGTGCTGTTTGCCAATTACAAGACCCTGTCGGTGGCAGTGGACGACAAGGGCAAAAAACGGAAAGCCCAGGGCGGCCAGCGGGTGCTGTACACCACCCATCACCCCTGTTGGGACGGCAAAAACCGCCACAACCTCCCCGATGAGCTGCCCTTTGCCTTTTCTTCCATTGAGGAGGCCATCCAAGGCCGCCTGGCAGCCGGGGAGACCGCAGCGGCCGTGCCCAAGGAGACCCCTGCCGGGACGGCCCCTTCCCCGAAAACTACAAAAGCGGAAGAACTGTCCGGTATTGTGGACGAACCGGCAGAACCGGAGGTACCGCCGGAACCGGGTAAGGCGCCTAGGGAGGAACCGGACATGTCCGGCCTGCCGAAAGCCCTCCTACAGCTGATGAAAGAAAACGAAGTGAGCCTATGGGAAATTCAGCAGGCCATCTCCCAAAAAGGCTATTACCCTGTGGATACCCCGGTACAGCACTACGACCCCGCGTTTATCGACGGGGTGCTGGTGGCCGCCTGGCCCCAGGTGTTCGCCCTGATCCAGGGAAACCGGGATCTACCCTTTGACTAAAAGAAAGGACGGAGAAAAACATGGAAAATACGTATGACCGCGAACTGAGTTGGGACGATGAAATCGAGCACGACGGGGAAGGCTTTACCCTTCTGCCGGAGGGGGACTACCGTTTCCGGGTGCTGTCCTTTGAGCGGGCACGGCATCCGGGCAGTGCCAAGCTGCCGCCCTGCAATAAAGCAGAGATGAAAATCCAACTGGAATCCCCCGAAGGAAAAGCCGTCGTCACCCACAATCTGTTCCTGCACACGAAAACCGAAGGGCTGCTGTGCGCTTTCTTCACCGCCATCGGCCAGCGCAAACACGGCGAAAGGCTGCGGATGAACTGGGGCGCTGTGGTAGGCTCCTCCGGGCGCTGCAAGGTGAGCATCTACACCTACACCGGCAAAGATGGGAAAGAGCACAAGGTGAACCAGATCGACCGCTTTTATGAGCCGGAGGGCGGGACTGCTCCGGAAAAACCGGCCGTTTCCTTTATCCCCGGGAAGTTTTAACCCATGGAACTGAGAAAGTATCAACAGGAAGCCCGGGAAGCGGTGGAAAGCCAGTGGACCGGCGGCGTGTCCCGCACGCTGCTGGTCCTGCCCACCGGCTGCGGGAAAACCATTGTGTTTGCCAAAATTGCCGAGGACTGCGTGCGCAGGGGAAACCGGGTGCTGATTCTGGCACACCGGGGGGAGCTGCTGGAACAGGCTGCCGATAAGATTTTGAAATCTACCGGCCTGCGCTGCGCCGTGGAAAAGGCGGAGGAAAGCTGCCTTTCCAGCTGGTACCGGATCACCGTGGGCAGCGTCCAGACCCTCATGCGGGAAAAGCGGCTGCACCAGTTCCCTTCGGACTATTTCGGCACCATCATCATCGACGAAGCCCACCACTGTATCAGCGACAGCTACCGCCGGATTCTGGACTATTTCCAGGGCGCAGAGACACTGGGCGTCACCGCCACCCCCGACCGGGGCGACATGAAGGATCTGGGGCAGGTGTTCCAGTCCCTTGCCTATGAATACAGCCTTCCCCAAGCGATTAAGGAGGGCTATCTCTGCCCCATCCGGGCGCTGACCATCCCTCTACAGCTGGATATCAGCGGCGTAACGCTCAGCGCCGGGGATTTTGCCGCAAACGCTCTGGGCTCCGCTTTGGACCCCTATCTGGAACAGATTGCGGCGGAAATGGCCAAAGCCTGTCAAGACCGGAAAACCGTGGTATTCCTGCCGCTGGTCTCTACCAGCCAGAAGTTCCGGGATATCCTCAACCAACACGGCTTTTCTGCCGCTGAGGTCAATGGCAACAGCCCCGACCGGGCGGAGATTCTGGCGGACTATGAAGCCGGGAAGTACAACGTCCTGTGCAACTCCATGCTTTTAACCGAGGGCTGGGACTGCCCTTCTGTGGACTGTGTGGTGGTGCTGCGGCCTACCAAGGTGCGCAGCCTGTACAGTCAGATGGTGGGACGGGGTACCCGGCTGTGCCCGGGCAAAGACCATTTGCTGCTGCTCGACTTTCTGTGGCACACCGAACGCCATGAACTGTGCCGCCCGGCCTCTCTCCTTTGTGAAAACGAAGAAGTCGCCCGGAAAATGACGGAAAATCTGGAACAGGCGGCCGGGCTTCCGGTGGATATTGAAGAAGCCCAGGAGCAGGCCGTTTCGGACGTGGTGGCCCAGCGGGAGGAAGCATTGGCAAAGCAGCTCGCGGAAATGCGCAAGCGCAAACGGAAGCTGGTGGACCCCTTACAGTTTGAAATGTCCATTCAGGCCGAGGATTTAACCGGCTATACGCCGGCCTTTGGCTGGGAAGCCGGCCCGCCCAGCGAAAAGCAGCGGGCGGCCCTGGAAAAGCTGGGCATTTTCCCCGACGATATCCAGTGCGCCGGAAAAGCGGACCTGCTGCTTTCCCGACTACATAAGCGCCGGGAAGCGGGCCTGACCACCCCGAAACAGATCCGTTTTCTGGAGGGGAAGGGATTTCTGCACGTGGGCACCTGGCCGTTTCAGGAGGCCAAACACCTGATCGACCGCATTGCCGCCAACAGCTGGCGGGTGCCAAGGGATATTATACCGGCTACGTATCAGCCGTCCGGGGAGGGTGACAGATGGAACGAATGGACGATTTAACGGGCGTGTTGGATTTTCTGGACCCTGCCGCCCTGGACTACACCGAATGGGTACAAGTGGGCATGGGGCTCAAGGAATCCGGTTACCCTTTGCACCTCTGGGAGGAATGGAGCCGGCGGGACAGCCGCCGGTATCATCCCGGGGAATGTGCGAAAAAATGGGAAACCTTTACCGGCAGCGCCGGACAGCCTGTCACCGCCGGCAGCATCGTACAGATGGCCCTTGACCGGGGGTATACTCCGTATCAGGACTGTGAATTGGATTGGGACGATGAAATCGGCAGCCGGGAAAAGGTGCTGGTGGATACAAACTGGCTGGAAGGCCATGAACTGATCATCCCGGAGCACTGGGACCCGGCAGGGCAGCTGATCCGTTATCTGGAAACCCTGTTCGAGCCGGATGAGCGGGTAGGCTATGTCACCGAAACCTGGGAAAAGGACGGGAAATTCTTCCCCACCAAGGGATGCAGCGACCGCACCGCCGGGCAGCTCATCGACGCGCTCTCCACCTGCCACGGGGATCTGGGGGCGGTGCTGGGAGATTACAACCCCAAGGCCGGGGCCTGGATCCGCTTTAACCCGCTGGATGGCCAGGGGGTGAAAAACGAAAACATCACCGATTACCGGTACGCCCTGGTGGAATCGGACCATATGGAGCTGGAAAAGCAAAACGCTCTGATCCGGGAGCTGGAGCTGCCGGTGGCCTGCCTGGTGTATTCCGGGGGCAAGAGCCTGCATGCCATTGTGAAAATCCAGTCGGATACCTATGAGGAATACCGCCGCCGGGTGGATTACCTGTATAACGTATGCCGGAAAAACGGCCTGCTGCTGGACGCCCAAAACCGGAACCCCTCCCGCCTTTCCCGGATGCCTGGGGTGCTGCGGGGAGAGAAAAAGCAATATCTCATGGAAACCAATCTGGGGAAATCCAGCTGGGCCGAGTGGAAGGAATGGGTGGAGGAAGCCACCGACGACCTGCCGGATACGGAAGGGCTGGCAGCGGTTTGGGACAACCTGCCGCCTCTATCCCCGCCGCTGATCGACGGCGTATTGCGCCAGGGGCACAAAATGCTGCTGGCGGGCCCCAGCAAGGCGGGCAAATCCTTTGCCCTCATTGAGCTGTGCATCAGCATTGCCGAGGGGAAAAAGTGGCTGGGCCATTTTGCCTGTGCCAAGGGGAAAGTGCTATATGTGAATCTGGAGCTGGACCGGGCTTCCTGTTTGCACCGCTTCCGGGATGTGTACGACGCCCTGGGATGGAACCCCCGGAACCTTATAAACATCGACATCTGGAACCTACGGGGCCGGAGTGTCCCCATGGATAAGCTCGCGCCCAAGCTCATCCGGCGGGCATCGAAAAAGGGGTATCTGGCGGTCATCATCGACCCCATTTACAAGGTCATCACCGGGGACGAAAACAGTGCCGACCAGATGGCCGCCTTTTGCAACCAGTTTGACAAGGTGTGTAACGAGCTGGGCTGCGCCGTCATCTACTGCCACCACCATTCCAAAGGCGCCCAGGGCGGCAAGCGCAGCATGGATAGAGCCTCTGGTTCCGGCGTATTTGCCCGTGACCCGGACGCGCTGCTGGACCTGATCGAGCTGGATGTGACCGAGGCCCTGCGTGCCCAGGAGGAAAACAAGGCCGTGTGCCGCGCCTGCATCAGGGCGCTGGAACAAAAGGGCTTTGACGATTACAGCCAGGACGACGCCTGCAGCGCCGCCCAAATGAAAGCCATCGTCCAGAACGTCCTCAGCGGCCCCGAAAAAGCCGCCCTGGAACATTCCCTGGCACAAGCCAAAAAGGCCGTCCAGCAGCGCACTGCATGGCGGATTGAAGGCACGCTGCGGGAGTTCCCCCGGTTCCCTCCGGTGAACCTCTGGTTTGATTTTCCGGTGCATCTGGCCGACGACAGCGGGGCACTGGGGGATTTATCGGCAGATGATGGCTTCAACAGCAAGAGCAGCCCGTGGCAGAAGAATTTTCAGAAGAAAAAGACCCCGGAAGAACGAAAAAAAGAACGCTCCGACGGAATCGAAACCGCCTTTGAAACCTGTGCCATGGGAGCGGATTCTGTCGCGATTTCAGACCTGGCTGACTATACCGGTACCACAGAAAAGACGGTCCGGAAACGGTTAAAAGAGCACGGGGGCTTTTGGATTGACGATGGAAACACCGGAAGAAAGTCCCCAAAAGGAAGGGAAATTCCCGATTGATTTTCCCTGTTTCCCGAGAGCCAGGGAAGGGAAAAACTCGATTAAATTTCCTTTTCCCTTCGAGGGAAATTCTCGATAAATATCGACTTTTTCTCTCTGAGGGAAATTCTCGATAAATATCGACTTTTTCTCTCTGAGGGAAATTCTCGATAAATATCGACTTTTTCCCAGGGAAGGAAAATACTACCCCCCTACGGGGGGTAAATAGTAAGTTTCCCTCACGGTCAACGGGGGAAAGGAAGGAGGGCGAAAGCTCACGCCCTCCTCCTCCCTTCCCCTGTCCGTTGACAAAAGAAATGTTGAAAAGCAAAAGCGCTTTATTACGATAAAGTGAAAGGGGTGTTTCTTTGAAGATTGAATGTTTTATCCCCATGATCCCGCCCACCGTCACCCATCAGGAAAAGAAGGTGAAAGTGGTCTATGGCAAACCGGTGTTCTATGAGCCGGAAAAGCTCAAGGACGCCCGGGGGAAATTGCAAGCCCACCTGTTTCCCCACCGCCCGGCAAAGCCCCTCATGGGGCCGGTGTTCTTCAAAGCCGTGTGGAAGTTCCCGGCGGTAGGCAAGCACAAAGACGGCGACTGGCGCGACACAAAACCGGACACCGACAATTTGCAAAAGCTGCTCAAAGACGTGATGACCGCCGTGGGCTTTTGGCGGGATGACGCCCAGGTATGCGCCGAAGTGGTGGGCAAGATCTGGTCCGACCGGCCGGGGCTGTACCTGTTGGCCGAGGAGCTCCGGCCGTGAAAAAGCAGGCCGTGAAAAAAGAGCCGCCGCCCGCTTCCCCCTTGGGGAAGGCCAAGCGGCTGGACGCCCTGGCGGCCCACTCGCCGCTGCCGGATCTAACGGCCCTGCCGGATCACGAAGCCCGGTATGCCGCCATGATGCACCGGCTGCTGCTGCGGTACTGGCACCGCACGCTCTCCCGGGACGAGCTGCTGGCTTCGCGCCGGATGATGGTCCAGCATCTGCTCATGACGCCGCTTTTCACCGAAACCATGGCCCGTTGGACGGGGAAAGGAGACAACCTATGCCCACAGAGGAAGAAAAACAAAAAATCCGGTACCTGAGCCGGTACCGGCAGCTGGACGCGAAGATCACAAGGCTGTTGGAGGAGCAGCGCCTGTGGAGGGAAAAGGCCATGCGCATCACTCCCGTATTATCCCCCGTCCCTGGGGGCAGCGGAAGCGGCAGTCCCATCGAGCGGCCCATGGAAAAGGTGATCGCCATCGAAGGGGACATCAACGCGGCGATTGATGCGCTCATTGACCTGCGCCGGGATATCCAGGGGGTAATTGAGGGGGTGCCGGACGAAAATTTACAGCTGTTACTTACATACCGGTACATCAACGGGCTTTCTTTTGAGAAAATCGCGGAGAAGATGAATTACTGCGAGCGGCAGATATACCGCAAACACGGGGAAGCGCTTTCGTGGATCAGCCTGTCATAGAATGTCATACTCAACCTGTGCTATGATGTATGTGGGCAGATTGGATCTCCTAAAATGTTCCCTCCCTGATGCCGGGGCTTCTTGGGTTTCCGGCATCCTCTATGCGGCATCACGGCCAAACGGCAGGTGTATCCGGTGCAAGTCCGGCGTGCCGCGCCACTTACGTATTACGCAATGCATTCCTGTAAAAGCAGCTCGGGAAACCGGGCTGTTTTTGTTTGCACAGATTTGAGGTGATCACTTTGACTGTATGCCCGCTTAATGGGGATTGTGTTTATAACCACCGTATCGCCGGAGTGGACTGCTGCGGGCGCTCTACCTGTGCCTACCCACGATTACAAAAGCAGCAGCTGGCGGGAGGGATCGCCGCTTTATTGGCAGTGCCTCGCCGCACATTGGCGCAGGACGAAAGGCTCCGGCGCTACCGGCAGTATTTCCGTCAGCTCAGCCACCGGGGCGGTGATCCGTAACTATGGCCAATGAGAAAAACCTGGTACCGCAGACTGAACGAAGCCCGAGTGAAGCCCGAGAAATGGGCCGAAAAGGAGGTATCGCCAGCGGGGCCGCCCGCCGCCGGAAAAAGAGCATGAAACAGAAAATGCAGCTGCTGCTTTCGCTCCCTGCGGCCGGTAATGACCAGGCGGAGCTGGCCGCTATGGGGGTGGAGCCCGGCGACATGGACAACGAGATGGTGCTGATAAAAGCTCTGTTCCTTTCAGCCGCCGAAGGGGATACGAAAGCCTTTGACCGCATCCAGGACGTGCTGGGCCGCACCGTTGCCCGGGAAGAGCTGGCCCTGAAAAAACAGGAGGCAAAGCGCCGGGCGGCTTCCGGGGAGGACACCCAGGCCATGAAAAAGGCCGTGGAGCTGCTGGGAGAGATCGAAAGTGCCATTGACTAAAAAACAGACTGAATACCTGCAAAATTGTTCCCACCGCTGGAATGTGAAAACCGGCGCCACCGGTTCGGGCAAATCCTTTGTTGATTACACGGTGGTAATTCCCAAACGGCTGGTGGCCGCCCGCGGAGAAGGGCTTCTGGTGCTACTGGGCAACACAAAAGGCACCCTGGAGCGCAATATTTTAGACCCCATGCGGGAAGTCTGGGGGCCGGAGCTGGTAGGTACTATCAGCAGCGACAACACCGTGAAGCTCTTTGGCAAAAAGGTGTATGCCCTTGGCGCTGATAACAAAAAGCACGTATCCCGCATCCAGGGGGCCACGTTCGAGTATGTGTACGGCGATGAAGTGACTACCTGGAATCAGGATGTTTTCCAGATGCTCAAAAGCCGGTTGCGCTGCCGGCACTCCCATTTTGACGGCACCTGCAACCCCGATGGCCCGCAGCACTGGTTTAAAAAATTCCTGGATTCCGATGCGGATATTTTTCGGCAGTCCTATACCATCGACGACGGGGTGCTGCCCGCCCAGGTAGTGGCGGAGATGAAAAAGGAGTACGCCGGTTCTGTCTACTATAACCGGTTTATCCTTGGCCAGTGGATGGCTGCGGAAGGCGCGATCTACCGGCTGTTTGCCGATGACCCCAAGCGGTTCCTATGGCCGGATGGGAAACCGCTCAGGCTCCAAAACGTGCAGATCGGCGTGGACTTTGGCGGCAACGGCTCCCAGCACGCCTTTGTGGCCACCGGCACCCTGCCCGGGTATGCCGGGGTGGTGGCACTGATGAGCCGGAGGATGGAGGCAAAAGACACCGATGAAGCGGCCCTGTCCCGGGCGTTTTTGGATTTTTGCGAAGAGGTGTTCCTCTCCTTTGGCGAAATTCACGCGGTGTACTGCGATTCCGCCGAACAGGTGCTGAAAAACAGCCTGCGGGCGGCGGCGCAGCGCTCCCGTTATGCCTGGCTGGCCGGCCGGATCTATAATGCCCGAAAAATCGAAATCACCGACCGCATCCGCCTGACTTCCATCCTGATGGGAGGCGGGCGTTTTTGGTATCTGCCCACGGCCGCCACGCTGCGGGATGCCCTTTGTGCGGCGCTGTGGAGCGGCAAGCACCCGGGCAAGGACGAGCGGCTGGACGACGGCACCACGGATATCGACACGCTGGATGCGTTTGAATACACCATCGAGCGGGACTATCAACGCTATTTGAGGTTGACGACATGAATATCACACGGTTTATCAAGTATCTGAATAAAACCCGGCACTGGCAGATCCAGGGCAGCTATTATGCCCGCATCGAAGAGTGGAAAAACTGGTGGCAGGGCTGGTACGAATCGTTCCACCTGATCCGGGAACAGAAGCTAAACGGAACCCTGTACGGCCGGGAAATGTACCGCATGAAAATGCCCAAACGGGCCTGCGAAGACTGGGCTTCGCTGCTGCTCAACGACAAAACCACTGTCACCGTGGAGGACGCAGCCTCTTCCGCGTGGCTGCTGGGCGAGGATCAGCAGCAGACCGGCGGCCAGCTGGGCAAGCTCCAGTTTTGGCCCAATGCCAATGCCCTGGTGGAGTTGGCTTTCCGTTCCGGTACCGGCGCTTTTGTGCTGGGGGCGGAAAACCTGACGGTACAAAACGGAAAAGCGGTGCCGTCGCCCCAGGCGGATATGACGCTGGACTATCTCCCGGCGGAATGTATCTTACCCATTACCGTCCGGCATGGGAAGATCATCGACGTGGCCTTTGCTTCGGAGCTCATCGTGAACGGGAAAAGCTGTATCTACCTGCAGACCCACCGGCTGCAAAAGGACGGCTACCACATTCAAAACGAATACTTTACCAGTCAGAGCGAGAGCAGCGAAGAGGCCGGTTACCAACCTGCACCGCTCCCGGAAGGAATGGCCGCTTCGTTTATCACTGGCAGCGCAGTGCCGTGGTTTGCCTTGTTTTCCCCCAATATCGTCAAAACCTTTCCCGAAGGGCCGGGGCTGGGCATGAGTATTTTTGCCGAAGCCCTGGATCAGGCCAAGCAGTGCGACCTGGCCTTTGACAATTACTGCCGGGATATCTTCCTGGGAGGGAAAAAGGTGTTTTACAGCCAGGACCTGATGAAAGCCGTGCCGGATGGAGAGGGAGGGACCCGCTACATCCCCCCGGATGACGTCCGGCAGCAGCTGTTCTTCCAAACAAGCGGTGGCGATCCCGACAGCGAACCCCAGTGGCACGAATATAACCCCGATTTGCGGGTGGAAGCTAACGGGAAAGCCGTGCAGGATGCGCTGGATTATTTCTCGTTTAAAGTGGGGCTGGGCACCCACCACTACCAGTTCGATTCCGGCAATGTGGGCACCGCTACCCAGTATAACGGCGACCGGCAGGACATGGTCCAGCACGCCAACCGACACCAGATCAAAATTGAAGCGGCGCTGTTGCAGCTGTTCCGCTCCATGCTGTGGATGGGGAAAGAACTGCTGGGAGCCGCGGTAGACCCGGATACCCCTCTTACTATCAACTTCGACGACAGCTATATCACCGATTCCCAGACCCGCCGGGCCCAGGATAAGGACGACGCCCTCAGCGGCTTCATTCCCAAGTACCGCTATAACATGGAATGGCGGGGTATGAGTGAAACGGAGGCCAAAGCGGCGGTACAGGAGGCCATGAACGAGGGCGGCGGCACAAACTCCCTTACCTTCGGCGGTGATGCCTGATGCTGGCGCCGGATTACCTGGACCGTTTGCCTGAGCCGGTACTGGAACTGTTCCGGCAGGTGGAGGAGGATATCCTCACGGACATGGCGCGGCGGATCTCCAAAATGGGAGCCGTGACCGAAACGGCGGACTGGCAGCGCTGGCGGCTGGAACAAATGGAGCTGACCCGCTCCGATATCACCCAGCGGCTCGGAAAGCTCACGGGCCTAACGCAGCAGGAGCTTCGCAAGCTGTTTCAGGAGGCCGCTACCCAGGCCATCCAGGCGGATAATGATATCTACCGGGCGGCGGGGCTTTCTCCCGGTTCTCCCAACGACAGCCCGGAACTGTTGCAGCTGTTAAACGGCGGGATGCAGCAGACTTCCGGCACCTTCCAGAATCTGACCCGCACCACCGCCAACACAGCGACGCAGCAGTTTGAGCGGGCGCTGGACCGGGCATGGCTGCAAGTATCCTCTGGGGCGTTCAGCTATCAGTCTGCCATCCGCACGGCCATCAAAAGCCTGGCCTCCGTCGGGATGCAGGCAATTCAGTATCCTACCGGCCACATTGACACATTAGAAGTGGCGGTGCGCCGGGCCGTGCTCACCGGTGTGGGAAAAACCACCGGGGCAATCTGTTTAGCCCACGCGGAAGAAATGGGCTGTGATTTGATGGAGATCACCGCCCATCCGGGGGCGAGGCCCTCCCATATGGTGTGGCAGGGGAAAATCGTCAGCCTGTCGGGGCAAAAGGGGTACCTCTCCAAAAGCGACATCGGCTATGGCACCGGGGACGGCTTTAAGGGCTGGAACTGCCGCCATGACTGGTTCCCCTTTTTTGAGGGGCTGTCAGAGACGGCCTATCCCCGAGAAAAGCTGCGGGAGTACGAAAACCAGACCGTGACCTATAACGGCAAAACCCTCTCCTATTACGACGCTACCCAGCAGCAGCGCTACATCGAGCGGCAGATCCGCCGCTGGAAACGGGAATACCGCATGATGGACGCCGCCGGGCAGGATACTACGAAGGCCAGCCTAAAGCTAGCGCAGTGGCGGGCAACCGAGAAGGATTTCTGCAAACAGACCGGCCTTGACCGGGACGGCTTCCGCAGCCAGGTGGAAGGATTCGGGAGAAGCGAGGCCAGCCGGGCGACGTGGGAGACAAAGCGGACAGAAGCTATTGCCAACAAGTTTTTTTCTTCCGGCAACACCGATGAAAACGTACGCGCTTATCTGAAAGACAAAGCTGTGATTGACATGCTTTCAGAACATAGTATAAAATATATACAACGGATCAGCGATAAAGAAATCATTGTTGATGCGGGAAAACCGGTCATCACAGGTATGCGTGTTCATGCAGCAGAGAACTTGGCAAACAAACCAGACCGCGTAGGAATGACGCAGGAGCAGGCACAAGCTTTTGTGGATTCAGCTAAATTGACGTTATATCAACAAGATAAAAGCACTTTAAAATTCATGGCACAAAACGGATATGCTGTGTTAAATTTTAAAAATGAGTTAGTAACTGCAGTTCCGCAAAAATGGAGAAAGAAATACGATCCATATGTGGAGGTGATAAAACCATGAGACATCCAGATGATAGCCATGATTGCCCCCTGTTAAAAAGGAAAGTCTTTTGGGGAGAATGTTGGGTTGTTCAGGATATCAGGGACGATAACACAGACATGGATTTTGCCCCGGAGTTCTTTGATCTAGATAAAGCAGAAGAAATCTGCGAAACATGCAAATGGTTCCATGTAGAGGATTAAACTACCAACCTTCGGGCCGGTGGTTTTTTCTTGCAAAAAAATTAAAACCTCTTGCATTATAAAAAAGCTTGACTTTTTGTGTACACGATTTTATAATAAGCGTGTACACAAAAGTGAGGTGATGAAATGTCGCCGCGTACAGGCAGACCCAAGTCGGAAAACCCAAAGGATATACAGCTTAAAATCCGAGCAGATAAACAGACTATTCGAGATTTGGATTACTGTTGTCAAAAGTTGGATAAAAACAGAAGCGATATAATTAGGCTTGGTATTCAAAAGGTTAAATCCGAAGTAGAAAAAAAATAACGATAACCCCGCCCTGAGAAAGCATAAGGTTATCGTTATACCCGACAGGTTTCCCTATCTGTAAATATTCTAATACAGATAGGCTTTCTTGTCAAACCCAGAATTTGAAAGGAAGTCTTTTTATTATGAACACATCAGCTCTTATCGAATTAGACCAGATTGCAACGGAACTATCCTATACGGAGAATACTATCCAAGCCATTTATGACGCAATGGAGCACGCACCTTATTCTCCGGAAATTTATTTGGGAGCGTTTTTCATGGCTTCCAATTCTTTCAGAAAACTTAACGAAGACTTGCGAAAGGTCCTTGACAAAGAATTTCAGTCTGTAAAGAAGGAGGGCCCCGCAGCATGAACGAACTACAAATTTTCCATAACCCCGAGTTTGGGGAGATCAGAACGATCGAGGAGAACGGCAAGGTGCTGTTCTGTGGAACAGATGTAGCGAAAGCACTTGGTTATAAGAATCCAACGAAGGCCATTGCAGATCATTGCAAAGGTACGGTTGAGAGACGTGCTAACGATTCGTTAGGTCGTCAGCAAAACATGAAGTTTATTCCCGAGGGTGATATTTACCGGCTGGCAGCAAAATCGGAACTTCCCGGCGCGGAACAGTTTGAAAGCTGGATTTTCGATGAAGTCATCCCCTCCATTCGTAAACACGGAGCCTACATGACCCCTGAGACGCTGGAACAGGCCATTCTGAATCCGGACACCATCATCCGCATTGCCACCGCTCTGAAGGACGAGCAGGACAAACGGAAGGCGCTGGAAGCCGCCAACTCTGCCCTAACAGTGGAAAACCAGATCATGGCTCCTAAAGCGGGCTATTTCGACGAACTGGTCGATCGAAATTTGCTCACCAATTTTAGGGAAACGGCAAAACAGCTTGGCGTTCCGCCGAAGAAGTTTGTTGCTTCTCTGCTTGATTGGAAGTACATTTATCGCGACAAGCACGGGAAGCTCATGCCCTATGAGGACAAGAACAAGGGGCTGTTTGAAGTAAAGGAGTGCTTCAATGAAAAAACTCAGTGGAGCGGCACCCAGACTATGATTACCCCCAAAGGCCGCGAAACGTTCCGGCTGCTGTTCCAGGGAATCGCTTAAACGTAAATTAAATAAATGACAAAAGCACCTCTGCTTAGGCGGGCGGTGCTTTTTTCATACCCAAATTTGCCCCGGGACGGCGTAAAACTCGGCCGGCCAGGTGGAGGCAACCCACGTAAAAAAGCGTAGGCGCAGAAAGGAAACAGATGAAACGCGAAGACGTAAAAGCAAAAATCCCCGGTATCACCGACGAGCAGCTCGATTGGCTTATGAACGAAAACGGCAGCGACATCAACGCCGAAAAAGGCAATGCTGCCCGGATTCAAGGTGAATTGGATACCGCCAACACCACCATCAAAAACTTGCAGGACACTGTGAAAAAGTATGACGGCGTGGATGTGCAGGCTCTGCGGCAGCAGCTTACTACCCTCCAGACGAAGTATGACACGGACATTGCCGCCGTACGGCGTGACAGCGCTATTGATTTGGCCCTTTCCGGCCGGCGGGCAAAAAACAGCAAAGCGGCCCGGGCTCTGCTGGATCTGGAAGCGATCAAGATGGACGGTGACAAACTCACCGGGCTGGATGATCAGCTGGAAACCCTCCAGAAAGAAAACCCGTGGCTGTTCGAGAGCGAAGGCAGTACCGGTGGTATGCAGGTGAGCACCGGGGGCGAACATGGAACCGGGGGCAGCGCGGAGACAGACGGTGTAACCGCCGCTTTTGCCAAACTGAACCCCGGATTGAAACTTGACTGACAGAAAGGATGGATAGTATGGCACATACCCTTCAGGAACGTTATTCGAAACTCATTGATATGAAACTGCGGGCCACGCTGGTGAAAAAGGACGGTGTGATTTTTAATAACCGCTATGAGGGCGACCCCAAAGCCGGCAAAGTCAAAGTCCCGGTGCGCGATACCGAAGTGGCCATTGCGGATTATTCCAAAACGGATGGCGCTACTGCCACCCACGGTGACACTACGTATCTGGATGTATCCGTGGATAAGGACAAAGCCGTTAACGAGATTATCGACGGTTATGACGCCGCCGCCGTACCCGATGATCTGGTGGCCGACCGGCTGGATTCCGCCGCCTACTCGTTGGCGCTGCAGATCGAAAAAGACGCCACCGCCGAACTGGAAAGCGCCGCTACTACCTTTGGTGACACCACAGCCCTGGATAAGGACACCATCTACGATACCATTGTGGACGTCCGCACCAAAATGAGCGAAGCGTATGTCCCCAACGACAACCGGCGCTTTTTGCTGGTTTCGCCGGCGGTTTTCGGCCTGATCCTCAAATCTCCCGAATTTATCCGCGCCACCACGTTGGGTGACACCGTGGTACAGACCGGCGCAGCGGGCCGGATCGCGGGCTTTAATGTATTTGAAGATGCGACCCTTTCCGCTACGACGGACTTCATCGCCGGGCATCCGGATTGGTGTACTCGCGTCAACGAGTGGAGCGTGACGGTGCATTTGCAGGACATCAATGGCTCCGGCAAGTATATCGGCGCTTCCGCTGTACAGGGCCGCCGCATTTACGCCCACAAGGTCACCAAGGCGAAGACCCTGTACATCAAGAAAAACGCCGGATAAGGGAGGGAATCCCTGTGATCTATGCGGATTATGAATTCTATACCGCCACCTATGGCGGCGATCAGATCAAGGAGGCCGATTGGACGAAGACCGCCCGGGAAGCCTCCGCCTATCTTGACCAGCTGACCTTCGGGCGGCTGCAGGGCCACCCGGAGCGGGTGACGGAGGAAGTTAAGATGGCGGTCTGCGCGGCGGCGGACGTGGTGGGTCGGTATGGGGCAGCGGCGGTGATCAGCGCGTCGGGCATCGCTTCGGAGAGCGTGGGCGGGCAATCGGTCACGTATCGAAGCAGCAGCGAGCAGGCATCCGGGAAAGGTGTGGAAATCAATCAGGCCGTTTCCCTATACCTGCCCCTTTCCCATCCGCTGCGGTATGCGGGGGTGTGCTGAATGCTGACGAACGCAAGCTGCACCCTGTATCTGGCCGAAAAAGACCGATACCGCCGCCTGACGGCCGAAGCCGTCCACTGGGAGGACACCCGGGGAGCCAATGTGAATAAAACGGGAAGTACCGCCGTCGATTCCACCACGGTGTATATCCCGTTTTCGTCCCTGCCGTCTACCGCTTTGTCTGAAAAGGTTTCGGGGCGGGATTTCATCATCCGGGGGATCGTGGAGGATGACCCGGAAACGGTCCCCATCCGGGACATTGTGGCAGGGCATGAGGCATTTACGGTAACCAGCGTGAAAAAATGCGACTACGGATCGCCCTGGATGCAGCACTGGGAGGTGGGGGCAAAGTGAGTGCGGAAATCAAAACACCGAGAGGGACGATCATCCAAACCGGCAGCACTTCCTGCCGGCTTACCTGGAACCCCGGCTTTGGCCCGCGGGCTACGTCCCGTTATTCGAGAGCGCAGAGGTTTCTGGACAGTGAAGTGCTGCGGCTTTCTTCTGCCTACGTTCCCATCAAAACCAGCATGCTGCAAAAATCCGGTGTTTTGGGAACGGTTGTTGGTTCCGGTACGGTACAATGGATCGCTCCCTACGCAAAACCCCAGTATAACAACACCGCCGATACCCGCAGCTATGACCCTAAGCGGGGCGGCCACTGGTTCGAAAGGATGAAAGCCGATCACGGAAAAGCCTTGATGGCCAAAGCCAAAGAAATGGCAGGAGGTGGCGCCTAAATCATGTCGATCTTGGAAACCATGCGCAGCTGGCTGGCACAGTGCCCGTATCTGGATGCGTTTTCCGGCGGGCACATCGACTGGACCGGCCATACCGCCCTGGACTACGGCATTATGCCCACCGGCAGCGTGACCATCCGCACCGAGGAGGACGTACTGGGGAACAAAACCGTGTATAAACAGTACAACCTGGCCCTATATGCCCGGAACTGGACGGTGGACGATGTGGTCCGACTGGAAAATTCCACCTTTTTGGAGGATTTAGCTAACTGGGTGGAAGAAAAGCAAATGGCCGGGGAAACCCCAAAATTTGGGGATAACCCCGAAATGGAAGAGATTACAGCCCAAAACGGCATGCTGTATCAGATGGATCCCGACGGACAACAGGGGCTTTATCAGATACAAGTGGCCGTTACCTATGAAAAACACTATGAGAGGAGCTGAGGCACATGCCCGCAACCATTAAAACCGGCAAAGCCAAACGAAAGGAACTGGCCTTTTTCTACAAAACCGAGGAGACCCTGGAGATTATCGGCAAGGGGATCGAAGAAGCTTCCATCAGTCCTTCGGCCGAAATCGAATCGGTGACCGACATTCTGGGCAACACGGAAACGACCTTGTCCAGCTATGAAAAGACCACAGACCTGGATCCCATTTATCTGGAAGGCGGCAACAAGTTTTCGGAATGGCTGGATACCCTGGAGGAAACCGATGCCATTTTGGACGACGCCGTGGGGACCTTTGTGGTGGTGAAGCTGTACAAAACCACCGAAGAAACCAAGTATGTGGCCTGGGAACAGCAGGCCGTGGTGGAACTGACCGGGTTTGGCGGCGATACCAAGGGGGTCAACCTGCCCTGCACGCTGCACTGGATCGGGGAACGCACCATGGGTACCTTTAACCCGTCCACGAAACAGTTTACGGCCGACGACGCCGGGGAGTAAGGAGGCAATACGATGAGAGCCAATGTATCCGGAAAGAAAATCGATTCCATCCGGGTGGATACCGGTGTCAAGAAGATTGAGGTGAACGACGAGGGGGAGACCATCTCGTTAAATTTTGCCGACCAGTCGTTCCCCGCCCGGTATTTTGCCATGGTGGATGAATTCCAGGCTCAGCAGGACGTCTTCCGTCAGGAAGCAGAACAGCTGGACCGGGAAAGGGAAGAAAAAAAGCTTTCAGAATACGATCACTCTCGTAAAGTGGCCGCGTTTAATCTGAAAATCCATGAATTTTTCAAAGACCGGGTCGACGGTCTGTTTGGAGAGGGGACCTGCCGGAAGGTGTTCGGCGATATTGTCCCTTCGTTGGATCTGTATGTAGATTTCATCAACCAGCTGGCCCCGTACTTTGAAAAGTATAGTAAAGAGCGGCAAAAAAAGCTGATGCAAAAGTACAACCCCAAGAGGAAGGGCAATGTATAACTTTTTACTGGACAGCCTGCCGGACGAGTATGAGGGGTACCTGATCCGGACGGATTACCGCGTGGGTATACAAATCAGCCAAGCGCTGGAGGATGAGGAACTTACTCCCCAGGAACGCCTGGCTGTTGCTTTTTCCCTTTTATATGGAGAGGGCGCCCCGCCGGTTCAGACGGCCTATCGGGGCCTTACATGGTTTTTAAACGCCGGGAATCCCCCCGAAGAAGAAGGAGAGCCGGGCGGTGCCGGACAGGAGGAAACGGGTATCCGCTTTTTCTCCTTCGACTATGACGCCACGCGGCTCTATTCCGGGTTCCGAAGAATGTACCATATCGACCTGGACAAAACCCCCATGCACTGGTTCCGGTTTTTGGCGCTGCTGGGGGATTTAGGGGAATGCGCCTTTACCCAGGTGGTGCACTACCGCACCGCCGATCTTTCCAAAATGGACAAGGAGACCCGCCGCACCTATCAGAGGATGCGCCACAAATACGCCCTGCCCCAGCCGGAAAGTGAAGAATCCAAAGCGTTTATGGAAAAACTGCTTACACCGTCCAGCGATGACCACAGTGTAGGCACGTGACCTGTACTTTTTTAGCGCCCAGGTTCCCGGCCATAAGCCCTAAACCGCCGATGAGTTCGGCGCCGATCAGGGCCTTGCCGACTCCAAAGCCCTTTTTGTTGGCGCTCAGGGAGGTAGAGCCGCATTTGGGGCAGCAGGCGATGCCGTTTTGCTCGTTTTCTTTAATGCGCTGCTTTACGCGCTGCCGCTTGGAAAGGGGCTTCGGCTCCGGGGCGGGGGCGGGCTCTCGTGCGGCTTTTTCTTTCCGTATCAGTTTCTGTGGTTTTTCAGGCGGTGCCAAATAGGCTTCATCCATGGGGTCGCCAAACAGATTGTGGCGCAGAATCAGATACACTCGGTACATCTGGTGGTTAACATATTGGCGTTCGGTGGAATTGTGGGAAGCCGTGACGAGTTTGTATTCCTTTTTTCCTTTGACGATGACCATTTTTCCCCGTGAATACGATGTTTCCGGGCGGAAAGTGATGTCCGTTACATCGTCAAAGGTGACTCTTTCCTGAAAAGTTCCGAAAGTCGCTTGTACGTAATCGTTATGAAAGAAATGGACAATGCGTCCCACCCGGACACACTCTTCCAGGAAAATTTCGTCCTGCGCTTTGGCGGGTTCCTTGGGGGATTCTTTGGCGGGTTCGGATTTGCTTTCAGCCGCCGCCGGGGCCTGCGATAGTTTCGCGCCGCACATGAGACAGAACTGGGCATGGTCAGGCAGCTGGGCGCCGCATTTCGTACAATAACGCATGAGAAAAACCTCCTCTAATCGCTTTAAAACCAGTATAGCATAGAAAAAACACATTGGAAAGAAAGGAGTGGCAAGAATTGGAAAAATAAAATGCCCGTACTGTGGACACGAACAGGCGGTGCAGAGGGACAAAAACGCCGTGTGCCGGGGGTTGTGGATTCGCTGCAAAGCCCGGCATTGCGGGCAGGTATTCGAGATTCTCATTCCGCCTAAGAGAGGTGAAAATCATGATACAGTTCGCCTGTGACGCCTTTTGGACCTTTATTGGTGTCTTGTGCTACGCCGCGGCGGTGGTTATAGCGGCTTGTACGGCAAAAGGGATCTGCTGTATTTTACGCAATAAATAAAGCCTGCTGTCTCAAGTAGTGCCATTGTGCCGATGAGAAAGCCTTAAAGAAGAGGTGGTATCATTGGCAACCTATGACGGAAGTATCCGCATCAATACGAAAATCGATCAGGCCGGATTTCAAAAAGGAATTTCCAGCATTCAGAATTCCGTAACCCGCCTAACATCTTCACTGAAATCGTTAGCAGTGACAGTAGGCGCCGCTTTTGGTGTGGCGAAAATCATTCAGTTCGGCAAAGAAGCTATCAGTTTGGCCAGTGACCTAAACGAAGTCCAAAACGTGGTGGAAACGGCCTTTGGCAGTATGGCATCCCAGGTAGATGCCTGGGCCGAAAACTCAATCCGGCAGTTTGGCATGTCGGAGCTGGCCGCCAAACAGATGGCGTCCACGTATATGGCTATGTCGGTAGGGTCCGGCCTGCAGGGGCAGGGCGCTGCCGATATGGCCATGAAAACAGCCGAACGGGCGGCGGATATTGCTTCCTTTTACAACAAAACCCTGGAAGAATCCGATACCATGCTCAAGAGCATTTGGACCGGTGAAACCGAAAGCCTTAAGCAGATCGGCGTGGTGATGACCCAGACGAACCTGGATGCCTATGCGCTAGCGAGTGGATTCGGGAAAACCACCAGCGAAATGACCCAAAGCGAACAGATCATGCTGCGGTATCAGTATGTCATGGCGCAAACGGGGCTGGCCGCCGGGGACTTTGTCAAAACCCAGGGCAGCTGGGCCAACCAGACCCGCATCCTATCCGAGCAGTGGAAACAGTTTCTGTCCATCATGGGCGGGGCGCTGATCCAGGTACTCACCCCGGCGCTACAGTTTTTAAACGGGTTTATGTCGGTGCTCACCGGCTGGGCCCAGACCTTTTCCTCCATTGTCTCGGCCCTGTTTGGGGGTGGGGCGCAGGCGGCCGGTAATACCCAAAGCGCTCTGGCAGGGGCCTCGGCTTCCGCCGGTACGCTGGCCGGACAGACGGACGAAGCGGCCGCCGCCCAGGACGGCCTGGCCAGCAGCACGGCTGGCGCCAACAAAGAACTGGAAAAGCAGATGCAGAACGTTAGCGGGCTGGATGAGCTGCACACATGGTCTGCCGCCCCATCGTCCGCTTCTTCGGCAGCGGATGGGGGCAGTACGGGCGCCGGGGGCAGCGTGTCGGTACCGGCCCTGTCCGGTGAACTGGGCAGCGGAGTAACCGTGTCGCCGGATTTGCAGCAGACCATCGATACCGTAACCGGATGGTTCCAGGATGTACAAACCGCCGCCCAGCCCACCGTGGAAGCCTTGCAGGGGTTGTGGGACGAATTGCAGAGGCTGGGGGGCTTTACCTGGCAGGCTCTGGGGGATTTTTATGATGAATTCCTGGCGCCGCTGGGAAAATGGGTGTTGGGGGAAGGGTTTCCCCGGTTTGTCAATGCCCTGACGTCTGGCCTTGCCCAGGTGGATTATCAGGGGTTGCTCACGTCGCTGGAGGATCTGTGGAAAGCCTTGGAACCCTTTGCGGAAAACGTAGGGGACGGCCTTTTGTGGTTCTGGGAAACGGTGCTGGTGCCGCTGGGGACCTGGGTGCTCAATGAAGCGGTGCCCAGCTTTCTCGATTTGGTAGCAGCCGGGGTAGAAGCAGCTGACGGCGCCCTGGATGCCGCCAAAGAGGTGCTAGTGTGGTTTTGGGAGAATTTCTTACAACCCCTGGCTTCCTGGACCGGCGGGGTGGCCCTGGGGGCCTTACAGACATTGACCGGCCTATTGCAGACGTTGGGCGATTGGTCCAGTACACATGGGGCCGAAACCCAGGGAATTCTGGTGGGGCTCGGCACGGCTTTTGCCGGTTGGAAGCTGGGTGGATCTATTAAACAAATGCAAGATTTTGTTGCTGCGTTAAAGCTTCTCAAAGATGTGAAGTCTTTTGGAGACTTAAAAACCCTGGCAACTATGACATTTCCAAAACTGGGGGATTCCCTGAAAAAGCTGGATTTATCCAAGCTGAGAGCCATGGCCGGTATGGCGGCGGGCATCGGGCTATTGGCCGGCAGCATCTACTATTTGGTGACCCAGTGGGACAACCTGTCCCCCGCCATGAAGACGGCAGGGATTGCGCTGGGGATACTGGGCGCGGCCATCACGGCGGTCACGATTGCCCATAACCTCTTTAATGTGTCGCTGCTGGCGTCGCCCATTACATGGGTCGTAATGGTGATTGCTGGCCTGGTAGCCGCGTTTGCGCTGTTGTGGGAAAACTGCGAAGGTTTCCGGAACTTCTGGATCGGCCTGTGGGAAGCACTCAAAGGGGCGGCCGAAGCCGTGGCCCAGTGGTTTGTTTCGGCCTGGGGGGCCATAGGCAGTTTCTTTTCCTCCCTGTGGCAGGCGGTTTCCGGAGCGGCTATGGCTGCCTGGCAGGCGATTTCATCCCTTTGGGCTACGGTGAGCGGATGGTTTTATAATACCATCATCCAGCCGTTATTGGGCTTTTTCTCCGGATTGTGGGAGGGCATCCAAGGCGTCTTTGAA
This sequence comes from uncultured Clostridia bacterium, assembly GCA_930990065.1. Lineage (GTDB taxonomy): Bacteria > Bacillota > Clostridia > Oscillospirales > Acutalibacteraceae > Heritagella > Heritagella caecorum. Next base: position 44,487 of record CAKNOA010000007.1, on the reverse strand, counting down.
AGCACCAAGCAGTGGTTTTCCGATGTTTTTGGCGGCGCCTGGGAAGCCATCGAACAAGCTTGGGACGGCGTGGGTTCTTTCTTTTCCGGCATTTGGGGCGGCATCCAGGAGGCCTTCGGGCATGTGACCCAGTGGTTTTCCGATACCTTTGGCGGCGCCTGGGAAGCCGTCATGGGGATTTTCAGTGCCGGCGGCGAAATTTTTGATGGCATTAAAGAGGGCATTGCCAGTGTGTTTACCAGTGTGGTCAATGCCATTATCGACGGCATCAACACGGTGATCGCCGTTCCGTTTAACACCATTAACGGCATCCTCAACTGGATTCGCGGCATCGACATTTTGGGGTTCAAACCGTTTGAAGGATTGTGGGGGTATAACCCGCTGTCGGTCCCGCAGATCCCCAAGCTGGCCACCGGTGCGGTGATTCCTCCGAACCAGGAATTTTTGGCCATTCTGGGCGACCAGAAAAGCGGCACCAACGTAGAAGCGCCTCTCGATACCATCAAGCAGGCGCTCCGGGAAGAAATGGCGAGAAACGGCAATAAGGGCGGCGTATATCATGTTTCCGTGCAGGTAGGGCGCAAAACCTTCCTGCAGTTTGTCCTGGATGAAGCCAAAATGGCACAGGTGCGAACCGGAAAAAACCCTTTTGAACTGGCATAGGAGGCAGCATGGCACAGGAACAAATCACGATAAACGGCGTGCGTATTAAGCAGCCGGAAACCGGGCTTGGCTATAGTTTTGAGACGACCTATACCGACGATTCCACCCGCGTGCAGAGCGGCGTGCTTCACTCGACGCCGCTTTTCACGGTGGAATCCTTTTCCTACTCGGCCAAATGGCTGACCGTGGAAGAGATGGCCACCCTTTTGCGCCTGGTGGCGAAAGGAAAGAATTTTCGCCTGCATTACTTTTCCCCGTACTATGGCAAATGGCGGGACGACACGTTTTATGTGGGGCAGGGCTCTTTGTCGGTGGGCGCTTTGCGGCAGGACAAAGAAATGTTTGAAAGTATCTCATTTAATATGGTGGGGGTGAACCCGATTTGATCAACGTTAGCCGAGAATTTAAAGAAGCCATGAAAACCCGGACCGATTTCACGGAAACGGCCACCATCACCTTTTCCGACGGGCAGACGCTGTCCCTCACCCAGCACGACTTTACCCTGTCGGGCAATGGGATCACTGATGGTGCGGGGAGCAGCAGCTTCCCTTTGGGGGCCGTCGTGGAAAAGGCCATTCATATGGAGCTGATGAACGCGGACGATCATCTTTCTTCCTACTCATTTCAGGGGGCCGTGATCCGGCTGCAGCTCCATTTTGCCCTGGAATCCAGAACCGAATCCATCGACTATGGCACGTATACGGTGGTCACGCCGGAAACCTACGGCAGCACGGTACAAATTGAAGCCGTAGACGAACTATATAAAGCCGATGTGGCTTTTTCGACCCGGTATTCTTTTCCGGCAGCTCTGGGCGATATCGTCCGGGAAGCTTGTACCACGCTGGGGGTTACTTTGGCAACCCCTACATTCCCCCATGATGACTTTGAAGTGCAGCAGAAACCGGAAGATTTGACCTACCGGGAGTTTTTCGCCATGGCGGCCATGATTGCGGGCGGCTACGCCCGGATGAATTATGCGGGGCAGTTGGAAATCAAGGCCTTTGATTTTTCCCTGTTTGAACAGGGCGACGGGTTAAACGGCGGTATTTTCGATGCAAACAGCCCATATGCGTCCGGCGATACCGCCGACGGCGGCCGTTTTGCCCCCTGGGATACCGGGTATCAGGCCGACGCCGGAACCTTTGCCGGGATGGAAGGTAGCCACGTTTTCTACAATTTCAGCACGTTGACCGTGGAGACAGACGACGTGGTGATCACCGGCGTGCAGTGCGAGGATGCCGACGGCAACGTGCTGCTGTCCGGAAAGGAAGGCTATGTGCTGTCCATCGAAAACAACTTGCTGGTCGGGCAGGAACAGGCGGCGCTGGATATTATTGGCCAAGCGGTCATCGGGGCACGGTTCCGCCCTTTTTCCGGCAGCCATATTGCCTATCCGCTGGCGGAGTTTGGCGACCCCGGGTATCTCATCGACAGGAAGGGCAATGTGTACCAGACCATCCTGACCGATATCGATTTTTCGTTTTTCGGCATGACGGAGCTTTCGTGCGCCGCCGACAGCCCGCTGCGTAACAGCAGCACGTACACCAGCAACCTGACAAAAGCCGTGGTAGCGGCCCGCAAGAATACGCAGAAACAGATTTCAGCATACGATTTGGAGGTCCAGCGCTTTGCTTCCATGGCAGCCAATAGTATGGGGCTTTACGAAACCAGGGAAGAGCAGCCGGACGGTTCGATTATTTACTACCTGCATAACAAGCCCACCATCGCAGAAAGCACGAATATCTGGAAGCGCACCGCGGATGTTTTTGCCGTTTCGAGTGACGGCGGAAAAACATGGCGCGGCATGGATGCTAACGGGAATGTATTGGCGACCGTGCTCAGCGTCATTGGCGTAAAAGCAGAATGGATTGAAACAGCCAATTTAATTGTGAATCATTTGCAGTCTTTTGGGCCTTTCTATTCCCTTGATTCCAAAAACGGACGGTTAGATTTATATCATGGCGATTACCGAAGAATGAGCCTGGCCCTATACTATCTTACAGGTGACGATTTCAACTATGACAATACCTTTGGTAATGTCCAAATTTGGAAAGGGAAAGTAGATCAAAATGGGACTTTGCTGGATGATAATGCGCGATACTCATTTATAACAGCGGAATCCATGATGATTGGGAAAAAAAAGGATAAAACATACCTTTTCCAAGTGTCTGATACCGGGGATGTGGAAATAGCTGGAACCATCCATGGTAAAAATGGTGTTTGGATTGATCAGTCGAACGGTATGTGGTCTTTTTGTGTATATAATGGTGAAACTTATAATGCGGTTCAAGAAGTAGCGGAATTGAGTGGACAAAAAAGATATATTTTGCGAGGAATGGTAAATGGAACTTTTTACCTTGGTTCAGCCACCTACCGCTGGAATACCGTCTTTTGCGGGTCGGTGGATCAATCCTCCGACCGCAAACTGAAAACCGATATAGCCCCCATTGATAAAGCCACTGAATTCCTCATGGATTTAGAACCGGTGCAGTACCGCATGAAAGACGGCGGCAAGCGGATCCATTACGGCTTTATCGCCCAGGATGTAGCAAAGGCAGCAGCCGGTCACGCGATGGGCGACTTGTCTATGTATAAAGCGGCGGTGATCAACGGCGAAAACGAAGCGTATTACGACCCTAACGTCCCGGATGAACAGCTTAGCTGGGGCCTTGATTACAGCCAGATCATCGCGCCGCTGGTACAGGTGGTACAGGAACAGCAAAAACGCCTGGATGCACTGGAAAACCGGCTGGCATCCCTTGAAAAACAGATGGGAAAGGAAGTGTAAACCATGGCCATTCAAACAAGGCGCGGTACCTACAACGATTTCGACCCCGAAAAGCTGCTACCCGGGGAATGGGCCACCGTGCAGTCGGATGACCCGGCTTCTGCCGATGGAAAGTCTATGTACATGTGCTTTGCCCCCGGGGAAGTCAAGCGCATGGCAACATATGAAGATATGGTACAGAACATCGACAGCGCGGTGGAAGAAATAAAAGACCAGTTTTCCGCCGGTATGCAGCAGGCAACCGATGCGGCGAATACGGCGGCTGGTAGCGCCGCCGAATCAGCTAGTGCAGCAACCACGGCGGCCGAACGTGCGAATGAGGTAGCACAAACCATCGAAGAAGCGGTGCAAGGGACAATAATCAACGATGCATCTCCATCTGATTTAACGGTATACAGCAGCCAAAAGATGGAAGATGATTTCCGGAAAAAGGACGAGATTCTCGATCCTTCTCATGGCGGAACAGGGGAAACAAGTTTACCGAACGCCATTACGGCCATGATGGAAGCAGTAACACCGGTAAGTGTCACCAATTTTGCAGCAGGTGTATCTCCGGCATCCACAGGCGGGGGATTGGGAAGTGCTAAAGTACAAGTGCGCAAGATCGGAAAGATAGTGTTTCTTGAGGGGTCTGTGGCAGTAGAAAATTTTGCCGGAGAATATCTTACATTATGCACCTTGCCAAGCGGATACGCCCCGGCTGGCACTATCGTATTTTATGCTACGCTTACGGGATCGCGTATGGCAAGATTCCAGATTGCAAGTTCAGGGGTGATTACACTCAACTGGGTATATAATACGGCTGGCACAGAATACACAGGGGCCATTACATGGCTGCAGCTAAATAGCATGTGGTTGGTTTGATAGATCATAAAAAGAAAGGATGATACGTGTGAAAAAAAAGGGTATTGACCTATCCACCTACCAAAAAGAGGTGGACTGGCAAAAAGTAAAAGACGCCGGGATTACGTTTGCGATCCTACGGGCGGGATTCGGTAACAGCGCAAACCAGCAGGACGCTATGTTCGAAACCCATATGAAAGGGGCCCTGGCGGTGGGGCTACCAGTGGGGGTGTACTGGTTCTCCTACGCCCGCAGCGTGGAAGAAGCGAGAAAAGAGGCCAAGGCCTGCCTTTCCGTGATCGAGCCCTATAAGGCCCGCCTTACCTACCCGGTGTTCTTCGATTTTGAGTACGACAGCGCAACCTACGCCGAAAAGGCCGGTGTAAAGGTCGACGCCCGGTACGTCACCGATGTAACGAAAGCGTTTTGCGAAACCGTCGTGGCGGCCGGATACCGGGCCGGGTATTACACCAACCAGGATTATTACAAACATAAGCTGTACCCGGACGAGCTGACGGACTACGACCTGTGGCTGGCGGATTACACCGGCGGCCCGGCCTATCCCTGCGCCATCCAGCAGGTCACCAGCACGGGGGATGTAAACGGGGTTACGGGCCACGTGGACCTCAATACCTGTTTTGTTTCCTATGAGGAAAAGGCCGCGAACGGTGCGGTGACCGGTACCTGCACGGGCAGCGGCGTGCGTATCCGCAAGGAACCCCACACCGCCGCCAAGGTGCTGGGGACGGCGAATAAGGGGGACAAACTGGAACTACTGGACGACGACGGCTGGGGCTGGTCGAAAGTGAAAACCGGCAATGTGACCGGCTGGATGTACAATGCGTATGTAAAGGGCCCCGGCCGCAGCCGCCCCAAAACGGTGACCTGTAACGGCACCGCGGTGAACCTGCGTAAAGAGCCTAGTACCGGCGCCAAGGTGATCCGGCAGCTCAACAAAGGCGATAAAGTCACGCTTGTTTCCATCAACCCCGATGGGTGGCTGGATGTTGCGGGCGGATACCTGTTTTACGACAAGAGCTATTTGACGATTACATAAGGGAAGAGGGGAAAAAGCAATGGATTTTTTGAAAGCTGTAAAAGCGGTTTGCATTACCGTATTCGGACTGCTGTCCTCGTGGCTGGGGGTGCTGGCTGTGCCGGTATACGTGCTGGTGGGGTGCAACGTGATGGACTATGCGACCGGCCTCGCCGCCGCCCACCGCCGAGGGCAGAAGGTAAGCAGCTACATAGGGGTGTTGGGCATCGCCAAAAAAGTGTGCATGTGGCTGCTCATCGCCGTGGGCGCGGTGGTTGACTGGCTGCTGCTCTATGCCGGCGATCAGTTGGGGGTAGACATCCACCTGCCCATGCTGGTGGCGTCCCTCACGGCTGTGTGGCTGATTGTGAACGAAGTCATCTCGATTCTCGAGAATATCGGGGACACCGGCGTACCCCTGCCCGGGTTCCTGACAAAAATCGTCGAGGGCCTCAAGAGCAAGATCGAGAGCGCGGAGGAGTAAGATAGCAAGTTACCGGCAAGTTACCAGCAAGTAAACAGATAACGCAAGACCGCCCCGCTCGGATGCTCTCCGATCGGGGCGGTCTTTTTATGCCGGTTTTTCGTTTTCGATTTTTGTTAGTTCTTCTTGCAGGCGGATTTTTTGCTCATCCGGCAGCATCCGATACAGCAGCAATAATTCCAATTCATCTCTTGATAGTTTTTCACACATCGCTAGTCCTCCCTGAGATCGTGAAAAACCGGCGCCTTGTTTCGTGTTGCATGTCGTGTTGCATTTTTCTGAAAAAAGGCTTTTTTTGCGAAACTTTTTCCCGCGGGAAAAAAGAAAGTTTTCCAAAAACGGGAAAGAAAAACCGCATAAATACTGACTTTTTCAGCATTCATGCGGTTTTAACCATTGGCCCGCCCGGAGGGATTCGAACCCCCGGCCTTCAGAATCGGAATCTGCTGCGATATCCAGCTTCGCCACGGGCGGATACTTTTAGGTGCATTAGGTATTATAGCACAGGAAGGGAAAAGATGCAAGGGGGCGCTTTCGTTTTTTTCGGGGTTTTCCCCCGGAAAGCGCTCCCCCTTGCTGGATTTATTTTACAATCTGTAGAATACAAGTCTTATTATACAGAAAATGGGGATTTTATTCCGCTTGCGAGGCCGCAGCGGCGTCGTGTTTACGCCCGTATTTGTGGGCAAACAAAAGGAGCAGCAGGAAGCAGCGCACGGAATTATCGGCCATCATGCACGCCCAAATGCCGATAAGCCCCAAGGAGAACACCTGGGTGAGCAAAATGGCAAACAGGATGCGCACGCCCCACATGCAGCCGCACGAAACCAGGAACGTGACCCGCGTGGCGCCCATGCCGTTATAAATGCCTTCCATCACGATGGCGATGCCGAACAGCGGCTCGCTGCACGCCACCATGCGCAAAATCACCGTGCCGCCCGCCACCACGGCTTCATCCGGGGTGAACAGGCGCATCATACCTTCCGGGAAGGAGAACAGGATCGCCCCGCTTATGAGCATGATGAAAAACGCCAGCATGGCCATGGTGCGGGTGGTCTGGCGCAGCTTTTCCCGGTCACCGGCCCCCAGGGCCCGGCCCGCCAGAGTCGCGGCGGCGGTCTGCATGCCGTACCCGCTGATGTAGAAGATCTGTTCCGCCGTAATGGCAATGGAATGGGTGGCGGTGGCCAGGGTGCCCAGCCGGGCCACCAGGGAGGAAAACACCACTTGCCCCAGGCAGGTGGTAGCCCGTTCGGCGGCAATGGGCAGCCCGGTGCGCACGCACTGCCACATCATGTGCCGGTCGGGACGTACCCGGCCAGAGAGCCGGAACCCTTCGGAGCGGAACGCGCAAAACGCCATCAGGCACCCGCCGATCACATAGGAAAGGGCGGTGGCAATGGCCGCGCCCTGCACCCCCAGCCCGGCCCCGAAAATCGGGATGGACAGGGAACCGAGCGTCAGCGTCCAGCTGCCGCCGATGAGCAGCACGTTCCCGAAGAGGTTACACAGGTTCATAAAGAGGTTTACGAGCATGGGCGTTTTGGTATTGCCGAACGCGCACAAGACCGAACCGAAAATAATCGCCGAAGCCCGGAACGGCATGGGCAGGCAGATAATGCGGAAGTAGTCCCCCGCCAGGGTGCGGATGCCCTCGTCGGCCCCCAGCCAGCCCGGCAGCGCCCAGGAGCAGCCCACCGACAGGCCCCCCATGAGCAGGCCCACGATGATTGCCAAAAAGACGGCCTGCTGGGCGGCCCGGCTGGCCCTCTCCCGGTTGCCCGCGCCCAGCGACCGGGCGATGCACGACAAAATCCCCACGCCGGTAGCGCTCAGCGGCCCGTTGACCAGCCAGGTGACCGAAGTGGTCAACCCCACGGAAGCCGAAGCCGTGGCCCCCAACTGGCCGACCATGGCGGTATCGGCGTACTGCACCATGGTGGTGAGCAGTTCCTGCAGAACGGTAGGCCAGGCCAGCGCGATGACCGAAACGAGCAAAGCCCGGTCAAACGAAAACAGACGTTTTACTAGCGATGCCATGTGATAGAAAGTCTCCCCTACGTAAAAAATAGCGCACGTTGGCGCTTTCGGCCCCATTGTAGCATGGACGGCCCGGTTTGACAAGAGGGAAAAAGATTTTGTTTACACCTTGTGCCGGGGCCGGGAATCGTGTAGGATAGAAAAGGATGAAACGGGCGGTCATCGCCCAAACAGGAAGGAGGCCCCCTATGGGACCGTATGATTATGTGGTGGAAAAAATCGACGGCGATTATGCGTTTTTGCGCCGCACCGATGAAGACGTGGACGATTTGATGCAGGTAGCCCGGGCGCTGTTGCCAGAAGAGACCGGCGAAGGCACCCGTTTGCACTGGGAAAACCTGTGCTATACGGTGATCGAGCCGTGAGGGAAACCGTGCGGGGGCGCTTTGCCCCCAGCCCGTCGGGGCGCATGCACCTGGGCAACGTAGCGTGCGCGCTGCTGGCCTGGCTGTCGGTGCGCAGCCAGGGGGGCGAAATGGTGCTGCGCATCGAGGATCTGGACCCGGACCGCTGCCGGGAGGAATACGCTCTCACCCTTATGGAGGATTTAACCTGGCTGGGGCTCACCTGGGATGAAGGACCCTACTGGCAGAGCCGCCGCAGGGACCTGTACGAAAAGGCCCTGCGGGCACTGGGAAAAGACGTATACCCCTGTTTTTGTACCCGGGCCCAGCTGCACGCCGCTTCGGCCCCGCACCGGGGGGACGGGGTATTCCGGTACCCGGGCACCTGCCGGAATTTAACGCCAAAGGAGATCGCCGAAAAAGCCAAAACCCGCGCCCCGGCCCTGCGCTGGCGGGCCCCCGATGAGGATGTCCTATTCTGCGACAAATTCCGCGGGCCGCAGCGGATGAATGTGCAAGAGACCTTTGGCGATTTTCTGGTGCGCCGCAGCGACGGGGTGCATGCCTATCAGCTGGCGGTGTCGGTAGACGATGCCGCCATGGGCATTACGGAAGTGGTGCGGGGGAATGATCTATTGCCGTCCACCCCGTGCCAGCTGCTGCTCATCCGGGCGCTGCAGGGAAAAGCGCCGGTGTATGGCCATGTGCCGCTGCTGGTGGCTCCCGATGGGCGGCGGCTGAGTAAGCGGGAGAGGGATCTGGATATGGGCGCGCTGCGCGACCGCTTTTCCCCGGCCCAGCTGTGCGGAAAGCTAGCCTATTTGCTCGGGCTCATCGACCGGCCGGAGCCGGTGCCGGCCAAGGAACTCATCCCCCTGTTCCCGGGGGCGGATCTACATCGCGACCACCTTGTGGTGCAGGACGATATGTTTTTGCGGTAAATAGCAGGAAAAAAAGAAAGCCCCCGGCGGGCGGCGGCGACGGCGGCGCACAGGCCGCTCAGGCCCCCGCCGACCACGCAGAAGTCACAGGAAAGTTCGTTGGTAGGAAAGTGAGAAACATTCATCCCGGCACGTCCCCTTCCGGCCAAAGCCGTCGTTTTTTTCAGTATACGAAGGGCAGAGGGAAAAAACAAGCCGGGAAAAAGGAAAATCCTGCGGTTTTTTAGGGAAAAAAATAGGGGATTGACCCCTTTCCCTCTTGCAAGCGTAGGGGGGCATGGTACAATAGAAAAAAACCGGCAAGAAAAGCGGGAAGAAAGGGGACAAAAGCGTATGCAACTGGGTGTAAACACCTTCGGCCTGCGGGAAGAACTGCACGCCGATTTAGGGGGAACGGTGAAAAAACTGCGGGACGTGGGGTACACGTCGCTGGAAATTTGCGGGCTATTTGACGAACAAAACGAGCGGGTGGCAAAGGCAATCGGTGACATGGAAGAAAACGGCGGGCCCATGGCAAAATCCGCTAACCGGGCCGCGTGGACGGCGGAGCAGGCGATCGCGTACCTGCCGCGGATCCGGGAAGGAAGATTGTTAGTTACGTCGTGCCACCTATTCCACCCGGCGCTGTATGACGGGCGGCTGACGGATATGGTGCCGAAGGTACTGCGCTTTGCCGAAACAACCGGCATCACCCATTATGTGGTCAGTTACATGCTGCGCACCCGGGCCGAGTGCGACCGGTTTTTGCCGGAACTTTCGGCGGCGGCTTTGGTGATGCGCAAAAATGGGCTTGTCTTTTCCTACCACAACCACGGGCAGGAACTGGAAGTGTGGGAGGACGGCGACTGCGCCCTCGATTACCTGATGGCCCACACCGGGCCGGAGCTGACGCTGCAGCCGGATATCGGGTGGATGAAATGGGCCGGGGCCGATGCCGATGAAAAACTGCAAAAATGGGCCGGGCGCATTGTGTCGGTGCATTTTAAAGACGTAAAAAAGGGCATTGACCCGAAAACCACCCCGCAGCCGTTTACTGCCGTGGGACTGGGGTGCGCCGATACGGCTGCGGGCATGGCGATTGCCAAACGGCGCATGGCCGAAGGGGCCCTCATCGAGGAAGGCTGCATCATCGACCAGGACGATTCCGACCACGATATGATGGACGATCTGCGCATCGGGCGCGAAACGCTGCTCTCGCTGCTGTAATCGCTTGTTTCGCCGGGACAAAATGCTAACGGACACATAAGGATGTAATGTGGGAGGAACAATATAATATTGTTTTTGATATAAAACATCAAAAACGGCTAAAGTCCTGGATTGGCAATGACTTTAGCCGTTTTTCTATGTTAATTTGTCATTTGAATCTACAAGAAGGCACTAAAGGCGGCAGACGATACGAGTAGTTATCGTCCCCCCTTTTCAATAATCTTTGATAGGATATCACGAACCCCAACTTCATATTCAGCAAAATCATCTATATTTGTATCTTTCAACCATAGTTGTCCTTCGCCTACATTACCACGGTGTTGTCCTGAAGAATAGTAGCGATTATTTTTCACTTCATCACTTGAAAGTACCCAGTAGCGGATGATATCACGCCAAACTGCAATCCATACGAAAACATCACAACAGGCGGGCTTTATTTGCTGAAAGTTCATATCAAAGCCATATCTTGAATCGCTGGAAAGCGCCTTTATAATCAAAGAATCTCCACTTTTACGTCGGACAGCTCTGGACGCCTTAACTTCAATTCTTATTCCTTTATACCAAAAGTCATATTGTCCTGAATAATCGGGATCATAAGATGTTGATGGGTGTTGTAATTCCGGTACAACTTCATTAAGGTGACGTTGCGCCCATGTTTCTCCAAATGTCCGGGGTGCTGTAATCTCAAAAATATATAAGTATTTGTTACGTTCTAAATATCTATTACGAATATCAAGATACTGCTGCAACGTGATTGTGTTTGTACCTATCAAGTGACTTATGATATACTCAAATTTATTAAAAGGATAAACAGAATACAAATTGTCTAAAACCTCGTCGCAAAGGTCGTACTTATCCCCATTAACCTTATTCATAGCCTCAATTTGAGTTTTCAATTCTTCAATCAGTTTTTCCATTTACGGTTCTCCTAATATAGTTTATTTGTTCATTGGTTAAGCCATAAATAGAAAAGATAAACTTTTCTATGGCTTCTTGCTTTATACTATCTCCGCCTAAAACTTCATCAACCAATGAGGACAGTTTGGCGTTCTCAGTTGCAGATATTTCTGGGAAAGGTAATTCAATTAAGTTCCCTTTCAATATCTTTACTTCCCCGAACAGCTTTATGTACATAAACTGAAATAAGGATGAGTTCAAAAAAGCCATCACCGTTTTTATGTTCATAGACGGAATATAGGGAATAAGGATATTCGCACTATTTAGGAAAAGACTTGCGCTATCATCGTACGCAAATATAAGTTTATTCGATATAAACTTATAGACTAATTTTTCGGGAGCACGATATATTTCTTCTTTTGCGACTTGCTGCAATTTTGCTCTATCATATAAAATATAATTTTGAGCAGGGCGCAAAATATACGGCTGTATTTCCTTACCAGTGTAGATTTTTTCCAATCCTTCATGGCTTTTCGAAAATATTTTTCTTTTATTGTCACCTGTAACAATGCCTAATGCCCAAATGCTGTTTTTAAGGGAAAATTTTCCTCTGCTTTTTACAATTCGAACTATGGAAAAATCATTGTCTGATAGCAGATTAAAAACTAGATTTTCCGTTTCATATATGGTTTTAATATCAACTGTTCTTTTCTCGCCGCCTGTACATACACGAAACTTATCCTTTACAGCATTTTTTCTACATTCAATATCCACATATCCTGTGGTTACGCCCGAAAACATAGTATCATATATTGTTATGCTAGCGAGTCCTGCCGTATCAAGAATAAATGCTCTTATATCTTTATGTGCTTTAACATTTAGAATAGATTCAGGAAAAAGAAATCTTATAGTACCATTGTTTTTTAGTAGATCAAAAGATTTTATAAAAAAATAAGAAAATGTTTCTTTTGATGCTATAGTACATATATTGCTATAGTTATAGTCCAGTGCACCCCACGGGGGATTCGTAGCAATATAATCAAACTTTTTTTCAAATACAGAATGTTTCTGCATAACAGAACAACCCATTAAAAAATCAAAACAATATATCTGTGGAACAAATTCAATATCTTTGTATTTTAATAGCATATTGATTTTGGAAATAAGTACAGCAACTTTATCATTATCCACACCAAATATCTGATTTGGATTTTCTGCTGTAATAGTTAATAAAAAAGCTCCACTTCCACAACAAGGGTCCAAAAATAGTTCTCCATTAGAAAAGTCAAAATTCTTAATCATGTTATAGGCGATTTTTTGCGGGGTATAGTATGAACCAATTATGTTTTTTTTACCTTCATACAAATATGACTGGTAAATTACTCCCAAAATGTCGAATTCATCATTTGGCAAACGAGTACTTGACAGTTCTTCTATAATTGCAACATCTGAATATTCGTTCAATACTTTAGCGACATGCCATTTTTCATATATTTTTGCTTGTTTTAAAAGACTAATTCCTAATGAGAATATGGCGGAGATGATATCAATACCGTTTTCGTCAATGTAATCAATCGTATTTTGTACGAAAGAAATGTTATTTTTGTTGCAAATATACTCGAATGGAAAAATGCGTCTCTTTGAGTTCCTTTTGTTTGCACGTTTTGTAAGTCGCCCAGTAGACTTTGAATTAAGTTTCTTCCAATTTCTAGCAGTAGCTTTAGAAATACTATATTCCATAGCTTCTGAATGGGCAGACATTTTGTCCTCTGAAACTTCTACAATATCAACCTGCGAGCATTGCAACGCGGTACAAATTTTTGCAAGATCTTTCGTAGCAATGGGTAGGCCTTTGCCCATTTCTGCTAGAGTATTCGTGCTGATACCTGCCTGTTTTCTCATTTCTGTTTTTGTCATATTATGGTCAACTAATATTTTCCATAGTTTGTTGTAACTATATTGCATAAATAAAGACCCCCGTGCATCATCTATTTTTCATTATATCACAAAGGGATTTCTATGCAATATATTATCTATCTTTCACGATATCATTGTTTATTTCTGTAACCGGGGTAAAGACTTAATAAAGGAAGATTTCGGATCATTTTGTTTCTGGATGACGCCTTTGCCCCGAAACACCCCTCAAGCTGCCCTATTGTAACCGCTCGCCTCCGCTGCGAAAAAACGTCACGATAAAACGCCGCAATAAAAAGTAGCGATAAAAACGCCGCGACAAAAATGCCGCAAAAAAACAGGCTCCCTGAAAAAAGGGGGCCTGTTTCTTTTTACTTATACGCTTATAAAACTTTCGATAAAAAGCTCTGTAGCCGGGGGTTTTGGGGATTGGTAAAGAACGTCTGCGGGTCGTTTTGTTCCTGGATGACGCCTTCGTCAATGAACATCACCCGGGTGCCCACTTCCCTAGCAAAGCCCATTTCGTGGGTGACCACCACCATGGTCATGCCGTCCTGGGCCAGTTTTTTCATAACTTCCAGCACTTCGCCTACCATTTCGGGGTCCAGGGCGGAGGTGGGTTCGTCAAACAGCATGACGTCCGGTTCCATGCACAGCGCGCGCACAATGGCGACCCGCTGCTTCTGACCGCCGGACAGCTGGGAGGGGTACGCGTTGGCGCGGTCTTTCAGCCCGACCAGATCGAGCAGTTCCAGCGCCCGGGCTTCGGCCTGTTCTTTCGTCTTTTTCAGCAGCTTCATGGGCGCCAGCGTCATGTTGCGCAGCACCGTCATGTGGGGGAACAGGTTGAACTGCTGGAACACCATGCCCATTTTGCGCCGGTGCAGGTTGATGTCCACCTTGGGGTCGGTGATATCGGTGCCTTCAAACAGGATATGGCCCCCGGTGGGTTCTTCCAGTAAATTCAGGCAGCGCAGGAACGTGGATTTCCCCGAGCCGGACGGCCCGATGACCACCAGCACGTCCCCCCGGCAGATGTCGGTGGTAATGCCGTTTAATACATGCAGCTTGCCAAAGGTCTTTTGCAGGTTTTCAACGTGAATGAGCACTTCGCCTTTTTCATTAGTGGTCACTGGCACGCAGCCTCCTTTCCAGAATCGACACGCCGCGGGAGAAGATCATGACAAGCACCAGGTAAATCAGGGCAACGGTAAGCAGCGGTACCATGTCGGTATAGGTAATGCCGCGGATGATGTCGCCGCCGCGGGTCAGTTCGTTCAGCCCGATAAAGGCGCTGACCGACGTTTCTTTCATCAAAACGATAAATTCGTTACCGAGGGCCGGCAGCACGTTTTTGATTACCTGGGGCAGGATGATGCTTTTCATGGTCTGGGTGTAATTGAGCCCCAAGCTGCGCCCGGCTTCCATCTGCCCGGCATCCACCGACAGGATACCGCCGCGCATAATTTCGGCCACGTAGGCGCTGGAGTTCACGCCGAAGGCCAGAATGGCCACGGGAATGGGGTCTTTAATATTGACAAAAATGACAAAGTACGCCAGCATCACCTGTACGGTGGTGGGAATGCCGCGGATCACGGTGACATAGATATGGGCAATGGCGTTGAGGATTTTCAGTTTGCCGGTTTTTTCGTGGGCGGCTCGGATGATCGCCAGCAAAAAACCGAGCACAATGCCGATGAGTACGGCAAAGAAGGTGACTTCCAGGGTGACCAGCAGGCCGTCGGTGATGTATTCCCAGCGGTTATCCTCAATAAAGCACTGGGTAAACTGGTCGCACAGGCTCTGCCACCACAGCGCGATAGACTGCCAGAAAGCTTCCATAAACGGAAACACTCCTTTCCAAAATGATGAAACACAAGGGCATGGCTGGAAAAACAGTCATGCCCTTGCAAGTATTCAGAAAACGCAGCGATTATTCGGCGGGGATGTACTTGTCGATGATCGCCTGCACGGTGCCGTCTTCGATCAGCTCATTGAGGGCGTCGTTTACGGCCTTCTGCAGTTCAGTGTTGCCCTTCTTAAAGCAGATGGCGTAATCTTCATCGGCATAGGAGGAATCCAGCAGTTTGAGCCCTTCATTCTGCTGTACGAACACTTCGGCGGGGGCCTTGTCGATGATGACGGCGTCCACTTTACCCTGGGTCAGGGCCAGCACGGTGTCGGTGGCTTTGTTAAACTGCTGCACGTTGTCTTTGCCAAAATCGTCGGTGGCGTAGATGTCGCCGGTGGTGTTCAGCTGTACGCCGATTTTCTTGCCAGTAAGGTCATCGATGGACTTAATATCGCTATCTTCCTTCACGATAACCACCTGCACGCCTTTGGCGTAGCTGTCGGAAAAGTCCACGTTCTTCAGGCGGTCTTCGCTGACGGTCATACCGGCCATGCCCATATCGGCTTTGCCCTGGTTGACGCTGGTGATAATGGAGTTAAATTCCATATCCTGGATTTCCAGTTCCAGCCCCAGCTTTTCGGCAATTTTCGCGGCGATTTCAGCGTCGATGCCCACAATGTCGTTGCCGTCGTAATATTCATAAGGCGGGAACGTGGCGTTGGTGGCCATGGTCAGTTTGCCTTCCGTTACGGTGGTGACAGAAGCCGTTTCCTGTGTGCTATCGTCCTTGTTCGTGTCGGAAGCCGTGTTGGAAGCCGTGCTGCTTTCAGAAGAAGCCTGGCTGCAAGCCGACAGGGAAGCCGTCAACATACAGGCAGCGCACAGAAGAGCGAAGATCTTTTTCATGTTTCGTTACCCCTTTTTTGCATTTCTTTTTTCGAGAGTGCCCCCATTATAGCACCGAAAGATTAAATATACAAGTTCATCGTAAAAATATTCGTCTTTCGCACAATTTTGCGGGGGGAAAAGGGGGAAAAAATGGCATTTTGACGCTCTCTTCTCCGGCTCTTCCCGGCCGATTGTGTTTTATTACCGTGTATGCTATACTGTATAACATACGGAAAAGACAAACAGGCAGGAAAAGAGGCCGGGGACGTCCCGGTCCCGGGAGGCGTATGGGTATGGAAAAAATTGCAATTGCAACGGATTCGTGTTCGGAACTAACCGAAGAAATGAAACGCACGGGGCCCGTTTTCGTCGTGCCGCTGACGGTACAAGTGGGCGGGCGCAGTTACCGCGACGGGGAAGAGATTACCGGTGCGGATGTGTTGCGGTTATTACCAAAAGAACTGCCCAAAACCAGCCTGCCCGGCGGGGACGTGGTGGACGAGCGGTTCGATACACTGGCAAACGCCGGGTACACCCATGTGCTATGCCTGATGCTGTCGGGGGGCATTTCCGGTACGGCCAATATGATGAGGATGCGCGCCCAGGAGGAAACGCGCATGGTGGTAAAAGTATTCGATAGCGGCATGGCCAGCATCGGCACCGGCAGCGTGGCGATGGAGCTGGCGCGGTATGTCAGCGAGGGCGCTTCTTGGGAAGACGTACTGGTGCGGGCAAACGAACTCCTCTGCCGCACCCACGTGTTCTTTTCGGTGGATACCCTGGAATATTTAAAAAAAGGCGGGCGCATCGGCCGCATTACGGCCATGGCCGGTACGGCGCTGCAAATTAAACCTATCCTCACCTTTAACGAGGGCGGGGAGCTGTGCAGTATTGCGAAAGTGCGGGGCCGGTCCGCCGTGGTGGAAAAACTCGTGTCCCTGTGCCGGGAAGAAGCGGCGGGGAGCCGCCGGTATAATGTGCTCATGGCCTGGGACGGGCACAGCGAACAGGGCAGCGCCCTGCGGGAAGAACTGCGCCGGGCTTTGCGTAAGGCGCTGCCCCACTGTGAGCGGCTGTACGAAGTAAATTTCGGCGCAGTGCTCAGTACATATGTAGGGCCCGGGGCGCTGGGCGCCGGGATTCAGGTGCTCGATGGCCTGCCGGATGATAAGAAAAAAGGGTTCCCCTGGGGGAACCGGTAACGCCCAAATAGTAGGAAAAAAGCCACGCATCTTTCCCTTTTGGATGAAAGGGGGAAGGCGCATGGCTTTTTTTATTTTAGATGGCTTTTTGATGGGGCGAAAGGGCTTCCGGGAAAAGGCTTCCGGAAAAAGAGATTCCTGGGGAAGGGGCTTCCGGGAAAAGGGCTTCCGGGAAAAGGCTTCCGGAAAAAGAGATTCCTGGGGAAGGGGCTTCCGGGAAAAGGGCTTCCAGGGGAAGGGGCTTCCCCGGGAAGCCCTTCCCCTGGAAAACGGTTTTCGCCCGTCACTTTTTTAAGCTGTCGCGGATGGTGCGGTTTTTAAAATAATAGATTTCGTCGTGTTCGTTAATGGGGCGCAATACCCGGCACGGGTTCCCAACGGCCACCACGTTACTGGGCAAATCTTTTGTCACCACGCTGCCCGCGCCCACCACCGTATTGTCGCCGATGGTGACGCCGGGCACAACGATGACCCCCGCGCTCAGCCAGCAGTTTTTCCCGATGTGTACCGGGGCGTTATACTGGTACCCTTCCTGCCGCAGGGACGGCAAAATCGGGTGCCCGCCGGTAGCGATGACCACATTGGGGCCGATCATGGTGTAGTCGCCGATAGTGATATGGGTGTCATCGACTAAGGTCAGGTTAAAATTCGCGTACACATTCTTGCCCAGGTGCACATGGCGGCCGCCCCAGTTGGCGTGCAGGGGCGGCTCGATGTAACAGCCTTCACCGATCTCGGCAAACAGTTCCCGCAGCAGGGCTTCCCGCTTTTCGGTTTCATAGGGCCGGGTCAGGTTATAATCGCTTTGTTTTGTAAGGCACTGCATCTGTTCATCCCAAATGGAGGGGTCGGTGGGTAAATAGAGTTCCGTTTGGTGCATTTTTTCTCTCACCGTCACAAAAATTCGCTCCTTTCTTTTTTCCCCATGGGGGTTTTCCCCGTGGGGATAGAAAAAAACCGGCGGAGCGCAGCTTTCCGCCGGTCTATGTTTACAGCCGGCCGGAAGCGAACGCACAGATCATTTCGTTGGTTAAACTAAAATCGTTTGTTTCCCGCACAATCTCCTGCCGGTGTACCCACCCGGCGGCGGAGAGTTCGTCTTCCTGCAGGGTGATTTTGTCGCTGCCGTCGAGTTCCGCCACGATGCCCAGAAGCAGCGTATCCGTCAGCGCCCAGGGCTGCGACTTATAATACCGCACGTTTTTAATATGCACGCCGGTTTCTTCCCACACTTCCCGGGCGGCGGCCTGTTCGGGGGTTTCGCCCACTTCCATATACCCGGCGGGCAGCACCCCGGTTTCCCCTAAGGGGCCGGTATCGCGGCTGTGGCGGTAGCGGCTCATGAGAAGCCTCTCCCCGTCATAGACCGCGATAATCAGCGCCGGGGAAATGCGGGGGTAAATGGTTTGGCCGCAGGCTTTACAAAAAAGCATGCGCTCTTTTTCACTGTGGGTCAGTTTTCCCCCGCACCGGGAACAAAACCGGGTATCCCGGTACCAGCGTACGATCTGCCACGCGGTCACCCCCGCAAAGCGCTGCCATTTGGCCATGGCGGGCGCTACCGCTCCCGTTTGCCGGAAAAAGGAAACCGGGCGGAAAAAGCCGCCGGGGGGTAAACTAGGTTCCCCTTCGCACAGGTAAAAGCCGGTTTCATCGATTTCGAACAGCCAGCGCACCGGGCCGGGGTCCGGGATGGCGTCAAACCTTGGGAACCCCGCGCCCTGTGCCCCATCCGTGAGAAAAAACGTATCCGCCCGGCAGACCATCAGCCGGTCCGAAGGCTTCGGGGTACGGTCGGGGCGGTAGGCGATATGAAACGTATGGGGGGCAATATCCTGAATCACAAAAAGGCCCTCTTTCGTATCATTTGGTGTAGGCGTTAAACCAGTCGGTAATCTCCCGCAGGCGGCGGATGCGGTGGGCCGGCATGCCGGAACGGGACAGTTCGTGGTTTTCCCCGTGGAACAGGATCATGCGGGTGGGCACGCCGTGCTGCATGAGGGCGTTGACCATTTGCAGCCCTTCGGCCATCCAGCAGCGGTAGTCTTCATCGGAATGCAAAAACAGGGTGGGGGTGGTGCAGCGGTCCATGTATTTCACCGGCGAGAAGCCCCACAGTTTTTTCGCGTCGTCCCACGGGCCGCAGCCCATCTGATCCACGTTAAAGTACCAGCCGATGTCGGTGGTCAGGCTCTTGCTGACCCAGTTGGCAATGCTGCGCTGGCTGGCGGCGGCGGCAAAACGCCCGGTGTGGCCGATGATCCAGTTGGTCATAAACCCGCCGTAGGAGCCGCCGGTGACGCACACGCGTTTTTCGTCGATGGCCGGGTAACAGGCGAGCACGTGGTCGGTAAATTCCATCAGGTCGCTAAAATCAATGGAGCCGTATTTGCCGCGGATATCGGCAAACGCGCCGCCTTTGCCCGCGCCGCCCCGGGGGTTGCAGAAGAACACAAAGTAGCCCTGCCCGGCCCAGTACTGCATTTCGTGGAAGAACAGCGTGCTGAAGGTACCCTTCGGGCCGCCGTGGATATCCAAAATGGCGGGGTATTTCTTTTTGGAATCGTATTCATAGGGCAGCAGCACCCACCCGTCGATGGACACGCCGTCTTTATCGGTAAAGCCCATGTACTGGGGCTGGGCCACATAGCGGTCTTTTGCAAAATCGTCGTTAAAGTGGGACAGCACCGATTCCGTTTCGTTTTGCCCGGCGGTATACAGTTCCTGCAAATGGGCGCCGCGCATGCCGATAAAGTAGATACGGCCGCTGGCCACGTCGAAGCAATCCACCGACCCGCCGTCGCCGGTCACGGGCACGCAGGTGCCGTCATCCTGCAGGGCGTACACATACGAAAACGTGCCTTTCGTAGCGATAAAGAACGCTTTATCATCGCGGACGATGATGCCCTGGCCGCCGCCCATGCGGCAGTCGGACCCGACAAAGTTGAACATATCAAGGTCGGGGTCGGAAACGCAGGTGAGGGTTTTGTCCGGCGACAGATAGAAAATTTTCGCGTTTTCGTTAATGCCATAGGCCTTTTTGTCGGTGCCAAAGAACAAAACGCCGTCCCGGTACCAGCCAAAGCCCGATACATCGTACTGGCCGTCAGGCAGCCACAGGGTATGGGCGCCGCTGGTCAGATCGATTTCTTCGATGGTGGAAAAATGCTCGTTGACGGTTTCGAAGGTTTCGGCGGTAAAGAGCACCTTCGTGCCGTCTTTAGACACATGGTATTCCTGGACATCCATGAGTTTGGGCGTGAGGAACGTCACTTCCTCGCCCTGATACAGGGCCAGCCGGGCGCGCTTTTTGTTCGTCCAGCCCACGCCGTTTTGCCAGTAGGGCAGTTCATCGATGATCTGGTAATCTTTTTCTTCCCGGATGGCGGCTAGGGCTTTGTCACGCTCTTCGCCAGACAGGGCCGTTAAATCGGGCCGGGCGTTATCGTAATCGATGCAAAGGAGCACGCCGCCCGCTGCGGGCTGAGCGGATGTTACCACATAGGGCACGCGGAAGAGTTCCGTTTTTTCGCCCGTGGTGCAGTCATACCGCAAAATGGGGGTGATTTCTTCGCCTTTTTCCCGCAGCGCTTTTAATTCGTCGGTCTTTTCGCTGGGGAACAGCAGCGTGTGTTCCGATTCCCAGCAGGCGGTTTTGTAATTTTCGGTGCCGGGCAGAGGGGACAGATCCCCGTTTTCCGGGTTAACCAGCCACAGGGTGTGGTCGTACCCGCGGCGGTCCTCCTTGGCGGCGGATACCGTCAAAATAGCCCGGGTGCCCTGGGGGGAAAACAGCAGGTGGTGGACAAAGCGGGCCTGGCAAAATTCATCAATGCGAATGGGTTCCATAAAAAAGTCATCCTTTCTCAAACGCCGCAGCCGGCGTTCTGCTTTCAATTTTCATTATAAAAGCCCGCGCCCTTTTTGTCCAGAGGGAGAAAAAGGGGCGGGATTGCCAGAAAAAGCGGATTTTGGTATAATGGCAAAAAACCGATACCCCCAAAATAGACCGGGGCGAAAAACCGGGCGCGATAGGCCCGATGGGAAAAAAGGAGCGAAATTTTATGCGCATGCGAAAAAAAGAATGGGCCCGGCCGGAACTGGCGGCGTGCCCGTATTATACGGCAAACCCGGAAAAGTGGCGCGGGCAGTGGGACACGTTTTTTGAAAAAAAGCAGCCCATCTTTCTCGATCTGGGCTGCGGCAAGTGTGAATTTTTGCGCCAGGTGGCGGTGCGCCATCCGGAAATCAATTTCATCGGCATCGACCAGAGCGACGACGTGCTGGGGGTAGGGCGCCGTCTGATTGAAGATACGTATAAGGAAGCGGGGAGAGACCATGTGCACAATATCGCCCTGTTTGCAGGGGATATTGAAAAGCTCCCGTTGTTCCTTGACCCCGAGCAGGACAAGATCGCGCGGATCTATATCAATTTTTGTAACCCCTGGCCCAAAGCCCGGCACCATAAGCGCCGCCTGACGTATACAAAGCAGCTTTTCATGTACCGCCAGTTTTTAAACGAAAACGGGGAAATCTGGTTTAAAACCGACAATGACGACCTGTTCCTTTCGTCCCAGCGGTATTTCCGCGAAGCGGGCTTTACGATCTATGCCCTAACCTACGATTTGCATAAAGAAAACGACCCGGAGAACGCCCAGTCGGAACACGAGCGCATGTTCACAAAACAGGGTATCCCCACCAAAGCCCTGAAAGCCCGGATAGACCCTTCCTTTGTGTGGCCGAAAGCGGACGAGGCGGACACGGCGGAGGAAGAACCCACCGCGGAGGAAGCTGTCCCCGCCGAAAAAGCCGGAAAAGAAACCGCCGAAGGGGAAAACTGATCCCCGAAAAGGGCGAAGAAAAGACAGCCACCCGCCGGGTAAAACCGGCGGAAAAGTGGTTATTCTTTCTTTTGTACCTCCTGCCAGGCCAGCAGCAGATCGACCATGCGGCCGTAACTCTTGACGCCGTCCGACTGCTGATTGAGTTTTAAATACCCGTCGTTGATGGATTCCGCTACCTGGGCCACGGGGGTTTCGTACTGCTGCCAGAAGGCGTTGCGGGCCGTTAGGTCCCGTTTTACGCCGTCGGACAAAAGGGCGTTAATCTCACTGTTTTTGTCCGGATCGGCTTTATACAGCGCGTTTTTCGCGTGAATCAGCGCAAGCAGCGTGCCGGCATACCGGCATTCTTTATCATCGCTTTTTATACACGCGAGGTACGCGATAAAGTTTGCTTCGGCTTCCTCCATGTATCCGCGCAGGTGACTTAGTTCATGGCACATGGTGGCGGCCAGTTCGTCGGGGCGGATGGCGGTATTGACATTGGCTTCTAGGGTGAGCGGCATATAAATGCCGGTAATTTTCAGGTAGCACATGCCTTCACTTAAAAAAATGGATTTCGGGGCGATGGACGCGCTCCACAGGGTGGGGAACTCGTCTTCTAATTGATTAAACGCCTCGCTGGCGGCCCACCGGCGCTCCTCCTGGGAGGAAAAGTGCGTCTGCATGGCGCCATCAATCCCTTCGGGCAGCCCGTCCCGCAGGGCGTTGGCGTCTTCGGCTAAAGATACACACAGGGAATAGAGTTCCCCGGTGCTGCGCTCTTTGACCGGCAGCCCGCTGCTTTCGGCAAAGGACGTGCGGGTATAATTGACCCCACAAAAAGCGGCGTAGAGAAAGAAGAGGACCCCCAGTAGCAAAATAGGGGTAAGCAGCCCTTTACAAAACCGGAAAAGCCGCTCTTCCCGATGGCGTATAAGGCGCACGATGCCAAACGGGATAAAAAAGAGAAGAAGCAAAATAAGGGCATACAGCCCCCATTCGAAAACGGAAAAGGGGAGTAGCGCGATAAGGGGCGCGAAAAACGACACCACCGCGCGGTAGGGCCCTTCGGCCCAAAAGGTGCCAAATCCCGGCACCGTATAGGCAAGTAGCAAAAGCAGCCCCCCTAAAAGCCAAAAGAGAAAGAATAAGTTCCGTTTTAACAAAAACAGCCGTTTGACCATAGCGGCAACCTCCCAACATGGAAACAGAAAGCAAAGGCAGCGGGCGAAAATCCCGCCGAACCTTGACCGCGGGGGGATTTTCCCTTATCATAAAACAAACAAAGGGAAAAAGCAAACAGTTCCCGCCCGACGGTTTGCGGGGGGAATAGGAGCGTTTTTTATAAAAAGGAAGTGGATCGATTGACCGGTCGAAACACAAAAAAGAATATGGCCGTGTGGCTGCTGGCTTTTTTGGCGGCTACGGTGCTGCTGTGGTGGCGGCTGCCCTATGGCTTTGGGTGGAACAGCGAAACGTCGTGGTACGCGGCCGCCATGCGCATTTGTCTGGGCGATATGCCGTTTGCGGACATGTGGGAAAACCACCAGACCTTTTCCATTCTGCTGAGCGGGCCGGTGGGCTGGTATATGCAGGGGAACGGCGGCAGCACCGAAGGCATGCTGCTGTTTTTTCGGCAGGCGTTTTTAGTCTTTTCGCTGCTACTTTCCGTATGGAGCGGATATAACCTGTATGCCTTTTCCCACAATAGCCTTACGTCCCTGATGGGGGCGCTGCTTTTGTACCTGGGGGTGCCGCTGTCCCTTGGCACCTTTACCCCCACGTCTACGGGGCTTTTATTCATGACGGCGGCGGGCTGCACCATGCTGCGGCTGTACCGGCCGTCGTCGAGGCGCAGCATGGCGGGGCTCTCGCTGATCGGCGGGGGGCTGTGCGCCCTGGGGATCATCGTATTCCCGCTGTTTTTCTTAACGGTGCCGTGCTTTTTTATCATGATGGTACTGTGTATCCCCCATAAGAAAAAGCACCGCCGGGCCGCCGCCTTGCTGCCCTTTTCTTTCGGGCTGCTTTTGGGGCTGGGGCTCTATCTGGGGGTGCTCCTCCGCTGGATCGGGTGGGACAACCTACAAAATAACCTCGAATGGGTGTTTACCTCCCGCAGCAACCCCATGAGCGGATGGGGCAAAGCCATCCTGAATTTTATCAAAGTGTATATCAAAGCAGACCCGTTTTACCTATTGCCGCTGTCGCTGTTTGTGTTGTGGGCGCTGTTCCGGTACGTGCCGCTGCCGCTGCATTTCCGTCCGGTGAAGTGGTTTAACCGCATGATCAAAATCTGCATGCCGGTGTGCGTGCTGGGCAGTTTGGTGCTGTTTTTGGCGATGCAGGAGCATGAACTGAGCGCCGCTTTAAAACTCAACCGGTTACAGCTGTGCGCCGGGTTTTGGCCGCTGCTTTTATTTTTGCGGCGGCGGCGTCAAAAGCAGTTTGGGGCCATGTTCCTGTGCCTGTATCTGCCGGCCCAGATGATGGCCCTGGCCGCGTACCTGAGCGACCGGGGGTCGGATTTTGCCGCCAGTGTGATGCTGCTGCCCGGGGTGATCTGCCTTTCCATGATGGGCTGCCGGCTTTATATGATCCATGGCCGCCGGGATAAGGGGTTGACGGCGCGCAAAGCGTATGGCATTTGCATTACGTCGCTGGCTGTGTGTGTGCTGATCGCCAACGCCGGGGTGCGGGGGCTAGCCAATTACGACGACGAACCCGTCACGCGGCTTTCGACCATGCTGACAAGGGGGCCGGCCGCCGGGTTGATTACCACCGCCGAACAGGCCGATGATTACGATGTGGTGCTGCAAGAGCTGGATCAGTACCTAGAGAAAACCAGGGACGATGACTTTTTGTTCCTGGCGGGGAATCTGCCGGTGGGGTATCTGTATGCCGTAAAAAGGCCCGCGGTGCCCTTTGTCAGCGGCACGGACCTGGATTCGGAAAACCTGTCGGCGTATTTGTGGAGCCACAAAGAGCGCATGGTGCCCCATATTTTCCAGCTGCGGGCAGGATATGGCCGGGGCAATGACGAAGAAGAACCCGATTTGCAGCTGGTCGAATGGGTGTTTGATACACCGGCCGCGCTGACGGCGACGAACTGCTCGTACCAGTACCGGGCGCTGACGTACGAAGAACAGCTATTGCTACAGGTTTCGGGCGAAACGCAGGCCCCCGGCATGCTGGGGCCAGAGACATAAATGAAAAAACAGGCCATTTTTATGGCCTGTTTTTTAAAAAGCTTGACCTGGAGTGAACTCCAGGTGGTATGCTGAAGAAAAGCCAAACGATGGGGAGGAAAAAGCCATGGAATATCGGAAACTGGGCCGCACCGGGCTGACGGTCAGCGCCGTGGGTATGGGGTGCGAAGGGTTTGAAGGCAAAACGGAGGAAGAGAGCCGGGCGCTGATGCAGGCCGCCATGGACGCGGGCATTTGTTTTTTTGATATGTATACCCCCAGTCCCGCCGTGCGCCGGGCCATGGGGCAGGCGCTGCGGGCGTACCCAAGGGAGAAGTTTGTGATCCAGGGGCATTTGTGTACCGACTGGCAAGACGGGCAGTATGTGCGTACGAGAAACATCGAAGACGTGCGCCGGTCGTTTGAACAGTTACTCACGGATACCGGTTTTGGCTACATCGATATCGGGATGATCCACTACTGCGATACCTTAGATGACCTAAAAAGTATCCTCACCGGGGACGTGATGGCCTACGCAAAATCCCTCAAAGAACAAGGGACTGTGCGCTGTATCGGGCTTTCCACCCATAACCCCGATGTGGTGATGCAGGCGGTGGCAAGCGGGGAGATCGACGTGATTATGATGAGCGTAAACCCGGCCTACGACATGCTGCCCGCCAGCGAAGACGTGGACATCCTGTTCGAAAAGGAAACCTACGACCGGGTGTATGCGGGCATCGACCCGAAGCGGGAAGCCATGTACCGCGCCTGCCAGCAAAACGGCGTGGCGCTGACGGTGATGAAGCCCTTTGCCGGGGGGCTGCTGCTATCGCCGGACCAGTCGCCCTTTGGCAGAGCCATGACCCCGGTACAGTGCATCAGCTACTGTTTAGATCGGCCCGCGGTGGCATCAGTCATGGGCGGCATGGCAACCGTGGAGGAAGTAAAACAGGCGGCGGCCTATCATACGGCCACACCGGAAGAAAAAGACTATTCGCTCATTTTATCCCAGGCGCCGCGGGCCTCGTTCCAGGGGCACTGCATGTACTGCGGCCACTGTGCGCCCTGCCCGGCGGGGATCGATATTGCAAAAGTCAATCAGTTTTATGATTTGAGCGTCGCGCAAGGGTCGGTGCCCGAAACTGTCAAAGACCACTATGACCGGCTGGGGAAAGGGGCCAGCGACTGTATCGGGTGCGGCGCGTGCGAAGGGCGCTGTCCGTTCCAGGTGGCCGTGCGGGAAAAAATGAAGGAAGCCGCCCGGCTCTTTGGCCGGTGAGGGAAGGAAAGGGAAAAACCATGACGATTGCAATGGTAAGCCGGCGCTATGGCCTTAGCCAAGACACGCTGCGGTATTACGAGCGGGTGGGAATGATCCCGCCGGTACACCGCACCCAAAGCGGGCTGCGGGATTACACCGAGGAAGATTGCCGGTGGGTGGAACTAGCTAAATGTATGCGCGGGGCCGGGCTGCCGGTGGAAAAAATGGTGGCGTACGTAAAACTCTGCCGCCAGGGGGACGAAACCTTCCCCCAGCGGCTGCAATTATTACAGGAACAGCGAAAGGACCTTTTGCAGCAGCGGGCCCGCATGGACGAGATGCTCACCCGGTTGGATGAAAAAATCGAGCGGTACGAAGCAGCGGTGCGCACCGGGCGTTTGCCCAGCGAGGGCTGCGAAGAATAAAGAGGGGGAAAACCGGTTGGATATTCGTGTTTTGCGGTATTTTTTACAGGTGGCGCGGGAAGAAAATATGACAAAGGCCGCCGGGCAGCTGCATATCACCCAGCCGACCCTGAGCCGTCAGCTGGCCGCGCTGGAAGACGAACTGGGGGTGCGGCTGTTTTTGCGGGGGGCCGGCCATTTGCGGCTGACCCCGGAGGGCGTGTGGCTGCGCCGCCGGGCCCAGGAAATTGTGGAGCTGTGCGAAAAGACCCAGCAGGAATTGCAGCTGGAAAGCCGCGCTATTGGGGGCACGGTGAGTATCGGCAGCGGGGAAACCGAGGCGTTCCAGTGGCTGCTGAAGGGACTCGAAACCTTTACAAAGCAGTACCCGAGTGTGCAGCTGGATTTACAAACAGGCAACGCCGAACAGATCCGGGAAAAAGTGGACCGGGGGTTGCTCGATCTGGCGGTGCTGATGGAGCCGGTAGACGTAACGCCTTTTTCCTTTGTTGACATCCCGGTTTTTGAAACCTGGGGTGTGCTCATGCGCCGGGACGACCCCCTGGCAAAAGAGACCGCCATCACCCCCGAAAAACTGCGGCAGACCCCGGGGCACAGCCTGATTTTGCAAAAACGGGAAACGCTGCAAGTTTTTTTCGAAAAATGGTATGGCCCCATCGACCCCGGGCAGGTGGTGGCGTGGCACGACATGCTGGCAAACGCCGCCCATCTGGTGCACAGGGGCCTAGGGCGGGTGGTAACGATTGAAGCGGCCGCCAAACAGTTTATGGATGACGATTTGTGTTTCCGCCCGCTGTCCCCCGCCTTACATACCAAATCCATGCTGGTGTGGAAAAAGGGGCAGCCCATGAGCCGGGCGTGCGAAAAGCTATTAGAGATTCTTTTTAAGCAAAAGGAAGAAACAGAAAAAAATTTTTAAAAAAGAGGGGCGGAAAAAAACCGCCAACTACCAACAGATTTTCACGAGCTGACCGAAAAACCGGTCAGCTCGTTTTTTTTTTGCAGTGGTACGATTTTGCAAAACCCGATAGTCTGGAAAATCAGGAGGTGAGGCCATACGAACGAACAGACCGGAAGCCCCTGGCCCAAGGCAAAGGCTGCCTATCTATCGGGGGGCAAAACCCTGCGGCAAATAGCCGACGAATGGAAATTGCCCTTTTCCGCCGTGGCGCAGCGCAGCCGCCAGGAGGGGTGGAACGCCCTGCGCCGGGGGGAGGAAAGGCCGGTGAACCGGGAAGAAGAAGCCGCCCGGCGGCGCAAACGGCATTTGCTAACGGTAGCAGACCGGGCGGTGGGGCGGATTGGTACGCTCTTGCAGCGGGAGGAACTGTCGGTGGATGACGTAAAAAAACTGACCGGCGCGCTGGAGGATATCCGCCGCACCCAGATGATCCGCGTGGCGCTGGACGAAGAAGAACAGCAGGCACGCATTGAAGCGTACCGCCTGAAAAACCAGCCCCGGGAGGAAGCGGCGGTGGGGGGCGTCGTGATCCTTTCGAAAGAGGAGGACGGGGAAGAGTGAGCGGGCATACCCTGTGGGCGCCCCAACCCAGGCAAAAAGCGTGTATGCGCCGCCGGGAGTACGAAGTGCTGTATGGCGGTGCGGCCGGGGGCGGCAAAAGCGATTACTTACTGATGGAAGCCCTGCGGCAGGTGACGATCCCCCATTACCGGGCGCTGATTTTGCGCAAAACGTCGCCCCAGCTGCGGGAACTGATCGACCGCAGCCGCACGTTATATCCCCTCGCGTACCCGGGCGCGAAATTCCGGG
Source organism: uncultured Clostridia bacterium (assembly GCA_930990065.1). Taxonomy (GTDB): domain Bacteria; phylum Bacillota; class Clostridia; order Oscillospirales; family Acutalibacteraceae; genus Heritagella; species Heritagella caecorum. The sequence goes on along the minus strand of CAKNOA010000007.1, from coordinate 15,921 downwards.
TGAGCGAAGGGGTGTGGGACTTCCCCAGTGGGGCCCAGGTGGAATTTGGCACCATGCAGCACGTGGACGACCGGGTGCGGTACCAGGGGCGGCGGTTCGATTTTATCGGGTTTGACGAATTGACCCACTTTACCTTTGAGGAATACAGTTACCTGTTTTCCCGGAACCGGCCCAGCGGCCCCGGCACGAGGTGCTACATCCGCGCCACCGCCAACCCCGGGGGCGTAGGCCATGCATGGGTGAAAGAGCGGTTTATCGACCCGGCCCCGCCCATGACCAGCATTGCGTTTTCGTCCCGGGTGACAGCCCCTAATGGGCAGGTGCTGGAACTAACGCGCCACCGGTGTTTTGTGCCCAGCACGGTATTTGATAACCAAATTTTGCTGCAAAACGAGCCGCAGTATCTGGCGTCTTTATCCATGCTGCCCCGGGCGGAGCGGGAAGCGCTGCTCTATGGTAAGTGGGACAGCTTTTCCGGCCAGGTGTTCACCGAATGGGTGGACGACCCCGCCCATTACGATGACCGGCTCTTTACCCATGTGATCGAGCCCTTTCCCATCCCGCCCCATTGGGTGCTGTACCGGGGGTTCGACTTTGGGTATACGCGGCCCTTTTCCGTGGGGTGGTTTGCCGCCGATGAGACCGGCAAGCTGTACCAGATTGGGGAGTATTACGGCGTAACCGGCACCCCCAACGAAGGGGTACGTTTAGCCCCCGATGAAATTGCCCGGCGCATCCGCCGCCTGGAAGAAGAAAACCCCATCCTGCGCGGGCGGGACATTGTAGGGGTCGCCGACCCCAGTATTTTCGATGAATCCCGGGGCGAGAGCATCGCGGTGATGATGGCAAGGGCGCCGCACTTTGTGTTGTGGTCGCGGGGGGATAACACCCGCCTGCCGGGGAAAATGCAGCTGCACTACCGGCTGCGGTTTGACGAAGCAGGGGACTGCATGCTGCAAATCTTTTCCACCTGCCGTCATACCATCCGCACCCTGCCGGCCCTGGTGTACGACACCATGCACCCGGAGGACGTGGATACCGACTGCGAAGACCACATTTACGATATGATCCGGTACGTGTGCATGGAAAACCCCATTGCGCCGCCGGCCCCGTGGGGCTACCGCCGGAAAAAACGAGGATAAGGGAGGAAAGGAACCGATGAAACGTAGGGAAGAAAAGGAAAACGACCGGCCCATTGGCCCCAAAGAGCTGCGCAAAGCCCGCAAAATTTTGGAAGAATACCGCCGGGGCAAACAGACGCTGGAAAAACGGGTGGTGGAAAACGACCGCTGGTGGCGGATGCGCCACTGGGGCCCGAGAGAAGAAGGGGACACGGCCCCCCGTCCTTGCAGCGCGTGGCTTTTTAATTCCCTTTCGAATAAACACGCCGACGCCATGGACCAGTTCCCCAGCCCGGTGGTACTGCCCCGGGAGGAAAGCGACCGGCAAACGGCCGACCAGCTGTCAAAGATCCTGCCGGTGCTTTTAGAGCGCAGCGGCTTTGAAGAAACGTACAGCACCGGCTGGTGGCATAAACTCAAAAACGGCACGGCGGTGTACGGCGTATTCTGGGACCCGGGCGCCGGAGGCGGCACCGGGGAAGCGGTGGTAAAAGAAATCGACCTATTGCGCATTTTCTGGGAACCGGGGGTCACCGATTTGCAGCAAAGCCGCAACGTGTTTACGGTGGAACTGTGGGACCGGCAGGAGCTCTCTCACCGGTACCCCGAGGCCGCCGCCGTGCCTCCCCGGGACGGGCTGCCGCTAACCAGGTATGTACGGGAAGAGAGCTTTTCCGACAGCGAGAAAGTGCCGGTGATCGACTGGTACTATAAAAAGCCGGTACTCTCGGAAGGCGACGACGGGGCGTGGTACGAAAAGGAAGAACTGCACTACTGTAAATTCGCCGGGGAAACGGTACTCTACAGCAGCGAAAACGAAGCCCTGGGGCCGTTTTACCGGCACGGGCAGTACCCGTTTGTTTTTGACCGGCTGTTTTTGATGGAAGAGAGCCCCGCCGGGTTCGGGTACGTGGACGTGATGAAAAGCGGCCAGATGTATATTGACAGATTAAACCAGATCCTCTTGCAGCAGGCGCTGCAATACAGCCGCAAACGGTTTTTCATCCGGGCGGGCAGTACCGTCAACGAAGAGGAATTTGCCGACTGGGACCGGGATTTTGTCCACGTGGCGGGCACCCTGGGGGACGAAAACCTGCGCGCCATCGAAGTACCGCCGCTGGATAACGTGGTATATACCATGCTGGTGCAGAAGATCGACGAACTGAAAGAGACCAGCGGCAACCGGGACTTTTCCCAGGGGGCCACCGCCGGGGGCGTGACCAGCGGCGCGGCCATTACCGCGTTGCAGGAAGCGGGCAGTAAGTTAAGCCGCGATATGATCCGCGCCAGTTACCGCTCGTTTACCCAAATCGGGTATTTCCTCATCGAGCTCATCCGCCAGTTTTATACTGAGCCGCGGTGGTTCCGGGTGCTGGGCGAAAACGGCAGGGAAGAGTTTATCGCGTTCGATAACCGGGGCTTAACCGGCAAACAGCCCGACCTTTTGTGGGACATGCGCCGGCGGGAACCGGTGTTCGATTTGCGGGTGGTCAGCCGGAAAGCGTCGGCCTATGCCACCGAAACCCAGAACGAACAGGCAAAAGAGCTGTATGCCGCCGGGTTCTTCGACCCGCAAAACGGCGACCAGGCGCTGTGTGCGCTGTCGATGATGGATTTTGAAGGCAAAGAACTGGTGGAAAAGAAGATCAGCGCCCAGCTTATGCAGTATAAAAAAGCCCAGGCGCTGATGGCTTTGCAAAAAGGGGGCACGCTGAGTGATACGCATTGAACTGCGCAAAGCGGGCAGCGGCTACGCCTGCCGGGCGGCGGGCCACGCAGGGTATGGGCCCGCAGGGAGTGACATTGTGTGTGCGGCGGTATCGGCGCTTTTGTGGACCCTGCTCATGGGGTGGGAAAGGCTGGAAAAGGAAAAGCGGGGGGCCATTGCGGCGCGGGTGATGAACCCGGGGCAGGCGGATCTGCGCTTTTACGCCCGGGACGGGGAGGAACGGGGGGCGGGGGATTTGTTCCATGCTGTGGAGGATGGGCTTATGCTTATTCATCAGGAATACCCCGGGTGCGTCGTCATTGTGCCCGAAAACGAGCAGAAAGGAGAGACAGTATGACAAACCGATTCACGCTATTCGGGGAAGAGGAAGCCCCCGCGGCGGCTATGGAAGCCGGAGAGGATGCGGGGGCGGGTACCCGGGACAGCGCGCCAAAAAGCGCCCCGGACGGGGAAGAAAAAGAAGGCGCGCCGCAGGGGACGCCCCAAAACCCCGAGATGCCGGGAGCAAACGAGGGGGAGGAAAACGCCGCCTGGCAGCAGGCCCAGCGGCAGGCCGAGAAGGTGCGGCAGACGGTGGCAAACTGGCTGCGGGAACAGGAAAATGTGCAGCGGGATTACCCCGGTTTTTCCCTTGAGGAAGCCCTAAAAGACCCCGACTTTGCCCGGCTGGTGCGGGCGGGGGTGAGTATGCGCCGGGCGTACGAAGCGGTGCACTTGCCCGAAATTTTGTATGACGCCATGCGCCGGGCAGCGCGGGAAGGCGAAAGCCGCGCCGCCGAGATGATCCGCCAGCGGGGCAAACGCCCGGCGGAAAACGGGTTGTCGCCCACCGGCGGCGCCCCGGTGAAAAAAAGCGCGGAGGAACTGACGCGCAAAGAGAGGCAGTCGCTGATTAAACGGCTGCAGCGAGGAGAAAAAGTGGCCCTGTAACGGGCGGAAAGGAAACAAGATGAAGCAGTATAACGAAACATTGCAGCTTTTTGCCGCACCCCTTCAGACCACAGGAACCGAGGGCCTGTCGGCGGAAATGAAAACCTTTTATGACGGGTGCCTGCTGGATAACGCGGAGCCGAATTTGGTGCACGAACAGTTTGGCGACGAATACCCTATCCCCCAGGGGCGGGGCAAGGTGATCGAATTCCGCAAGTTTTCGCGGCTAAATAAAGCCATGACGCCCCTAACGGAAGGCGTCACCCCGGAAGGCAACACCCTAAATGTCACGGCCAGCACCGCCACCGTGCAGCAGTACGGTGATTATATCCAGATGTCCGACATGCTGGATATGACGGCGCTGGATAACACCGTGGTGCAGGCCACCCGGCTGTTGGGCGCCCAGGCGGGGCTGACCCTCGACAGTGTGGCACGGGAAGTGCTAAACGGCGGCACCAACGTGCTGTATGCCCCCAAAGTGGCAGAAGGCGTGGAAACGCCGGTGGAAAGCCGGAAGAACCTCGACAAAACGTGCCTGCTCACCCCGGACCTCATTTACCGGGCGGCGGCGTTTTTGAAAACCAGTTTGTGCGACCGCATCGACGGGGACTATGTGGCCATTGTCCACCCGTATGTGGCCTATGACCTGATGCGCCAGGAAGAGTGGATCGACGCCCACAAGTACGCCGACCCCGACAAGCTGTATAACGGCGAAATCGGCAAACTGGGCGGGGTGCGCTTTGTGGAAAGCAGCGAAGCGAAGATCTGGAACGATGATTCCACCCCCGAAGGGCTGGCGGTGTTTTCCACCCTGGTACTGGGCGCCCACGCTTACGCCAAAACGGCGGTGACCGGTGGGGGCCTGGAAACCATTGTAAAGCCCCTGGGGTACGGCGAAGACCCCTTAAATCAGCGCAGCAGCGTGGGCTGGAAAGCTACGTCGGCCATTAAACGGCTGAGCGAGGAATTCATGGTGCGCATTGAATCGTGCTCGCCCCGGTATTCCGAAACGGCACAGGCAAACTGAGAAAGGAAGGGAGCACAAAATATGAGTAACATGGTCAATATCAAAGTGCCCACCGACCCCACCGACCAAAGCGATTTGCTGGTGTGCCTCAACGGCCAGCGGTACCTGATCCAGCGGGGCCGGGCCGTGGCGGTACCCAGGGGGGTGGCCGAAGTGATTGAGCACGCCGAACGGCAGGAAGCGGCCGCCATGGCGTACATGGATTCGCTGCGGTAACCGGCCACAAACGTAAAGACGAAAGGGCCGCTTTCCTATAAGCGGCCCTTTCCCTTCATCCGTACCGAAAAGGAGGGAAACACCCATGCTGGGAAAAGAAGCGGTCGCCCTGGCGGACGCCTGGCGGCCCAACGGGATCGGGGCCGAGGAGAAGGCCCGGTGGCTGTCGCAAATCGACGGCCGGCTTTTAAAAGAACTCTATGCGCTGTATGACGGGGAGGAAAAAGAGATGCCCCTTTATACCCCGGAAGGGGAGGAAGAACTGCTGGCCCCGGCGCCTTACGATGAAATCTATGTATACGGGCTGTGCGCGCGGTACGATTTTACCATGGGGGAAATCGAGCGGTACAATATGGACGCCATGCTGTTTGACGAAGCGTGGCGGGGACTGGCGGGGTATTTACAGTCGGTTTTTGCCCCCAAACAGAAAAACCGGGTGCAGGGAGGGAATCGCCCATGATGTTTCCCTATATGCCGGTACCCGAATACCAGAGCGAAACGGTGTCGGTGTTTCGCGGCTGGCAGCCCGATGAAGCCACCTGCCCGGAAAACGGGTTTACCCTGATGGAAAACGGGTGCGGGCAGCGGTCCCCGGGGCTTTGTACCCGTCCCCCGCGGCAAACGGCGCTGACCCTGACAAATCCCCGGGGCCTGACCGCTCACAGCCGGCTGTGCTGGGTGGATGGGGATACGCTCTACTATAACGGCAAATCCGTGGGGCAGGTGTCCGACAGCGAAAAAACCTTTGTGAATATGGGCGCGTGGATTTTGATTTTTCCCGATAAACTGCGGTTTTCCACCGTGGACCAGACGGTAGAGCCCCTGGAAGCAACTTTCGTTACCACCGGGGAAACGGTGGTGACCCTGTGCCGGGGGGACGGGGAAGCGTATGAGTATGTTTCTTCCCCCACGGCCCCCGACGACCCCAAAGCCGGACAGGTGTGGCTGGATACTAGCGGCGAAACGGCGTGCCTGAAAATTTACAGTGCAGCGACCGGGCTGTGGAGTACGATCGAGAGCACGAACCTGAAAGTAAGCAGCCCCAATATCGGGGAAAATTTTGCCCAGTATGACGGGGTGACCTTCGAAAACGCCGGGGTGCTAAACGGTACCCATGTGATCGCGCAAAGGGAAAAAGACAGTCTGGTGATTGCCGGGATTTTAAGTAATACGCTCACGCTCCCTATTGGGGTAAAACTCAGCCGCACCTTACCCGACATGGACTACATATGCGAATACGCCAACCGGCTGTGGGGGTGCAACAGTGAAAAACACGAAATTTACGCCAGCCGCCTGGGTGACCCGACGAACTTTTCCTGTTTTGAGGGGTTATCGACCGACAGTTATACGGTAACCGTGGGCACGCCGGGGGCGTTTACCGGCTGCATCGCCTATGGCAGCAGCGTGGTGTTTTTTAAAGAGGACGTGCTGCACCGGCTGTATGGCACGCTGCCGTCGAATTTCCAGATGGTGACGGTGCACGGGCCGGGGGTCAAAAACGGGTGCGCCAAAAGTTTGCAAAACGGCAGCGAAACCCTTTACTACCAGGGCCCGGGGGGCGTGTATGCCTATGCCGGGGGGCAGCCGGCCCGGATTGACAGCGCCCTATCTCCCTTGGAGCTGCAAAATGCCCGGGGCGGCTACGGCCGGGGCGTGTATGTGTTAATGGGGCAGGAAGAAAACGGCCAATCCCATTTCCTGCGGTACGAAGAGCCAAACGGGACCTGGTACCGGGAAGATGACAGCGACGTGATGGATTTTGCCGGCATGGCGGGGGAAGTGTGGTTTTTGTCCCGGCAGGGGGCGCTTGTTCGCACGGCGGCACAAGGGTCGTCCCTACTGCTGGAAGGCCCGGGGGGCGAAAAGGAAGAAGATATCCCCTTTTGCTTTGTCACCGGGCGGCTTGGCATGGATTTGCCGGGGCAAAAGGTGTACCGCCGGGTGCAGGTGCGGCTATTGATGGAAGAAGGCGCCTTTTGCCGGCTGTCCCTGAGCCGGGACGGCGGCGAGTGGGAACCAAAGGGGACGTTTACGGCCCGCCACACCGGCCGCTTTACGCTGCCCCTTATCCCCGGGCGGTGCGACACCTGCCGGTTAAAACTGGAGGGCACCGGACAGGTTACGCTCATTGCCCTGCACCGCCTGCGGGAAAGGGGGAGTGATCTGTGAGCCTGATCCTGCCGGATACGCCGGTGCTCACCGGCAGCACCGACCAGAAACTGTTTGTGATCCGCTCCTATTTGTGCGAATTATCGGAGCGCTTGCAGCTGGCGCTGTGGAACATGGGGGAAGATTCCCTGTCCCCCGGTTTGCAGCAAAAACTCAACCAAATTGCCGCCGACGCCAAAGCCGCCGGGGAGAAGATCGTCAGCCGGGAAGAAGCGGCGCAAAAGGAATTTAAAACCCTCATGGACCGCATTGTGGAAACGGCCCAAAGTGTGACGCTGTCGTTTGAAACCTCCCTGCAGGAACAGGAGGACCGCATTGTGTCCCAGGTGCAGGAAACCTACGCCGCCCGTTCCGAACTGGGGGAGCTGGAAGAACATCTGTCGTCCAGCATTACCCAAACGGCGGAAGATTTGACCGCCACCTTTACCCAAATCGCTTCGGTCACCGCAAGAGAAGAAGTGGAAAACCAGAGTATCAATGCGTATTTCCGCTTTTCGGCGGACGGGCTGCTCATTGGCCGCACGGTGGAAACGGAAATCGACGGCGAAGTGGTGGAGAGCATGCCCTTTGCCGCCCGGCTGGCCAGCGACCGGCTGTCGTTCCTCGACGGCGGGGCGGAAGTGGCGTATATCTCCCAAAACCGGCTGTATATCACCGAAGCCCAGGTTACCGGCAAAATGACCTATGGGTACGAAGCCCTGGGGCGGTACGCCATGCAGGTGCGGGAAAACGGGAATTTTGGTTTAGGGTGGCTGCGGGAAGAAAGCGAATAAAAGGAGGGCAAGAGTTTGGCCGTCAAGACTTATACCAGCGGCGATTTAGCCACATCCAATCAATATATCAAAATGCGGCTGCAAGTGGTAGTGAATAGCCAGAGTGTGGAAAATAACACGTCGTCCCTGACCGTGCGGCTGTATGCCCGGCGCACGAACACCGGGTACACCACCTATGGCAGCGGTACCGCTACGGTCACGGTGGGGGGAACCACCCTGACCCAGTCCATTACCCCGTCGCAAAAGATCGTCTATAGCAGCGGTAACGGCATTTGTTTACTGGAAAAGAGCGTAACCGTCTCCCATAATTCCGACGGCAGCCTCTCTCTGACGGTAACGGGGCAGATCAGCATCCCCACCATTTTGCAGAGCGACAAAAAAAGCTATACGGTATCCCTGCCGGTGATCCCAAGAGCATCGTCCTTTTCCCTGTCATCGTCGTCGGTGGCGGTGGGGGATGCGGTAACGGTGACGATTAAAAAACAGGACGACGGGTTTTCCCACCGGCTCATTTTCTCCCTGGGCAGTTGTGAAAGTACCGTCAGCCGCAGCGCGTCGGGGAATTTAACCGAGAGCTTTTCGTTTACGGTGCCGAAAGCGGCGCTGGACGCCATGCCCCGGGTGACAAAGGCGAGCGCCACCCTGGCGCTGGAGACCCGCCGGGGCAGTACGGTGGTGGGCCGCGCTTCCAAAACCCTGACGGTGACGGTGCCGTCCAGCGTGGCGCCGTCCATCAGCGGGTTTTCCCTGACCGGCACCGGGCAGAAAGCCGGGACGCTGCTTATGGGGTACGCGAAAGTGAGCGTAAAAGCCAGCGTACAGCCGGGGGACGGGGCTTCTTTAAAAACCATCACCCTGTCGGGCGGGGGGCTGACCGCTTCGCTGCCGGTAAAAAGCGCCGTTTCGTATGTGAGCAGCGCCATCAAAACCGCAGGCAACCATTCCATCACCCTGGCGGTCACCGACAGCCGCGGGCGCATGAGTAAAAAAAGCGCCACGGTATCGGTGCTTTCCTATGAAGCGCCGGTGATCACATCCCTGTCCGCCAGGCGCATGAAGCAGCAAAACGGCGTTTGGCAGGAAGACGACGCGGGCACCGGGCTGTTTGTGACCGCCAGGTGGCGGATTACCGAAGCCGGGTCAAACAGCGATACGGTCACCGTCCGGTTTGGCCCCAAAGGCGGCACGCTGCAAACGTTTACCGGTACGCTTTTGTCCGGCCAGGAGACCGCCCTGAGCGAAACAGCCAGCGCCGAATCGGTGTATGAAGTGGTGCTGACCGTAAAGGACACGGTGGGCAACAAAGCGCAAAAGCGCATCAGCGTGCCCACCCGCCGGTTCGCCTGGGACGTCAAAAGGGAAGCGGCGGGCATCGCCTTCGGCAAAACGGCGGAAGAAAGCGACTGCACCGATTTGCGCGGGTACAAAAAGACGTATTTGCCAAACCTTGCGTATATGGGGGGCGAAGCGGCCCCGGAACAGAAAAACCTATATTTTATGTCGCCGGAGGGGAGCGAAAACTTCCACCAGATGAAGTTTTACGGCGGGAATGCCACGTCGACCACCGGCATTGGCATGCAAGATGAAAAGAACGGGGCCGAAATTGTGTGGCGCTATGACGATGTGGACCGGTATATGCGCTTTTATTTTCCCTGTTATTATAACGGGATGGTGCATTTAAAGGACCAGCTGCGGTTTTTGTACGGGGTGGAAACCGGCTGGACTGCCGCTATTTGGCAGCCCAGCCAGACGGGGCTAAATTTTGGCATTAAAAACGGCGCCAGCAAAACCGCGTTTCTCGAGTGGTACGGCGAAATGGAAGGGGACCAGCGGTTCCTGTTCCGCCCTACCGTCAACGGCCAGGCGTATTTGGGTTCCAGCAACTACCGGTGGAATACCGGGTATTTTACCAACACCATCACCCAGTCGGACAAAAAAGATAAAGAGAATATCGCGCCCCTTGACGGGAAAGCAATTGAGTTTATCCGGGCGCTTATGCCGGTTTCCTATACCTTAAAAAACGGGGAAGGGGGCCGCACCCATTTAGGGCTCATCGCCCAGGAGGTCGCGAAAACCGCCAAAGAAACCGGCATGGGGGATTTATCCCTGTACCAGGCTGCCCGGGTGGACGAAAACGGGAACGAGAGCGCCTATACCCCCGACACCCCGGATGAGGAACTTTCCTGGGGGCTCAATTACGGGGAACTTTTTGCGCCGCTGTTGTGTGCGGTGCAGCAGCTGATTGCCCGGGTGGACGCCCTGGAACAGGCCAAAACTCCGGATGCCGGTGAATTGAAAGAAAAGGAGGCAACAGTATGAGTGCGACCAAAAACTATACGATTAAAAAAGGGGACACCCTGTCGGGCATTGCACAAAAGTACGGTACCACTGTCGGTACGCTGCAATCGCTCAACCATATCCAAAACCCCAATCTCATTTATGCCGGCAGTATTTTGAAGATCCCCACGACTACCACGTCGTCGGGCAAGAAGACAAGCACAAACACCAGTAAAAAAACGACCAGTACATCATCTTCGAAAACCCAGTCGTCTACAAAGCCGGTGTATAAGCCCAGTTCCCAGGCGCAAAACGCCCAAAACCAGCTGAGTAAATGGGAACAAAATAAGCCCGGCGAATATGAAAGCGCCTATGGCCAGCAAATCGAAGATCTGCTCGCCTCGGTGCTCGACCGGGAGGAATTTCAGTATGATATTTCCTCAGACCCCCTATACCAGCAGATGAAGGAACAGTATATGGTCCTCGGCAACCGGGCCATGCGGGACACCATGGGCCAGGCCGCCGCCCTCACCGGCGGGTATGGCAGCAGTTACAGCCAGACGGTGGGCCAGCAAAGCTATGAAGCGAGCCTCAGTCAGCTGCAAAGTTTAGCGCCGCAGCTATATGAACTCGCCTACCAGCGGTACCAGGATACGGGGGCGGATATGCGGGAAAACCTGTCACTGTTGCAGGCGCTGGAAGAAGCGGCCTATGGCCGGTACCGGGATACCGTGGGGGATTATTATACGAATCGGGATTACTACGCCGGGCGCGCCGACGAATGGTACGACCGCGACTTTGGCCGGTACGAAAGCGCGCTGGCCGATTGGCAGAAGGAACAGGAAGCCGCCTACCAGAAGGCGAAAGACGACCGGGACTTTGCCTATCAAAAAGAAAAGGACGCCCAGGCCCAGGCAAACTGGGAAAAGGAATACGCCCTACAACAGCAAAAGCTGGCCGCTTCCCTAGCGAAGAGCGCTTCGTCCAGCTCTTCGTCGAGCAGTTCTTCGTCCAAGAAAAAAGGGTCGGATGACGAACTGGAAATCGACAAAACGCCGGTGAAAGACCACTACTACGCGACGCTGATCCAGGCCCGTTACCAGGGGGCCACCCCCACCGACATCGCGTCAATCATTTACCACTTTAACGGCATTAACGACGGGCAAAAGGCCTACCTAGCCCAAAAGCAGGGGGTGACAGACCTGTATAAAAAGATGCTGAAGGAAGACGAAAGCGGGAAAAGCTTGCGCATGTAAAAAAAAACGAGTATAATAAGAATAAAAAGGAAGGGAAAGGACGGGAGACGCCATGCAGGACAAAGAAGGAAGTTTGGAAGCCCGTACCACCAGAGCCATGATCGTGTGCAACCAGGTTCATCACCGGGTGTTTGACCTGATGATGAGCGGATTAAAACTGTACCGCACCCAGCACCATACCTTATTGTTTGTGAGCCGAAACCCTGCCGTTTCCCAAACCCGCATTGCTAACGATATGAAAAAAAGCCCGGCGGCGGTGGCGGTCACGCTGAAAAAATTAGAATCCGATGGCTATGTGACGCGCCTGACCGACAAAAACGACGGGCGGTTCCACCAGGTTTCCATCACCGAAAAAGGGCAAGCGTTGCTCGATTGCACCCGGGAGCGGTTTAACCGTGTGGAAGAAGCGGCTTTTGCCGGTTTTTCTAAGGAAGAGCTCGAAAACTTTTACGACATGCTCGGGCGGGTGACCCAGAATATGAAAAACCTGGAACAGGACATCAAAAAAGAACGAAACGAAGCCGGCGGGACGCTGGCAGAATAAGAAAAAGGCCTCCTTCCCACGGGAAGGGGGTTCTTTTTCACATGTTAAATCGAACAAATTTTCGATAAAGGCTGCGAAAGTACGATTTATGGGACAGAGATACCGGTATAATGAAAAAATAGAAAGTGTTTTCTGTGTGGGGGAGGGGACGTGCGATGCCAATTAGTGAAAAGAACAAACAGGGGGTGACCTTTGCCGGGGTTTGCCGGGCCGTCTGCCCGTATTACGACCACGAAAGCCGGTTTTCCATCACCTGTGAAGGGCCGGTGGAAAATACCCTGGCTTCGTTAAAGTTTACGGCGGAAAAGGCACGGATCCGCTGGGTGGAGGAATTCTGTTGTTGTATGGAGCGGTACCCTTCTTGCCCGTTGTGCCAACAAGCCGAAAAAAAATATCGCTAAAAGAAAAAAAGAGTTGACAAGGCGTTTTGCAGATGCTATAATAGCAAAGCAGTCCGGAAACGGACACAAAAAACTGCAAAACGCGAGAGTGGCGGAATTGGCAGACGCGCTAGATTCAGGTTCTAGTGAGCATTACGCTCATAGGGGTTCAAGTCCCCTCCCTCGCACCATGATGGAGTGACAAAAAAGATGTCACTCCATTTTTTTCAGTATTCATGCGGGTTTGCGGGCTTTTTGGAGCAAAAACCAAAGAACCGTTTTACCGTAGATGTCCAAGCAGCAGTCCGCGAAACAATCCGCTGCAGCGGGGTTTCCGCCTGATTCTTCAGGCTGGGAACCCCGCTTTTTTGCGTTTTGCCGCCTTTTCCCCACTCACCAATACGTAGAAGTTTACGGCAAAGAAATAGATAGATTGACGAATTACAGTGTCGAATCAAATGTAAGCTATTCATGAAAATAAAAAAAGGAAAACCGGAAAAGCTATTGGAAAACAAGGAAAGAGGTGTTTTCCATGGCAGCGGCACATAAGGGCGCAATCTCTTTCGGGCTGGTTCACATTCCAGTGGCACTGCATACCGCCACCCAGGACGACGATATCCATTTCAATCAGCTCTGCAAAGAGGACGGCAGCCGTATCAAATATAAAAAGGTATGCAGCCATTGCGGTAAAGAGGTTTCGACCGGAGATATTGTGAAGGGTTTTGAATTTGAAAAGGGCAAATATGTCACGATGACAGAAGAAGATTTTGAAAAAGCCAAAACCCCGAAAGACCGCAGCATTCAGATCCTGCATTTTTCTAATATTCAAGACATCCGCCCCATCTATTTTGATAAAACCTATCATGCCGTACCGGAATCCGGCGGGGATAAAGCCTATGAGCTGCTTAGGCGGGCCATGCTGGATGAGGGCAAGGTAGCCATTGCCAAAACGGTAATAGGCCAGTCGGAAAAGCTTCTATGCCTGATTCCGACTGAAAAAGGAATCCTCATTGAAACGCTCTTTTTCTTTTCAGAGGTTAAGGAGATGCCCAAGGAACCGGCACATCCAGAGCTGTCTGAAGCAGAATTGACCATGGCAAAGACTCTTGTGAATTCCATGGTACAGGAGTTTGAGCCGGAAAAATACCACGATGAGTATCAGGCCCGGCTAAGACAGATCATTGAAGCAAAAATCAGCGGACAGGAGATCACCCAGGGAGCACAGGAGGAGCCCTCCAACATCATCAATATTATGGAGGCGCTGCAGGCCAGTTTAAAACAGGTGGAAGACAGCAAAAAGCCGCCTAAAAAGCCCAGGGGCCGCAAGAAAACCGCCTCATGATGGATCTGTTTCAGGAAAAGCGCATAGCCCCCATGCTCATAGCGGAAAATGTTCCGTCCTTTGCAGACCCGGAGTGGTTGTACGAGCTGAAATGGGACGGCGAGCGGTGTGTCGCCTATCTGGATCCCGGGGAAGGGACGGAACTTCGCAACAAGCGAAATATGAAAATGCTGCCGAAAGTGCCGGAATTGTCCAATCTCCATCATCAGGTGAAAAAACGATGTATTCTCGACGGCGAACTTCTCTGTATCGTAAATGGCAAACCGGATTTTGAAACCATCCAGCGCCGGAGCCTGATGAGCAATCCGTTTAAGATCGAGATGGAGAGCCGGCGTTTTCCCGCCTGTTTCGTAGCCTTTGACTGCTTGTATTATGACGGGAGAGATATCACAAAAATTCCTCTCACTGAGAGAAAGAAATACCTGGACAGGATTGCAGAATCAGAACGGCTGGCTGTTTCCAAAGTATTTGATTACCACCAGGCGAAACGCCTTTTTTCCCTTGCCAGGGAGCAGGGGCTGGAAGGAATGGTGGCCAAACGGAAAGAAAGCCTGTATTATCAAGGAAAACGAACGAAGGACTGGCTGAAAATAAAAAATCTGCAGGATGACGATTTTGTGGTCTGCGGCTGGATTCCAAAACAAAACCATATGACCAGCATCGTGCTTGGGCAATACCGACAAGGGAGGCTTGTATATAAAGGCCATGTAACGCTGGGAGTTGGCGGAGAAGCCTTTGCAGCGATCAAGAAACAGAAAATCATTTCCCATCCGCCTATGGAAGTACCGGAAGGCCATGAGAATGAAAACGCCCGTTGGCTGAAGCCGGAACTGGTATGCGTGGTGCAGTATATGTATAAAACGGAGAAGGGATCCATGCGTCAGCCTGTATTTAAGGGCCTGCGGCGGGATAAGCGAGCGGAAGACTGCGTGGAGTCCGATTGAACCCCGCTTATCCCTTTCCTTTCAGGAAAGCTTCCGGATGGATCACATGGTCGTTCACCGGATCCAGGGCGGAAAGGGCTGGATCCGTGAGCATAAGACCTCGCTGCAGGGAAAAGTGACCGAACCGCTTTCGTATGCCGTCCACCGTTCGTTCCAGTTCCTCCTGCTTCTGTTGCGTAACCGCCTCCTGATACAAAGAAAGCTGCTGCACTTCCTGCACCATCAGATTGCAGGCCCGCACCCCCAGGCTGCGTACCGGGTGTTCGGGTCTATTTTCTTTGTAAAGAGAAAAAGCTCTGTCAAAAATATCCTTGGCGGTGCAAGAGGGTACTGAAAGCCTGCCCTGCCGTTCGCAGGATTGCAGCCGGTTGTCCCGAATGGAAATCTGTACGGTCCGGCAGAGAAAATCGCAGGCTCGCAGCCGCTCGGCAACGCTTTCGGAAAGGACGTACAGGGGAATTTTAATATCCTCGTCTGAAACCAAATCCCTGGGAGCAGTGGTACTGTTCCCAATGGTTTTCACAATCCCCTTGGAACCAAACCCGCTTACTTCTGAGGTATCCCGTCCATTAGCAAACAGCCACAGCATAAGACCGTTTTTCCCCAGTAGGCGGTTCAAAAAGTTTGTATCCGTTTGAGCCAGATCCCCTATAGTGCGGATACCGTATCCGGCCAGCTTCCGCGTTGTGGCTTTCCCCACATAGAGAAGGTCGGAAACAGGAAGAGGCCATATGATATCGCGGAAATGAGTAGAATCAATCACAGTGGTGGCGTCCGGCTTTTTCATATCCGAGCCCAGCTTTGCGAATACCCGGTTAAAGGAAACCCCTACGCTGGCGGTTACGCCCAATTCAAAATGAATGCGCCTCCTGAGCTCATCCGCAATTTTCTGCCCGGATCCGAAAAGTCCGGTGGAACCCGAAACATCCAGCCAACATTCATCCAGGCCAAAGGATTCCACCAAATCGGTATATTCAGAATAAATGTTTCTGGCCATCTCGGAATACCGCATATACAAATCATAGTGGGGCGGAGTAAACAGGATATGGGGACATTTCTTTCGGGCCATCCAAAGTGGATCACCGGTGGCTACTCCGAAAGCCTTTGCTTCATAATTCTTGGCCAGTACAATACCATGACGATGCTCCGGGTCACCTGCCACGGCTACGGGTTTTCCCCGCAGTTTTGGGTTATACAGGCATTCCACGCTGGC
>CAKNOA010000006.1 GCA_930990065.1 uncultured Clostridia bacterium | reverse complement strand
GACCCGGACGAGATTCGAACTCGTGAACCCGCCGTGAAAGGGCGGTGTCTTAACCGCTTGACGACCGGGCCATATGGTAGCGGCGACAGGATTCGAACCAGTGACACTTCGGGTATGAACCGAATGCTCTAGCCAACTGAGCTACGCCGCCATTTCTCTGCCGCCGTGTTCCGTGCGGCGCGAGTATTATTATACATGCAGACAAGGGGTTTGTCAACAGGAAAATGCAATTTTTTTTGAAAAATTTTAAAAGCCGTTTAATGGCCCCTTTTTCCCCACCGGTTATCGCTTCCGGTTGGGAAAACGAAAGCCCTTGGATCCCGGCTTTATATCTCTATGCTTCCCCGTTTTCTCGATTTCTTTCGGCCATCACTTCGGTTTTCTCTAAAACATCAATGGGTGTCTCCTTACTGAAAGCCCTTTTGCTACAAGAGTAGAAAAAAGGCGGCAGAATCATACATTCTGCCGCCTTTCTATCGAGGTTCTGTTATACAAATGGTATTATATCCTATTAAAAATGCATAGAGTAGTTAGGCGCTTCCTTGGTGATCTGAATATCGTGGGGATGGCTTTCTTTCAGACCCGCATTGGTAATGCGCACAAACTGTGCTTTTTCGTGCATTTCTTCAATGTTCGCGCACCCAACATACCCCATACCGGAACGCAGGCCACCTACCATCTGATAAATGGTTTCGCTCAGCGGCCCCTTGTACGGTACACGGCCTTCGACCCCTTCGGGTACATATTTTTTGCTCTGCGACTGGAAGTACCGGTCACTGCTGCCATTGCCCTGGCTCATAGCACCCAGGCTGCCCATACCACGATAGACCTTAAACTGACGGCCCTGGTACAGTTCCATATCCCCGGGGGATTCCAGGCACCCGGCCACCAGCGAACCAAGCATAACCACGTTGGCACCGGCTGCCAGCGCTTTAACAATATCGCCGCTGAACTTAATACCGCCGTCGGCAATAATCGGGATGCCATATTTATCCGCCATGCAAGCCGAATCATACACGGCGGTCATCTGCGGTACGCCAATGCCCGCCACAATCCGCGTGGTGCAGATGGAGCCAGGCCCAATGCCTACTTTCACGCAGTCGGCGCCCGCTTCAATCAGGGCCTGCGTAGCCGCTGCGGTTGCCACGTTACCCGCGATCACCGGCAGGTTCGGGTACGCTTTTTTCACACGGCGCACCGCGTCAATAATCCCGCTGTTGTGACCATGGGCCGAATCCAGCGACACCACGTCGACCTGGGCTTTGACCAGTTCCGCCACACGTTCCAGCATATCGCCGGTAGCGCCAATAGCAGCCCCGCAGAGCAGACGGCCGTTCTTATCACGGGCCGAGTTCGGGTACTTGACCGCTTTTTCAATATCTTTAATGGTAATCAAGCCCTTGAGGTTTCCTTTTTCGTCCACGATGGGCAATTTTTCGATGCGGTGATGCCGCAGGATGTTCTGGGCTTCGGCCATGGTGGTCCCTACCGGCGCCGTTACCAGATTTTCATGGGTCATCACTTCTTTAATCGGCGTGCTGTAATCCGCCGACGTCATAAACCGCAGGTCACGGTTGGTGATAATCCCTACCAGCTTGCCATTTTCGCAAATCGGCACACCGCTGATATGGTACCGGGCCATGATTTCGTTGGCATCGGATACCAAGTGTTCGGGAGACAGGAAGAAGGGGTTCACGATTACGCCGTTTTCCGAACGCTTGACACGGTCCACCTGGTCCGCCTGGGCTTCAATGGTCATGTTCTTATGGATGATACCGATACCGCCTTCCCGCGCCATGGCGATGGCCATATCCGACTCGGTGACCGTATCCATGGCGGCCGTCATGATCGGCGTATTCAGCACTATGTCTTTGGTCAGGTGGGTCGTCAAATCCACTTCATTGGGAAGGACATGACTTTCAGCCGGGATCAACAGGACATCGTCATACGTGAGACCTTCTTTGACAAATTTTTCGTTGTAATTGGTATTGAGCATAACAGATCCCCCTCTTTTCAATGATTCTCGTGTTTGTATTTTTTCAATTATAGCAAAATCACACCATCATTTCAAGAAAACCGCCGGGACGGGCCTGATAGAATTTCCGCCCTCTTTTCCATGGATTTTCGTAAATTGTGCAATTATCTGGCTGGCAGCATCACCGCAAGGCACTCATATTTTATACAGATAGGAATACCCATGCTATTTTATACAAAAATAGCATGGGTATTGGCGGTTATTCCACAGACACTATTACATCTTCATCGTAATGAGGCGCATGCGGCATCTCCCACCCATGGTGGTCGGTATGCAACAAATGGTGCGCCATTTCGGAATTGGGTTCACCCAAAAAGTCTTCATACAGCACTTTGATTTCGGGGTTTTCATGGGAAAAGCGCAGCGTATTTTTGGCATCGTACTGATACAGCACTTTGCCCCGTTCGCCTGCCAGCTCGCAGCCGTCATGAATCGGTTGTCCGCCGCCTCCGGCACAACCGCCGGGGCAGGCCATCACTTCTACAAAATCGTAGTGCACTTCACCTCTGCGCACCGCGCGGATCAGGCGGCGGGTGTTCCCCAGCCCGCTGACAACGGCGGTATGAATGGTCTGGCCACCCAGGTCAAAATCGGCTTCTTTCCATCCCCGGGTTCCACGCACCTGTGAAAAAGCATCCGGGGGCGGATTTTCCCCGTTGACCAGGGCATAACAAGTCCGCAGCGCCGCTTCCATCACGCCGCCGGTCGCGCCAAAAATCACCCCGGCCCCGGACCCTGTGCCCAGGGGCGAATCGAACTCTTCTTCCGGCAAATGGGTCAAATCAATTTGATCGGCCCGAATCATGCGGCAGATTTCCCGCGTCGTGAGCACGTAGTCTACATCTTTCCCCGCGCCGGCATCGTTGATAGTGGGCAGGTCACATTCCTGCTTTTTGGCCAGGCACGGCATAATGGATACGCTGGTAATCTTTTCGGGATCCACCCCAATTTTCTTTGCAAAATACGTTTTAGCTATGGCCCCGAACATCTGCTGGGGCGATTTAGCGGTGGACAGCTGGTCCACCATATCGGGATACTGGGATTTCAAAAACCGTACCCACCCCGGGCAGCACGACGTGAACATGGGGAACTTGTGCTGATCCTTTTCTTTCATGCGGTGCAGGAATTCGGTTCCCTCTTCCATAATGGTCAAGTCGGCGCTGAAATTGGTATCAAACACATAGTCAAAGCCCATGAGTTTTAAGGCCGCTACCAGGCGTTTATCGGTGGCGTATTCCGGCGACAGGCCGAACGCCTCCCCCCAGGCAGCCCGCACTGCCGGGGCAATCTGCACCACGGTGATTTTATCCGGATTTTGCAAATCACCGGTCATATCGAACAGCCGGGCCGTGTCGTCCCGTTCCCGCAAAGCCGCCGTCGGGCAGTGGGTAATACACTGGCCGCACAGCGCACAGTCGGCGTTTTCAATCAGGCGGTTGTGGGACACATCCACGTTGGTGCGGGAGCCGGTAAAACTGATATCCCAGATATTCAAGCTCTGCACCCGGTCGCAGATCTGCACACAGCGCATACATTTAATACATTTGCTGGTATCTTTAATCAGCGGGAACTGCAGGTTCCATTCTTTAAATGTGGGTTCGTTTTTGTAGTGGTCTTCCACGAAATTTAGGGTATTGGCAATTTTCTGCAACTGGCACGAACCACTGCGCACACAAGTGGGGCAGTTCGTACGGTGCTGGGATAGAAGTAGTTCTACATTTGTCCGGCGCGCTTCCCGCACTTTGGGGGAGTTGGTAATGACTTCCATCCCCTCTTCCACCACATTATTGCAGGAGGTAATCAGGTGGTCGATACCCTTCACTTCTACCACACAAACCCGGCAGGCAGCGATTTCGTTGATATCCTTTAAATAGCACAACGTGGGCACCGGGAAACCGGCCTGTTTGGCCGCTTCCAAAATGGTGGTTCCCTCGGGAACGGTCACCGGTCTTTTGTTGATTGTTACGTTTACCATTCCTTCGTTCTGCCTCCTTTAAAGATCCCATACCCAAAGTGGTCGCAGCGCAAACACCGTCCGGCCTCCTGGCATGCTTCTTTTTCGCTCATGCCAATTTCAAAGGGATCAAAGCACCCTTTGCGTTCGGCTGCCGACAGTTCGCGCAAATTGACGCGCCCGCAGGGCACCTTGTCGCTCAAATCGGGGTTCGGCACATCCACATCCACGGAAATAACATGCTTATACCCCAGGTATTCGTCGATATTGGCAGCCGCCACCTTGCCCGCTGCAATGGCGCGAATCACCGTGGCAGGGCCGGTCACACAGTCGCCGCCAGCAAAGACGCCTGGTGCATTTTCTACGGCGCTCCAGTTTTCGGCTTTGATCACGCCACGGGTAATCGGAATGCCCTTGGCTTCAAAATGACGGGTTTCAATGCCCTGGCCTATGGCCACAATAATCACATCACAGGGAATCCGTACATCCTCAAGGCCGGTATCCGCCGGAGCCGGGCGGCCGCGGCTGACCTTCCCGATCATCTTCGGCGACGCCCACAGGGCCGTCACGCGGTTGTGCCCGTCGGTTTCAATACGGGTGGGCGCATGCAGCTCCAGAATTTCGGCTCCTTCGGCGATGGCACCTTCCACTTCTTCGGCCAGAGCCGTCATATCGTCTTTCCGGCGGCGGTACACCACAGACACTTTTTCCGCCCCGGCGCGAATGGCCGACCGGGTGCAGTCCATGGCCACGTTTCCGCCGCCAATGACGCACACTCGTTTCCCGTGGAAATCGGGAATCACATTATCCCCAATGTTGCCCAGCATTTCAACCGCCGAAATCACGCCTTCGGCGTCTTCCCCTTCCAGGCCTACTTTCTTGTCACTGTGTGCCCCAATGGAAATATACACCGCGTCGTATTTCTGGCGCAGCTGATCAATGGACAGCATGCCTTCTTCATCCCCGATGCAGGAATTCAGGTGGACCCGCACACCGGTGGACAAGATGCTGTCGATATCTTCCTGCAGCCGTACCCGGGGCAACCGGTAATTGGGAATGCCGTAAATCAGCATGCCTCCCAGCTTCGGCCGCTTTTCAAATACGGTGGTCTGGTGCCCCATCAACTGCAAGTAATAGGCCGCCGAAAGTCCCGACGGGCCGCCGCCGATAATGGCCACCTTTTTGCCGGTGGACGGTTCACATTTGGGCGTCGGTACCACACCGGCATGATCCACCGCATACCGTTTCAGCCCCCGAATATTGATCGGGGCATCGATCATATTGCGGCGGCACCGCGCTTCGCAGGGGTGTTCGCAAATAAGCGCACACGCCGTGGGGAACGGGTTATCCTTCCGGATGAGGCGCACGGCATCGGCATACCGGCCCGCTTTCACCAGCGCCACATATCCGGGAATATCCACCCCGGCGGGGCACAGAGCCCGGCACGGTACCGGCTGATCCAGGTGGTATAGGCACCGGTTGTGCTGAATATGCTCCACGTAGTCCTCCCGGAACCCATCCACCCCGTGCAGGACCATTTTGGCAGCTTCGATCCCAATGGCGCAGTCTGCCGAATTCACAATCACACGGGCGGTGCGTTCAATTAAATCCAGTTTTTCCATGGTTCCTCGGCCGCTGAGCACATCTTCCAGTAAATTGCCCAGCTGCCCCAACCCAACCCGGCACGGCACGCATTTGCCGCAGGTTTGGGCATGGCACATTTTTAAAAAGGCAGCGGTCAAATCGATGGGACACAGGCCAGGCGGGCTGGATGCAATCCGCCGTTCCATGTCTTTATAAAGGCCTTCTACCACCGACTGAGCCCTGCTCGTGGTCATAATCGTGAGCCTGCTCATAAATCAATACCATTCCTCTCTGATTATAGTTTGAGAAAAAAATATCAAACCTTTCTTATTTTATCATTGCTTTATGAACGAAACAAGCAAATATTTCTTTATTAAATGAGAATTTTTTGTTATATTTCTGTCAAATAATCAGAATCTATTTTTATTATTTATAAAAAAAGACGGAGAAAGCGGTTGCCTTTCTCCGTCTGCTTTTTTGGTTTGTCGGGTATCTTTTGCTTACTTAATCGGTTCCAGCACGCTGATCCCGCCCATAAACGGACGCAGCACTTCGGGAACCGTTACGCTGCCGTCGGCATTCTGGAACTGTTCCACAATGGCGGGCAGCACACGGCTGGTTGCCAGGCCCGACGCATTGAGGGTGTGGACAAACTGCAGTTTTCCGTCTTCATCGCGGTATTTAATATTGCCGCGGCGTGCCTGATAATCCCGGGCATTGGAAGCCGAGCTCACTTCTTTATAAATGCCCATGCTGGGAATCCATACTTCCACGTCATAGGTTTTGCTCATGGAGAACGAGCAATCCCCCGCCGCCAACCGGCTCAGGCGGTAATGCAGCCCCAGCTTCTGTACCAGGCGTTCGGCTTTGCCCACCAATTCCTGGAAGGCCGCTTCACTGCCGTCGGCTGTGGTGTACTGCACCATTTCCACTTTGTTGAACTGGTGCCCACGGATCATGCCGCGTTCTTCGGCACGGTACGAACCGGCTTCCCGGCGGTAGCAAGGCGTATACGCGATATACTTTTTGGGCAGCTCATCTTTCGAAAGGATTTCACCCCGGTGCAGGTTGACCAGCGCCGTTTCGGCCGTAGGCAGGATGAACTTCTTATCGTTGCTGGTGGGGTTGGCGATGTGGTACACTTCTTCGGCAAACTTCGGGAACTGGCCGGCCACGGTGCCGCATTCCCAGTTGAGCATGTGCGGCGGCAGGATGAATTCATACCCGTCAGCCAGATGTTCGCTGATAAAGAAGTTCAAAAGCGCCCATTCCAGCCGGGATCCCATGCCCCGGTAAATCCAAGCGCCATTGCCGCCCAATTTGGCGCCACGTTCATAATCAATCAGGCCCAGGCTTTCGCACAGATCCACGTGGTTTTTGGGCGTAAACGAAAATTGCGGTTTCTCCCCAAAGGTGTGGTCGGGAATATTCTGTTCTTTCCCACCGGCCTGTACATCATCGCCGGGCAGGTTCGGAAGGCTGTACATCAGGTTTTGCAGTTCTTCCTGCAAGCTGGCCAGCTTGGCATCCTGTTCTTTGATGGTATCGGCCAGTTTTTTCATGGAAGCCATCAGTTCCGTGGTATCTTCCCCGGCTTTTTTCATCTGAGGAATCTTCTTGCTGCAAGCGTTGCGTTCCGCTTTCATTTTTTCCACGTTGCCAATCAGCTCGCGGCGCTGGGCATCCAGCTGTACAATGGCGTCTACGGTGTCATCCAGGTTCATTTCCCGTTTATGGATGGCATCTTTAACGGCCTGGGTGTCGTTCAAGATCAGTTTCATATCCAGCATGATCGTGTTTCTCCTTTAATGAATTCCATCTTTTGATGGAAAAGTATGTTTATTGATTCAACTTCAGGCTGTTGAGCAAAGCCTGCAAGTCTTCTTCCCCGTAAAATTCGATTTGCAGCGTCCCTTTTTTCCGGGAACCTGCCACTTTAACCCGGCGCCCCAAATATTCGTGCAGGGAAAGTTCCACTTCGTCAAAATAGGTGCTGCGCTGGGATGATCGCGGTTTTTCCTTTTTGGGCTGGCCGGCTTTTTGGGCCATTTTTTCCAATTCCCGCACGGTGATCCCCTGTTCAGCCGCCAGTTTAGCGGCCTGCATCCGGCTTTCTTCGTCG
Organism: uncultured Clostridia bacterium; assembly: GCA_930990065.1. GTDB lineage: Bacteria > Bacillota > Clostridia > Oscillospirales > Acutalibacteraceae > Heritagella > Heritagella caecorum. The sequence continues at coordinate 72,631 of CAKNOA010000006.1, read as the reverse complement.
GGAAAACTCAGAAGCGCCCGCGCATGGCCTGCGGTAATCTTTCCCAGTTCCAACAGCTCCCGGATTTCTTCCGGTAACTGTAAAAGCCGCAGCGCATTGGCGATAGCGGGCCGCGATTTTCCCACGGTTTCGGCCACCTGCTCCTGCGTCAGTCTGTACTGCTCCATCAGGGATTGGTATCCCATGGCTTCTTCCATGGGGGTCAGGTCTTCCCGCTGCAGGTTTTCAATCAGTGCCAGTTCGGTAACCTGGGCATCTTCCAGCTCCCGCACGACAACCGGCACTTCATGCAATCCCGCCATGCGGGCCGCACGAAAACGCCGTTCTCCGGCTACGATCTGGTACCCGCCGGTTACCATGGGGCGTACAAGCAAGGGCTGAAGCACCCCGTGCTGCCGGATCGAATCAGCCAGCTCCGCAATTTTCTCTTCGTCGAACTCCTTGCGGGGCTGTTCCCGGTTGGGGGTAATCTCTTCCAGGGCAAGGACGACGGTATCATTCCCATTTTCGGTGGTATTTTCCATAAAAATGGCATCGAGACCTTTTCCAAGGCCTCCTTTCTTTTTCAAATGTCTCACGCTCCTTTTCCCTTTACGCTCACACTTCGTGCGAAAGAATTTCTTCGGCTAACTGGCGGTACGCGACGGCTCCCCGGTTATTCTTATCAAAATAGGTAACCGGCATACCAAAGCTGGGCGCTTCGCTTAACCGGACCGACCGGGGAATCACCGTGGCCAGTACTTTTTTTGGGAAGTACTTTTTCACTTCCTCCACCACTTGCTGGGTCAGGTTCAGCCGCCCGTCATACATGGTGAGCAGCACACCTTCCAGTTCCAGGTGCGCATTATACTGCCGCTTGACCCGGCGCACGGTATTCATCAGTTGCGACAGCCCTTCCAGCGCATAGTATTCGCATTGAATCGGCACCAAAATCGTATCAGCTGCCGTCAAAGCATTGGTCGTAATCATTCCCAGGGACGGCGGGCAGTCGATCAGCATATAGTCAAACTTGTCTTTGACCGGCAATATCGCTTTTTTCAGCGTTTCTTCCCGTTCTTCCTGCTGCACCAATTCCAACTCTGCCCCGGCCAAGTCCATACTGGAGGGCATGATATACAGGTTTTCAAATTCCGTTCCCAAAATGGTCTGGGCTGCCGGAACATGATCGATCAGCATTTCATACACGGTGCTCTTTATGCGCCGGCGGTCAACGCCCACCCCGCTGGTGGAGTTCCCCTGCGGATCGACATCAATGAGCAAGGTCCTTTTTCCGCTAGCTCCCAGGGCCGCTGCCAGATTGACCGTGGTGGTAGTTTTGCCCACCCCGCCCTTCTGGTTGGCGATTGCCATGACTTTTCCCATGCTTCGAGCACCTCCCTGTATATTGCAGGGTTTATTATAGCACTTTTTCCCGGCACGGAAAAGAGGAATTGCCGATTTTCGCATGTAAAGGCAAAATGTTTCACGTGAAACATCGGCTTATTTCCCGGCTTTTTCGCCTTGTAAAGGAGCCGGCATTTACAAATCAAAAGTCTTGGTGGCAATCTCCCGGCAGAACCGGGCGTCGTGTTCCACGAAAAGCAAAGTCGGGGCCGCCTGCAAAATCAGCTCTTCGATCTGCATACGGGACAGCACATCTATATAATTGAGCGGTTCGTCCCATAGATACACGTGGGCTTCCTCGCACAGGCTGCGGGCCAGTACCACCTTTTTCTTTTGCCCGGCGCTGTAGGTCTCCATAGGCGCTTCAAACAGAGCCCGGTCAAAATCCAATTTGCGCAGCAGTGTCAGCAGCTGGGTATACGATACCCCGTATAGCCTGGCATACGCTTCCAGCGTTCCGTGCAAATCATCGCACCGCTGCGGCACATACGAGATTTTGATGCGGCTATTCCGAAAAAGCGTGCCGGTATAAGGCAGCGGTTCGCCGCACAGCACGTGCAACAGGGTCGATTTTCCGCATCCGTTGGGACCCCGCAGGGCCAAGCGGTCCCCTTTTTCCAAAGAAAATGAACAAGGCGGCGTGACCGGCTTTTCTCCATACAGTACTTGCACATTCTGAAGGGTAAAAAAGGGACCCGCACAATCCGTCAGTACCGGAAGCCGCAGTTTTTCTGTCTTTTCTATATTTTTTAGCAGTTGGCTTTTTTCCTCCACCGCCTTTTCGGTGCGCTGCCTAATCGCTTTGGCGCGTTTGTTGGATTTTTTTGACTTAGCCGCTTCATAGGGCCGCCTGCCCATACTTTTTTCCGTTTTTCGGGGATCAAACCCAATTTTCTTTGATTCCGACAAATCGGCCCATCGGGATTTTTCCCGTACCGACTGTTGCAGCCGTCCAATTTCCTTCTGCAGCTTTTCGTTTTGCTGCTGCTCCCACTCATCCTGCCGCTGTTTATTCTGCCACCAGGAAGAAAAGTTGCCAGCTTGCACGGTGATATCCGCCCGGTTGATCGATAAGATATGATCCACACATCCGTCCAAAAAATCCCGGTCGTGGGAAACCAGAATAAACCCTTGCTTCCGGTTTAGATACGCGGCCACCTGACGGCGCCCGGTTTCGTCCAAGTGATTGGTGGGTTCATCAATCAGCAAAAAGGCATTTTCCCGGACAAATAACGCCGCTAGTAGCGCTTTGGTCTGTTCCCCGCTGCTCAAGGTGGAAAACGGCCGGTCAAAAATCTCGTCAGAAAGATGCAAAAGCGAGCATTCCCGCCGGATCTCCCATTCCTCGGCTTCCGGCACCATATGGGTCAACACCTCTCCCACCAATTGCTGCGGGTCCGATACCGGGTACGGAAACCGTTCAAACGAAACGGAGGCGTGAATTTCCCCCTGGTACGGCAGTTCCCCGCACAATAGACGCAATAGCGTCGTTTTGCCCCGGCCATTGCGTCCGGTTAGCCCCAGTTTCCACCTAGTATCCACCTGAAACGAAACATCGTCAAAAACCGGGGTATAACTTCCTTCATACGTAAAGGAAAGATGAGAAACAGAAAGTAAAGACATAAAAAAGCACCTCTTTTTTCATAAAACAAGGGCTGCCGGAATTTCACTTTCTTCCGACAGCCCTTTATTATCTTGAGGCGCTTTTGTCCCCCGGAAATGCACACCCGCCTATGAACTTCCCCCTCGTTTACAATCAAAGGAAAAGCCCAACTGGCATAAAACACTTTATCCGGGTATAAAAAGAAAAAAGAGAAAACATTCCTGCAAGCCTAACGCGTACGCAAAGAAAACCATACCGGTATTTTCACCGTACAGCTCTTTTTATCAACGCGTTACCAATTTATCTTTTAGCAGGAAGTTTTTCTCATTTTTTCACATCCTTTTTTATTTTCTTTTATTCTAGCGTGAAACCTCCCAAAAAGCAAGCTTTTCTTTTTAGGTTTTCGGGATACGTACAATGTATTCAAAATACTGCTCGGTCTCCCTTTTATCCGTTTGGGCCCGAATCCCCGATTGCTTCATCACATCAATGGCCCGGTTGACGGTATTTAAAAAGAGCCGCACATCTTTCACAAGGCCCTTGGTTTTTGGTTTCGCTTTTTTGGGGGCCAAGGTGCGTTCCACCAGCTCTTCTGTCTCCCGCACCGTCAGCTTTTTCTGCACCATGGTATGTAGGACTTTTTGGCGATCCTCGGGGTCTTCTACCCGTAAAAGTGCCCGGGCGTGCCGCTCCGTCAAATGGGCCTCCAGAATCACCGCCCGTTCCTCTTTGGTAAGGCGCAGCAGACGCAGTTTATTGGCCACATAGGCCTGGCTTTTCCCCAACCGGCGTGCCAGTTCTTCCTGGGTCAGTTTTTGTTGATGGCTGATTTGCAAAAAAGCTTCGGCTTCTTCAAAAAAGCCAAGATCTTGCCGCTGTATGTTTTCGATCAGCGCATAAACCGCTGACTCTTCTGCCGAACAAACCAATACCAGCGCCGGTATTTCCGTCAGCCCGGCTTTTTTGCTGGCACGCAGCCTCCGCTCCCCGGCAATTAGCTCATATTGGCTATTTTCCAGCCGGCGTACGGTAATCGGCTGCAGCACCCCTGATGTACGGATGCTTTGGCTTAAACTTTCCAGTTCCTCTTCCTTCCACTGGCGGCGCGGTTGGTTCGGGTTGGGGACAATGTGCTGCACCGGAATCATTTGCACCTTCCGTTTTTCGTTGCGGCGTATCAAAAAAACGCACCTCCCCTGCCATTTCTGCCATCAGCATAGCACAGGGAATGTGCGTTTTGTGTAGGAAAAGGGACAAACCCTCGTTTTTACAGCGGATTTTTTGCCATTTTGGCACCGGCGCGCGGATACGTAGCTGGGGTGTGTCCGGTTTTTTTCACCACCAACAGCGTGCGGCGGCTGTCATCCGGCAAGGTAAAGTCTACCTGCCGGCACAGTTTCCCCTGCAGGCACAAGAGGGCGTGCTGGGCTGCTTTGGCTTCTTCGCCGCCATCGGGGCCTTTCATCGCCACAAAGTGCCCGCCTTGTTTGACAAAGGGCAAGCAGTATTCGCACAAAACCGGCAGCGCTGCCACCGCTCGGGCTGTCGCCAGATCAAAGTTTTCACGTAGTCCTTTTTGACGTCCGCCTTCTTCGGCACGGGCATGGATCGTTTTGGCCGAAAGGGCTAATTCATCCAGCACTGCCTGCAAAAACACCAACCGTTTATTGAGGCTGTCCAGCAGCGTCAGCTGTATAGTGGGCCGCGCAATCAGCAGCGGAATGCCCGGAAATCCGGCCCCAGTCCCCACATCAATGACTTTTTCTTCTCCTGACAAAGGCATCACCGATAGCAGTGACAAACTGTCGATAAAATGACGGATGACCACCCCTTCCGGGTCGCGAATTGCCGTCAGGTTCATTTTTTCGTTCCAGGAAAGCAACAGGTCTCCATACTTATCAAACTTGTCCACCTGATCGCCGCTGAGTTCTACCCCAAACCCAGACGCTTTTTCGCACAATAAGGTGCGCAGGGCGGCATTCATCATGTCGTCGGTTCCTCCTTCTTCGCGTGCTTTTCTTCACCGCGCAACCGGCTCAAATAGATCAGCAAGACGGAAATATCCGCCGGGCTGACACCGGAAATCCGGCCCGCCTGTCCAATATTCTGAGGCCGCACCCGGCTAAGTTTTTCCCTGGCTTCCATACGCAGCCCGTCGATGGTATCGTACTGCAAATTATCCGGCAGGGTTTGACGTTCCAGGCGGCGCATTTCCTCAATATCGGCCTTTTGACGGCGAATGTATCCCTCATATTTCAGTTCGATTTCTACGTTTTCCAGCACGGCATCAGGGATATCCGCCGGACGGGTCGTATCCACCAGTGTCAGATCCTGGTACCGGATCTGGGGGCGGCGCAGCAGATCGGCCAAATGCACACCGGTGGTCACCGGGGTGGTGCCCCGCGCCACCAAAATATCATTGAGCGCTTCGCTGGGTGAAAATACGGTAGACAGCGCCCGTTTCATTTCCTGCTGCTTCCATTCCTGTTTGCGGCAGAATTTTTCCCAACGCGCTGGGCTGATCAGTCCAATTTCCCACCCCAGCGGGGTCAGCCGTTCGTCGGCGTTATCCTGCCGCAAAACCAACCGGTATTCCGAACGGGAAGTCATCATACGGTACGGGTCCGACACGCCTTTAGTGATCAAATCATCGATCAGCGTGCCAATATACGACCCGGCCCGGTCCAAAATAACCGGGGATTGGTGATGGATTTTTCGCGCTGCATTGATACCTGCCACCAATCCTTGTGCGGCCGCTTCTTCATATCCGGAACTGCCGTTAAACTGACCGGCCCCGTAAAGCCCCGGCCAATCGGTAAATTCCAACGTTGCCTGCATCTGGGTAGGATCGACGCAGTCGTATTCAATGGCATAAGCGCTGCGCATAATAGAAACATGTTCTAACCCTTTAATGGACCGGTAAAACTGCAGTTGCACATCTTCGGGGAGCGACGAAGACATGCCTTGCAAATACATCTCTTCCGTATCCAGTCCGCACGGCTCAATGAACAATTGGTGCCTGGGTTTATCCGAAAAACGCACCACTTTATCTTCAATACTGGGGCAATACCGGGGCCCTACCCCCTCAATCATCCCCGCATACAAAGGCGAACGGTCCAAATTAGCCCGGATAATCCGGTGGGTTTCCTCATTGGTCCAGCTCACATAGCACACGGCGCGGTTTGGGCCGGGGTTTTCGGTTTCATACGAAAAAGGAATAACCGGATCATCCCCTTTTTGCTCTTCCAAACCGGAAAAATCAATACTGCGACGCAGCACCCGGGCCGGCGTCCCGGTTTTAAACCGGCGCAGCGACAGCCCCAATTTCACGAGCGACTCCGTCAAATAGGCGGCCGGGAACATACCGTCCGGCCCACTTTCGTAGGCCACGTCGCCCACAAACACTTTCCCGCCCAAAAAGGTACCGGTAGCCAGAATCACAGCTTTGACGGTATACCGGGCGTGCAAGCGCGTATCCACCAGCCAAACGCCGTTTTCCCCCTGGCTGATGGCCACAACTTCCGCCTGTTTCAATTCCAGGTTTTCCTGCTGTTCGCATTTCTTTTTCATAATCTGGCTGTAAGCCCGCCGGTCAATCTGGGCCCGCAAAGAGTGGACCGCCGGGCCCTTTCCCAAATTGAGCATCCGGCTCTGCAAAAAACAGGCATCGGTGGTCTTCCCCATTTCGCCCCCCAGGGCATCGATTTCCCGCACCAGGTGCCCTTTGGCCGTCCCGCCAATACTGGGGTTACAAGGGCAATTGCCCACGGCATCCATATTGATTGTAAACATCACGGTACGGCACCCCAGCCGGGCAGCACTCAAAGCTGCTTCGATACCGGCATGGCCGGCCCCGATCACCGCCACGTCATAATGACCCGCATCATACATCATGGTTTCCTCTTTTCTATGGCCAGCTTGTTTTTATTTGCCCACACAAAAATGGGAAAAGACTTCGTCCACCACGGCAATCGTGGCCTTTTCGCCTGTGAGTTCCAGCAAAGCGTCAACGGCGGCTTCCACCGATACGGTCACCGCATCCAGCGTCATGCCTGCCTGCAGGGCGTTTTCGGCCTCTTCTACCGCCTGTAAGCAGCGGCTTACATCCTGGCGCTGCCGTTCCGTGTACAAAATGCCCTCACCAGGGTCCAGTTCGGAGGCATGCAGCGTTTCCAAAATCGCCTGCTCCAGTTCCTGCATGCCCTCGCCGGAACGGGCCGAAATATAAACAATCCGTTTATTGTTTGATTTTATATACTCTTTGTCTATCTTTTCTTCCAAATCGGTCTTATTTAAAATGGCAATACTGGGCAATCCCTCACTCATGGTGAGCAGTTGACGGTCTTCGTCATTGAGTTCCTGCGAAGCATCAAACACCAAAAAGATCAGTTCCGCGCTGGCGAATTTCTCCCTGGCCCGCTGTACCCCAATTTTTTCGACCGGGTCATCGGTTTCCCGAATCCCGGCGGTGTCACTCAGCCGCAGCAAGACTTGCCCGAGCTGCACCGTTTCTTCCACCACGTCCCGGGTGGTCCCGGCCACTTCGGTCACAATGCTGCGTTCGGTACCGGTCAGCCGGTTCATCAGCGTGGATTTCCCCGCGTTGGGACGGCCGACAATCACGGTATCGACCCCTTCCCGCAAAACCCGCCCGGCATCAAAGGTGGACAGTAGCCGGTGCAGATCCGCTTTTACTTTGGACAGATGCTCCTTCAAAAAACCTTCCGTAATTTGCGGCACATCGTCATCGGGGTAATCGGCCCAAGCCGCCAAATGGGAGGCAATCAGCAGCAGTTCTTGCCGCAAAGCGCCGATCTTCCGGCTCAGAGCCCCGTCATGCCCCGACAGCGCTGCCCGGGCCGCCTGGGTGCCACGGGCCGAAATCATCTGCATTACGGCTTCGGCTTCGGCCAGGTCCATTTTGCCATTACAATAGGCACGGCGCGTAAATTCCCCAGGGCCGGCGGGTGTAGCTCCGGCCGCCAGTACAGCGGCCAATACCTGCTGCAAAATGACCAGCCCCCCATGGCAGGAAAGTTCCACCACATCTTCCCCGGTAAAGCTGTGCGGCGCCCGAAACCGCAGGGCAATGGCTTCGTCGGCTTTGTCACCGTTTACATCCGATACCCAGCCAAAAAGTGCCGTGTACCCCGGTATCTCCCGAATATCGCTTCGATGGCTGTGGAACACCCGGGCCGCGATCTCCGCAGCCTGGGGGCCGGAAATGCGAATCACTCCAATGCCACCCGGTGCCTGGGCGGTGGCGATGGCTGCAATGGTTGTTTGCATGGCTTTGTCCTTTCTTACAACAAAAAGGGCCTTTTCCTGAAGAAAAGGCCCTTTTCTACGGTTCTCCGCAGAATTTTGCACAACGGCCAGGGGGCCGCTTTTACTTCTTAACTTCGATTTTCCCGTACAGCGCCGTGCTGCCGGAATCGACTTTGGGCTGCGCAGGGGCCGCCGGTGCCTCATTGCGAACCGGACGGCTATTGCGGTTGTGGTCGCGGCGGTATCCGCCGTGATCCCGGTTGCCGTTATTGTGGTACCCGCCGCGTCCGCCGGGACGCCGGTTGCCGCCGCGGCTGCCGTAGGCATTGCGCCGCACATACCGTTCGCCGTCAACAGGCCCAATGACTACATGACGGGCGATATCTTCGCCTTCGCTCCAGCTCTTGGCGCCTTCCACTTCCTGTACCGCCGTATGGATAATCCGGCGTTCATAGGGATTCATGGGTTCCAGCGGATAGTTCCGGCCAATTTTGACCGCTTTCATGGCAATTTTCTTGCCCAGTGCTTCCAAGGTTTCTTTTCTCTTTTCACGGTAGTTGCCAATATCCAAGGTAATGCGGTAATACCCCTCATCCACATGGTTCGCAACCAATCCCGACAGGTACTGTAGGGCGTCCAGCGTTTCCCCGCGGTGGCCGATCACCACACCAATATCATCGCCAGACAGCGTCAAAAGGGCTCCCGCCTGGGTTCCTTCTTCATCTTTTTCTTCCCGAATCGAGATCGATACATTCGAAAGCCCCATCAAACGAAGCAGATTCTGCAAATAATCGGCGGCGGCCTGTGCCGGGGACGATTTCACAAACGCGCGTACTTTGGCAGGTTTGCCGCCAAACAGCCCCAACTTCTTCTTTTCCGGAAGTTCCAGTACTTCAAATTCAGCATCAACGGTTTCCACACCCAACTGCACGCAGGCACTTTCAAAAGCCTGCTCCACGGTTTCGCCGGTCGCAATTGCTTCTCTCAACATTTCACATTCCTCCGCACTGAACGTTTTCTTTTCCGTTGCTTTTATTTCTTACTCCCCAAATAGGCGTTGCTGTCGCCCGACTTTTTACCGCCCTTGGCTTTTTTGCTGCTTTCTGTCTTTTTGGTACCACCGTTATTCTTCTGCATGGCAGCTTTCGCAGCCATGGCCTTTTCTTCCAGCTGTCGCTGTACCGGCAACGGCAGTTCTTTGACCGCTGCTTCTTCCTGATACCGCAGGGCGGCGCGCTGCGCTTCCATTTTGGCCGTCAGCTGCTGGTGGCTATAGAATTTATTGACAACCAGAGTAGCCAGCAGGCTTGTCAGTGTCGAAATGATCCAGTAGAACCCTACGGCGCCGGGCATTACATAGGCAAAGTACGCACTCATCAAGGGCAATGCGTACATTACCACTTTCATGCAGCCTTTCTGGCCGGCCATAGCCGGTTGCGAACGGGTCATTACAAACTGGCTGAACCAGGCCGATACCACGCACAAAACCGGGATCAGCCACATAAAGCTCCAAAAATCACTGCCGGCCGGCGTCTGCAGCAAGTCGAGCCCCAGAAAATGGAAACCTTTCGACAAAAAGCCGATCTGATCCAGTTCGGAAGCCGAAAAAATATCGCCTAAATACCCACGAAGGGCATCAAAATGCTTGATGATATCCATTTCCGCATTCTGACCGGAAAGGAATTGAGAACTGACCCCGGGAATCGTCTGCATCATATCGGTCGCTTTCGTAATCACATCTTTGCCGATATGCAGCACGTTCTGCAGCGGGTACAACACGGAATAGTAAATTCCGAACATGATGGGAAAAGGCAACAGGGTCGTCAAGCATCCCCCTGTGGGACTGACGCCTTCCTTTTCATATAATTTCTGCACCTCTTCGCTGTACTTTTGACGGTTATTCCCGTATTTTTCCTGCAGCTCTTTGGTTTTGGCCTGCATTTTTGACTGGGCCGCCATATTTTTCTGCTGCTTAATGTTCGTGGGGAACAAAATCACCTTAAGCACAATGGTGAAGATGATGATCGCAACACCATAATTGCGCACAAGCAGGTACAATACCCACAGCAGGTAACCCAGTATACCGCCAAAAAAGTTAAAGATCTCGAACATGTAAGGGCACCTCAACCATTCTTTCGAATTCTCGTCCCGAATTTATAGAGGTAAAGAAGGAGCGGGACGTTTTCTTTTTCAAAAATTACAAGTCTTTACTTGTGTTGTCCATGCTGTTTCCGCGCACTGATGGGCGGAAACGGAATCTTCTCCGGCACCGGGTCCACGCCTCCCCGGCTGAGCGGATTACACCGCAAAATGCGCCATAAGGCCAGCAAAAGGCCCAAAAAAGCGCCGTGAAGTTCGATGGCTTCGATTGCATAACGGGAACAAGTGGGAAAATATTTGCAGCACGGCGGATGCCGGGGCGAAATATTTTTCTGGTAAAACCTTATCAGGGAAAGAAAAACCTTTTTCATCCGTTTTTCCCTTCCAATACGCCGGCTTTTTTTAGTTCCGAACGCAGAACCTTTTCGACCGCTGTGCTCTTGGCAAACGGCGTGCGCCCCCGGGCCACCAGAACCATTTCGGTACCAGGCCGGATTTCCTGCTGCAGGGCACGAAAGGCTTCCCGGATCACGCGGCGTGACCGGTTACGCTGCACGGCATTCCCAATTTTTTTGCTGGTGGTAATCCCCAGCCGAATGTCCTGCCCCCGCATGCGCCGCACATAAATGACCACCAACGGTGTCACATAACTCTTCCCCCGGGCGTACAGCCTGCGAAAATCGCGGTTTTCGCAAATAGGAACATATCGATCCATTTTCTTTCACTCTCTACACACTTTTCCAAAGGTTCCGGATAAAAAGAAAGGCCACACAGCGGTGGCCCTTTACGGGCACCTTCCTTCCTCCAAAAGGAGCGCATGCTCCCCTTTTTCGTCAGGTGCCGTACATATGGGACAAATTAGTAGGTCAGACGGGCACGGCCTTTCGCTCTGCGGCGGGCCAGTACTTTGCGGCCATTTCTGTCAGCCATTCTCTTCCGGAAACCGTGCTCCTTCTTTCTGTGGAGCTTCTTGGGCTGGTACGTTCTCAGCATTCACATTTACCTCCTTTCGAGGATAACCTTGCAAGTTAGCATTATACCTTATAAAAGGGCCTACTGTCAACGCTTTTTTTCAAAAAGACAGGTGCCATGCGGCTTTTCGGCTCTTTCGAGAGTTCATTTTCCCCTTTTCCACCAAAAAGCTTCTTTTGCGTTTTCCACTTGTCTTTCTCTCGCGGACAACAAAAATACCCCGTTTCGGGCCGTTTTTTCTTTTTCAAACATTTTCCCCAAAAGATATTCCCCATTTCTCACGGAATTTTCACACTGTTTTGTTGAAAACTTTTTTGTTTTTGTGTACAATAAAGAATGTATGAGTATCCCCTTTTCCGATTCTGTCTTTCTGCAAAGTGTTTTCTGACCGAAGCTTTGCCTTATCCTATTTTATATCGCCCGCTCCGGGTAGAAAGGAAGTATTATGTCCATGGAATCTGTTGGATCGTTTGCCGAAGCCTGGGAGCTGATTTGCAGCTTTTGCCGTGAACGCATTACGGAGGTCGCTTATAATTCGTGGATCAGCCGCATTAAGCCCATCTCCCTGGATTTTTCCAAAGGAACGGCTATTTTGGAAGTCCCCAACGACTTTCATAAGCAAACCCTTACCCGCTGCTACAGCGATTTGCTCAGCGAAGCCTTTGGCGAAGTATTTGGACCCGGTATTGAAATTCAGCTGAACACCCCGGAAGAACTGTCGATGGACCGCAAAAAGAACGACACGCTTCCCAAAAGCGACAACTACGAATTTACGTTTGACACTTTCATTGTGGGGCCCTCCAATAAATTTGCCCATGCCGCCTGCATGGCCGTTGCCAGCCGCCCGGCCACGCTATATAACCCGCTGTTCATTTACGGGAACTCCGGGCTGGGCAAAACCCATCTATTGTATGCCATTACCAATCAAATCCGCAAGGAAAACGAAGACGTCAATATCGTTTACATTAAAGGGGACGACTTCACCAACGAACTGATCGACGATATCCGCAAAGGGACCACCGCCGATTTCCGCCAAAAATACCGCAAAGCCGACGTATTGCTGGTGGACGATATCCAGTTTATTGCCGGTAAGGAATCCACCCAGGAAGAATTTTTCCATACCTTTAATACATTGTATGAATCGAAAAAGCAGATCGTACTCACCAGTGACCGGCCGCCTAAGGATATTGCCACCCTGGAAGACCGGCTGAAAACCCGTTTTGAATGGGGCCTGACGGCCGATATCCAGCCCCCGGATTTTGAAACCCGCATTGCTATTATTAAAAGAAAGGCGGAACTTCTGGATCTGGAAGTGTCGGACCAGGTGTGCGAATACATTGCCAATAAATTAAAGAGCAACATCCGCCAGCTGGAAGGCGCCGTTAAGAAACTGAAGGCTTATAACCTGTTGGAAGAAAAGGCGCCCAACATCAGCACAGCCCAGGCTGCGATCCGCGATATCATCAACAATGACCAGCCGGCTCCGGTAACCATCGAAAAAATCATCGAAGAAGTCGGACGGACCTTTGGGGTATCCCCTGCCGATATCCGTTCCAGCAAGCGGAATGCCGCCATTTCCAATGCCCGGCAGATCGCGATGTATGTGGTACGGGAAATCACCCAGCTGCCCATGGCTTCCGTGGGAGCCGAATTTGGCGGGCGGGATCACTCCACGGTGGTGTACGCCACCCAGCAGGTCGAAAAGAATATGACCCGCGATCCCCGCACCAAAGCGACCGTCGAAGATATTATCAAGAATATCCGGGACCGCTAAAAAATCCCCTTCTAAAAAGTTAACAGTCTTTTCACATCTCCACAAAACCGGTGGAAAGTGACATTTTTCCGTCTTTCTTCTTTTTCACTTGTTTTCAACTTTCCCCACCGACTTTTCAACAATGGGTGGAGAACCTGATTTGACTGTTTTCTTTTTCACAATTTCTAAACCGTACAACTTTTGCATAAATATTCGATTTTTCCAGTACGGATGCCCCTTTTGGGAGTTGTCCACTTTTCAGATCCCCCTACTACTCATTCTGAAAAGACGGCTACACTATACAGAGAGTAAAAGGCAAGGAGGCCATTTCATGAAAATCACCGTAAATCAGAAAGCAATGGCGGAAGCTGTGTTGAATATTCAGCGGGCCGTGTCCACAAAATCGACAATCCCTGCTTTGGAAGGCATCCTGCTGGAAACCGGCAACGGTACCGTAACATTAAATAGCTATAACTTGGAACTGGGCATGACCACGACCCTACCGGCCGTGGTTGAGCAGCCTGGCAGCATCATTTTGGGCGCCCGGCTGTTCAGCGATATCGTACGCCGTATGCCCGGCGAGGAACTGACGGTGAGTACCGATGAAAAAAATGTGGCCCAGATTGTATGCGGGGCCAGTAACTTTTCGGTGATCGGTATTCCCGCGGAAGAATTCCCCGAATTCCCCAGCGTTTCGCAGACGACATCCTTTAAAATGGAACATAAGCTCCTGAAAAGCATGATCCGCCAAACACTGTTTGCCGTTTCGCAGAGTGATGCAAAGCCTGTTCACACGGGCAGCCTGTTTGAACTGAAAGACGGGGTACTACACGTCGTTTCGGTCGATGGATACCGGCTGGCCATGCGGGCGGAAGCTGTTTCGTTTTCCGATACGCTCAGCTTTGTGGTACCCGGCAAATCTCTGAGTGAAGTGCTTAAACTGTTGCGGGATGACGACAGCGAACTGACCATCTGCATCGGGCCGCGGCATATCCTGTTTACCATCGATCAGTACACGGTACTGTCGAACCTATTGGAAGGCGAATTTTTGGATTACCGGGCCGCTATCCCCCAAGATGCCACCACGGTGATTACCATGAAAACCCGCGAACTGATCGACAGTGTGGAACGGGTTTCCTTGCTGATTACCGACCGCGTGAAGAGCCCCGTGCGCAGTGTCTTTGAAAATGATAAAGTGAAACTCAGCTGTTCGACGGCCATGGGGCGTGCGGTCGACGAAGCACCCTGCACGATGCAAGGGGACATGGTGGAAATGGGCTTTAATAACCGCTATTTGCTCGATGCCCTGCACAACGCGGAAGACGACGAAGTGCGTATTGAAATGAGAGGACCGCTCTCCCCCATGAAGATTATGCCGGTTAGCGGCGACGCGTATCTGTTTTTGGTACTGCCGGTCCGCTTGAAGAATGAACCGTAATTGAGAAAACCGAAAGAAAGGGCCAAAATGCCATGAATACCATGAAAATAGCCATCGAAACGGAATTTATCCGGCTGGATGCCCTGCTAAAATTGGGCGGTGCCACCGATACCGGCGGCCAGGCTAAGTTTGCCATTCAGCACGGTGAAGTAGAAGTAAACGGAGAAATTTGCACCATGCGTGGCAAGAAGATGCGCCCGGGGGATACGGCCGTCTATCAGGGACAGGCCTATGAGGTGATCGCCGGGGTGGAGGAACGGTGAAGGTTCTGTCCGTTTCGTTTGAAAATTACCGCAATTTGCATGACGGCGGTTTGCAGGCCGATGAAACGACCAATATTATCTGTGGGCTCAATGCCCAGGGGAAAACCAACTTACTGGAATGCCTGTGGCTTTTTACCGGGAACCGGTCGTTCCGGGGAGCGAAAGATCAGGAACTGGTGTCCATGGGGAATCCCGATCGGGATTGTGTCCTGACGCTTTCATTTGAAAGTGGAGGCCGGGAACAGCAGAGCTCTTTGCGGGTGACCGGTGGACGGCGCAAGGCCGAAAAAAACGGCGTCATGCTGAAAAGTGCCGGGGAACTCACCGGGGCCTTTTGTGCCGTCCTGTTTTCGCCGGATCATCTGTCCCTGGTAAAAGATGGGCCTTCTTTCCGGCGCGGGTTTCTGGATACCGCACTCGGTCAAATCCGCCCAACATACGGCAAACTGATGGCCCAGTACAGCCGGACCTTGCAGCAGCGGGGCGCTTTGCTCAAAGATATTCCCCACCATAACGACTTGCGGGACCTCCTCGATGTGTGGGATGAACGGGTGGTGCGATTAGGCGGCCGGATTTTGTTTGAACGGGCCCGCTATACGGCGGCCCTGCAAAAACAGGCGTCCCCTATTTATGAGGGGATCAGCAGTGGCAAAGAAACCCTGGGGATTTCCTATAAAACCGCGCTGTGTGATCACCCACAGAGCCTCACGCAGGTGCAGTGGGAACAGTGTTTTTATGAAAAACTCCGGCAAGCCCAGGGGGAAGATATCCAAACCGGGAATACCAGCGTGGGGCCCCACCGGGATGACTTGGAATTGACCATTAACGGGCTGTCGGCCCGTTCTTTTGGTTCTCAGGGGCAGCAGCGCTCGGTGGTCCTGGCGTTAAAACTGGGAGAAGCCAACGTGCTGGCCCAGAGTATCGGGGAAGAACCGGTCATCCTGCTGGATGATGTACTCAGCGAATTGGACGCTTCCCGGCAGGAGTATCTGCTCAATCACTTAAAAGGGCGGCAGGTGTTCTTTACTTGCTGCGACCCGGCGGGCATTCAGCTGCTGCGCAAGGGTAAAGTCTTCTTTATGGAGGATGGATGTTTGAAAGAGGGAGAGGAAAGCTGAAAACAGGAGGATGCTATGTATCTGCACATCGGCCAGAATACCGTCATTCGTACGCAGGATATTCTTGGCATTTTTGATATGGAAACCAGCACGGTTTCCCAGACAACACGCAATGTGCTGGCGCGGGCCGAAAAAGCCGGCCGGGTGGTCAATGTGTCGTTTGAAATGCCGAAATCTTTTTTGTTGTGTTCCCGCGAGGATCGGGGGATTACGTGCTATATCACACAAATTTCCACGGCGACCCTTTTAAAGCGATGCGGGGCCTGGGAGGATGGACCCATGGTAGAAACAGGAGGAACAGCAGAATGAAGCGATTTGGAAGGCCACAGTGCCCATACTGTGGGAAAAAAGTAGGAATTCTGAACACGTGGACACTCAGAAAACGCGGGGAATACACCTGTCCCCGGTGTCAGGGGCTGAGCAACGTAGTACTGGATATTTTTGTGCCGCTGTTTGCTGCTTTGGCTATTTTGGTTGCACTTTTTTCCTTTGTGATCAATCGGGTCGGGGAATATCCTATTACGCTGGCCACTTTTCTGTGGATTTTGGGCCCGTTCCTTGTTTTTTATATTGTCAGCCTTTTTCTGGTGCATTTGCGCCGCCCGGTTTTGCACCGGACAGAAAAATCGGACGGAAAGGAAGAGAAAGTACAGGTCTATCATCCCCGTACCGATGCCCAGCGCATGGCAGAACGGGCCAAAGCACAGCGGGAACAGGAAAAAGCTGTAAACGGAGAAGAAGCCTCTCAGGGCTCTACAGGCCCCCAAAATAGGCATACACCGAAAATATAACCGCGATTTGATTGCAGAAAATCGGGTTTTGCAGTATAATAAAATTTGCGATAAACGAAAGAAACAGATAGACAGCTTGGCTGTCCCAATGGTAATGGAGGGTTAAACTTGGAGTTTAACGAAATCACGCAGACCGATCAGACTTATAACGAAAATCAAATACAGGTATTGGAAGGGCTGGAAGCCGTACGGAAACGCCCGGGGATGTACATTGGCTCCACGGGCCCGAAGGGACTGCATCATCTGGTGTATGAAATCGTGGACAACTCCATTGATGAAGCGCTGGCAGGATGCTGTGATAAGATCAATGTCATTATTGAAGAAGGCAATATTATTCGCGTAGAAGATAACGGCCGTGGTATCCCGGTAGGGGTCCAGCAGAAAACCGGGCTGCCGGCTGTCACCGTTGTTTTCACGATTCTGCATGCCGGCGGCAAGTTCGGCGGTGGCGGGTACAAGGTAAGCGGCGGTTTGCACGGCGTGGGCGCGTCGGTGGTCAACGCCCTGTCTGTCTGGCTGGAAGTGGAAGTATACAGCGACGGTCACCGCTATTTTCAGCGGTTTGAACGGGGCAATGCCGTTTGCGACCTGAAGGATATGGGGCCGTGCGACGACCCGAGCCGTACGGGGACAACCGTGCGCTTTTTAGCCGACCCCGAAATTTTTAAAGAAACGACGGTGTACGATTACACAACCCTGCAGATCCGTTTGCGGGAACAGGCGTTTTTAAATGCGGGGGTGCATATCGAGCTGCGGGATGAACGCACCCGGGAACATGAGGATGACAATATACCCCGGCAGGATAATTTCTGCTATAAAGGCGGCGTGAGCAGTTTTGTTGAATTCATCAACAAGAAAAAAGCCGTCGAAGTCATTCATCCCGATGTGCTGCATTTTACCGCGGTGGCACCGGACGATTCGGCCACGGCGGAAATCGCCATGCAGTATAATGACAGCTATAATGAGTTGATTTTGTCCTTTGCGAATAACATTCACACCACCGACGGCGGCACCCATGAAGAGGGCTTTAAGCGGGCCCTGACGCGGGTGATGAACGATTATGCCCGCCGCTATAACATTCTGAAAGAAAACGATAAAAACCTGTCCGGCGAAGACGTGCGCGAAGGGCTCACGGCGATTATCAGCGTGAAACTGAAAGAAGCGCAGTTCGAAGGCCAGACAAAAGCCAGATTGGGCAACATGGAAATTGGCCCGCTGGTGTCCAATCTGGTCACCGAAAAAGTGATGACCTATCTGGAGGAAAATCCTGCAACGGCCCGGGCCATTTTTGATAAGGCCATGGCCGCTTCCCGGGCGCGGGAGGCGGCCCGGAAAGCCCGGGAAATGGTGCGGCGTAAATCGGCGCTGGAAAATGCCAGCCTGCCCGGCAAACTGGCCGATTGCCAAAGCCGGAACCCGGAAGAAACCGAAATTTACATCGTGGAAGGTGACTCCGCCGGCGGTTCCGCCAAAGGCGGACGGGATCGCAAATTCCAGGCGATTTTGCCTCTGTGGGGCAAAATGCTCAACGTGGAAAAAGCGCGGCTTGATAAAGTCTATGGCAACGAAAAACTCATGCCGGTAGTCACGGCCTTGGGGACCGGGCTGGGCGATGAATTCGATATTACCAAACTGCGGTATGGCAAGATTATCATCATGGCCGATGCCGATGTCGACGGCAGCCATATCCGCACCCTGCTACTAACCTTCTTCTTCCGGTATATGCGGCCCCTGGTGGAACAGGGACACATCTATTTGGCACAGCCGCCGCTGTTCCGTATTACCAAGGGCAAAAAGCACCGGTATGCGTTTTCGGATGCCCAGCGTGATGCGATTATGGCCGAGCTGCAGAGCGGGTACGAAATCCAGCGCTACAAAGGTTTGGGCGAAATGGATTCGGAACAGCTGTGGGAAACCACCATGGATCCGGCTACGCGCACCATGCTGCGGGTCGAATTGGATGATGCCGAACGGGCGGATGAAATCTTTACGATTTTGATGGGCGATAAAGTCGAACCGCGGCGTCAGTTTATCGAGAAAAACGCTAAGTACGTGCAAAATCTGGATATCTGATCTTGGTAACAGTGAGGCAGTATGGAAAAGATGGATATGACGAATCCCGAGGGTGTGATCCGGTATACCCCTTCGTTTCAGGAAGAGCTTACCGGTGTACGCCTGATCGGCATGATTCACACGACCGGCCTGCGGGCCATCATAGAAACGGTGATCCTTTTGGTAGCGGCGGGCCTGTTTTTGTCGTCTTATATCCGGGAGCAGGATGGCAATGCCCTTTTCTTTGCGCTGGTTTGCCTTGTGTTAATTGTGGTGGTATGGCTTGTGCCGGAACTGGCTATGCGCCGGATGGCCCGGGAAAAGCAGGGACGTACGATTTGTATTCGATTGGCTCCCGAAGGGATTTTCCGGATTTTGTCCGACGGAGAGTCCCGCGCGTTTCTGTATGACGGTCTTGTGGCCGAACAGAAAAACGGTGTGTGGCTGCTGCAGGACGGGAAAAATCACCGCTTAGTACTGCCTTTGCGGGCGATCCCCGAAGAAAAACGAAAAGAAGTGGAAGATCGATTGCTTTCGATCGCGGATCAGAAAGAAAAGTAAATGTTTGGTTTTGAATTTATGAATTCGTACGGGAAGGAACCTGATTCATGGAAGAGCAAATGATGCAAAGCGGCCGCACGATCGGTGTTAATCTGGAAGAAGAAATGCGAAAAGCGTTTCTGGAATACTCCATGTCCGTGATTATTTCCCGGGCATTGCCGGATGTGCGCGATGGTTTGAAGCCCGTTCACCGGCGCATTCTATATACCATGTATGAAAACAGCTTGTGGCCGGAAAAGGCGTACCGCAAGTGCGCCGATACGGTCGGTTCGGTGCTGGGCCGTTACCACCCCCACGGGGATGCGTCGGTGTATGATGCGCTGGTTCGTCTGGCGCAGGATTTCTCCATGCGGTATGTGCTGGTGGACGGCCACGGGAACTTCGGTTCCGTGGACGGTGACCCGCCTGCTGCTTACCGTTACACCGAAGCGCGCATGAACAAGCTGTCGGTGGATATGTTGGCCGATATCGACAAAGATACGGTGGATTTTTCCCCAAACTACGATGACCGGCTGAAAGAACCCAATGTATTGCCCACCCACTTCCCCAACCTGCTGGTCAATGGGTCGACCGGTATCGCCGTAGGGATGGCCACCAATATCCCGCCCCACAATATGGGCGAAGTCATCGACGGCATGTGTGCCCTGATCGATAATCCCCAGGCGTCTTTGGAAGATATTATGCAATATATCAAAGGGCCGGATTTCCCTACCGGCGGCATTATCATGGGCCGCAGCGGGATCCGGGCGGCGTACGCCACCGGGCGTGGGCGTGTGATTGTACGGGCGCGCGCAGAAATTGAAGAAGAAAAGAATGGCCGTTTCAAAATCATCGTGTCGGAATTGCCGTATCAGGTCAATAAAGCCAGACTGATCGAAAATATCGCCGATCTGGTCAAAGAAAAGCGGCTGGAAGGCATTTCGAATATTGAAGACCATTCGGACCGCGAAGGCATGCACATCGTGATCGATGTGAAACGGGATGCCTCCCCCCAGATCGTTTTGAATCATCTGTACAATGAAACCCAGATGCAGACGACCTTTGGCGTCAATATGCTGGCCATTGTGCGCAACGAACCCAAAACGCTCACTCTGCTGCAGATGCTGCAGGAATATATCGACTTCCAGAAAGAAGTGGTGGAACGGCGCACCCGTTTCGATCTGAAAAAAGCGCAGGATCGCGCCCATATTTTGGAAGGCCTGAAAAAAGCCATCGACATTGTCGACGAAATCATCGCGACCATCCGCGCCTGTAAGGGCGGCAAATCGGAAGCGAAAAAAGCCATTATGGAAGCGTTCGATTTTGACGACGTACAGGCATCGGCCATTGTGTCGTTTCAGCTGGGACAGCTGGCGGGTCTGGAGATCAAGAAAATTATGGATGAACTCGACCAGCTCCACGAGAAAATTCGCGACTACCTGGATATTCTGTCCAGTGAAAGCCGCGTACTGGCCATTGTGAAAGACGAGGCCAGAGCGATGAAAGAGAAATACGCCGACGAACGCCGTACGGAAATTGCTACGGTCAGCGGCGAAGTGGATATCGAAGACCTGATTCCCAACGACGAATGTGTCATGACCCTGACCCAGGCCGGCTATGTCAAGCGCCAGAAAGCGGATACCTATCATATCCAGAAGCGCGGCGGCCGCGGTATCAGCGGTATGTCCCGACGGGAAGAAGACCTGGCGGCTGAAATGTTCGTCAGCCGCAACCATGACCAGGTGATGTTCTTCACGAATTTTGGCCGCGTATACCGGCTCAAGTGCTACGAAGTACCGGAAGGGACGCGTACGGCCAAAGGCATCAATATTGCGAATCTGTTGCCCCTGAATCCGGATGAAAAAGTGACGTCCATGATTCGCGTGCCGCAGGTGGAAGAAGACAGCTATCTGGTCTTGGTCACCCGCAATGGTGTCATCAAACGCACGGAACTGTCGGCGTACCACCATGTGCGCAAGAGCGGCCTGATTGCCATTGACTTGGACGAAGGCGATGCGCTCAGCTGGGTGCGGATTACCAACGGGCAAAATGAACTGCTGGTAGCGACCCGCAACGGTATGGCGATCCGCTTTAAAGAAACGGATGTGCGTGCCATGGGCCGGGCGGCTCGTGGTGTGAAAGCCATTACCATGAGCGATGACGACTGCGTCATCGGCATGTCGATTTTGCGGGAAGGCGGCCTGGTGCTCACGGTTTCGGAAACCGGGTATGGACGCCTGTCCCCCATGGAAGATTACCGGCTGCAGAACCGCGGCGGCAAAGGGCTTACCAATTACCATACCGACAAATACGGAAAAGTGGCGGCCATTAAAGTGGTAGACCTCACCGATGATATTATCCTGATTTCGGCAGACGGGGTTATTATTCGGATTGAAGCGGCCTCGATCCGTGTATGTGCCCGTCCCAGCAAGGGTGTGCGGGTTATGCGCATCCAGGGGGACGAAAACCGGGTGGTAACCTTGTCCCGCGCCCCCCATGAAACAGAGGAAGAAGACGAAGACGAAACCGAGGCAGAAATCGAAACGCCTGCCCAGGAAGAAGCAGAACAGACAGAAGAATAAAAAGGACCGGCCTGCCGCCGGGCTTAGTACGGGGGCTATGGAGTGCGATTCTATAGCCCCTTTCTTTCGATAAAAAGAGGGAAAAAATGAAAAAAGATAATTTTTTGCAGGAAACGTGCAATAAAACAACCGCCCCGTGCATTGATAAAGTGAACAGGGGGGAAACCAAAGTGAACAGATGTATGGCCATAGAAGCACCCATCCCGGGAAACGGTGCGGTACAGTGGGATGCATGCATTGCCAGGATTGCAGAAGGAGACAAAGATGCGCTGGCGGCCCTGTATGAAGAAACCCATACGGCTGTTTATGGTTTTGCCTTGTCGATTGTAAAGAACGCACAGGATGCGGAGGATATTCTGCAGGACGTATTTGTGAATGTTTTTCTGGCGGCCGGTTCTTACCGGGCCCATGGAAAAGTGATGGCCTGGCTATTGACCATTACGAAGAACCTGGCCTTCATGAAACTGCGGAAACAAAAAAAGGAGACACTCATGTCGCCGGAAGATTGGCACACACAGTTTGCCGAACAAATTGACACCCGTTCTTCCGTCACCCGGGAAGACAGCCTGCTTTTACGCACGCTGCTGGGAAATTTATCCGATGAAGAACGGCAGATTGTGACGCTGCACGCACTGGCGGGTTGTAAACACCGTGAAATCGCGGTGATTTTGGGGATTCCGCTTCCTACGGTACTGTCGAAGTACCGGCGGGCTTTACGCAAACTCGAAAAACAATTGGAGGAGGGTGACGACCGATGAAAAACGGGAATTGGGACGAGAAAATCCGTACGGCGTATGACCATGCGACCCCGGATGTTTTGGACCGCATCCTCTCCGCCTGTGAAGAACAGAAAGGAAATGTGATCCCAATGACGGCAGGAAAGCATAATAAAAAGAGAACCGTTTCGATCGTATCGGCAGCCGCAGCCGTGTGCATTCTGTTTAGTGCCGCGATGATTTGGCAGCCTTGGAATGTAGGGACTGTACAGCCCGAAAATGTACAGCCCGGTGTAAGCCAGACGGGCAATGTAGATTCTATTATCACGCTGGATGTAAACCCCAGCATTTCCATTGATATCGACCAGGAAGAAACCGTCGTGGCGGTGCAGGCGCTCAATGATGACGCCGAAAAAGTCATTGGCGATATGGATCTGCAGGGAACCGACCTGGATGTAACCGTGAATGCACTGATTGGCTCGATGCTGAAAAACGGGTATCTGGACGAAGCAAAAAACTCCATTCTGGTCACCGTGGAAAATGACGACCAGGCCCGCGGCGATGAACTGAAAACACAGATCACCAACGACATTAAAAAGGCCTTTTCGGAAGACGGTCTGGAAGCCGCTGTGCTGTCCCAGACGCTGACCGAAGATGAAGAAATCGATGCCCTGGCCCAGCAGTATGGCATTTCCAAAGGGAAAGCAGCCTTCATTCGGGAACTGGTGGGCAACGACACCACCTTGACGTTCGAATCCCTGGCTCCGCTGAGCGTGCAGGAAATTGCCCTACTGTATGCTTCGCGCCAGAGTGATGATTCCGCTGTTACCCAGAGCGGGGCTGTGAATGAGAGCTCGTATATCGGCGTAGAAGCCGCGAAAAAAGCGGCGTTTGACCATGCCGGTGTCAGCGAATCCGATGTAACCAAACTGGAAGTCGAATACGATAACGACGATGGCGTGATGGTATATGAAGTGGATTTCCATGTGGGCACCACGGAATATGATTATGAAATTGATGCCAAAACCGGCAAGGTGCTGAAGGCCGAAAAAGAAAAAGACGACGATATGGCCAATGCGGGTTCGGGCAACACCTCTTCCGGGAATAGTTCTTCGGGCAATAGCTCTTCCGGCAATTCTTCGTCGAATACCAGTTCGTATATCAGCCGCGATACGGCTCTGCAGAAGGCCCTGGCCCATGCGGGCGTCAGCGCTTCCCAGGCGGTGGATGTGGATGTAGAATTTGACGATGGCCATTACGATGTGGACTTCCGTGTGGGCTCCACCGAATATGATTATGAAATCAACGCCAAGACCGGTGCCGTGATCCGCTACGAAAAAGATGTCGACGATGACCGCCAGCATACAGGCACCTCTTCCAGCAGCAGCTCGTCTTCCAGCTCGTATATCAGCAAAGACGAAGCCAAGCAGAAAGCGTTCTCTCATGCCGGTGTCAGTGCTTCCCAGGCTTCCGGTGTGAAGGTCGAATGGGATGATGGCCACTACGACGTGGAATTCTGCGTGGGTTCCACCGAATATGACTATGAAATCAATGCGAAAACCGGTGCTGTGATCCGTTACGAAAAAGACACCGACGACGATCATCATTCTACCACCAACACCAGTTCCTATATTGGCCGGGATGCCGCCAAGCAGAAGGCTTTGAGCCATGCGGGCCTCAAGGAAAGCGACGTGTATGAACTGGAAGTGGAACTGGACGAAGAAGACGGCATTTATGAAGTTTCCTTCGAAACCAAATCGTACGAATATGAATACGAAGTACAGGCGACGACGGGCAAGATCCTGAAAGCCGAAAAAGATTGACCTCCTCTTCTCTTTAGGTAGCCGCGTACTTCATAAAGAAAGCCGGCCTCCGGGATTTCCCGGAGACCGGCCTTTTTTTGTTATAGTCTGCCTTTTTGCACCAGATAATATGTTTTTAAAATACCGATTTGGGTTTTGGCGTCGGGAATCTCATTTTGCAGGACCATCGAAACGGCCTGTTCCAACGGGATTTTTTCCACTTCCAAAAATTCGTCCTCATCCAGGTGCATGGCACCTTTCCCGGTTACCCGGCAAGCCCATAGACGGATAATTTCATTCACGTACCCCGGAGTGGGATAGATGTCGCCCAGGTACTGATACGACTGGCCGATGGTACCGGTTTCTTCTTTTTGTTCCCGTTTGACGGCTTCGAAAGGGTCCTCCCCTTTTTCCAGTTTGCCGGCGGGCAGTTCCAGCAGCACTTGCTGATAGGGGTACCGGAACTGACGCACCATGTAAATTTCGTTGTTTTCGGTCAAAGCCGCCACGCTCACCCCGCCGGGATGCTGGACCAATTCCCGGTTGGCTACACTTCCGTCGGGCAGAAGGGCTTTATCCAGGCAGAGGTTGATGATCCGTCCTGTGAACAGGCGTTGGCTTTCCAAAGTTTTTTCGGTGAGATCCATAAAAACGACTCCTTCTGCATGGGGATTCTTTTTTCTTCCATTATAAGCGAAAAGGCAGCTGGGAACAAGCTTTCCACTGAAAAGATGGGTATGGAATGGGAAAGCATGGCATACACCTTACGAAAAAGGAGCGTGATGGGATGCTATATGATTTTGGTGTGCTGCAAAAAGAGATCACACAGTGGGAAAAAGAAGCGGGCCACCGGGCCGAAAGCATAGGCGAAAGCGTGTGCGGCCGTCCGCTTTATGGGCTATGGATGGGAAGCGGGCGGGAAACCGCTGTGATTCTGGCCGGGTTCCATGGCATGGAGTGGATCACCAGCGCTGTATTGATGGACTATGCTCGCGATTGCCTGCGCGTTCCGCCGCCCGTTCGGGTTTTGCTGGTACCCATGGCCAACCCCGACGGAGTTGAAATTTCCCTGCACGGCGCGCAGACAGCGGGGGCTTATGCGCCACAGGTGCGAAAAATTTCCCCCGACCCCACCCGCTGGCAGGCAAATGCCCGGGGGGTCGATCTCAACCATAATTTTCCGGCGGGATGGGAGACGCTGCGAAAAATGGAGATCCGCGCCGGAATCCTGGGCCCCTCCCCCACCCGGTATGGTGGCGAATGGCCCGGCAGTGAACCCGAAACCCAGGCGGTCATGCGGGCCATCATCGATTCCGGTTGTCACCGGGTGTTAGCGCTGCACAGCCAGGGGGAAGAAATTTATGATGACGTGGGAGTGGGCATGCAGCCTCCCGGTACCCGGGCACGGGCGCAAAAAATG
Source organism: uncultured Clostridia bacterium (assembly GCA_930990065.1). GTDB lineage: Bacteria > Bacillota > Clostridia > Oscillospirales > Acutalibacteraceae > Heritagella > Heritagella caecorum. The sequence goes on along the minus strand of CAKNOA010000006.1, from coordinate 46,830 downwards.
GCGAAAAGCAGCGGATATACCCTAAAACCACAGCCTCAGGGGCTAGCGTCTTTGGGTGGATGCAAAGACTGGGTACAAATGGCCCTGCACAAACAGGCCTTTACCGTGGAAATGGGAAAAGGGCAAAATCCGCTGCCGTTTCAACAAAAACAGGACATTGAAACCCACATGGTCCCCCTGTTTGCCGATTTTTTGCAGCCGGAACCGGTTGCGCCCAATGAAAAGTTATGATAAAGTGAAGAAAACAGAAACCGGATCGGTAAGAAAAAGGAGGTTTCACATGAAACAAAAGCGAAATTGGCGCCTTTTGGGGGCGTTTTTCCTGTGCACCGTGTGTTTGTGGATGGCCGGATGCAGTACCCAAACAGGCAGCGGCACGCTGAGTACGCAAGGGTCCGATTCGTCGCAGACCAGTGAGAACCCGGCTTCTTCGGAAGAAGAAAGCCAGAAAACGCCGGCACCGGACGGCAGCAGCGGTACATCCTCGCCCTCGAGTAGCCAGGAATCATCCAGCCAAGCGGATGAATCATCCGAAGAATCTCAGCCGGAGACGTCGGGGCATGCGTCCATCTTGCCGGATATCAGCAGTGACGATGCCGGTTTTGCCCAGCGCTTTGCCGCCAATCCTTTGGATAGTGGGTATTCGTCGGAACTGGAAAATGCTTCTACTACCCAGCAGATGCTGGAAGTGAGCAAAAAATATATGGTCCTTTGGAAAAACGAAGTCGATCGGGCCTATCAAACCCTGTTGCCGTTGCTGACCGGGGAGGCCTATGACCAAGTTAAATCGGAACAGGAAACCTGGGCCGAACAGACACCGGCCATGATGGAACAAATTGAATCCACCGGTGGCAGTGGCGGAACGACGGCGGCCTTGGATGTGCTCAACAGTAAAATGGTCTATTACCGCAGCCGGGCGGCTACGTTATACAGCCAGCTGTACCAGGTTGACCCCGATTTTTCGTTTTCGTATCAGGGAGAATCTGAATAAAGAAAAAGGAAGCGTCTTTTTTAAAAAAGACGCTTCCTTTTTTGTAATGGATGGAAGAATATTCCCCGTCAAGGGGCCATAAAAACCAAACCGGTTAATGGGCAAAGGGGAAAATCCGGTTTTTCCCCGGGAAATATCAAGGAAAACACCCGGGGCCATGCAGGCGGCAGCACACAGGCCACCTCTTCCCCCCGCAAGGCCGCTTGCATCACCAGGTCGTCAATCAGCCACAACCGGTAACGCCGGTTGCCGCGGTGGGCTTCATACCGGGGGCACCCCCGGGACAGCGCCTGTAGCCGGGCCCGGGTTTGGCCGGTGGGGTCCCGGTCCAATAAAATAGCGGGCCGCAGCGGGTCGGCCATAACCGATGCCGTAGAAAGGGCAAAAAAACCTAACGCCCGTTTTTCAGCACCGTCGTCCAGTGTCAGTTTTTCTTCATATAGGTAAAAGGCCGGTTGTGGGTCTTTGGCGCACAACCCTTTCTGCATCATGGTTTCGTATTGGGTACGCCTCTCTTCTTTGGGAGCGCGCAATAAGTCCGCCATAGTATTTTCGCAGAAAGGAAGCACATCTTCCCCGCTGGGCAGGCAGGGGCGCACCCCGCAAAAGGGTTCGAACAAAGGCATAGAAAAGAACCTCCTTTTCTAAAAACAGGGTTATGAGAACCCCTTTATTGTACGGGGGAAGGAATACAAATGTCAAGAAAATGGGCTTTTTCTCAAAAAAGTTGATCAAAAAAACAAAGAAACCCGTTGTTTTTCACGGATACATCACATTGGGGCGGTACAATAAGCGCCGGTGACACGGACGGTTTTGTTGCGAACATGTTTTCTATTACAGGGAGGAAAATGGGAAAGACTTGAAAAAAGTGTATAAACGTGATAGGATTGTACCGTGCGAATTTTAACACTATACCCAAAAACAGGAGGGAAAAACCATGATAGAGGTCAAAAACCTCACGAAGCGATATGGCAGTAATGTCGCTTTGGATCATGTCAGCTTCACAGTAGAAGATGGGACGATTCTTGGTTTTCTGGGGCCCAATGGCGCCGGGAAATCCACAACCATGAATATTGTGACGGGGTATCTATCGGCTACAGAAGGGACCGTATCGATTTCCGGGCATGATATCCTTGACGAACCCAACGAAGCCAGAAAGTTGATTGGCTATCTGCCGGAATTGCCGCCGCTGTATCTGGATATGACGGTGCAGGAATACTTAAACTTTATGTACGACCTGAAAAAGGTCAAACTCCCTCGGGAAAAGCATATCCGCGAGATCTGCTCCCTGACGAAAATCCAAAATGTCTATAAACGGCTGATTGGCAACCTTTCTAAAGGGTACCGCCAGCGTGTGGGGATTGCCCAGGCACTGCTGGGGAACCCGCCGGTACTGATTTTGGACGAACCTACCGTGGGCCTTGACCCGAAACAGATCATTGAAATTCGGAACCTGATCAAGAACCTGGGACGCAACCACACGATTATCCTCAGCTCCCACATTCTGTCGGAAGTACAGGCCGTGTGCGAACGAGTGATTATTATCAACAGCGGGAAGCTGGTTGCCGATGGGGCAACCGACCGGCTGGCACATGACCTTTCCACCGATCACCGCATTATTGCCCGGATTGCCGGTCCGGAACACGAAGTGCTGCATGCGATTCGTGCCATGGATAAAGTGGTGGAAGTGGTTTCTATGGGTGAAAAAGAACCCGGTGTGTATGAGTATCACATTGAAGCCGATCTGGATCAGGACATTCGCCGCGACTTGTTTGCCCTGCTCACCCGCAAGGGCTGGCCGCTGATGTCGTCGCGCAATACGGACTTGACGCTGGAAGAAATCTTCCTGCGCCTGACCAGCGGGGAAAACCACTTTACCGAACAGGAACGCCGTGTGTTGCTGGGTGGAAAAGCTGATAAAGACGGCGAAGAAGACGAAAATACCGAAGACGTTCGGAAAGCGGCCATGGATGCCGTGAATGAGGAAGGAGGAGAAGAAGAATGAAAGCCGTACTGAAACGCGAAATTCGTTCCTATTTTACCTCTCCCATTGGGTACGTGTGTATTGCGGTGCTGCTGGCATTGTTTGGGTATTGGTATTACATTGTCATGCTGGCCGGCAGTTCGTCGAATATCCCGTATGTATATAGCTACATGCTGTCGTACTGCATGATGATCATCCCCATTCTGACCATGAAGACGATTTCGGATGACCAGAAAAATAAAACCGATCAGGCGCTGCTCACAGCACCGGTCAGTGTATTGAGCATTGTCATGGGGAAATTCCTGGCGGCGTTCTTTGTGTTTTTTGTTGCGATTACCGGTACGTTGCTTCCTTCGGTGGCGATTAGCTTTTTTGGGGCGCCGAACTGGACGGAAATTTTGGGCAACTATGTCGGTACACTGCTGTATGGCGGCGCTATGATTGCCATCGGCGTATTTATTTCCAGTTTGACAGTCAGCCAGATCATTGCGGCCATTGGCACGTTTGCGGTTTCCATTCTGCTGGTCATCATCGGGCAGATCAGCTCGTCGGTCAGCGGGACGTGGATTGCCGAAGTAGTCAAATGGATTTCGTTTGAAAGCCGGTATGATCCCTTTACGCAGGGACAGTTCAACCTTTCGAGTGTGGTATACTTCATCAGCGTTATGGCGGTGTTTGTATTCTTTACCACCCGGAAGATCGAAAGCAGAAGATATCGCTAAAGGGAGGATAGATGTTCATGAATAAAAATGACAAAAACCAGGACAGCCAAAAAGAATTAGACCTGGTTGCCAAGGACGAAACTCCCGACAGAGCCGAACGCAAAGCACAAAAAGCGGCGGCTAAAAAAGCGGAGAAAAAAGCCGAAAAGGCCAAAAAAGCGCAAAAATCGGAAAAAGGGAAACTGCGCAAGAAACTGACCAGCTCGAAATTTAAGCACAGTGGAATGGCCACGGTCTTTTCGTGCATCTTTGTGGCGGTTGTGATTCTGTTTAACGTGATGTTCGGGCTGTTGGTAGAACGGTTCCCCGCCCTGAGCTTTGACCTTACGAGCGATCAGGTGAACACCCTGTCGGAAGACGCGAAAAAAGTGGCCGACGGTGTCAAAGAAGATGTGACCATTTACATTATTGGTTCGGAAGACGATATTATGGGCGATGTCCCCTATTCTTCGTATGGTCTCAAGTACAGCCAGGTAGGCTATCTGGCCGAAAAATTTGCGGCGGAAAACAGCCATATTTCCGTACAGTACATTGATCCCGATTCCAACCCCGGTTTCATCAGCAAATATAGCTCCGAAAACCTGGATACCGGCTCGGTACTGGTTGAATCGGCCCGCCGTCACCGCACGTTGACAGTGACCGATCTGTTTTCCGTGGAGCAGGATTCCAGCACGTACGAAACAACTTCGTACAGCATGGTGGACTCCGCTTTGACGAATGCCATTAACCAGGTTACCTTGGAACGGGTGCCGATTGCCGCCATTGAAACGGGGCACCAGGAAATGATGTCGTCGGAAAGCGGCAACATTACGGCCCTGTATGACCTGCTGGAAGAAAACAACTTTGAAATCAAGGAATTTAATTCCATGACGGAAGACATTCCCGATGAAGCACAGTTGCTGATTCTGGCGGCGCCTAACACGGACTACACCCAGGATGAACTGCAGAAGTTTGACGATTATCTGGCTGATGAAGATGTGGAACTGTCCCGTGCCATCTTCATTTCCTGCCATCCCACCCAGACGGAACTGCCCAACTTGAATACGTTCTGTGAAGAATGGGGCCTGTCGGTGGACTATGGTTCCATGTTGGAAGAAACCGATGAAAGCCATATGATCAGTTCCTCGAACACCTATGTATTGTCGAATTACCTGCAGGGCGACCAGGATGCAGAAGATCAGATCACCTTTGGCAACAACGAAAGCTATAATTTGCTGCTGACACCCGCCAGCTGCAATGTAAACATTGTGTTTAAATCGTCCAACAGCGTGGTGACGTATCCGCTGATGGGTACGTATGACAGTGCCCAGAAAGTGACGGTAGATGACGAGGGCAACACCACCGAAACCGGCGGCACCCAGCAGTATTACACCATGGCGATGGGTCAGAAATGGCTGCAGGATTCCGATGGCAACACGTTGTTGCGGTCGGTCGTGGTAGCCGGCAGCACCACGATGATGGTGCAGAGCTTCCTGGAATCCTCTACGTTTGACAACCACGATTACATGAACGACATGTTCCTGTATTTGACGGATTATTCGGCCAGCAGCAATAAAGTTACCAGCGCCCGCGTACAGACCAATGTTTCGGATATTACCGCGACCCTGGCCATGTGCAACTTCCTGGGATTCTGGGTCTTTACCATCGGAATTCCTGCTGTGCTGTTGATCGTGGGGATTGTGGTATGGCTCAAGAGGAGGCACCTGTAAGCGCATGAGCAAGAAAGAAAAAAAGCCAATGACTAACGCGAAAAAAAGCGTTCTCATTACCCTGCTTGTTCTGATTGTACTGGGGGTTTCGACTGCGGTGCTTCTGCTTATGCCGCCGACGGATACAGAACCTGCTGCAACAGACAGCAGCCAGACGCAAAGTGAAGACGAAAGCAGCGAAGAAGAGGAAGATAATTCCATCTCCCTGCTGAGCAAAAAGGCGTCCGAAGTGGACCACATTGATGTGGTTAACCAAAATACGTCGTTTACCCTGCGTCCTCGTGAGGACAGCAAAGAGTCATCTTCGGAAAGCAGTACCGATGAAAGCAGTGCTGATACGGATGACTTGGACAGCGCATTCTTTTCGGTGGACGGGCTGGACCCGGACGTGTATCCGGTGCTGGATACGGCCGTAAACTCGGCCGCCAAGTATGGGTATACCCTCACGGCGGAAAAGCTCATAGGTGATGCCGCCGATTATAATTTGGATGAGTTTGGACTCCAGGACCCGGTGGTACAAGTCACCTCTACGTTCACGGACGGAACGGAATTCTCCTATGCTATCGGCAACGTGGCGGCTTCGACGGGGTATTACCTGTTGGTCGATGGAAAAATCTACGTAGGCTCCAGCAGTGAATATCTGCGTAAAGGTCTGACGGATTTCTGCACCACCAAAATTGTTTCGATTGATACATCGACTACCGATCCGGATTTTGGCAGTATTTCGATTACCAATGAAAATTTGGGCAATAGTGTGCTGACTATTCAGGATCAGGTCCGTCCCACCAATGTGTCGGCCTACAGCATTACGTCTCCGTATTCGTGCAGCGGCAACGATTCTGAAATTAAATCGCTGCAGGAAGCTTTATGCACGGTGACAGCCAATACGGTAGTGAAACTGTCCCCCACCGAGGAAGAGCTGGAAAAATATGGCCTGAAAAATCCCAAAGCCACCGTTACCTATACGGTCAATGGGGAAACGTACACCCTGTATGCCGGCGGCAAAGATGAAGATGGCAACCGGTACTTGATGGTAAAGGGCGGCCATGTGGTCTATACCATTGCTTCGTCCAGCATCAGTGATTGGGCCGATGCCACAGTGCTGTCTCTGCGCGAAAAATTTGTCTTGTTGGTGACCATCACCGATATCGAAACGATTACGGTGGATCAGGACGACGGCGAGCATGTGTTCAGCATGAGCCGCACGGAAAATGAGGAAAGCACCACGGAAGAAAGCACGGTATATGATTATACCGTCAAGGGAACCGATGGGCAGGACCTCACGTATAAGACATTCCAGCAGTATTATCAGCTGCTGGTGGGCGAGCAGCTGTTGGGTGAAACCGGATTCAGCCTTGATGATGTAAAAGGGAAAGACCCGGATATCACCGTCACGTATGAATATTATGATCAGGTATATGACACCGATGTGATTCAGTACTACAAACTGAATGACCGCCGGTATCTGGCCGTTGTCAACGGGCAGGCAGCCGGTCTGGTGACATCCACTTCGATCAATAGTATTCAGCAGGCTACAAAGGAAATGGAAGAAGACGCCTACGAAAGTTAAGAAAAAACGGCAACCGATCCAATCGGTTGCCGTTTTTTGTATACGTCAATTTTATTGCCCGCCTATGTCGAATATTTGGGGGAAAGAAAAAGAAATTTCCCCCTTTTCGAATCGGACAGAATCCAGTATGATAAACAGGAACATTCCTCTAGTTGTCGATGAAAGGAGCTTTTTTATGAAAGCAGTTACTCCCCGTTTTCCACATTTATTGCATGGCGGCGATTATAACCCGGAACAGTGGCTTTCCTACCCGGACGTGCTCGCCAAAGATATCGAGCTGATGAAGAAGGCACATGTCAATTGTGTGTCGCTGGGTATTTTTGCCTGGAGCCATTTGGAACCGGAAGAAGGTGTGTATGATTTTTCCTGGTTGGAAACGATCATCAAACGGTTGTATGAAAACGGTATCTATACGATTTTGGCGACACCCAGTGGAGCGCGGCCCCGGTGGATGGCGCAAAAATACCCGGAAGTGCTGCGGGTAGCAAACAACGGTGTGCGAAATGCCTATGGCGACCGGCACAACCACTGCCTTACCTCCCCCATTTACCGGGACAAAGTGAAACAGATCAATACGCGGCTGGCCCAGCACTTTGCCGGCAATCCGGCGGTGATTCTGTGGCATATCAGCAACGAATACAGCGGGGCCTGTTACTGCCCTCTGTGCCGGAAGGCGTTTATCGAGTGGGTCAAACAAAAATATGGCACCTTGGAAAACCTGAACCATGCTTGGTGGGCCGATTTTTGGAGCCACACGTATACCTCCTGGGATCAGGTGGAGCCGCCTCTTGCAAACGGTGATTCCACCCTGCATGGGCTGAATCTCGATTGGAAACGGTTTACCACCGATCAGACCGTTGACTTCATGAGGGAAGAGATCCGTGCTGTCAAACAGGTCAACCCCACTTTGCCGGTGACGGCCAATTTGATGGGCTTTTTTGACGGCCTCGACTATTTCCGCTTTGGGGACGATTTGGACGTTGTTTCGTGGGATAACTACCCCTGCTGGCACCAGGGCGATAATGTGGCCATTGCGGCCCAGGCGGCGGCCAGCCATGACCTGATGCGGTCCATTAAGCGGGCACCGTGGCTGCTGATGGAAAGTACTCCCAGCATGACCAACTGGCAGGATGTCAGTAAATTAAAGCGCCCCGGCATGCATGAACTCTCTTCCCTGCAGGCCGTAGCTCACGGGGCCCAATCGGTGCAGTATTTCCAGTGGCGGAAAAGCCGCGGTTCGTTTGAAAAACTCCACGGTGCGGTGGTAGACCACAACGGAGAAGGCAACACCCGGGTGTTCCACGATGTAGAAAAAACAGGTGAGTGGCTCCAGCAGCTGGATGCAAAGATCTACCCCACCCGGATTCAGCCGAGAGTTGCGTTGATTTACGATTGGGAAAACCGCTGGGCGGTAGAAGATGCCAAAGGCCCCCGCAACAGCGGGCTGCATTACCTGGAAACGGTACTGGCCCATCACCGGGCCCTGTGGGAAAAAGGCATTGCTACGGACCTGATCGATATGACGAAGAGCCTGGACCGGTACAAACTGGTGGTAGCTCCCATGAATTACCTGTACCGCAAGGGCTATGCCGAAGCCTTGCGGCAGTTTGTCGAAAACGGCGGCACGCTGGTAGGCACCTACTGGAGCGGTATTGTAGATGATACCGATCTTTGCTGCCTGGGCGGTATGCCGGGCCAGGGTATGATGGAAGTATTCGGTATCTGGAACGAAGAAACCGATGCCCTGTATGAGGGCGAAACCAATACCCTGGTGCCCGAAACCGGTTCCGGTTTGCCGCAAAAAGCGTATGAAGTACGCGAGTTGTGCGCGCTGGTGCATGCCCAGGGCGCGCAGGTGCTGGCTGCCTATGGCAGCGACTTTTATCAGGGCACGCCCGCTTTGACGGTGCATCCCTATGGGAAAGGCCAGGCGTATTATGTGGCGGCCCGCACGGGGCTGGATTTTCTGCGCGACTTTTATGAAAAGCTGCGGCTGGAGTTGGCTCTGCCCCGGGCTCTGCAGGCAGAACTGCCCGCCGGTGTCATTGCCACCCGCCGCCAGGGGGATGAACATGATTTTGTTTTCCTGCAAAATTATGGCGATAGCGAACAGGTGGTACAGCTGCCCGCAGGCATGACCGACGCGGTGACGGGCGAACCGGTGGACAAAGTGCAATTGCCGGCTTACGGAATCAGTGTCCTGCAAACGGCCGGCAGTGGGTTGGCAGCATGGGAAGAGTGACCAAAATATCCATCTTATGCACGAATTTTCTATAGTGTTCGGTATACTTTTATGGTAGAATAAAAAAAGGGCCGGTCCGGTTTGGGAGAACCGGCGGCCCAGTCGGGAAATTAAAAGACGGACACAGGAGGAATGGCGCATGGCTATTTTAATCAATGAAGAAAAAAAGCTCTTTACGCTGCAGACTCAGCACGCCACGTACCAGATGAAAGTGGGCCCGTTTGGGTATCTGCTGCACCTGTACTATGGGGCCAAAGTAGCCGATGACGAAGATCTGTCGGCGTATGTCACGCCGGTAGAATATAGCTTTTCCGGGCAACCTTATGATACAGGAACGGACCGGACTTTTTCCACCGATATTCTTCCGCAGGAATATTCGGTGTTCGGCAGCGGGGATTACCGCAGTGCCTGTTTGATCGTTGTGAATCAGGATGGCAGCCGGGAAAGCGATTTGCGGTATGTATCGCATGAGATTCTGCCCGGCGCCGCAAAACCTGAAGGCCTTCCCTATGTGTACGATAACGGCGGCGAAGCCGAAACCTTGTCGATTTTGCTGGAAGACCCGGTCACGCACGTGCAGGTTACGCTGTATTATACGGTGTTTGAAAACCGGGATGCGATTACCCGCTATGCGGTGATCCATAACGCCAGCGGTGCCCGGGTGGAGCTGGAACGGGCGCTGTCCATGTGTCTGGATTGCCGGTGGGGCGATTACGATCTGATCAGCTTCTATGGCCGTCACGTGTTTGAACGGGCGTTTGAACGCACGCCGGTCCGTCATGGCAAAATTGTGGTGGACAGTGTGCGCGGGGCTTCCAGCCACCACGAAAACCCGTTTGTGATTCTGTGCAGCCACGATGCCACGGAAGAAAGCGGCGAATGCGTGGGCGTAAGCCTGATGTACAGCGGCAACTTCCTGATGGAATGCGAATATGACCAGATCAACCAGACCCGTCTGACCATGGGAATTCATCCCCAGGCGTTCCGGTGGGTACTGGAAGACGGCGACAGCTTTACCACCCCGGTGGCGGCTATGGTATTTAGCGAAAAAGGGCTGGGTGAACTGTCCCTGCGGCAGCACGCCATGATTCGCTACAATGTGTGCCGTGGCGAATATAAGCTCAAGCACCGCCCGGTGCTGATCAACAACTGGGAAGGCACCTACTTCGATTTTGACGAAGAAAAACTGTACCAGATCGCCAAGAATGCGTCGAAGATTGGCATCGAAATGCTGGTTATGGACGACGGCTGGTTTGGTAAGCGCGACAGCGATTTTTCCGGGCTGGGCGACTGGTTTGTCAATGAAAACAAAATCCATGGCGGGCTGAAAAAATTGGTGGACCGCATCAATGGATTGGGCATGAAATTCGGTATCTGGTTCGAACCCGAAATGGTCAGCGAAGACAGCGACCTGTACCGGGCTCATCCGGAATGGCGCCTGTGCGAAAAGAACCGCCCTGGTGTGCGCAGCCGTCACCAGTTTGTGCTGGATATGTCCCGGCAGGATGTACGGGATTATCTGTTTGACCGCATGAAAGACATTCTGTCCAGCGCCAATATTGAATACGTCAAATGGGACATGAACCGCCATCTGGCCAATGTGTGGAGCGAACTACTGCCCAGCGACCGGCAGGGCGAAGTGTATCATCGCTTTATGCTGGGGGTCTACGACCTGTTGGAACGCATTACCAGCGCCTTCCCCCATGTGCTGTTCGAAGGCTGCTCCGGCGGCGGCGGACGGTTTGACGCCGGTATGCTGTATTACACGCCCCAGATTTGGTGCAGTGACGATACCGATGCCATTGAACGGGTGTTTATCCAGTACGGTACATCGTTTGGGTATCCGGTATGCACCATGGGTTCCCATGTGTCGGATGTCCCCAACTGGGGTACCGGCCGCACCACGCCGCTGAATACGCGCGGGGTTGTGGCTACGTCCGGGAACTTTGGGTACGAACTGGATCTTAGCCGCGTCAGCGACGAAGAGCTGGAGGTCATGAAAAAGCAGATCAAAATCTACCAGCGGCAGTATGACCTGATCGCTTCCGGCCGGTACTACCGGCTGCTGAGCCCGTACGAAGGGCACATTGCAGCCTGGCAGTTTGTCAGCGAAGACGGTTCCCAGTCGCTGCTCGATTTGGTACAGCTCAAAGCCAAACCGGCCGATGCGCCTTTGTGCATCCGGCTGCGCGGGCTGAAAGCAGACGCCAAGTACCGCATCACCTCCGGGGAACTCAACCCGGTGCATACGGGCAATGAAGCGATGGATAAACGGCTGAATATCCCCATGGATACCGTGATGAGCGGGGCGGCGCTGATGCACGCCGGGCTGTACATCTATCCCCATCCGTTCGGCGATTTTGACGCCAAACAATTTGAAATCCACGAAATTTGATAATGAAAGGAGCCTTCCCCCGGAAGGCTCCTTTTTTTGCGAAAAAAATGCAAAAATTCCCCAGGATTCCGAAAAAAAGAGCGATTCGGTTTGACATTATATCGGGAATCGGATAGCATAATAAGAAGAGTATCTATGCGGACAATCCCTATGGAATTCTTATATGGCCGCGAAAGGAGAATGATCGGATGAAACTGGCGGAACTGTGGGCCAGCCCTAAATACGGCAAAGTTATTACGCGGAAAATTCTGCTGATTATTACGTTTACCATCCTGCTCATTTTCGGTTTGTTTAATACGCAAACGCTTTTAAACGTCTTTTTTACCATTTTGAATGCGGCCACCCCCTTTTTGAGCGGGATTTTTGTGGCGTATATTCTCAATGTGATTGTCAAAGCGTTTGAAGAGCATGTTTTCAGTTTTTTAAATCGCAAGGCCTATAAGTGGTGGATACGCATCCGCCGCCCTTTCTGCATTTTTCTGTCCATTCTGGTGTTGGCCGGGTTATTTACCATGTTTTTGTGGTTTATCGTGCCGGAATTGATCCATTCTTTGAGTACCCTGGCGGACCATGTGCCCGGCTATGTGGCGTCGATTACCAAATGGGTGAATGAAACGCTGGCCTATTACAATATTACCAGCGAACAGATCAATTTTTTGCAGATTGATTGGTCGTCCCTGATTACCCAGGCCACCCAAATTACGTCGGATTTCCTTGGCAATATCTATAACATGACCGTATCGGTGGCGTCGGTGCTGTTTACCTTTTCCATGAGCATGATCTTTTCGTTCTACATGCTGGGGCGGAAAGAACGCCTGATGCGCGGCATGCGCAGCATTTTGTACGGCTTTTTGCCGGCACACCGGGCCCGCCGGATTATTGAATTGTCGGCCATCAGCAACCGGATTTTCAGCAGTTTTGTGGCCGGACAGATGACGGAATCCCTGATTATCGGCTTTTTGTTTTATATTGGCACCACGGCGCTCCAGCTGCCCTATGCCATGCTGATTAGCTGCTTTGTCGGCATGCTCAGCTTGATCCCCATGGTGGGGTTTTATGTAGGGGTGGCTATCGGCTGCATTATTTTGGTGATGGTCAATCCCATTTATGTGGTATACTTCATCATCTTCACCCTGATCGAACAGCAGGTAGAAGGGAACCTCATCTATCCCCGGGTGGTGGGCACCAGTATTGGGCTGCCGGGGATTTGGGTATTATTCTCGGTGCTGGTTTTCGGCGGCTTATTCGGCATCATGGGTATCCTGCTGGGGATTCCCAGTATGTCGGTGGTGTATACGCTGTTTAACCAGAATCTGACGAACCGGCTCAAAGCCCGCCATATTACCGACGACGTGATCAATGAACCGGTGGATGTGGACTCCCTTTTGAAAAAAGATACCGGCAGCCCTCTCAAAAAACTGTCGCTGCATTTGCGCCGTAAACGGCTGCACCGGGCCAAACAACAGGAAGCGAGGACCCGCGAAGCCGAAAAGCAAATGGAGGAACTGGACCACAAAGCCCAGCAGGAATCCGAAGCCGCGCAAGAAGGTCCGCCCGAAACGGATAAAGAGGAATAAGAAAAAAGCACCCGGCCATCTCATGCGGGTGCTTTTTCTGTGGATGGTTTATTTTTCACGGCCTTTGGTATATGGCCCCCTGCTTTTTCATACAAAGTAAAAAAAGCAGGGAGGCACCGATCTATGGTGGAACAGGGGATCAATGGGCTGTCCCGCCTGTTGTGGGGGTGGCCGGTGTGGATGGCCATTTTGGCGTTTGGCGTGTGGTTTACGATCAAAAGCCGGGGATTTCAGTTTACCCATTGTATAAAAGTTTGGAAATATACACTATTTTCGGGTCAATGCGAGAAAAAATCCGGGATCAGCAGTAGGCAGGCCCTGTCGGCTGCCCTGGCCGGTTCCGTGGGGACCGGCAATCTGGCTGGGGTGGGGGCGGCCCTGTTAGTCGGTGGCCCGGGGGCCATTTTTTGGATGTGGGTTTCGGCCCTTTTTGGGATGGGTACCATTTTTTGCGAAGTGATTCTCGCCATGCAAAACCGGTCAACAGCCCCGGGTTTCCAGCCGTTGGGCGGCGCCATGGTTACCCTGTCCCGCCGGTTGCACAGCCCGTTTTTGGCCGGCATTTTTGCCGCCGGTTGTGTGGGGGCGTCCCTGGGCATGGGGTGCCTCGCGCAAGTCCATGCGGCGGTACCGGCGGCCGGTACCTTTTCCCTCCCCCCGGTCGATTTCGGCCTTCTGCTGGGCACCGTCTTATTTCTCGGTTTTGGCGGGCTTGGGCGCACGGTGAAGATCACCGAAAAATTGGTGCCGGTGATGACGGTGTGCTTTTTGGGATTGTGTCTGCTGGTTTTGCTGCTTCGGTGGGATCAAATCCCCACAGCGGCGGCTGCTATTTTTCAGCAGGCGTTTACCGTGCGTGCCATGGGAAGCGGCGGTGCATGCGGGTTCTTTTTGGCCATGAAAACCGGGGTAACCCGGGGGATTTTTACCAACGAAGCCGGTTTGGGCAGCGCCGTGTTTGCGTATGCCGGCAGCCGGGAGGAAGACCCGGTGCGGCAGGGCTGCTGGGGCATTGTGCAGGTGATGATCGATACCTTACTCATGTGTACCGTAACGGCCCTGTGCCTGCTGGCGTCCGGCATTGGCATGAAAACCGAAACCGAAGGGGCCGCCTATTGTTTGCACGCATTCGCTTCGGTGTTAGGCCCCTGGGGTGAAAAAGGCGTGAGCCTTTGTACCCTATTATTTGCCATCGCGACTTTATTTGCGTGGCAGTGTTACGGACGCACGGCGTGGCGTTTTTTGTTCCGAGGCCGGGGGGAAACGGTTTACCGGTGCCTGTTTGCCGTAACGGCCCTGTGGGGCGTTTTCCAAAGTGAAAATGCCGTGTGGGCACTGAGCGATGCCTGCAACGGATTGATGGCATTCCCCAATTTAGTCATGCTGTACCGGCTGTGGCCCGACGCGGTGGCAGCCGTTAACGATTTTTGTAAAAAAGAAAGGAAAGAAAAAGATGAGCACTCCTCTGACCGACGCCCTGCGCCGCCATCTGGCGCTAAACCGGGCCCCGTTCCATACGCCCGGCCATAAAGGCCACATGCCTGATGTGTGGGGGCTGGATTTGACGGAATTGCCGGATACCGACAGTTTGTTTGAAGCGGATGGTCCGATTTTGCAGGCCGAAGAACAGGCGGCCCGGCTCTTTCATGCCCAGCGTACCCTGTTTTCGGCAGGCGGTTGCACGCTGTGCCTGCAAGCGATGCTGCGCTTGGCGCTGCCCCAAGGCGGCAAAATCCTGGCGGGGCGCGTGATTCACCGCAGTACAGTCAACGCCATGGCCCTACTCGATATTGTGCCCGTTTGGCTTTACCCGGAGCAGGACGCCGGAATCGGCTTACCGGGACGCATCAGTCCCCACAAGGTGGAAAAGGCCTTAACCGAGCAGCCGGACATCAAGGCCGTGTATCTAACCAGCCCCGATTACTTTGGAGTGTGCTCCGATATCGGCGCGATCTGCCGGGTGGCCCATGCCCACGGGGTTCCGGTCTTGGTGGATAACGCCCACGGGACGCATTTGGGGTTACTACAGGGGGTTATGGATGGCGTCGATCATCCCCTAGCCCTGGGAGCCGATTTGACGGCATGTTCAGCCCACAAAACGTTGCCGGTGCTGACAGGCGGCGCCTTTTTGAATATCGGCGATACCCCCCTTGCGAAAAGGGACCGGTATAGCGAACGGGCCAAAGAAGCCATGGCCCTGTTTGGGTCCACCTCGCCAAACTATATGACCATGGCATCGCTGGAGCAGGCCGCCGATTGGGTACAGCGGGAAGGCAAATCTGCGTTTCAAAAACTGGTAAAGCGTATGGAACCCTTGTGGGACCAGTGCAATCAGAAGCATTTGCCCTTGCCCCTGGGTCCAAGGGATAAAAGCCGGCTGAGTTTTTGCACCCTGCCGGCAGGGCTTACCGGGGAACAGGCCGCCCAGCGGCTGCGTCATGAAGGGGTGGAACCGGAATACGCCGACGGAGGCTGGGTGGTGTGTATTCTCACGCCCCAGAACACCGAAGAAGACCTGGAAAAATTATACCGGGCTATTTCCCTGTTGCCCGATGGCGACCCCGGCTTTACAGGCCAAAAGGCCGTATTGCCTCCCTTGCCCCCCGCCCCCCTATCGCCGCGGCAGGCCATTTTGCAGGAAAGCGAACGGGTGCCTTTGGAAAAAGCGGTGGGCCGTATCGCCGCCGTTGCGGCTTGCCCGTGTCCGCCGGGAGTGCCGGTAGTGATGCCCGGCGAGAGAATTACAAAAAAAGTTACCGAATTTTTATATTCCTATGGCTTTTCTTTCATAGAAGTGCTACAATAAACATACAGCTTCACGGATTTCGGGGCCGTGAACTCGAATTAGTTTTCCCGAATCTGGAGGTAACCCACTATGATGAAACTAGTATTGGCAATCGTGAGCAATGATGACAGCAGTGCGGTTTCCAGTCACCTGACCCGGGCCGGTTATCAGGTAACGAAATTGGCCACCACGGGCGGCTTTTTGCTGGCCGGTAACACCACGTTTATTTGCGGTGTCGAGGAAGAAAAAGTCGACGATGTGATCGATATTATCAGCAAACAGAGCAGCCGCCGCACGCAGATCGTACCCAGTACTTCGACCATGGATGTGGGCATGTACTCTTCGTTCCCGGTGGAAGTAACCGTGGGTGGTTCCACGATCTTTGTGCTGAATGTGGATCGCTTCGAGAAAGTTTGATCCATGCAGTTCCCCGGTTTTTATGGAAATTTAGCTGTCCGGGATTCGCTCTCGGCAGCCTTTCAGGCAGGCCGCCTTCCCCATGCGATTTTACTCCAAGGGGAAGACGGCCTTGGTAAGTCTGTGCTGGCGAAGCTGGTAGCGAGAGCCCTGGTGTGTACGGCCAGCCCCGAAAAAGCGCCGTGCGGGGTGTGCCCCGCCTGCCGGAGGGCGTTGGCCGGTTCCCATCCGGATATTGCGGTCGCACAGGCCAGCACCAAAAGCGGGGGCATTTCCATTGAGGAAGTGCGCCGGCTGCGGCTTTGGGCGGCCCAAAAACCCAGCGAAGCCCCGGGACGGGTGGTGCTGTTTTTTCATATGGAAAAAATGCAGATCCCGGCCCAAAATGCTTTACTAAAAATCTTGGAAGAACCGCCATTGGGGGTTCATTTTTTGCTGACCTGCTCGTCGGCCGCGTCGGTACTCAGTACCATTCAGTCCCGTGCGCAAATTTTGACACTGTCTCCCCTGTCGCCCGATGATTTACGTCAGGCGGCGCTGGAGCAGCACGCCGGAGAAGATGTGGAAAAAGTTGAGCGGCTTTTGCCCCTGTGTGGTGGGAATTTGGGAAAACTGAGCCAATTACTCACGGAAAAACAGGGACAATCGGCCCGGGAACAGGCCGAAAAGCTGCTGACAGCTATGCTGGCACCGCGGGAAGCCGAGCTCATGGAAGCCACGGTCCCCTTTTTGAAAGAAAAAGCGCGGTTCCGTGAAATCATATTGCAGATGCAGTGGCTGGCGCGGGATGCGTGTGCGCTGCGCATGGGAGCCCCTTCCCTGTTGGGGTCGCCGGTTTCCCAAGCGCTTTCCCAGTCGCTTACCCGGAAACAGTTGATGGCATTACCGGATTTTTTGGAAGAAACGGTACAGAATGTAGACCAGAACGGCAATATGAACCTTTTGCTGACCTGGTTTTGTGCGCGGCTGCGTGCGCTGGCCGGTCAATAACCAGAAAACAGCCCCCTTTTTACAAAGGGGCTTTTGAATAGATCGCAGAGAGAGGTACCCAAACGTATGGCAGTTGTAATTGGTGTCCGCTTTAAAGAAGTGGGCAAAGTATATTATTTTGACCCGGATGGCCAGGAGCTGAAAAAAGGTGATGCGGTGATCGTGGAAACGGCCCGCGGTATTGAATGCGGCGAAGTGGCTATGGAAAACCGGGAAGTTTCGGATGAATCCATTGTGCAGCCGCTGAAAAAGCTGTTGCGGCTGGCGACGGAAGAGGATAAAAAGCACGTGGCGGAAAATAAACTCCACGAGAAAACGGCCTTTGACATTTGCAACCGGAAGATTGCCGCCCACAAGTTGGAAATGAAATTGGTGGATGTGGAATACACCTTCGATAACAGCAAAATTTTGTTTTATTTTACGGCCGATGGCCGGGTGGACTTCCGCGAACTGGTCAAAGATTTGGCGGGGGTCTTCCGCACGCGCATTGAACTGCGGCAAATCGGGGTACGCGATGAAGCCAAAATGCTGGGCGGGCTGGGTATTTGCGGACGTCCGTTCTGTTGCTCGTCGTTTTTGGGGGGATTCCAGCCAGTTTCCATCAAAATGGCCAAGGAACAGAATTTGTCGTTAAACCCCGTGAAGATTTCCGGTACGTGCGGCCGGTTGATGTGCTGTTTAAAGTATGAGCAGGCCTCTTATTTAGATATGCTGCGCACGACCCCCCGGGTGGGTACCGTGGTGACCACCCCCGCCGGCAAAGGCACGGTGGTGGAACAAAACCTGTTGCGTGCGACGGTAACGGTGCAAATGGAAAAAAATCCCGATGCCACGCCCCAGGTCTTTTCGGTAAAGGAAGTCCGGCCGGTGCGCGGCGAAGCACCAAAGGGGAAAAAGGTGGAAGCAAATTCGACAGAATCTGATAGGAAATCGTAAGAAAAATTCTTGCAGTTTTTTTGAAGTATGCTATAATAGCAATATAAATCTAGTGGAGGTGTTTTTCCATGGCATATGTTATTTCTGACGATTGCGTAATGTGTGGTGCTTGTGAATCCGGTTGTCCCGTAGGTGCTATCTCCGAGGGCGATGGCAAATATGAGATCAACGCGGATGTGTGCTGCGACTGCGGTGCTTGCGCCAGTGTTTGCCCCGTTGGCGCTCCCCACGAGGCTTAATCATTACAAAAGCTGAAAAGGACAGGGTCGGGGGTTTTCCTGGCTCTGTCTTTTTTTCTGCCAAAGGAGGAACAAGGTGTCGTCTGGTGCCCTTTTACCCATAGATGCCCGGCGGGAACCGCTGGGGAAAAACGCGTTTGTATATGTAACACCCCGCCACAGTTTTAATACCGATACCCTACTTTTGGCCCATTTTTCCATGCCTAAACCCCGGGAACGCTGTGCGGATTTGGGTACCGGGTGCGGGGCCATTCCACTGTGGTGGATATCCCGGGGCGCGAAGGGCCCTATCCAGGCGCTGGAACTGCAGGAGGAAGCCTGCCGTCTGGCCGAAACATCGGTAAAGGAGAACGGTTTTTCTTCCCTGATTTCGGTGCAGCAGGGGGATTTGCGGCAGCCAAAGGAAAACGGATTGCGGGATTTGGATGTTATCGCCTGTAACCCGCCGTATCAGGCGGCCGGGACCGGGGTGATGAGCGAAACCGTCAGCGATCAGACGGCCCGTCATGAAACAACGTGCACCCTGGAAGATGTGGCCCGCACGGCCAAAGCGGCGTTGCGCTGGGGCGGCCGGCTGTGTTTATGCCACCGGCCCCACCGGCTGACCGATGCGATCAGCATATTGCGGGCTTTTTCGCTGGAACCCAAACGGCTGCAGCTGGTGCAGCAGCGGGACGGTAAAGAACCGTTTTTGTTCTTACTGGAGGGCCGCCGGGGCGGGAAACCGGGAATCCGGCTGCTCCCCACCCTGATTTTGCAGGAAAATGGGCAGGATACGCCGGCCCTGGAGGAAATTTTCGGGGATTACCGGCAAAACCGCGAAAGGAAAACGAAAGCATGAGCGGAACGTTATATATTGTGGGAACACCCATTGGAAATTTGGGGGATTTATCGCCCCGGGCGGTGGAGATCCTTCAGAGCGTGGATTTTATTGCCGCCGAAGATACCCGGGTAACCCTGAAACTTCTGAACCATTTTGGCATTAAAAAGCCCATGGTCAGCTATTTTGAGCACAATAAATACGAGCGGGGCGAAATCATTTGCCAAAGGCTCCAACAGGGTGAGGATGCGGCGCTGGTGAGCGACGCCGGGATGCCGGCAATCAGCGACCCCGGGGAAATGCTGGTGAGCCAATGCGCCCAGCAGGGCATCCCGGTACTGGCGGTGCCCGGCCCCAGCGCGGTGGTCACGGCGCTGGCGGTCAGCGGGCTGCCCACCGGCCGGTTTGCATTTGAAGGGTTTTTGACCACCAATAAAAAGGGCCGCCGCGACCATTTGCAGTCGCTGCGGCATGATACCCACACCCTGATTTTTTATGAAGCCCCCCACAAATTGCGCACGACGCTACAGGATTTGTATGAGAACCTGGGCGACCGGCGCATTGCGCTGGTGCGGGAACTAACGAAAATCCACGAAGAAGTGCGGCGTACCACACTGTCGCAGGCGATCGCATATTATGCCGACAATCCCCCTCGGGGCGAATTTGTACTGGTGGTGGAAGGCGCAGCGGCCGGGAAATCGGACGGCGAAGAAATGAGTGTAGAACAAGCTGTGAACCTGGCAAAGGAACGGATGCAGCAGGGCCTTTCGGCCGCAGCGGCTGCGAAAGAAGTGGCGGCCCTGACCGGGTACCGAAAAAATGAGATTTACCGGCAACTGGGGCATTCATCGGAATAAAAAGAAAGAAGGGAGCGAAAAGCCGAAGCTTTTCGCTCCCTTCTTTTATGAGAAGAGGAGGGATTGCAAATCCATACAAAACAGCCTTAAAGGTTATAGAAAATAAAAGGCTTCAAACAACCAAAAAGTCAAGGGGCTGCGCTTTTCTTCACACGAAAAAAGACAAGTTCTACTCCGGTTTTATTGTACCATACAGAGCGGAAAAAGCAACAAAAATCAGGAAAAAAGAGTGCGTTCTCCCGTTTTAAAATGGAAAACATGCATGTTCCTTACGTGCCATCTGTCAGTAACGTGATCGCCCGCTGGTACAAGTCCTCTTGATTCATAAAAGTAGGATAGCAGCCGGATAACGCGCCATCTTCTTCCCGGTACAGGAAGAGCCCCTGTTCGGTCAGTACCATGTGGTCAAAGCTATCCTGCCCGTGCATGTGAGAGGACCAACTTTCGTCCCCGGTAAAGCGTGTGCAGTTTTTTGTTAAGACCACTTCAACGCAGCCGTCCAGATGGGCCGCGGTGCGGTCTTCTGCAACTGCTTCCCGGGAGGCGCACATCAGGTCATCCCGCAGGGTTTCGCTGGCAAACAGCTGAGAAAACGCTTCGATTTTGTCCGGGTCCGATACCCGGGCGATTTCTTTATCCCCTTGATAGACCACCAGTTCGGCAATGTTGGCATCGCCAAAGTCCAGACCTTTGGCCGCGGAATAATAAACCCAGGAATAACCGCCCAGCAGCGCGGCCAGTAGTATGGCGAAAACACCGAATGTGATCCATAGCTTCTTTTTCATAAAAATGTCCCCCTTTCAACCTGTTTTGGGATTTAATGCACCATTGTATCTTTGTAAAAAGCCCAGGGTTGTTTTTTAAACGGACGGGTTCTACACTAGTTTCATTGTACCCGACGGGTATCTGAAAAGCAATAAGAATCAGGAAATAAGAGCACAGAAGCCACTTCCCTTTTCTCTCATAGGTAAGCTGCATAAAATAGAAGCCATAGACGGCTTTTTTCGCGGGAACGGAGCGGACACCTTGCGCAAAGCCGGCAAATCCCCTATAATAAAAGGAGAGTCCGCAAAAGAAGAGAAAGGTCGTAACAATACTATGAAATTAGGGATCGTGGGTCTGCCCAATGTGGGCAAGAGCACCCTGTTTAACGCCATTACCAACGCCGGCGCCCAGTCGGCCAACTACCCGTTCTGCACCATCGAACCCAATGTGGGCGTGGTAGCCGTACCGGACAAGCGGCTGGATAAACTGCGCGATATGTATGAACCGAATAAGTATACCCCCGCTACTATCGAATTCGTGGACATTGCCGGACTGGTGCGCGGTGCTTCCAAGGGCGAAGGGCTGGGCAACAAATTTTTGGCCAATATCCGGGAAGTGGATGCCATTGTCCATGTGGTACGCTGCTTTGAAAATGACGATATTATCCACGTGGAAGGCAGCATCGACCCTGCCCGGGATATTGAAACCATTGACCTGGAACTGATCCTGTCGGATATGGAAGTGCTGGAACGCCGTATTGATAAAACCCGCAAAATGCTCAAAGCCGACAAAAAATACCAGGATGAACTGGATTTTTACCTGCGGGTCAAAGAAGCGCTGGATGCCGGGCAGAGTGCCCGTAGCGTATCTTGCACGGAAGAAGAAGCGGCGTGGCTGTCGTCGGTATCGCTGCTGACCAATAAACCCATTCTGTTTGCCGCGAATATGAGCGAAGACGATTTTTCCGGCGATGTGGAACAAAACCACTATTTGCAGCAAGTCAAGGCGATTGCCGAAAAGGAACATGCGGCGGTACTGCCCATTTGTGCCCAGATTGAAGCGGATATTGCCGGGATGGATCTGGAAGAAAAAGAACTGTTCCTCGCCGATATGGGTCTGCACGAATCCGGACTGGACCGGCTGATTAACGCCTGTTACAGCCTGTTGGGGCTGATTTCCTACCTGACGGCAGGTAAGGATGAATGCCGTGCCTGGACCATCACCAAGGGAACCAAAGCACCCCAGGCAGCCGGCAAGATCCATACGGACTTTGAACGCGGCTTTATCCGGGCGGATGTGATTTCGTTCGATGATCTGATGGCCTGCGGGACCATGGCGGCGGCCAGAGAAAAAGGGCTGGTGCGCAGCGAAGGCAAAGAGTACGTGATGCAGGACGGCGACATTGTCCACTTCCTGTTTAACGTGTAAAAAACAAAAAATCCCCGTTTTCTTTTCGGAAAACGGGGATTTTCTTTCTTTAGGGGTTATTCGCGAATCAGCAGTTGTCCGCCTTCGGCCACTTTGACATCGTCAAAGTACACCGTGGGCCCCAACGCTACAAAATCGATGTGCGACGGCGCTTTGATGGTGCCGCCGAAAGACGTATTGGTGCCGAATGCTACATGGACGGAACCGTAAATCTTTTCGTCTTCCAAAATCACGCCGGTGAGTTTGGCCATGGGATTGGTGCCAATCCCCAGTTCCCCGACACAGCGGGACAGTTCATGCTGGGGGATCATGGCTTCCACTTTCGCGGCATTTTTGCCTTCGATCTTCGTGATATGCCCATTTTCGATGGTAAACACGATAGGATCGGTGGTCATTTCGCCGTCCAGGACAATAGCATCAATGCAGTACGTCCCGTTTGTGGTGCCTTCCACCGGCGCCGCATAGGCTTCGCCGCTGGGCAGGTTGCCGCTTTCGCCGGGATTCAGATACACGCCCTTGCTGGGTACCCCGGCCCGTCCGGTCAGATCTAGGTGCAGCTCATGGCCGCCGGCGGTGAGCACCCGCACGTGGTTGGTTTTGGTGAGCAAGTTCGTATACACTTCGGTAATACGGGCCACTTCGCTGTAATCGGCACGAATGGGGCCTTCGCTGAACATGCCTTCGGTAATGCCCGGCATGGTAGCGATGCGCACCCCTTTTTTGGCCGCCTGGATCCGGGCGTTGGTATGGGTGATGGAATCACAGGTGGGGGCAATGACCACGTCACTTTCCAGCATAGCGGCAGCTACAGCGGCGGGCGGTTCCTGTCCCGATACGCCGCACACCGGCATTTGCATCAAGACGGGTTTGGCGCCCAAGTCACGGGCTGTTTCATATAGGGCGTCGCCCAGGGGGCGTTTTTCATCGTCCGTCAAAATCAGGACGCGCTCCCCCGGTTTTAACCCCATGCATTTTTCGTAGATAATTTCGCAGCCTTGGCGAAATTTAGGATCGGTTGCCATGAAGGTTCCTCTTTTCTTCGATATACTTATTCGGCCGTTGGCGCCGTACGCGGCGGCCGTTCTTCTTCGGACAGCAGTTCCGCCGCCGCACAGGCAGCTAACGTGCGGGGCAGCAGCACGGGCAGCCCGCTCAGCGCCGCTACCCGGGCTTTCATATGCTGCGAAAACCCCATGCAATCCAGGCACACAAACGCGGCCCCGCATCCCCGCAGGGTTTTGGCGGTCTGTTCAATGGCGGAAAGAGGTCCATAGGGCGACGCATAGGTGATGACCGGCTGTACCCCGCCGCAGCTCCAGCGCTTTTCGGCATCATGGACCTGGTCGCGGTCGGGTACAATGACGGCGACTTTTCCCCCATCGGCCCACTGGGCGGCGGTAAACTGAAATAGTTTTTGCGGGGCCAAAAGCGGGACCCGATGGGTAAACCGGGGAAACTCCCCGGTACACAACAGCAAAATCGCGTCGGCCCCTTCCCCTTCGGCTTTTTCGATACAAGCCTGCAACAAGGGGTTCACGCACCGGCCGGCAAATTTGGCCTGGCGGCCGTCGCGCATGCGGGACACCAGCACTTCATCCCCCTCCTTGGGAGAAAAACGGGCGGTAACTTCCTCCAGCGTGTACGGATCCAGCGCGCCGTATTCCACAATGCGGATATCATCGGGTAAGCGGCTGCGTACATCGCCGGTTAAGTCCACCCGGGGCGATTGGCCAATGGTCAAAAGAGCCAGTGTTTTTTGTCTTATTGCCATAACGGGTCGCTTCCTTTCTTCCCTTAGAAGCCGGTTACGGCCGGGTGCGTTCCAATGTGGACAGCAGCTCGGCCGCCACGGCACAAACCAGCGTGCGGGGCTGCAGCACCGGCAGGCCGCTTTCCTGCTCGACCACGGTCTTCATCTGTTGGGTAAAGCCCATGCAGTCAAAGCACACAAATAGGGCTCCGCTGTTTTTTAAGGAAGCAGCCACTTCGCGCAGATGGTCAATGGCATCCATAGCCGGGTACGACGACACCACGATGGGATCGACCCCCGCCGCTTTCCAGCGGCGGATGCCGTCTTCTACCTGGTCAGGGTCCGGCAAAATAATCGCCACCCGCCCGCCGTCCGCCAGTTGGGCGGCGGTGGTATTTAAAATCTGCTGGGGCAGGATCAGGGGCACATGGTGTTCAAAATGGGGAAATTCCCCGGTGCACTGCAATAAAATAGCATCAACGCCGTCTTTTTCGGCTTCAAGAATGCGCTGCTGCAATAGCGGCACAATCTTATGCCCGGCCAGCCGTACCCGCAGCCCGCCCCGCATACCGGAAACCAACACTTCGTCCCCTTCTTTGGGCGCATAATCACGCAGCACCACTTCGGGGGTGAGATCGTCCAGGGCGCCGTACTGCCGGATCACAATATCGTCCGGCAGGCGGGTGAGCATGTCGTCGTGTTCCCGTACACAGGGGGTCTGGCCAATGGAAATAATGGCAAGGGTTCTCTTTTTCATGGGACCTGTCTCCTTTCGGACGCTATTTTTAGGCGTTGCCCATCGTCATGAACTGATCCATGGAGCCATACAGCTTTTTCATCAGGGCCAGTTCTTCCGGATCGTAGAAGCGGCACTTGCCCTGGGTGTAGTATTTGGCCACTTCCACCGCGTAACGAGCCGCACTTTCGACATCGTTGCCATGGGAAGCCCCGGTGGCGCACCCGGCAACAGCCTGTTCGACGGTAATGGCTACGCCGACAACCGGTGCATGGGTAGCGGTAGCAGGCTGCAGGATGCTGTTCAGATGATGCAAACCGTTGCCATAGGGGGTGATGTCCTGCTGGGCCAGAGCAAACACGGCGGGCATTTTGCCGGTTACGCGGATCATGGTATCGACCAGGTCATCGCTGACCGCCAGGATGTAGCCATCTTTGACCGTGGGCGAAATGGCAAAGCCGTTCACATTGATAATTTTGTTGCCTTTGGTGGTGTCAATGGTCAAAATCGCATCCATGCGGGGGTCCACTTCGTATTTGTTCATCGCGACCATATCAATGGGAGAGCCCATGAACGGAACCGGATCGTGGGGCGCCGTGGGGGCATGGGGGCAAATATGGGTGCAGATAATGGTGTCACCTTCCAGTACATCGCCGTTTTTCTTCATTTCGGCCACTTTCAGCCCGGCGGTCAAAGCCGCCAGCGCGCCGTCACCATCGGACACAAATCCAATCATTTCGGGACGGGCGCCCAGCCCGCCCAACCGGCCGATAATGCCCATGGTGGGCGCCGTGCCGCCGCTGGATTTGCCGTTTTTCCCTTTTACCAGAATGCAGATGCAATCGGTGGTGCCTTTTTTCCCGTTATCGTCGGTGCCTTCTACCGTGTGGACCGTAACTTCATCGGCCCCGCGTTCCAGCATAAGTTTTTTCACTTCTTCCCCGCAAGCCTGGGGACGGTCTAGCATGTCGAAAAGTTCCAGCATTTGTCGATACAGCATGAATGGATTCCTCCTATGACGGTATGAAATAGAAATACAGACCGGACTTTTTGAGACATTTGCAGCCCGGCCCGGGCTTTTGTGCCCTTCTTACATAGAAATAGAGGGGCGCTTTTCCAAAAGGACATTCTCCAAATAGGAAGCCTTTTGGCAAGCCATACCCCCTATTATAAAAGAGAAAAAGAAAAAGTACAAGTCATGAAGGAAAAAATATGGCAAAATGCGCAGGAAAGATCATCCAAAGTTTCATAGCAGAAACATGTTTCTTGCAAAAAACAGAATGCGTTATAATAAAACTGTGCAAAAAAAGAATTTGTTCGTGCATGTTGCTGAAGAATGGGAAGGATATTCAAAATACATGTTTTTTCATAGAAAGAAAAAAGAGGAAAAAGGCAAGCGGCAGCGTGCAGTTTTGGTATGAAAACCCGAAGAAATGAAATGAATATTCTTTCATTCTGCATCCCGTACCCGTACGAAAACATGCAAAAAATAGGGCCGAAAAAACAAAAAAACAATGTTTTTTGTTAGAAATAACAAGAAGAAGCGGGTAAAGGTAATATGAATTTTTTTAACATTCTTCTTGCAAAAACCAAAACGTTCGTCTATAATGTACCTATCGTCCCGTTATCAAGAAAGATGAGCTACCAGAAAATGGGAATAACTGGACGATGGAAGAGGTATATTTCCGGAAAACCGGATAATATAAAATTTTGCAAGAAGAGAGGAAACAAACATGAAGAAGATGAAGAAAATCATCGCTCTTCTGCTGGCCGTTTCCATGGTAGGTGCCATGGGTGCATGTTCGGGCAGCAATCAGAGCACGACCGACAATTCGTCTTCCGCAGCAGAAGGCAGCACCGAAAACGGGGAAAGTTCGGAAGCTCCCACTGCGACAGATGATGAAGGCCTGACCCCGAAAGAAGGCGGTGTACTGGTCATTGCACAGAGTGCCTCTCCGGCGAAACTGGACCCGGTCGAATATACGGGGACCTATGAAGGCTACATTATCGATCAGGTTTGCGATACCCTGGTAGATATGTCGCAGGACGGCGAAATCATTCCCAGCTTGGCAACGGAATGGACAGTCAGCGATGACGGCCTGTGCTACACCTTCACGCTGCGTGACGACGTATATTTCCATCCCGGTAAATATCAGGATGGCCGTAAAATGGTAGCGGACGACGTGAAATATTCGCTGGAACGCTCCAACGAACTGTCGGCCAACAGCCGTATTAAGATCGACCACTGTGAAGTCGTGGATGACACGACGGTCAAAGTGTATCTGCCCTCTCCCTCCGCTACGTTCCTGACCACCTTGACGGACACCGGTAACTCCATTGTCCCGCAGGAAGAAGTAGAAGGCTGGGGCGATCAGTTCGGTGCTCATCTGGTAGGGACGGGCCCCTTCATGATGAAGGAATTCTCCCTGGATGAAAAGTGCGAACTGGTACGCAACGATAAATATTGGGCGGCTAAGCCGAACCTGGACGGCGTCACGTTCACGGTAGTAACCGAAGCCGAACAGACCCTCAACGGCCTGCAGGCTGGCGATATCGATATGGCTTCGCTGTCCGGCGAATCCATCAAACTGGCCCGTGAAGATAAGAACCTGACGGTGCTGGAAAACCAGGCCCTGCAGTTCTCCTACATTTACTTTAATATGGTAAATGGTCCCACGGCTGATAAGGAAGTGCGTAAAGCGCTGGTCATGGGCGTAAACCGCCAGGATCTGTGCGATGCTACGTATCCCTATGACTCGGCTACGGTAGCTTCTCTGCCTCTGCCTCCTGGATCGTGGGCCTATGATGCTTCGCTGGAAGACCTGGTGCCCGACTATGACCCCGAAGGGGCCAAGCAGGTGCTGGCTGATGCCGGTTATGCCGACGGATTGGATCTGGACTTCTACACCTCCGACTCCAAGTCCAGCATGGATATGGCCACGGTGGCTCAGGCTGAATGGCAGCAGATTGGTGTCAACATCAACATTCAGACGTCCGAATGGGGCACGTTCTCGGAATACTGCGCCAACGGCAAGTGCGATATCTTCGCTATGGCCTGGACCTGGTATGCTGACCCGTACTTCTACCTGAACTATCTGTTCCACAGCTCGCACATCGGCAGCCAGGGCAACGGCCAGGGCTTCAATGTGCCGGAAGTCGATGAACTGCTGGATCAGGCTGAACAGGAAACCGATCAGGATACCCGCGCAAAGCTGTATCAGGAAGCCATCAAGAAGATTGTGGCCGAATATCCGCAGGTGGACTATGCAAACCGTAAGAACATCACGGGTGTTACGTCCCGCGTACACGGCTTCAAGATGAGCACGGACAACGCGTTTGACCTGTGCAGCAGCGAAGCCAACGTGTGGATCGAAGAATAAGAGACACAGAGGACGGTAACGCAAAACGGTTTGTGCGGTACAAGAACCGTTTTGTGCTGGTACAATTTTAAACAGCACTTTTTAAAGCGAAACCCAAATGCAATGAATAAGCGGCTGGCATCGTTTCGATCCGGCCGCTTATCTCTATGAGTATCAAGAGCAGGTGATAAAAAAGTGGTTAAAACAATTCTGCGGCGCTTGCTGCAAATGATCCCTGTCCTTTTCGTGGTGGTAACCCTGACGTTTATCCTAACCCGTATGATTCCCGGTAACCCGGCAACGGCGGTATTGGGACCCCAGGCGACCACGGAAGACATTGCAAAAATGGAAGAAAAGATGGGGCTGAATAAGAGTAAGATCGAACAGTACGGCATGTACTGGAACGATATTCTGCATGGGGACTTTGGTACCTCCTATGCGTATGGTACCCCGGTGCTCGATCTGCTGGGCCAGCGGATTCCCAATACGCTGGTGCTGTCACTGACGAGCCTGGTACTGGCGCTGCTCATCGGGATTCCGATCGGCGTCTATTCGGCCGTGCATCAAAACACAGCCTTTGACTACATCTTTATGTTTTTAGCCTTACTTGGCATATCGGTGCCCATATTCTGGTTCGCACTCATGATGGTACTCGTCTTTGCCGTAAATCTTGGGTGGTTCCCTGCCATGGGCATCGGTGATTGGAGTAATGGTTTCTGGGGGTACGTACAGTATATGGTGCTGCCGGTTATTTGTCTGACGCTGCACCCCATGGCGACATTTGCCCGTATTTCCCGTTCCAGCACGCTGGAAACCATCAATACCGATTACATCAAGGCCATGCGTTCCAAGGGGCTTTCGGAACCGAAGCTGCTGTGGAAACATGCGTTTAAAAATGCGCTGCCGCCCATCATTACCGTGGTTGGCATGCAGCTGGCTTACTGCGTGACCGGCGCCATGCTGACGGAAACGATCTTCTCGTGGCCGGGTATGGGTATGCTGATTGTAAAGGCTGTTACGAACCGCGATTATTCACTGATTCAGGGTACCGTGGTTATTGTAGCGCTGGTATTTATTGTGGTGAATCTGCTGGTGGACCTGGCATACATGCTGGTGAACCCGAAAGTCAGTTATGAAGGAGGCGGGAAAAACTAATGGCACATACGACTGGAGTTCTGAGCCGCGAAGCGCAGAACGAAATGCTAAAAAAAGAGCGCCGTGCCAACAATGCCTGGCACAAGCTCCTTCGTAATAAAATGGCACTGGTGGGCTTTATCATTGTCTGCCTGGTGTTTTTGATGGCGATTCTGGCGCCGGTTATTGCGCCGTGTGATCCGGCGGCTATTAGCCCTCTGGATAAACTTAAGGGCCCGGGTTATGTAAGCAGCAAAGGGATTACCCATTGGCTGGGCACCGATGAATTTGGGCGTGACCTGTTGTCCCGACTGATTTATGGGGCTCAAATTTCCGTAGTGGTTGCTATCGGTTCCACGGTAGTAGGCGGCGTGATTGGGATTTTGCTGGGGCTCATTGCCGGGTATAAAGGCGGCCTGGTAGATTCCATTATTATGCGTATTATGGACGGCATGTTTGCCTTTCCGTTTTTGCTGTTGGCCATGATTATGGTGACTGTATTGGGCAGCGGCATTCAGAATGTTATTATTGCCATTGGCGTGGCCAACGTACCCAGTTTTGCCCGTATGGTGCGCGGCCAGGTCCATGTGGTGAAAAATGAAGAATACTGTAATGCCGCCCGGGCTTTGGGCGAAGGCGACGCCCGGATTTTGTTCCGGCATATTCTTCCGAATACCATTTCCCCCATTGTGGTCTATGCCACGATGAACATGGCCAGCGCCATTCTTTCTGAAGCATCGCTGAGTTTCCTGGGGTTGGGCATTACGCCTCCCACCGCTTCCTGGGGCAACATTTTGACTTCCGGGAAAGGCTATCTGCAAACGGCCCCCCATCTGGCGACCGAAGCCGGTCTGTGCATTTTGATTACGGTGATCGGCTTTAACCTGTTGGGCGACGGGATCCGCGACGTTCTGGACCCGAAGATGAAGAAATAAGAGGACCGGCACATGGAACAAAAGGAACGGATCCTGCAAAGGATGAAGTCTATTTCGGACAAACTGTTTGCCCTTTCCGATGCGATTTTTCAAAACCCCGAATATTGCTTCCAGGAACATAAAGCAGTGGCGGCCGTGGCTGCCCTGCTCAATGACCTAGGTTTTTCGGTAGAAACCGGTGTAGGTGGACTGGATACAGCGGTACGCGGTGTCTATGACAGCGGCCGCCCAGGCCCAAACCTGGCCTTTTTGGGTGAATATGACGCGGTGCCCGGTATGGGGCATGCCTGCGGCCATAATTTGATGACGCCCATTGCCATTGGCGCGGCGTATGCACTCATGCCCCTAGTCGATGAATGCGGGGGCAAGCTGACGGTGCTAGGGTGCCCGGCCGAAGAAGGCGGCGGTGGAAAAATCCACATGCTGCAGGCTGGGGCCTTTCACGGGATTGATGCCGCGATGCTGATTCATCCCGCCAATGAGACGGTGGTCAATGACCTTTCCTATTCGTCTACCAGTTTATTGGTCGAATTTTTCGGGAAAAAGGCCCATGCGGTCACTTGGCCCGAAGAGGGGATCAATGCGCTGGCGCCGGTATTACAGCTGTTGCAGACACTGGCACTGCTGCAGCCCCAAATTGCCGGAAAAGGCTGGGTGCTGGGTGTCGTGCGCGACGGCGGCGAAACGCCGGTCATGGTGCCGGAGCATGCCAGTGCCGAAATCTTGGTGCGTTCATTCAGTATGAAAGATAAATGGGCGCTGGTTGAGCGGGTGAAAACCATGGCTGAGGCTGCGGCTCAGATGACGGGAACCCGGGTAGAGGTTCACACGCTGCGGGATTCCTATGAAGATATCCGCAATAACCCGGTTTTGGAAGATCTACTAGGCGAAGGGCTGCAGGCGATGGGGGAAACCATCCGGCCCCGCCGGCGGGAACTGGGGATCGGAACAACGGACATGGGCAATGTGACCCATGAAGTGCCGGGGTTGCAGTCGTATATTCAGGTGGTACCGCTTTTGCGCGGCCACACGCCGGAATTTGAGAAAGCCTGTGGGTCGCCGGACGGCCGCCATGCGTTATGGCAGGCTGCCGGAGCCGAGGCGCTGGCAGGCGCCCAGCTGTTCTTGCATCCCGAAAAAATGGAACAAGTCAAACAGGCGTTCCTTGCCATGAAAGCCAAGTACGAATAACACGGGAGGGAAACCATGAGCGAAGAAATCTTGAAGGTCGAAAACTTAAAGACTTACTTCTTCACGGCCAGCGGCGTAGCAAAAGCCGTTGACGGTGTGAGTTATACATTAAAAAAAGGCGAAATCTTGGGAATCGTAGGGGAATCGGGTTCCGGCAAAAGCGTATCGGCTTCGTCGGTAATCCGGCTGCTGCCCAAAACCGGGCGTGTGGTAGATGGTACGATTCTGTTTGAAGGCAAAGATATGCGCAAGATTTCCGACAAGGAATTGCGCAAAATCCGCGGCAGCGATATTTCGGTTATTTTCCAGGACCCCATGACATCGCTGGATCCTGTTTTCAAAGTGGGCAGCCAGATGGTGGAGCTGATCCGCACCCATAACAAAGTCAGCAAAGAAGAAGCCCGCAAAATTGCAGTGGAAAACCTGGCACTGGTCGGGATTCCCGACCCGGAACGGCGGATGAATGCGTATCCGCATGAACTGTCCGGTGGTATGTGCCAGCGCGTGATGATCGCGATGGCCATCAGCTGCCATCCCAAGTTTATGATTGCCGACGAACCGACCACGGCACTGGACGTGACGGTGCAGGCGCAGGTATTGGGGCTGCTGAAAGAACTGCAGGAAAAGACCGACACCGCCATTATGCTGATTACCCACAACCTGGGGATTGTATGGAAGATGTGCGACACCGTTATGGTTATGTACGCGGGAAAAACCGTCGAATTTGCCGACATGAAGGAACTGTATAAAAACCCGTTGCATCCGTACACCTGGGGCCTGCTCGATTCGATTCCGAAACTGTCTGATACGGAAAAAGCCGAATTGAAGGCTATCCCCGGTACGCCGCCGGATCTGCGTTTAACGGGCAAATGCTGCAATTTCTACAACCGTTGCCCGTATGCGACGGATATTTGCCGTGAACAGGTGCCGGAACTGGTGGAAGTGGCACCCGGCCATAAAGTAGCCTGCCACCATCAGAACGGTGTAGAAACGCTTGTAAGAGGAAAGGAGGCGGCCAGCGATGAGTGATCAGCCTATTCTGCAGATCCGCGATCTGTGCAAAGATTTTAAAGTGCGCAGTGCCAAATTGTTTGAGGGCCCCAAACAGCTGCATGCCCTTTCTCATGTAAGTTTGGATATTCAAAAAGGGGAAACCCTGGGTGTAATCGGGGAATCCGGGTGCGGAAAATCCACCCTGGGCCGCTGTGTGGTAGGGCTTCATTCGGTAACCAGCGGTGACATTATCTATAAGGGGAAAAACCTGAAGGAACTGCATACCAAAGAAGAACGCCGGAACCGTCACAAGAATATTCAGATTGTTTTTCAGGACCCGTATTCGTCCCTGAACCCCCGTATGACTTGCGGCCAGCTCATTGAAGAAGGGCTGATTGTGCACAACCTGGAACCCGATAAGAAAAAACGGCGGGAACGGGTTTTTGCCATGATGCAAAAGGTGGGGCTGGATGTTCAGCACATTGAACGGTTCCCCCACGAGTTTTCCGGCGGCCAGCGGCAGCGTATCAACGTAGCGCGTGCGCTGATCCTCAACCCGGAAATTATTGTGTGCGACGAACCTGTGTCGGCACTGGACGTATCCATCCAGGCGCAGGTACTGAATTTGTTCCGTTCCATTCAAAAGGAATTTAACCTGACATACATCTTTATTTCCCATGACCTGAGCGTGATTAAGCATGTCAGCGACCGGATTGCCATTATGTATCTGGGTACGGTGGTCGAACTGTGTGCGGCCGATAAAATCTATCATAATCCGCTGCATCCGTATACGAAAGCATTGCTGTCGGCCATTCCGCCGGACAGTCCTTTTGAAACCCGGGAACAGATCAAACTGGAAGGCGATATCCCCAGCCCCATTGGCGATATGAAAGGTTGTCCTCTGGCGGGCCGCTGCCCGTATGCGACGGCGCGTTGCCATGAAGAACGGCCCCAGCTGCGGGAAGTGGAAGAAGGGCACCAGGTGGCTTGCTTCCTAATGGAGCAGGGAAAACAGAACTAACAGGGCCATTGAATGGGAAGAAAGAAGGCACAAATCCATGAACCAGGAAACAAAGAAAAAACTGCATGAAGCCGTTTTGGCGCATAAAGATGAATTGGTGCAGCTGGTCTCTCAGCTGATTCAGATCAACAGCGAGAACCCTTGTGGTACGCAAGACGAAGTCATTGCGTTTGTGCGCCAGTACCTTGGTAAATGCGGCATTGAAACCCAGCAGATTGATACCATTGAGGGACATCCCATCGTCACGGCTGAAATGGGGAACCGCAGTGGGTACAACCTGATCCTCAATGGCCACGTAGACGTGGTGCCCATTGGGGACCCGAAGGGGTGGGATTTTGATCCCTGCGGCGGGGAAATTACCGAAACCACGATTCGTGGCCGCGGAACCAGCGATATGAAAGCCGGTGTAGCCTGTTTGCTGTTCACCATGCGTATGCTCAAAGAAAGCGGCGCGAAACTGGGTGGCTGCCTGCGGCTTCACATTGTGTCTGATGAAGAAGCCGGCGGCCGGGGGACCCGGTGGCTGTGCGAAAACGGGTATGCTGATGGTGCGCAGGCTTGCCTGATTGCCGAACCGACGTCGTATGATAATATTGAAATCGGCCAAAAGGGCGGTATGCATATGAAGCTGATCGCCCATGGTACTCCCGCCCACGGCAGTTTGGGCAATTACAAAGGCGATAATGCCATTATGAAAATGGGACGGCTACTGCAGCATGTCAATGAGCTGACCGCTGTACCCGGCCATTTTGCACCGGAACAGAAACAGGCGCTGGAAAATTCCCGTTTGGTTTGCGAAAAAGCCAACGCCAACGGCTCGGCCGATGCGATTGACCATTTGACCTGCAACCCCGGCATTATTCAGGGCGGCAACAAGATCAACATGGTGCCCGATACCTGCGAATGCCTGTGCGACTGCCGTCTGCCTATTGGGATTCGCCATGAAGATATCGAAGAAGCCGTGAAAAAGATGATCGAAAACAGCGGCGAAACGGGGATCGAGTACGAACTCGATTACCACAGCGAAGCGAATTTCACCGATTACGATGCTCCCATCGTTCGCATGGTGCATAAAAATGCGGAAGCCATCTGGGGAAGGACCGTACTGCCTGCTTATCAGTGGGCGTCCAGTGATGCCAAGTATTACCGCGACTTGGGCATTCAGACGATTCAGTATGGACCGGCCAACTGCGAAGGCATCCATGGTTACAACGAAGATGTCGATATTGAAGACGTCATTCATGCAGCCGAAATTTATATGCTCTCGTTCTGCGAACTGCTGGATGTGGAGTAAAGGAATCTTTTTTATCACCTGGGAACAGGGCTTTGATAGGGTGGGAACTATCAAAGCTCTGTTTCTCTTTTTTCTGGCTTTTTTCCGCTGTTTCCGTTATACTTAGGGCAGGAGACCGGACCCGATACGTCCGGCACAAGGAAAGGAGACCTATTTGATGAGTCACATCAAGTTTCCGCCTATGGCGGAGGAAACCCGGGTGCGCCTGTTGCAGCCGCCCAAAGGAAAGGTGAAAGCCGTTCTGGATACCGATACGTTTAACGAAATTGACGACCAGTTTGCCGTGGTGTACGCTCTGCTCAGCCCCGAAAAAATTGATTTGCAGGCCATTTATGCGGCACCGTACTTCAACGAAAAATCTACCGGTCCCAAGGATGGCATGGAAAAAAGCTATGAAGAAATCCATCGGATTCTTACCCGAATGAATGTACAAAAGGAAAATTTTGTGTTCAAAGGAAGCGACCGGTACCTGCCGGCTGATAAAACGCCGGTGATGTCGCCCGCCGCGGAAGACCTGGTGAAAAAAGCCCGGGCCTGCACAACGGAAGAGCCTTTGTATGTACTGGCCATTGGGGCTATTACGAATGTGGCGTCGGCCCTTTTGATGGCGCCGGACATTGTGGATAAAGTAGTCATTGTGTGGCTGGGTGGCCACGCGCTTCATTGGCCCGATACGAAAGAATTCAATTTAATCCAGGACGTACCGGCGGCCCAGGTGGTGTTCGATTGCGGGGCGGCGGTGGTACAGCTGCCGTGCATGGGCGTCGTGGACCACATGA
The DNA here is from genome assembly GCA_930990065.1 of uncultured Clostridia bacterium. Classification (GTDB taxonomy): domain Bacteria; phylum Bacillota; class Clostridia; order Oscillospirales; family Acutalibacteraceae; genus Heritagella; species Heritagella caecorum. The sequence continues at coordinate 11,211 of CAKNOA010000006.1, read as the reverse complement.
TTACCACGCTACCGGAAGTGAACACGTTTATCAAAGGCCGCGGGGCGATTGGCGATTTTCTGGCCCAACGGTATTTCGAGTGCAGCGACGACCACTTTGCCTATTCCCGGGTGATCTGGGATCCCACGGTGATTGCGTGGCTGGTGTGCCCGGAAGGGGAAGAAACCCAGCTGCGGCACAGCCCCATTGTGACGCTGGAAGGCACCTACAGTGTGGACGAAAACCGCCATTTGTATGGGTATGTAAGCCGGGTCAATCGGGACCGTATTTTTGGGGATTTGTTCCGGCGGCTGCAGGCATACGCGGAAAAACAGTAATTGCCCTCTCTTGCCAGAAGGCCCCGCCATCTGGTATACTAATAGAACCAGGTATGTTCGGGTTTTGAAAAACTCGTATACGGTAAGGAAAAGCGAGGGGCCTATGGGACAAAAGGCAACACATGTGCATAGAAAAAGGGCAGGTCAGTAAGGCCTGCCTTTTTTGTTTGCCGTTTTAACACCGTAAAGCCTAAAATGATTAAAGAAAGAGGGAACCACATGAAACTCACGGTATTCGAAGTGCGAGACGACGAAAAAGGTTTTTTGCAACAGGCAGCCAAACGGGTAGGGGTGACGCTGGCGTTATCGGACCAGTCGCTGACCGATCAAACGCTGTCCCTGATACAGGGGAGCGAAGGCGTCAGTATCCTGGGTGATAGCCGTATGGATGAAAAATTGCTGGCCAAATTGAAAGATAAAGGGGTTAAGGCCCTGTCAACCCGCACCATCGGGTTTAACCACATCGATTTGGCGGCGGCGCACCGGGTGGGGGTACGGGTGGCCCATGCCAGTTATCCGCCCAATGGGGTAGCCGATTTTACGGTGATGCTCATGCTGCTCACCCTGCGCAATTATAAACCGGCCATGTGGCGGCAGAATGTGAACGATTATTCCCTGATGGGCTTGCGCGGGCGGGAACTGCGCAGCCTGACGGTGGGCGTTATGGGCACAGGCAGCATTGGCCGGACGGTGCTGCAGAACCTGAGCGGCTTTGGCTGCCGCCTTTTGGCCTATGACAAGTATCAGGATGCCCGGGTAGCGGGGCTGGCCCGGTATGTGCCGCTGGAAACCCTGTTACGGGAGAGTGATGTGATCTCCTTGCATATGCCTCTCACCCCGGAAACCGATCATATTATTGACCGCAAAGCCCTCGATAAAATGAAGGACGGTGTGGTACTCATCAATACGGCCCGCGGCGCGTTGACAGATATTTATGCCCTTACAGAAGGAATCGAAACCGGTAAAATTGGCGCTTTGGGCATGGACGTGCTGGAAAACGAAGAAGGCATTTATCACAACGATCTGCGTACCGATATTATCAAAAATAGGGATATGGTCTATCTGCGCCAGTTCCCCAATGTGGTATTGACCCAGCACATGGCGTTTTATACGGAAGAAAGTGTGCGCAGCATGGCCGATTGCGGGGTGGAAACCCTGTTCCAGATGCTCAGCGGAGAAAAATGCCCGCTGGAACTATAAAAATCAAAGAATCGTCCGGGAAGACCGTAAAAAAAATCCCGTGAGCTTTTGGGAAACTCATTGTATAATAGAAAAATAAGGAGTCAGAAAGGAGACTTTATGATGAAATTGATCCATTGTAATCCGAATCCCAATTCTCACGCGGTACTGAACGGCTATCTGCACGATAAGGACAGTGTCATGTCCCAAAACCGTGGGCCGCGCCCAACGGTTCTGGTTTGCCCCGGGGGCGGGTATGCCTACTGTTCCGACCGCGAAGCGGAACCCATTGCCCTGTCCTTTTATGAAAAAGGGTACCAGGCCTTTGTGCTGTACTATTCCGTAAAGGAAGAGGCCGGGGACATGCGTCCGTTGATGGATGTTTCGTATTCCATGATCCTTTTGCGGGACAAGGCAGAGGAATGGCAGATTGACCCGGACCACATTGCCGTGGCCGGTTTTTCGGCGGGAGGCCATTTGGCGGCTTCCCTGGGTATTTTGTGGGATCATGAGGCATTAAAAGCCAAAATGGACACGAAAAATGGGAAGAACCGCCCCAATGCCATGATTTTGGGCTACCCGGTTATCACGGCCGGGCCGCTGGCAGACCAGGAATCCCTGTATTGGGTGAGCGGCCAGCACGACATGGGGACCCCCGAAAATGAATTTTGGGCCCTGGACCGCCATGTGGATGAAAAGACCGCACCGGCGTTTGTGTGGCATACGGTGGAGGATGACTGTGTAGCGGTGGAAAACACCCTGCTGTTGGTTTCGGCGCTGCAGGCCCATCATGTCCCGTTTGCCTGCCACATTTTCCCCCGGGGCGGCCATGGGATGAGCCTGTGCAACCAGGAGGTGTTCACCCCCAATAAAGCGGCGGCCGCTTGGGTCCCGCTGTGCCATGAGTGGTTGGCTGAAGAATTTTCGTTTACGTATTGAGAAAGAAAGGCAAAAAGAAAAAAGGGAGGAGTTAAAAGCGTGAGTGCATTTACAAACGATCGTGTCAAAGGTTTTTTACATGCCGACGGCCGCCGGATGATCAACGGTGACGGCGAAGAAGTGATTCTGCGCGGCTGGGGCATGGGCAACTGGTGCAACCCGGAAGGCTGGATGGTGGGCGGTACGCCCATGTTCCTGGTAGGGTTTGACGGCTGCAATATGCCCCGCCGCTATGAACACTGCCGCTCCATTGAACAGTGCATCCGTGAAACCTGCGGGACCGCCTATGCCAAAAGTTTCTGGTCCCGGTGGACCCGGGCCTTTTTGGCGGAAGGTGATATCGCGTACATGGCCGAGTGTGGGATGAACAGCATCCGGTTGCCCATTTCGGCGCGGCTGTTCCTGGACGAAGAGCCCGGTATCCATTTTAACGAGGATTCGTTCGCCATGCTGGACAATGTGCTGGATTTGTGCGAAAAATACCGGCTGTATGCGGTGATTGATATGCACGCAGCCGTCGGCGGCCAGAGTGGGCTATTGTGCGACGACGGGCTGGATAACATTCCGCGTATGTTCCTGGAAGAGGAAAGCCGGGAGCGCACCATGCTTTTGTGGGAAGAAATCGCGCGCCGGTATAAAGACCGGTGGATTGTGGGGGCGTATGAACTGCTCAACGAACCGATTTCGCCGCCCCGTTTTGACCATCTGATCCCGGAACTGGTAAAGTTTTACGACGAAGCCATTGCCCGCATTCGCAAGATCGATACCCGCCATATGTTTAGCCTGGAGGGCCACCGGTTTGCGTCCCGGGTGGATATTTTCACAAAAGACCATGAATTCGATCCCGGGTACCACAACTGGCATATTCATATGCACTATGGCCATGATCCGCAGATGCAGACCTTGGCGCCCATTTTGCGCAAAGCGGAAGAATGTGGGGTGCCAATCTGGTCCGGCGAAACCAACGATACCCCCGAAGCCATGGCGGTTTATTACGAAATGCTTACCACGAACCATGCGGGGTATAATCTGTGGAGCTACAAAGTGGCCGAAAGCTGCAACGTCACCCATGCCGTGACGTATCCGCTGCCGAAAGAGTGGGACAAGATGTACCGCTTTATTTCCGAAGGCGGGGCACGGCCTTCGTATGAAGAAAGCCAGCGGATCTTTGATGAAATGCTGGAAAATATCAAATTTGCTCACTGCAAAAAGGACGAAACCGTGCATCACTATCTGCTGCGTCAGGCGCCCTTTGCCATTCCCGCCACCGGGTACGACGCCATGCCGGGGAAAGGCGTTTCCTTTGGCGGCAGCGATGTGATCGAAAACCAGTTTGGCTATCGGGTCAAAGATGGGATGCCCATCGAAGGCGATCCCGGGTACATGCCGGCGGATGCGCCCCATTTTGCGGCGATGAGCGGCCAAAAGCCGGAACGGGAATGGGAACACCTGTCGCTGGTGCTGACAGAAGGGGTGTATGCCTGTTATTCGCTTTATAACGTGCAACCGGGTACAATGGGTAAGCTGACCGCTTTGGCGGGCAGCGACGGCACGGTGCAAGTGACCATAGCCGGACAGGAACCAAAAACGCTGACGCTCACAGAAGGCGAAAGCGAGCCGTTCCCTGTACCCCAGGGAGAAAAAGTTACCGTTCGCATTGAAGGGCTCACCGGTCGGGTCCAGCTGAAAACCGTGGCTTTTTGTATATAAAAAGGAACGAGGCAAAGCCCTTTTGGGCTTTGCCTTTTTCTTTCTACTGGGATGACAAACGGAAAGAACTGCGGTATAATAAAATAATAAACCAATATTGGAAAGGCTCATGAAGGAAGCAGCAATGCGCAGAGAAAAAAGCCGGTGGTTTACACAAAGCCTCTGGCTTTTTTGCAGAGGGCCCGTCGAGCCAAGACTATACGGGGAGATGACAATCAATTGGCAACCATGAAAGCAGATTTAAGTACGGGGTCGATTGGCAAGTGGATGGTGAAACTGGCGGTTCCGTCCATTGTGGCTCAGCTGATCAACGCCCTTTATAACGTTGTAGACCGGATCTACATTGGCCATATGGGGGCTGATGGCAGTCTGGCACTGACAGGTGTCGGGTTGTGCTTCCCCATTTTGATGGTAATATCCGCTTTTTCGGCCTTTGTCGGCATGGGTGGTGGCCCGCGGGCCTCTATTGCCATGGGGCAGAAGAATATGGAAGGCGCCGAAAGAATCCTGAGCAACTGTTTTACACTGCTTCTTGGTATCTCCATCGTACTGACCGCGGTGTTATTACCGCTGCGGGAACCGCTGCTTCTGAGCTTTGGCGCCAGCCAGGATACGTTGCCCTATGCCGAAAGTTACCTGGCCATTTACCTGTGCGGAACCGTGTTTGTGCAGATGTCGTTGGGGATGAACACGTTTATCACGGTGCAGGGGCGTGCGACCATCAGCATGTTGACCGTGCTGATCGGGGCCGTCATCAATATTGGCCTAGACCCGCTGTTTATTTACACCTTTGGCATGGGAGTACAGGGAGCTGCGTTGGCAACCGTCATTTCCCAGGCCGTTTCTTGTGCATGGGTGCTGCAGATCCTTTTTGGCCGCCGTTCGTCGCTGCGTATCCGTCCGGCATACTTGCGGCCGCAGTGGAAAATATTGGCACCGGTTATGGCGTTGGGGCTTTCCCCGTTTATTATGCAGGCTACCGAAAGTGCCATCAATGTGGTCTTTAATACCCAGCTGCAGGCCTATGGCGGCGATCCGGCCGTAGGGGCCATGACGATTTGCAGCAGTATTTTGCAGATGATGTTCCTGCCTATGCAGGGGCTGGCCCAGGGGGCCCAGCCCATTATCAGTTTTAACTATGGGGCCAGAAAGCCCGAACGGGTGCGCCGTACGTTTATGATGCTGTTGGTATGGGAAATTTTCTTCTATGTCTTATTGTTCCTAGCGTGCCAGCTGATGCCGAATGTACTGGTTTCGCTGTTTAACGACAATCCGGCCTTTACGGAGCACGCCGTGTGGGCGCTGCGTATTTATATGGCTGGGTGCATCATGATGGCCGTGCAGGGTTCCTGCCAGCAGACCTTTGTGGCGTTGGGCGAATCGAAAATCAGCTTGTTTTTCGCCCTGCTGCGCAAAGTCATTCTGCTGATTCCGCTGGCGTACCTGTTCCCGCTGATCTTTACGCAGGACCCGGAATTCGGCATTTTCCTGGCGGAACCGGTGGCCGATATTACATGTGCCACCATTGTGGGGATCACCTTCTTCTTCCGGTTCCCCAAATTGATGCAGGCGATTTCCGTAAAAGATAATTCCTCGTCTGAGAAAGGAGCCTGAAGCTGTGAACCGTACCTTTTCGTTAAAATATGGAGAAAAGGAAATCGAAATTCCCATTATGGGGGCCCGTTCCATTGAAGTATTGCAGGGAAACCCCATGAAAGAAATCGAAGATGTGCCGGCCGCTTTTTATAAAGCTGTGGAACAAGAACCCATTGATTCCCCGCCGTTGTCGCAACTGATTCAGCCCAATGACCTGGTCACGCTGGTGGTCAGCGATATTACCCGTGCCTGGACACACCAGGATCAGGTGATCGGGCCGCTGGTATCTTTTTTACATGAGACCTGCCAGGTTCCCTATGAGCACATGGTGATTCTAATCGCCCTGGGGACGCACCGGCCTAACACCGAAGAGGAAATGAAGCAGATTGTCTCCCCCGCGGTGTACGAAAAGGTGCAGGTGCTCAACCACAACTGCGATGCTCCGGATCTTGTCTATGTAGGGACGACCTCCCGGGGGACCCGGGTGGAAGTAAACCCCTTGGTAGTGGGGCGGAAAGTCATTCTGGTGGGCGGGACCGTGCATCATCTGATGGCAGGCTTTGGCGGAGGACGCAAAAGTATATTGCCGGGGGTGTGTTCCCGCCGTAGCATTCGGGAAAACCATGAACGGGCCCTGAGCCCTACGGAAAAGAAAACCGACGACAAAGTAGGCAGCGGGAAATTATCGCTCAATCCCATTCACGAAGATATGGACGAAGCGGCCGCCCTGGTAGCGCCGGTCTTCGGCATTAACCTGGTCATGGCATCCAGCGGCAAACACAGTGGGCTGTTCTGTGGGAACTGGCGCACAGCGTGGGAGGCCAGCTGCCGGTATCAAAAACAGTGTTATGAAGTACCGGTGGACCACCTGGCCGATGTGGTGATTGTCAGCTGCGGCGGGTATCCCAAAGATATCAACCTGTACCAGGCGATTAAATGCCCGCTCAATGCCATTAACGCCATGAAGCCCGGCGGTACCTTGCTGTTTTTGGCCGAATGCCGGGACGGCGGCGGCGCCAAGGATTATTTTGACTGGGTGCGTCCGCTGAAAGAAGGGCGGCTGGATGAAGCACTGCGGGCCGATTTTACCATTGGGGGCTATATTTTTTACGCCACCTGTGAATGGCTGCGCCGGGGAAAAATCTTCCTGATGTCTCAATTGCCGCCGGAATTGGTGAAAGAAATGAATATCACCAGCGCTCCGCAGATCGAAACACTGCTAAAACAAATTGATTTTACCGGAAAAGATGTATATGTGGTGCCGTATGGCGGGTATATCCTGCCGGTACCCCCTGTCAGCAAGTAAAAAAAACACAGACATAACAAAAAGGGTATTCGGAGTAAAAACCGGATACCCTTTCTTTATGAAAATAAAAGAGTTCTGTCTAGATTTTTAAATGTGTAACCTTCACGATCAAAAAGGTGCTTATCAGAATGAAGGCCTTTAAACATGAAAAAAGGAGGGAGATCCTTGGATGACAGTAAAATTGTGGAACTTTATTTGTGTCGTAACGAAACGGCCATTCAGGGAACTTCCGCAAAATTTGGGAAAAGCCTGCGTGCCTTGGCTTATGGCATTGTCGGTGACCGGCAGACTGCCGAAGAATGTGAAAACGATACGTATCTGAAAGCGTGGCAGTCCATTCCGCCTCATGAACCAAAAAAGTATCTGTATGCCTTTTTGGCTCGCATTACGCAGCATCTGTCGCTAAATTGCTGCCGGGAACGCAGCCGCCTGAAACGCTGTGCGTTTATCTGCGAGTTGAGTGAAGAAATAGAAGCATGTATTCCGGCGCCAGATGACAACGCGTGTCGTATCGACGATATGACATTGAGCGAAGGCTTGGAGGGGTTTCTTCGTACACTCAGTGAAGAAAAAAGAAATATTTTTATACGTCGTTACTGGTATTTGGATTCGATTGCGGACATTTCTTGCCGGTTTTCTCTATCTCAAAGTAAAGTAAAAACAACGCTTTTCCGTTGCCGAAATCAATTGCGCCAATATCTTGAAAAGGAAGGGTACACACTATGAGAGGGTATGAATTATTAGAGAAAATGGAGCTTATCCATGCCGATTATGTAATGGCAGCGAATGAGGAGCCTATCAAAAAGAAAGGTGGTGCGAAAAAATGGTGGCTGACAGCGGCTTGCCTTTGCCTCATATTTTGTCTTACCGTGCCGGTTATGGCAGCTTCTATCCCTGCTTTTTATGAAATGTTGTATGCTATTTCGCCCGCCACCGCACAGTATTTCAAACCCGTGCAGATGTCCTGCGAAGATAATGGAATCCGCATGGAGGTTGTGGCCGTCTATGTGCATGAAGATACGGCACAAATCTATATTACAATGCAAGATATAGAGGGAACCAGACTGGATGAGACGGCAGATCTTTTCGATAGTTATCAAATCCATACGCCGTTTGATGGGACAGGGACCTGCCGGTTGACAAGTTATGACCCCGATACAAAGACCGCTACGTTTTTGATCACCATTGAGCGGTGGAATGAACAGGCTATTACGGGCGGTAAGATCACTTTTTCGGTCGAGAAGTTTATCAGCCATAAAAAAATGTACAAAGACGTTCTGGAAGAGGTTGCACTAGACCGTGTTGAATTGGAAACACTCACACAGAAGGTGATGCCGCGGGGATTTAGTGAAGCCGATGATGACGGACAAGAAGGGCAAGTAACCGTGCTGAAGCCGTCTGGTGCCATTTGTGTTCCGACTGAGGGGGTAACGCTAACCAGTATTGGCTATATAGATGGACGCCTTCGTGTACAAGTGTATTATGAAGATATTCTCAATACAGATAACCACGGTATGATATCGCTGATTAACCGGAATACCGGTGAAAAGATTAACTGCGACTTTTCGGTTTCCTTTTTTGATGAAGCAGAAAAAGGTAGTTATGAAGAATATATTTTTACGGGAGTTCCCGAGGAATCTCTGACAATATATGATCTTTATGGGGATTTTGTAACGTCATCAGGTTGTGTGGAAGGCAATTGGAGTGTGACCTTTCCGCTGGAAAACACGGGTAACCCGTCATCATAAAAAGAAACAAGCACTGACGGATTTTTCTTATTGAAAAGCGATCAGAGTATCCCTGTACATTTGTTTTCATCAACTGTACAGGAAAAAACGGCATGGTGTCAGCACCATGCCGTTTCTTTATTTAGGATGAGAAAACGACTTATCCAGCTTCATAGGACCATCATTATGGGAAAATTCAGGCGTTTTCTTCCACCACGGCAAATCCCCAGGGAGCCAGTTCCAGGGTTTGCCCAGGGGTGACAGTCGTTTCGGAAATAAGTTCCTTACCAGCGCCATAGGCATAAGGGACGGACACCGGCTGCTGGCTGTAATTTAAGTAGAACCGCACGGTATGGCCCAGGGCATTGACACCCTTTTTCAGCGTGCAGGGAAGGGTTTGTTCCGGACCCCAAAGTCCTGCTTCCTGCAAAGCGAGCGAAAGCACTTGCCGGGCGTAAGCCGGGGAGGTCATCGTGGCCATATAGTAGGCCGTCCCTTTTTCGAAGGTATTGCGCGTGACAGCGGCATATTTGTGCCAGTAGGGATGATCATAGTGGGCAATTACCTGGGCGGTGGTGGGGGTTACCAGTTCCATCCACACGCTGGCTTTGCGTTCGTCGTCTTCCAGGGAGAAATCATCCCCTGTCAGGCTCACGTTTTCCGGTACGGTAAACAGGCTGTACCCGATGCCAAAGCACGACGTCAGCCCATGGGGCGGCTGGTCGGGGTAGACTGTGGCGTCTTCCATGGTAAAACCGGTCTTAAAGGAGGCCAACAGGCAGCCGCCTTCCGCTACATAATCGCTGAGTTTTTGCAGCAAGCTTTCGGGGGCCGCATACAAAGCCGGTACTACCACCAAATCGTACGACGGCAGTTTGTCGGCCATAGAGGGGAACAGGATATCGGTTTCCACATTCAGGCTGAAAAGCGTATCATAGAGCCAGCGCACCACATCATTGTATTTTGTTTTGCCGTCCGGTAACGGGAACTGTTTCATGGCGGACAGGGCTTCGTTGCTCACCAGCACGGCGGCACGGTTTTTCTTTTGCAGCCCAGTCAGATGGGGGGACAGCCGTTTAAAGTCGGCGCCAATGGTAGCGGCTTCTTTGTACACTTCATTGGGCAAGAAATCGTGGCTCAGAAGCCCCTTCCAGTATGTTTCAAACGAATTGTGAATGGAATGCCAATGCCAATACATCACTGAAGCGGCCCCGTTGGCCAGGTGGCTGAACGCCTGCAGCCGCAGCTGGCCGGGGTAAGGCACCCACTGGGGGAAGCCCTGGGCTTCGGTTTCCAAAACCAGGTAATTTTGTCCGTTTTTAATCGACCGCACCACGTCGCCGCCAAAGGCAATTTCGTGGCCCGTCAGGTGGTCCTGGGTGGGGTGATAGATATCGCACCCGGCCACTGTCAGGCAGCGGGAAGCCTTGTCGTGGCTGACATCCGGCTGTACGCCAAACGAAAAACCGCGCCATTCAAAGTCAAAGTTGTGGGTGATAAACTGATCCGGCTTTAAGTACGGGCGCACAATGTCTGCCTGCCAGGCCAGGTACTCGTCCACGAGGCTGCGCTGGAATTTTTCAAATTCCGCCGCCAGGCTGCCGTTAATCGTATACCGCACATCGGGGAAATTTTCCCACGCGTCGATGGCGTTGCTCCAGTAGTGCAGGTTGTATGCGCGGTTGAGCGCTTCGACCGTGCCAAATTTTTCCCGCAGATAGGCGACAAACCGTTTTTGTACGTGCGGGCCGCAGGTATCGTAGTGTTTGGTTTCATTATCCAGCTGTACGCCGATGACATGGGAGTAGGGCTGCACAGTTTCCATGAGTTTGCGGATAATCCGTTCGGCATAATACCGGTAGATGGGGCTGGTGATATCCATCAGTTGCCGGGCGCCGTACGGGTTTTTGCCCCGATGGGTGTCGGCCATCACTTCGGGGTGCATGGCAGCCAGCCACGGCGGAATCGCGTACGTAGGGGTGCCAATAATCACCTGAATGCCGCTTTTTTCGGTGGCTTTCAGCACACGTTCCACATGGGAAAAGTCGAATTCCCCGCAGCGCGGTTCCTCTGTTGCCCACGTGGATTCGGCAATGCGGATCACATTGATATTCGCATCTTTCATCATTTGGATGTCTTTTTCCAAACGGTCAAAAGGCATGTACTCGTCATAATAGGCACAGCCATAGTACAGATGATCCATAAAAATTTCCTCCTTTGTCCATACAACTTTCCCTTGTCTTCATTGTACCAGAGCCCTTTTCTCCTGTAAACGAAAAAAACCAGGCAGAAAGGGGAAAAAACAATGTTTTTTCTGAAAAAAAGCCCCGCGGTTTCTAAGCCGTGAACAGGTCCAGTAAAAACGGACAATAGACAAAGTACTCCCTGATGTAGGAAAATGGAAGTACTACATCAGGGGGTATTACTATGGGAAAAA